>CAZVXF010000052.1:0-1679 GCA_964630875.1 uncultured bacterium | reverse complement strand
CGGAAGAGGTAGGATTCGAACCCACGGACCCCGCGAAGGGCCTCCTGTTTTCAAGACAGGCGCAATCGGCCACTCTGCCACTCTTCCGCAATAAAGAAAGATCTACTCTACATTTATAACTTTTAAAACTCAAGCAAATTGCGATAAAAAACGAACATCATTCTGCGTAAAGAGACGAATATCAGGAATTCCCCCTTGCAAAATTACAAGACGTTCAATCCCCATTCCCCATGCAAAACCAGAAAATTCTTCTGGATCAATGTTCCCTTTTTTCAATACATTTGGATGAATCATGCCAGCACCAAGAATCTCTAGCCATCCTGTATGTTTGCAAATTCTGCAACCAGAGCCACGGCAAGATGTACAACGAACGTCTACCTCCATACCAGGTTCAACGAAAGGGAAATAACTAGGTCTGAAGCGGGTAATGACCTTTTCTCCAAGGAGTTTGCTTAGGAATTCTTCCATTGTGGACATGAGATCTGCAAAAGTCACATCGCGATCAATATAAAAGCCCTCAATTTGATGGAAAAATACATGGGATCTCGCTGAGATATCTTCATTTCGGAAACAACGACCAGGAGCGATCACTCGAATCGGCGGTTTATATTTTTCCATTGTATGCACCTGCACGTTACTCGTGTGGGTGCGTAACAGAAGATCGTTTTCTAAGTAGAAAGTATCCTGCATATCGCGAGCAGGATGATCTGGTGCAAAATTGAGACCTTCAAAATTATAGTACTCGGTATCAACATCTGGACCGCTTTGTACAGAAAAACCCATACCCATCAAAATGTCGACAATTTTATCCATCATTTGCTGGATAGGATGAAGTTTCCCTAAATTTTGCCTAACACCTGGTAAAGTGGGATCGATGATCTCTTTAGAAAGACGACTTTCGATCTCTTCATTCTGTAAACGGATGAGGCTATTCTCAACATGAGACGTCAGCTCTTCTTTGAGGTCATTGATGAGTTTGCCCATATGAGGGCGCTCATCACTTGAGCAAGATTTGAGTTCCGTCATGAGCGACTGAACAGATCCCTTCTTTCCCAAATATTTGGTTTTAAGGGCATCTAGATCTTTGACGGAAAGAGTATTATTTAATTCTTGAATAAAGGAAGTACGAAGATCGCTAATCAATCCTTGAAGCGTCATACTTCCCCCTAATGAAATTAAACAGCAGAAAGCCTTGCTTTTGCTTGTGTTGCAATTTGGCCAAATGCAGGTGCATCATGAATCGCAAGTTCCGCTAACCATTTGCGGTTGATTTCACAGCCCATTAGTTTGAGTCCGTTGATGAATTTGCTATAAGAAATTCCATGCATCTTAGACGCTGAACCAATGCGTGTCACCCAGAGACTTTTGAATTCTCTTTTGCGAAGCTTTCTATGTTTGTAATTGAAAGCAAGCGATGACATCAAAGCGTCTTTGCTAAGCTTCAAGTGATTTTTACGATCACCATAAAAGCCTTTGCAGCGCTTGAGTAATTTTTTAACGCGCTTACGAGCCGCAACTGAATTGGTAATCCTTACCATAAATCTACACTCCCATCATAATTTTGAACATTTTAAGCTGACCTTGGTCGACAAGAGCGGACTTCGCGAGCTTGCGTTTACGGTTGGCACTTTTTTTCGTTAAAATGTGGCGACGTCCTGGGTGAGTTCTTTTGAGCTTCC
>CAZVXF010000051.1:0-1688 GCA_964630875.1 uncultured bacterium | reverse complement strand
CATCATAGGAAAAGGTCCATTGGGGTTCGATTAAACTAAATTCTGGGAGTTTCCCTCGCCTTGCAAGCTCATGGAAAGAATCAATCTTAAGATAATATTGATCTAGATTTGGAATGCGCTTCAACGCTTCAAACATTTTAAGACTATGAAAAGGCCCCTGAACAATACCAGGGAGCATATCGGTCTGCCAAAAGATAGACCATGAAGTATCAGGCGCCTCTTCTTGAAGGCGGTTCCAAATGGTATCGGCGTAAAAAGTACTTAACCCCAGGTTGCCATTCACGATTTGACCTTCCGATGTTCCACAAATTGAAAACGCGCGATTTGGATTTGTCTGCGTAGGCACCGACGAAAACCAGAGATCGCTCACTGCATAGTGGCGAGATAGGTTATAAAATACATCAAGCTGATCACTCGTATAAGTTTCCATAACTGCACAAATGTTCTCTTTGTTCTCAATCCACTCGCTCTCATCCCAAAGAGAGGCGTAATCTTGAAGAAATCCAAGCATTGCAGCCTCTTGTTTTCCCTCAAATCCAAAAACCTGATTAGTCACATTATCAAAAATTTCATTGGGATTACATCCAGGAGAATTAATCAATTTTGATCCCATCAAGGATGGTATGCCTTGAATTGGAGGACTAGAAAAGACGATCTCATTGGAAGAGTTTCTTAAAATGTTGCTATAGGACCCTAGTAGATCTTTTGAGAGACCCTGAAATGGCAGCAAAGGATTAGGTGGAATGAAATAAGAAGGATCATCCTCGCTGTAAAGCCAGCTGAGTATGTTATCAAAAGATCTATTCTCCAACATAAGAATCACCACATATTTAATCTCTTGTTGCATTAAACAATTTTGAGCTTCATTCAACGAGTTTCCTTCTAAAGAAATAATAAAAAAAACGGTAAGGAATAGGCGAAACATACTTCCTCTTAAAAGTTATCGTAATTGTTTGACAGAATAAGGTATCGTAAAGAAAATATTTAGAAAAAGTTAAAGTAAGGCAAACGCTCTAAATTGCTCAAAATTAGTATCTGAAAATAAGGATGTACGTTATGGGGAAAAAAATTTTATGTTCTCTTTTTCTTTTGTTATTCACTTCATTGGCTTGGTCCGAAGCAGTTAAAAAGCCAATGGTAGAAATCGAATGCTCTATAAAACCTATCGATAGATCAAAAATTCATGGCAATGGCGATTCAAATGTCGAGGCCTTAAAAGCCACAAGTTCGAATTGGAGCGGATATGTAGCGGCTACTGACTTTATGGGAGATTCTGCAAATAATACTGTCACCTATACAGCCGGAAGTTGGGTTGTTCCTGAACTCATGGCAACAACAAATGATAGTTTCTGTGCTATTTGGGTTGGCATAGATGGATTTATGAGCGATACTGTCGAACAGATAGGAACTTCCCATAATTGGATCGATGGCGCTCAAGAAAATTTTGCTTGGTTTGAGATGTTCCCAAGCGGTGCTTATGAGATAGTAGGTTTCCCAGTCGACATTGGAGACGTAATAAGCGCCAGGGTCGGATTTAAAGGCAACGATACCTTTAAACTTGTTCTATTCAATCACACACAAGGTGTCTCAACCGTCATTCCTAGTTTCTTTACGATAAATGCTTGCGCGATGCGAAGTTCTGCGGAATGGATTGTGGAAGCTCCTTTTTTTCAAACAATCCTTCCTCT
>CAZVXF010000050.1:0-1804 GCA_964630875.1 uncultured bacterium | reverse complement strand
GCACTTTTTTTCGTTAAAATGTGGCGACGTCCTGGGTGAGTTCTTTTGAGCTTCCCTGTTCCTGTCACTTTAAATCTTGCTTTGACCGCTTTGCGGGTCTTCATCTTAGGCACAATATTACTCCTCTAAACAGAATTTGGTATCGGTTGGCTTGGCACTTTTGCCTTTTTACCGCTGGGCATCAATGTACATGACATTGTTCTGCCCATCATTTTTGGCGTAGCTTCTAAAATAGCGATGTCGGACAAGTCGATGCAGAATTTATCTACCACTTTTTCGCCTAAATCGATATGAAGCATTTCACGGCCTCTAAACATAATACTTACACGAACTTTATTTCCTTTTAGAATAAAGTCCCGCGCTTGTTTTAATTTCGTTTGAAAATCGTGATCATCAATATTCGGTTTTAACTTGATCTCTTTAACTCTGATCACAACTTGAGCTTTTTTACTCTCTTTCTCTTTCTTCTGCTGATGATAGCGGAATTTTCCGTAATCAACAATTTTCACAACAGGCGGCTTTGCTGTTGGAGAAATCTCTACTAAATCAAGTCCTGCGTCTTCAGCTTTTGCAAGCGCTTCGCGCAAGAACATAATGCCAATTTGCTCCCCACTTTCGGAGATCACACGCACTCTATCAGCTCGAATTTCTCTGTTGATTCTCATTTCATTCCCTGTTCTAGCAAAAGTGCCAGGCTTCTTTCAATTCCTACCTGCACAATCAAGCATTCCTTCACTTCAACACTGACAGCGCTCCAAAGCCTTCCAAGCCCATCAGAAACTAGGAAATCAAGAGTCGGAATCCCTTCCCCAATCTCCTCTTGATAGGCCCAACCGAGCTCATTCAAGGCATCCACGAGAAGCTTTCCTCCTTTCCTCTGCGTTCCGGAAAAGCGAATACAATGCTTAAAGCACAAAATATTAAGCGTATTTACAATGAATTGCAAGGAAGAAATTGCATTTTTCAAAGAAATTGTAATTTGAAGCTCTTTTCCCTCGAGAGAATCCAAAAATCCGACATCTTCAACAGCTTCGATTTCTCTATGTACAGAAAAGATTTCACTATAGGCCTGGCACTTCAATTCCTCAAGCATATTTTTTTCTGTATCGCTTTTTCGAATCTCGATTGCGCCTGGATAAAGATTTTTTTTCAATATAGAGATGAGATCCTCTTCAGCCTTTAATCCGTGAGGCAGCCAAATATATTCTTCCCCAACTTTTTGCCAATAAAGTTTATTTTCCCCTATTTTTTCGTGGCATTTTTTAGGATAATTCTGCCAAAGTTTAACAAATTCTTTGAGCTCATCTTTTGTCTCAAAAGCAACTCCACTGATCCTCATCCCACCATCAAATAGGGTCGGAGGGAAAAGCTTAAAGCAATGAATCTGCGCTGTGTTTTTGATATTTGTTCCTAGGCTCAGATCGACAAATGTCCCTATTTCTACAAGCTCGAATAAGCCTGTTCCTTCTATTTGAGCGGCTCTTTCTATGTTGCCTTTACTCTTCAAAAATTCTCTTGCGCTCATGGCGACCATTTCAAATGGACGAATTTCCCGCCTTTCACGAGCAATTTGTCGCATTTTTTCTTCAATTTGGATATGGAGTTCAGGATGAATCGAATGGGGAAAGATAAAATCGTAATAGAACCCAGATGGAATTGACCCACCCCCCAAAAGATGAACACTTGGGAATAGTTCAAAAACTGCTGCGGCTAAAATACTTGCTGCTGAAGCTCTCAGATTATTCATAGAAAAAATGGGATGTAGCTGACTCGAACAGCCGACCTCTACGATGTCAACGTAGCG
>CAZVXF010000049.1:0-1853 GCA_964630875.1 uncultured bacterium | reverse complement strand
AAATATAGGAATCAAAAATAGAGGAATCGAACATAACGAACGCTTGGTACATAACGACTGTACAAGAGCTTTTCATCATGTTTTACCTCGAAAAGAATTAACAGATGCGCGCCATATTCTTCCTTGTGGGGAAGAAGGTGTAATTGTGCGCAGGGAATATTCTAAGGGTTACGATGCAGGAAAATCTTCAGAAGAAATTACAGATATGATTAAGGAAAAATTGCTTCGATTACGAAATATTTTTGAGCGATGTATAAAATGCGGTTTACCGTTTGGCGTTACAAGACCTAATGGTGAGCGCCATGTACATGCAAACTGTGATCATTCTCTTCTTCGTGTACTAGCTGGAAGAGAATTAAGACTCGAAATTGTGCGTAGGGAATATTCTGAGTATTTCTTTGGATCTTCAGAAGAATTGCCTCAATCAAAACTCTAAAAATAGATTGCGCTACCGTTACCGAAATCTTTTCATTGAAATGAATGACTCCTAATCACCAAGATTTTCTAGAAATAATCCTTTTTTCCCTGTAGACTTTGTCAACATTGGTTGATTTAAAGTTAAAGTCTGAAGATCCTTGTGTCGTTGGTTCGATTCCAGTTCTGGTCAACCATTTTAGATCTCAAAAAAAGGACGATTCTTGTGATTAGGACGATTTTTCGATTCTCTGCATTTTTTTTCATTTTAACTCAATCTTTTATTTGGTCGGCGGACCCTCAGTATAGTCTCTGGTATGCAAGTCCTGCAAAGAAATGGGAGGAGGCCCTGCCGATTGGAAATGGACGGCTTGGCGCCATGGTGTATGGAAACATACATCGGGAAACGATCCAGCTCAATGAAGATTCCATGTATTCAGGGAAATACCAGGATGCAGACAATCCTGAGTTTTTTAAGGGATTGCAAGAAGTAAAGCAATTGCTCGCAGATGGGGAATATGAAAAAGCGCA
Source organism: uncultured bacterium (assembly GCA_964630875.1). GTDB lineage: Bacteria > Chlamydiota > Chlamydiia > Chlamydiales > SM23-39 > DAIDHZ01. The sequence continues at coordinate 908 of CAZVXF010000049.1, read as the reverse complement.
TGAAATTGCAGAAAAAAAGCTCATTTGCAAAGGAGAAGGATCGCACCATTGCAAGACTGCGTATTGCGATTATGGCTCTTATCAGACATTAGGCGACCTCAATCTCACTTTTCATCATGAAGGGGTTGCAGAGCGATATCATCGTGAACTGGACTTGAAAAGAGCTATTGCAACGACGACGTATGAAATAGACGGGACTACATATTGCAGAGAAATATTCTCAAGCTATCCAGACCGAATCATCGTGATTCGTCTCACTGCGAGCAACCAAAAAAAGCTCAATTTTGAGGTTGCGATCCAGCGATCAGAAAACGGATCCACAACGTGCGATCAAACTCTCTTGACGATGTCGGGAAATTTATATCCTCAAGGAATCGATTATTCAGCAACTGTCACAGTCATTCCTCTTGATGGAACGATGGAGCCTTCTTCAGATTGTATTGCTGTAAGAGATGCCTCGGAGGCGCTTATTCTTGTAGCCGCAAACACAACATTTCGAGAAGCAGATCCCCTGAAGAAGAACCTGGAAGATCTAAAGCTCGCATCGACATGTTCATACGATCAGTTGTATGCAAAACATGTTCAGGATTATCAAAGGTTGTTCAATCGCTGCGTTTTAGAATTGCCAACAGCTGTCACGTCTAACAACCAGACATCTAGCAGACTCTGGGCGTTAAAAGAAGGCGTTTTAGATCCAAGCTTGTTTGCTCTCTATTTTAATTATGGAAGATACTTGCTAATTTCTTCTTCAAGAAGTCCTTTTCTTCCCGCAAATTTACAAGGAATATGGTCGGATCAAATCCTCACTCCGTGGTTAGGAGATTTTCATCTCAATATCAACCTACAAATGAATTATTGGCCTGCTGAAGTTGCGAATCTCTCCGAATGTTCAGATCCGCTAGATGCAT
>CAZVXF010000048.1:0-1879 GCA_964630875.1 uncultured bacterium | reverse complement strand
GGTATAGTCATTATGTGGTTTTTTCTTTTCGATTTTTTTGTCATAAGTATTGATCATTTTTGAAGAAATTTTATGTCGATATCCGTGTGTTAAATGGCCTCCTGAACCCAGAGCCATCCCCATCATTTTTTGATTCACAATAAGTTTACGCACCTGCTCATATTCTTCAGTCGTAAGTTCGTCGAGAGTTTTTTTTCCCAATCTCTCCACTTCCTTGGATTGGACCCTCTGAACGAGTATCGACCAAAAAGCGACCATATTCGCGTCAGCCCCTGAGTGCGGCTGGACATACGCATGCTCAGCTCCAAACAGCTCCTTGGCTAAATCATTCGCTTTCCCTTCGATGACATCCACATTGTCACAGCCTGCATAGAAACGATGACCCGCAAACCCTTCGCTATACTTGTCGGTAAGCAAATTCCCCATAGCCAGCTGAACAGGAAGACAGCTATAATTTTCAGACGCAATCAGTTTCAAGGAGGTGCGTTGATCTTGAAGTTCTTGAACAATTGTTTTGGCAATATCTGGGTCTACGGAAGCCACTGAATCCAAAGCCGCCATATAAGCGATCGAAGAAGACGTCCTCTGATCCTCAACAGTCTTGTGAAAATAATTTTTTAAATATGACATAGGCCTCCTATAAATTGTCTAAACCATACGATTTTTCCTGCCCAAAATCAAAACAAATTGCATATTTCCCCCCTTCCCACTATACTGCACGTATTAATTCATAAGAGGAATCCATGCATCCATCCCTTAAAGTCATTCTCAATATTCAAGAACTCGACATGAAAATGATCCGTCTTATGCGCATCAAGAAAACGCGACTAGGGGAGCTCGATCATATCGAGTCATTGCGCTATGAACTCCAAAAACAACAAAAAGATAAAGAAGTTGAAATTGTAGAATTAAATAAAGCAATTTCTGGACAAGAAGCCAAAATTATCGAAATTAAAGAAAAAATTAAAAAGCTTGAGTCCAAACAAACTTCGATTAAAAAAGTTGAAGATTTTAACGCTCTCAATCAAGAAATGTCTACAAGCGAGCGTGAAAGAGTCGCAACTGAGCAAATCGCAAGCGACTTGATTGACAAAAGAAATTTAGAAGAAGAAATTCTCGAAAAAATCAAAGAATCACTCCGTTTGTCTGCAGAAGGAAGCCAGAATTTAATTACAGAAATTCAATCCAGCATCCGCCAGATTAACCAAGAAGGATCTGAATTAAAAGCTGAGCGAGAAAATTTAGCAAAAACTGCGGACCCTGAGGTCCTCAAAATCTACGAGCGTCTTCTCAATAACAAAAAAGACCGTGTAGTTGTCCCGATTGAAAACAGAGCCTGCAGTGGTTGCCACATTGCACTCACAGCGCAGCACGAAAACGTTGTTCGCAAAGGCGAGCGGCTTGTTTTCTGTGAACATTGCTCGCGAATCCACTATTGGCAAGAGAGTGAAAGCTTAGAGGGAACAGCTGGCGCAACGAAAAAACGACGCCGCAGAACAGCAACAGGCGTATAACCATCAGAGGAAGGACAAGTCATCGCTGTGGCTTTGCCACAGAGGAAAGTCTGGACTTCGCAGGAAGGGATACCAAGCTTACAGGCTTGGGCGCCGTAAGGCGACGGAAAGTGCAACAGAAACTATACCGCTCATGCAAATGAGACAGGATGAAAAGTTAGACTTTAGGAGTCTATCCTCTTTGGGTAACTAAAGAGCGCTGCAAACCCTATCCGAAGCAAGGCAAAATAGCTTGAGGTGTTTTCCGCACCACGTACCAGAAAGTGAGTCAAACAGTTGTTTGCATCACAAACGGTACAAAAAGCAAGTATGCCGCATTAGAGGAATGATGACTCGCGACAAAATCCGGCTTATCGTCCTTCCTC
>CAZVXF010000047.1:0-2399 GCA_964630875.1 uncultured bacterium | reverse complement strand
GCACGACCTCTTTATCGTTTCGAAGGTTATCCGATGCAAATTGAAGAGCCTCTCCTTTCTGTTTAACAGCAGTTAAGACGACGTTTTTATCGCTTTTAAGCTCTTGCGATGCATGTTCAAGAAGCTCTCCATCCACTGCAACAAGTGTCATTACGACATCTTTTCTTTCATTGAATTGTGGGATTTTTTTATATATAAAACTGTCGATTGCTTTGTGTAGGAGTTTATCATACGCATCTTCCCCTTGATGAAGATTTTTTTGATTAAGCCCTAGTTGCTTAACATCAAATATTGTCTGCAGATGCTTAAATTTATGCTGGTAATATTGCTCGTGGAGCACAGGCTTCCTATCACAATTCATTGCTTTCAGCAAATTTGTATTGCCTGCAAACGCGCAGATTAAAGTAGCATTGCGTAGAGACAATCCTTCCTGTCGATTCAATGCCTTTATCGATTGTGTTGCTATCGAGTCTTGTATTTGCTGGGAAATGCGTGCGGCTAGAGCTGCAGGTAGGTTGTTTGGATTAATCGATTGTGTTGCTATCGAGTCTTGTGTTTGCTGGAAAATGCTTGCGGCTCGAGCTGCAGATAGGTTGTTTTGATTATCGGTATTGGATCTTCTACTTATCTCAGGATCAAAACGAGTAGTTTTGGCCAAAGATGCTGAGGAATATGTAGATCTTTCTGTGGTATTTCTGGTATTTGATGTCATTATTATATCTCTCGATTATTGATTGTTTGTAGTATTTATTATAACAATCGTATCAATAAAAATACACATTAAATTTGAATTTGTAAGCGTTTAGTTAAAATGTCCGCTTTCCGTTAAGTTAAAATGTCCTTTCTGGTAATCACAAGTCATTGATAACCAATGAGGGAGAGGTGCTTAATGGAAGGACGTATACCCATGAGTACGAAGGACTTAAATAGATTAGAAACTTTAACTAAAGTAAAAGAAGGAAGAACTAACCAAAAAGAGGCTTCAAAGGTTTTGGGTATTAGTCCGAGCATGTTCGAAGACTGCTTAAAAGAATGAAAAATGAGGGTCCAAAAGGCCTAATTTCCCGAAAGATTGGAGCTCCCAGTAATCATCGAGCATCCTCTGAAAAAATAGTCAAGATATTGGCTTTTTGTAACCATGAAGATCATCACGATTTTGGACCTACTTTAACGCAAGAATATTTACGCAACAGGGTTTCCATTTTTCGATCAGTTTTGTTCGTAGAGTAATGGTTCAAAACAACTTCTGGCACTCAAAGAAAGCTCGTAAAGTAAAAGTACATCTTCTAAGACAGCGGAGATCTCGAAAAGGAGAATTAATTCAGCCTGATGGGTCTGAACATGACTGGTTTGAGGGAAGAGGCCCTCGATGCACGCTTTTGGTTTATTTGGGTTTTCCTGTTACATTTTTGGTTAAAGTTTGTTTGTAATAAATTATTTAATATAAATAGGTTATATAAAAATAAGCCTGGCTGAACGAAAAATTTCACCGTTCCGAAATGGAATTATAAAAAAACCATCAGTTTTTAGGTATTTTATACCCTTATCGGTATCTTATGAAGATATTATGCTGATGCTTAATCTTTTCAAAAAGAGTATTGTTATGGATCGAGGGAATTGCAAAACTCGCAATGCGTGCAAAATTTGATGATTGGTTCAATTTGTGCAAATTGACATTACCTATTGGGCTCTTCTGCAATTTGCAAAAAAATGAATCCAATGGAAAAAGGGCAAATTTGGAGCCAAATGGAGTTTTGCAATTCTCTCTTAAATTATGGAGAGTTGAGCAGGACTATACTGAGAGTTGCAGAAGTTCCTCGTTCTAGAAATACTCCTGTTCCTGTTGCAATCACTTGAAGAGTAGAAGGAACGGTCGTTACATTCAGTATTTGATTGAGAACAAGCGGTGATCCAATGTTGACGATGACATTTTGTGATACGCCATTCAATTGAAATTCGACTCCATCTTGGGATACACTGAGAACGTATCCCACAAAAGTGGCCAAATAGCGTCCTGGTTTTGTCAGAAGAAATGTACTTGAATTGAGCTCGGATATTCCTGCCCCATGTACAAGAACGGGTCCATTAAATGTAATCGCAGATCCAGGTAGATATGTAACGAAATCAACGGTGACAGTGTCATACGTATATAAGTTATCTAATGAAACGTTCGGATTCGTCACACCTGATAAAATGGCTTCTCCGCGCGGGATTCCGCAAAATGCATGCAGAGATTCATTCAATAAGAGTAATGCGACGAGGATTATCTTCATCCTAATGACGGCGCGGAAACCTAGTCCTTTAGGACTGGGAGGAAGCGCCGCTCCTTGCGTGTTGAAAAAAATTTTTTGAGTCTTTACAATCGCTTTTGTGAAACGAACAATTGCGATCAAATTGAA
>CAZVXF010000046.1:0-2937 GCA_964630875.1 uncultured bacterium | reverse complement strand
CGTGTTATCGGAATGAAAATCCGGTGTCCTAGACCGGGCTAGACGATGGGGCCAGTAAAAAAAGTGATCCAATATTAGCGCAAATCGCTTAATTTTGGCAAATTAAATCGTCATGACCTCTTTTTCTTTTTCTGCGGTTGCTTGATCAGTCTCTTTGCAGAAGCGATCGGTTAGGTCTTGGATGATCTTTTCTTGCTTTTTCATCACATCTTCCGGTATGAGTCCATCCGTTTTTTGTTTACGCACAAGTTCATTAAACTTACGTCTCGTTTCACGCATGGAGATTTTTGTTTTTTCTCCGAGGTCTTTGCATTGCTTTGCGATCTGTTTGCGTACTGATTCGTCCATTGGAGGAATATTGATGCGAATGACTTTCCCATCAATGATTGGGTTCACCCCCAAATTTGCTGCTTCAATGCCTTTTTTAATGGCGTTTGCAGTGCTATAATCAAATGGGGTCACAATAATTTGACGGGCTTCTGGAACGGATATACTGGCGACCTCTTTCAGTTTCACTTGTGATCCATACACTTCTGCGCTCACCTTATCCAGCATTGCAGAATTCGCACGCCCGGTTCTTAATGCTTTGAGCTCCTGCTTTAGATGGTCTAAAGAAGCTTGCATGGTAGTTTTAACTTGATTTTCAATACTCATCGACGATAGTTCCTACTGATTTGTTGTACACTGCTTTTAATAAATCTTCATCAGAAAATAAATTGAAAACTCGAATTGGAATATGATTTTCTCTACATAACGCAATTGCGGTCGCGTCCATCACTTGCAAATTTGAATTGAGTACCTGGCTATATGTGATGCGATCAAACTTTTTTGCTTCCTTAAATTTCACTGGATCTTTGTCGTAGATTCCATCCACTTTTGTCGCTTTAAAAAGGATTTCTGCTTGTATTTCTAAAGCTCTCAATGCGGCAGCAGAATCTGTTGTAAAATATGGATTTCCAGTCCCTCCTACAAAAATCAGAACAATGCCTTTAGAAAGATAATCGTGAGCGTTTTTCCAAGAATAGGATTCAGCCATCACATCACATGAAATCGCGCTCATAATTCTACTTTCGCAGGAGATGCGCTCAAAGGCTTGTTGCAGGGTGATTCCATTAATGAGCGTGGCAAGCATTCCGATGTGATCGGCAGAAGTCCTTTCCATGCGTAATTTCGCATGAGAGGCACCGCGGAAAATATTTCCGCCACCAATGACAATGCCGACTTGAACGCCTAATTGAGTGAGCTGCTGAACTTGAGAGGCGATCCTGAAACAACTTTCAGGATCGATCCCATATTGTTGACTTCCCATAAGAGCTTCGCCAGAAAGTTTTAGCAAAATTCTCTTATAGGCAGGTTTCATACCCTATTGCCCTACTTTCCATCTCCAGAAGCAACGAAGAGAAAGCGGCTTTCCGATCTTCTTCGAACAGATTTCAAGGAATTGTTGAATTGTGACAGAACTATCTTTTACATATTTCTGATTCAACAAGCAAACTTGATCCTCAAAAGCTTTCAGTTTTCCAGCAATGATTTTATCCATTACATTGGCAGGCTTGCCTTCCACTTGTGAACGTGCAATTTCTTCTTCTCTCGCACGAACATGCGCAGGAATTTCTTCAGATCTTAAATAGTCTGGATTTTCTGCTGCAGTATGCATCGCAATTTCTTTTGCAATTCCCTCTTGATCCGGAGCTCCGTCCACTTCTACAATCACAACGAGTTTTCCTCCCATGTGAGAATAGATTCCATAAGAACTATTTGGATGCTTGTGGATGACTTCGACTTTTCGTACTTGAATATTTTCTCCAAGCGCTTGAATCACAAGATTTCTGTATTGATCAAGAGTGATCGACTTATCTTTGAAATAAGGCTGCTCCATCAACTCGTTTAAAGACTTTGGCTTTGTCTCGATGGCTTGCTTCACTACATCATGAAGAAAATGTTTAAAACGATCGTTTTGCGCAACGAAATCAGTTTCAACGTTTGCCTCGGCTAAAACAAGAACTTCATTATTTTCGCCAGTCAGGATCATTCCTTCTTTTGTTTCGCGACCTTCTTTTTTAACTCCAGCTGCCATGCCCACTTTACGTAAATGGTCAATCGCCTTTTCCATATCGCCTTGGCTCAATACAAGAGCTTCCTTGCATTTACCCATCGCAACGCCTGTGCGCTCGCGAAGCTCACGAATCATGTCTGCAGTAATTTCTACCATCACTTATTCCTCTTCGCTATCTTGGCTTTCTGAAGTTGCTTCCTCATCACCTTCTTTTGACACAGGAACGTTCATATCGTTCTTCTTATCAATAATTGCTTGCATGAGGGAAGAAAGAATCACTTTGATGCTCTTTAGTGCGTCATCGTTACATGCAATTACATAATCAATCGGATCTGGATCGCAATTTGTGTCGACTAAAGCCATCACAGGAATACCCAATTTATTGGCTTCAGCAACCGCGATATATTCTGAACTTGGATCCACAACAACAACGAGACCCGGAAGCTTTCTCATTGAACGAATGCCTTCCAAGTTACGGTTCAGTTTTATGAGATCTTTTCCAAGATGAACGAGCTCTTTCTTTTTAAGTCCAGCGCCACCGGTCGCGATTTGTTTTTCCATACGTTCCATTGTCTTTACAGAATGACGGATCGTTGTTAAATTGGTGAGCGTTCCACCGAGCCAGCGTTCGCAAACATAAAATTCGCCGCACTCTTCTGCACACTCTTTCACAACCACTTTGGCCTGCTTTTTCGTTCCCACAAAGAGAATAGATTTGCGAGCAGCAACAACTTCACGCACTACTTGTACAGCAGAGCGGATTTGTTGCAATGTTTTTGCAAGGTCAATAATGTAAATTCCGTTGCGCTCCTCAAAAATGAAACGCTTCATTTTTGGGTTCCATCGATGTGTTTGGTGCCCGAAATGAGCGCCAGAGTCGA
>CAZVXF010000045.1:0-3286 GCA_964630875.1 uncultured bacterium | reverse complement strand
TTATTAACTATGCAGGAAGCCTTGGCTGATTTTCAAAAATGTGGGTAATGACAAGTCCTAAAGGACTGGGTTTCCGCGCCGTCATTAGGATGAAAATACTCGTTGTCCTCTATGAGGATCCGGTAAGCGGATATCCAAAAAATTATGCTCGGAAAACGATTCCAAAAATTGATCGTTATCCAGGAGGACAAACGGCTCCAAATCCTAAGAAGATCGACTTCAATCCTGGAGAATTATTGGGTAGTGTGAGTGGAGAGCTTGGGTTAAGACAGTTTTTAGAAAATTTAGGACATACTTTCATTGTCACATCAGATAAAGATGGTCCAAATTGCCGTTTTGAAAGGGAGCTCCCAGATGCAGATATTGTGATCTCGCAACCATTTTGGCCTGCCTATTTGACAAAAGATAGATTGCAGAAAGCAAAAAAACTAAAACTTGCAATCACAGCTGGTATTGGTTCAGATCATGTGGATCTTCAAGCAGCCATTGAAAAAGGAATCACTGTTGCAGAGGTTTCTTTTTGCAATAGCATTAGCGTGGCTGAGTTTGTTGTGATGCAGATCTTAGCTCTTATCAAGAATTATATTCCCTCTCATCAGTGGATTACGAATCAGGGTTGGAATATTGCAGATTGTGTTTCTCGTTCATATGATTTAGAAGGGATGCAGGTTGGAACAGTAGGGGCAGGACATATTGGTCTTGCAGTATTGCGACGTCTTAAGCCTTTTGATGTAAAGCTTCATTATACTGAGCGTCATCGGTTAACTGATGCAATCGAGAATGAGCTCAATTTAGTATATCATCCGCAAATTGAATCGATGATTCGTGTTTGTGATGTAGTGACAATTAATTGCCCCCTTCATGCAGAAACAGAGCATCTTTTTGATGAAAAACTCTTAGGAGAAATGAAACGGGGATCATACATTATCAATACGGCTCGCGGGAAAATTTGCAAACGCGATGCAATCGTAGCAGCGCTACAGTCAGGCCAGCTTGCAGGCTATGCAGGCGACGTTTGGTTTCCTCAGCCTCCTCCAAAAGATCATCCTTGGAGAAACATGCCTCATCAGGGAATGACTCCTCACATCGCAGGAACAAGCCTCTCTGCCCAAGCGCGCTATGCAGCAGGTGTCAGAGAGATCTTAGAGTGTTTCTTTGACGGACGTGCAATTCGAGATGAATATTTGATTGTTCAAAAAGGGAAATTAGCAGGCATCGGCGCGCATTCATATAGCGCAGGTAACACTACATCTGGCTTTGAAGAGGCTCAAAAATTTAAAACATAAAAATCTCAGTTCTGTTCTTGCGCCACTTGAAATGATCGTAGAGTTGCTAAAAAACCCGTCTTCAGAATTCAGATCAAGTGTGGGTTAATCTCTAACTCTCTTTATTCCATGAAGTTAAGAATGCATCTAGAGATCGGTTTGATTTCTGTAGGCAAATTTCTTTTGCGATTAAAGAAATAATTGTACTTATTTTGATAATATATAAAGTTTGGTGTATAATGTAAAGTGTTAATAATAAAATTGTATAGAAAATGCAAATAGAAACTGACTATTTATCCAAGCCTACGTGGAGCTTATTGCCATCTTCTCCTAATTCTTCTTGGAGTAGGTTCTTGAGCCTTTCTGCAATGGCGGCGGTCATCATCACAGGGGCTGTTGTGATCCAGCATATCAGCTCTGACATCCTATCGCGTCTCCCTGAACTAAAAGGTCCTGACCTTACCTCTAGTCCGGTTATGGTTGTTAACGGAGTGCCGCCTCTTCATGATTGGGAAATACGCATTGAGGGATGGGTTGAAAGCTCAGGGGCTGAAGAGCTCGAAGACAGAAAACGTGCGGCAGAAATCATCAAAGAGTGTTTCCTTCACAAACATACAAGTCTTGATCTGACTGGCTATAACATTTCGTCTCTACCAGAGCTACCTCCACATTTAGAAAAGCTCATCCTTTGCAGGACCAAAATCAACTCCTTTATCGGAATGCCGTATCTTCCTAATCTAAAAAGTCTCGACCTTTCCTATGCTCCGATCAGATCTTTTGAAGGAATGCCGTCTCTTCCAAGCTTAGAAACTCTCGATCTTTTTTATACCCCAATCGACTCCTTTATCGGAATGCCCCTCCTTCATAACTTAGAAATTCTCGATCTTGGCTGCTCCCAAATCGGCTCGTTTCACGGGATGCCAGATCTTCCTAATCTAAAAAGTCTCGAGCTCTATTACACCAATGTCAGCTCTCTTTCAAAGATGCCGCAGCTTATTCGTCTAGAACGTCTAAACATTTCCGATGCTAAAATCAGTTCTTTGGAGGGAATGCCCTTTCTTCCAAATTTGAATTACCTCAAGCTTGATGAATCTCTGTTTCCCTCAATTCCAATGACCTATGCTCAGCTTTCTAAGCTGACAATCGATTGTCACACTTCAGAGTGATTCTTTTCTCCGAATATTTACACGGAAAATCAGCTTATATTTTCGTAACGCCCTGAAAAACAGGGTCTTGTGTTTATTATAATATTTAAAAATTCATTTTCATAACTTTATAATTAACTATTTAAATATTTATTAACATTAGTGTATAATAGTTACGGTAATAGGAGTTAATGTGGGTTATATTACAGGTTTAATGCAAAGTTTTTCTCAAAACATAGGTTCCTTTGTGGAGCGGCGTCCCTATTTAGTCGCTTCAACGGCACTTGTTGCTATTGGGGGTGTTAGTCTTGCAATTCACAACACATTACGGTCGGAAGCGCTATCTCAATTGACTTCCGGTATGGGCTGGTATGAGACAATATCTCTCTATAAAGCCCTATCGAATCTGGATGCAAATAAAAGAGAATCTGTTTTGAGACAGGTGGTGCTTCTTCGGACTCCAGATATAAGCGAATATAGGATAAGAAGACTTATTGATTTCGTATCGAATCTGGATGCAAATAAAAGAGAATCTGTTGTCAGTCATTTGCAGGGTCTAATCACTCGAAATATGTGCATATGGGAGATGGAATTGCTTTTTCCTGTCGTAGCGAATCTTGATGCAAATGAAAGGGAATCTGTTACAAGTCAAGTGCGGAGCCTCCTAGTCCTAGCGAAGCCAGATCTGAACGGATGGGATGTAAGCGATCTTATTAATGTCGTAGCGAATTTGGATGCAAATGAAAGAGAATCGATTGTCCGTCAAGTGCGTAGCCTAGTAACTCCAGATATGAACGTACCTAACATTAAGCGCCTTATTGATGTCGTATCGAATCTAGATGCAAATAAAAGAGAATTTGTCAGTCAAGTGTGGGG
>CAZVXF010000044.1:0-3547 GCA_964630875.1 uncultured bacterium | reverse complement strand
ATCGCCGCTATAAACGGACGATAAAGCTTTCGCGTTTACGCGAGAGTTGTTTACGACAAAAAAGGTATACCTCGAGCGTTTTCCTTTTGCAAGCAGATAATATCGCGCATGTTTCAAACATGAGTACATACAGAGGGAATTACACCCCATTCCTGGTATTCCTTTGATTAAAAATAGATCTTTCATCATGCTTCCCTCTTTGGAGAGATTATGAAAATTTTCAAACATCTTATGCTTGCTATTTCTGTCTGCTGTTTTGCAGAAGAACTGGAATTGGCTACTTGTCCTGTGGTCATTATGGGAGGGGGCATTGGAGCCTTGACTTCTGCACTGTATTTAGGAAGAGCGGAGCTTCAACCGGTTGTTCTCGAAGGTCAAACTCCTGGAGGACTATTAACACAGTCACATAGTGTGCAAAATTGGCCTGGCGTCATGGAAATTAAAGGTCACGTTTTAGTTGAGCAAATGAGAGAACAAGCAATTGCAAACGGAGCTCTGATTTACTCTGAAGAGGTTGTGGAAGTCGATTTTACAAATAGACCTTTTACAATTAAAACTCGATCAACGGATGGAAGAAAGAAAATTCGCACTTTGAAAGCGGAGACTTGCATTATCGCCATGGGCACACAACCGAATTATCTTGGAGTTCCAGGCGAAAAAAAATACTGGGGACATGGAGTCACCAACTGCGCAGTTTGCGATGGAAATCTCTATCAAGGCAAAAAAGTAGGAATTGTTGGTGGTGGAGATGCAGCGGTTTTAGAAGCTCTATATCTTGCCAATATTGCCAAAGAGGTGACTGTTTTCGTGCGTAAGGATAAGCTTCGAGCCGTCGAGAAGAAACGGATTCAAAATCTCCTTTCAAAACCCAATATCACCTTGATGTTTGATACTCAAGTAACTGAAATAAAGGGAGATAGGGATACTGTTCAGTCTGTTGTCTTGCAGACAAAAGGGAAAAAGACAGATTACCCTCTGGATGGCTTATTTTTAGCGATCGGTTCAACTCCAAATAGTCGTATATTCCAGAATCAAATTCAACTGGATGCGAATGGGTATATAAAAGTACACGATGCAGGACAAACATCCATTAAAGGTGTCTATGCAGTCGGAGATATTGTTGATCCTATTTTTAAGCAAGCCGTTACGGCATCAGGGGATGCTGCAAAAGCTGCTCTAGAAATTCAGCAATACATTTCGGATCAAAGCATTTTGGTTGCCAAGCCGGAACCTAAGAAAGAGGTCATTGCGAATGTTGAATCGATTATCGAGATTCAAAGTATTGAGCAATTTGAAAAAGAACTGAAGAAAAGTGATACACCCGTTATTGTCGACTTTTACGCAACATGGTGCGTTCCATGTAATAAAGTCGCACCCATTTTAGAAGAGACAGCTTCGCGCTTGAATGGCAAAGTGAAGTTCCTCAAAGTGAATGTGGATAAAATCCATGACTTAAGTAAGACCTATGCAATTCGCGCTATGCCGACAGTTCTCCTCATGGATTCGAAAGGGTCTGTGATTGATCGACAAGTAGGAATGGAGCCTATTTTCGAGTTGTTAGACTCGCTCATCAGCAAGTAATACAAAGCCGCCGAGAAAAAATATGAGTTCCTCGGCGCTATTTTTTTACCGAAATAAGTGATCTAGAGCGAAGCCAAATTCTTTTTGAATCCAACTTGGCGTGTATGTGTCTACATTCTGATCGTCATTTGTTCGCAGAGAGATGATTTTGATTTCTTTTGAGTCTAAAATTTTACTGCGGTTTACAAACTGCCCAATCATTTTATACATTCCATTGTGAATGCAAAATTCGTAGGGGGTTCGTCCTGCATTAAAACGAGAAATGAACGCAAAAGGATTTGGGTTGTCGCGGAAAATGGAGTTTCCTTGCATAAAAGAGGGGATTGACCCAGTTAGATAATCAATGATGCTGGGGAAGACATCCATTTGTGAGACTAGGTTTTTTTTCTCAAATGTTTTCCCCCCAAAGTACATCAAAATGGGTACTTGGGTTTGCTCTTTGACAATGTGAGAACAGTGAAAAAGATGTCCTTTTTCAAAAAATTCTTCGCCGTGATCTCCCGTCACAATAATAATGGCTTCTTCTTTGTTTGGAATATTTTGAAGAAATTCTCCAAAAAGAGAATCAATGTAATTTACAGCATTTCTATATCTGTTTTTTATTTTATGAATGCGTTCATCTGAAAAAAAAGCACCAAAATATGAGATCGTGTTCGCAAATGGGCTAAATTTAGGTGTCCAATTTTTTGGCCAACTATAATCAAAATGCGTTGAATCCCAGAAAGTCAGAAAAATTTGTCCACGATGGAATGATTCATGTTCGCGTAAATCGCTGAGCATTGCGCGCATCGCTTGCGCATCTGTGTGTGCTGCTGATAAAGAGAAATGATGAAGAAATTTGCGATACGAATCTAATAAATACTGTTTTTGGCCAAACAATAAATTTTCCATCTCGTAGTAGCCGAGCTGCGCTGAAGTATTTACATGAATTTGGTATCCCAATTTTTTAAGATACGCAAGAGGGACGCTGCCTGAAGACCAACCTTGTTCTTGTACAAGATGCCAATTGTAAGAAAACTGCGAATGGAAGAGGGAATACCAAGAGAGGTGTGTCCCGTTTGCGTTCGAAAGCGTTAAGTCAATTGGGGTGCACATTTTTTTAAATGCATACAAATTTGGAGCCACATCCTCTGTGATACAATCTTCTCTAAAACTTTCAATAACAAAGAGATAGATATTAGGCTTTGCGAGAAGTCTTGAAGGGGTGCCAATTGCTTGTACGATTTGATTTTCGAGAGGGGGATTTTGTAAAGGCTTTGGTGTTTTTAAAAAAATAGATTTGGGCTGCAAAAAAGTGAATTTCCAAGGAAGACACTGAGTGAAGGCTCTATATGTGTTTGGGGGGATGACAAAAGATGCTGAAAAATCCCAGAAAAGAAGTCCCGCAACCATACAAAAGGCAGAAAGTGGAATTGCTTCAGCAGAAAAAGAAAAATTTCTTTTCGCATATTTTTCAGTCATTTTGTAAAAAAAGATGCCAAGCATTGGTAGGAAGAGAAGAAGAGTAAAGAAAATTCCCCAACCCCAAAGGGGAATCCCTGAAGCGCCGAGCAGAAACAGGAAATTGGAAAATGTTTCTGAAAGAGTAAAGGCAATTGTTTCCCAAACAGATAACTCTAATACTCGCTCCATCATAAAATCAAAAAAATGGAGAACAAAGAGAAAAAAAGTAGCTCCAATAAAGGTTAAGAACACTTTTCGGGGAGTGAAATATTGAAGCGTATATCCAATTAAAATGAGAAGGGACGTCTCTAACGCAGCTTGCCCAATTGCATATGTAAGAAAGAAGAATCGAGATCCTTGAAAGGATTCCTTTGTAAAAATGCTGCTTGCGCACATCAAAGAGATGAGCACAAAGTAGATACAAAAATACAGGTAATTGATTCGTCTCATACTCTTGATAATACCTAAACAATCTCAAAAATCGGGTTTTAAGCTGCGCGAAAGCTGCCGAATTTCAGCGATC
>CAZVXF010000043.1:0-3869 GCA_964630875.1 uncultured bacterium | reverse complement strand
GTCCATGAGTTGTTCTTTTGGAGAGATTCCTTTCTTGATTTTGATCGCATCAACTTCCAGTCCTCCATAAAGACCCTGATATCCAGCGTCATGAAAAATGCCAAACATAGAAGTTTGAACGCCCGCTTCGCGAGCGGCTCCAGACAAAGCCTTGAATTCGACTTTTGCCTGTTCCCTCGTTTCTAATCGTTGCATGTCTGCGGCCATTTGATCTGAAATTTCCTGACAGCGAGTCTGAATAGTAAAATATTGCTGTGCTTGGGCAATTTCTGGCTTTCTAGGATCTCCATTTTGGGCGATCAAATAACTCGATGTTCCACTTTTTTCTGCTCTCCTAGAGCGAGCGAGGCAAACAGAAATTGATCTGACCTCCGAAGCTCATAGACTCCGTCTATGGGCGAGGAGGAAGATCAATTTATGGAAGCCGCAGCCGTTATAGGAGTCAGAAAAAAGTGGAACATCGAGAAATAACAGGCAGCGCGCGAAAGATGATAATCCTCAACTATTTGCGACGATCCTTTACCTCCCGGGATCGGTTTGCGGGCGTCCGCAAAGTGATGGTTTGAACTGTTTCCAGATTGTTCACAGGACTGGATCGCTTTCTTAATAGCATTTTTGAAATCTCTCCAATTGGAATATCCAAGACAAGCCTGAAGATCTCGTGCACTCCAATATTCGACAGCATGCTGATTTAGTTTTTTGAGCGATTCGAAAGATAGATTCGATGATACCGTGACCGGATTATTAAACTCATCCATAGGCTTGAACTCCAAAGAACTTATCGGGTGGTGTTAAAGAAAAAATTGTAAGTTTTTCTTTGAGTTTTTTCCAGTCAAAAGTTCTAATTACGTCCGATTGCCTGCAAAATAAAAGGAAAGCCTCCCGGCTTTCCTTTTTTTTTGCCGGTGAAAAAAAGCGAAGCTTTTTTAGGACGAGAAGCGAAGGGCGCCAGCCCGTAGCCGGCTTTCTGGACGAGGACGAGCCGCCTCGGCTCGCTTCGCCAGAAAGGAGTCCGGTCACCGGCAATCAATCGGACGAATGGAGCCATTTTTGATCCCCATCAGGGTCATAAATGGCTCTTTCACCTCTAGAATCAGGTTTTGTTTTTCATCCAATTTCAGGTTCTGAAATACTAAATTTAAGATTTGGCGTTTTTCGGCTACTTCAGAACTCATAAAGATCTCTCTAGAGCGAGCCGCTAGGTTCATGACCACATTTGCCGTTACATAGAAATTCTCATCCGCATCGTGATGACGACCCATCTCTTCCAAGATCTCTGCCTGACGCGCCTTATAATCACGTATCTTATCCAAGTACATTGTTTCATCGATAAGCCCGTCCAGCTTATCGTCATACATTTGACTGGTCCGTTTTTGAATCCGTTCCTGTTCTCTTCTTAGGTTATCCATATGATAAAGACGGGGTCAAATAAGCGGCAATTGACCACCAAGTTCAAAATCTCTATAGAGCAACAAAGACTGCTTTTGAGAACGCTCTTTGATTGTAGTTGCAGAAACCCTGCGCTATTTTGTTATTTCAGAGGAAATTGGAAAATCAGAAAGAGGCGCGCTCTATTGAACGCGCCACATTTCATTAGCAGCTTTAGCAACTAAAGCTCTGGCGTATTTCAACGATTTTATCAAAGAGTGCTGGGTCAAAGTTGAAATCAAATTCCCATCTATAACGGGGGGATGGGTGTCCATCATCCATTCGGGGTCCCATATGCATAGGGGAATGAAATAACGAGACTCCTGAATGGTCTAAGAACTCGAAACCAACATGCCAATAATCACCAGAATGAGTTTGATCAGTCCAGGTTACACAACTAAAATGAGCCTTCCCATTATCTTGCAAAACGAGCGTTCCTTCAATTTGATGGCAGTCTCCTGAATAAGGTGGGGCACAGCAACCTTTCTCTAATTCAGGCCAAGACATGGTTTTTACTCGAATTGCACCTTCGGTTAAGTTTGCGTGGCGAACCGAGGTGGAATTTTCTTCTTTAGCATTCAAAGAGAATACAAAAAGTAAAAGGAACAGATAGGTTAATCTTTTCATAATACAACTCCCTGGATAAAGGTGATTTTCTATTGTTATTTCTCCGCTAGTAAGAGTCAAACATTTTTTTAATGAGCTCGGGCTTATGTTTTTTACCTTGATCTATATCGCGTGATGATCTTACAATTCTGAGCTTAAGAGGTTTTATGGCAATAGAATTCCCTGATCACTTGGAAATCACTTTTATATCTGGCGTGATAGCTGGCGGTGTGACAGTAGTGGTTCCTCTATTGTTGATTGATTGCGCAATCAACGGAATAGAACATACGACACAAAAAACAGTAGAAAAAATAAAGCACGCAGCTCAATCGATTTACAATGACCTGACTTTTAGAAATCTGCTAATACTTTCAGCAATGCCTATACTTTTTGTTGTTACGATGCCGATTGGAAACTTACTAGCCACCTTGATTGACAATACAATCGGGGCAAAGTTTTTCAGTAAAGCATCGACGTGTAGCGCTCTTTAACAAAAGTCTTTGGAAGAATTTCGAGTATTGGTTCAGATGGGTTCCTCGTTTCTGAAAATTTTCTTGACCTAGATTGCTTGTTTCTTTACTTTCATTTCTTCCTTTTTAGGAGGTATCATGCGTTCTTTACTTTTAATCATGATTCTCTCTATGCAAACGCTTTTTGGAGTCGTCTTCAAAGAAACAGGCGTAAATGGTTCGTGGCTAGAAATCGAGCTCAATGATGATGGAGATGTTTCAAAACTCACTTTTTCGGATCAAGGGAGCATAGAATACTGCTACATTGATAGGCGACTTGATTAAATTACTCGCTACAATTCAGCTGGGGAGGAACTTTACAAACATACGTATCAATGGCAAGGAGATCGGCTACCGGTTCTAAAGCGAGCAGGTGTAGCGCCTGTTGGCTTCGGTCCATCATAGTCGGTATTCCAAGCGGCCTCAGTTTTCCGTTCTTCTTGGGGATGTAAATGCGTCTGAGCGGTTGGGGAGAATAACCCCTTCTTTTCAAAGCTTCCACTGCTTGCATTTTCTGTGTTGGAGTTCTCCAAACGATGCGGTCCACCCCTGGGGTATTCTTACCCGTGTTTTGGGTGACCCGCCTTACTGCCAATAATTTGGCAAAGAATGAATGAGTCAGAAGCCATTGCAGAGATTTAACTCTGCCGTAGCGCTTGATTTTGATATCCTTTGCAATACGCAATTGCAGCCTTCGTACATGAGCTTCGACGTCGTGCCAGTTGATGACACTCCAGATCTTGACCCGTGTTGAGGATGCACCAATCAGCGATTGTGTCACTGTCGTCATTTGCTCTTTCCTCATTTCAATGGTTCTTCAATTTCTCTTGCAAAGAGAGACCAATTGGACGTCAGCGCTCTTTCGAGCCGGGTATATTGCACCCCGTATCCGATCCATTACAGATCGACATTTGCTTCTTCCAATGTCCCAATCTCACATTGCCTTGGGCGTGTCTTACGACGCGCTTACCCGATATCGGGGGCAATATGAGGTTTCCACGTTCCTCTGTGGGAATATGTGTGAGGTTAGGCGCCTGCTTTCGACCGGAAAGCTTTTGAACTGCGTGAACTGGACAGAACAACCAGGCCACTTGCTTGTCTTCGCCGTTTTGGCTCAAGTGTTTCAGCTATTTTCACTTGTCACGTATGACGGTCTTTATGCAGATTCACATCTATTCGCCATGCTCACTATCTAACGCTTACCTGTCTCATAGCTAACAGGAGGCGGAGTTCCTCACGGATCTCCATCCCATGCCCAAAGGCATTTCGCTATATTGTCGGGCCCGCTGCTTTATTCAGGGCCCTAGATTCACTCCGCAGTAGGAG
>CAZVXF010000042.1:0-4140 GCA_964630875.1 uncultured bacterium | reverse complement strand
AAAAGTGGATCATGACGAAGTGGATTCGGGAAAAAGCATTTGTGAAAAACTAACTAATTGAGTCATTGCTGTTTAAGTATCGGCATAAGTTTGTCATAAGAAATGAGCAATGTCATTGGATCATCATCATATCCGCTTACGACATAATTTTGAAAAATAAGAAGAAGGCCTTTTTCAGTAAGAAGAAAGGCATCCAAATGGTCGGGATTGAATCCAACCCAGGAATAATCATCGTAACTGTAATATCCGCATCGATTGATTTTAAAATAGTTTTCGCAATACCGAAAAAGCCATTCACGATAACCCGGGAGGAAAAGATCGTCCAGGAACAGCTCACGAATTGCATTGTCTTGCTGCCAAAACGTTTTTGTAATGTATTTCACTGAAACGTGAGCACCGCCGCAATATTGATATCCGCTACCATAAAAGCTTACCAATGTAGGAGCAGAATAGACTAATTTTAAATCATAATGGAATACCCGTTCATCTCCATCTTCTTCCCAGAGTTCTTCCTGCGGAACGCTCATTTCTCGCACAAAGGCATCGTGCAAATCGCGAGCTTCTTTTCGCACGGCTTCATTCACATATCGTGCCAGAAGGCTAGTTTCTGTCAGATACGGGATTGAAACGCTAGACTCAACATGGACGTTTGTATCAAAGGCAGTTTCAAATGATTCTGACTCGCATTCAATTGGAGAAAGAGAATTCCCAACTCCATAAGAAAGAAGAATTGCAAGAATTTGTGCTAAAAAACCACCCATAGAAGAGAATGATCAGCAAAAATGAAGATCTCCGGGTGCTAGATTCGAACTAGCGACCAATGGATTAACAGACCAGAAAAACCTCTTTTTCTGAATGCCTTCAATTGACTTCGATTACCCGATATGACCCTATTCTATAGAGGTCATGGCATTCATGCCAAGAAAATTTTAGCTATCTAAAGAAATCTAAAGTCAGATTAAGAAATCAAGAACTACGGCTATGTTACGGCTCGGATTGGCTTATCAAGATCTATAAAAAAACCCGCTAATCCGAGCTTTGCGTAAGCTCTTTTCCCGCGAGAAAAATCTTGGTTTCATCTCTACCTATCCAGTCTCTAAATTCCACTGAAGGGAAAATGAGCTTTTGTCCCGTTTTTGGATACACTTCCTCTACAAAACGAATATAAAAACTCATGTCGCGAACAGAAGAAAAACGATGGCGAGGTATAGAAACTACCCCTGACGAGGCAATGACCGTACTTTTGGGGATTGCTTTAGATATAGTTCTTGCAACAGATTTGTCTATATTTGACTCTGCAGCGGCAAAGCATGAAGCAAAGACAATCCAAGGCGGG
Source organism: uncultured bacterium (assembly GCA_964630875.1). Taxonomy (GTDB): domain Bacteria; phylum Chlamydiota; class Chlamydiia; order Chlamydiales; family SM23-39; genus DAIDHZ01. The sequence goes on along the minus strand of CAZVXF010000042.1, from coordinate 2,804 downwards.
CAGTTTGTTTGTAGAGAATTAACAGATTTACTTAACTTTGCTAGGTTTTGCATGTCTGAGGCCTTTATCCGTTCATGTTCGGAGAAACAAACAGAGCTTTTTGCTCTATGAAATTCAGTTTAGCCTCTGTTTCATATAAAGTAGAAATTGTAACTAATCCAATAGTAAAAAGTGATGCTACCATGCTATCTGCAATAAACACTATGCAATCTGCAAAAGACCTGATTTCTCCCCTATCTGAAACACTGGCTTGTAGGTGCTGTATGAGTCCGTAGACAGCAAGGCCCATCGCACCATGTAAAATGTTTGGACTGATTGGACCGGAAACATCTCTCAAAAAAGAAGATTCCTTTGGAGCCTTTTGAATTTTTTTCGCAAGAAAATCCGGAGGAACCTGAGAATTCGAAAAAAAATTATTTACCAAGTTCATTAAAAATCCCTTAAATTGACTTCGATTACTCAAAAAGCGCTGGTCTTGTACCACAAGACAGGCTAAATAGCTAGATCATTGAGATGGCATTAGATCTGCTGGAGAGCATTCCAAATGCTTTAGCCATCATAAGAATATTTTCAAGAAACACGTTGCGCTCTCCATGTTCAGTTGAACCCCAATATGTGGGATGAAGAGAGGCTCTTTCTGCCGCTTCTTCTTGTGTAAGCTCTAAGTCTAATCGCCTCTTTCTTAAAGTGCGACCAAATACGATACGCCCTGGAGTTTTCTTCCTGTTATGGGATTTTTTCACGCTATCTAATCCAAATTTTGATTAGAAGCTACTTCTTAAACACCTCCAAATCCACAGACTACGATCCATAAATTAATAATTATGGGTACAAAAAAAGAAATACATGAACTATAATAACCTGAAATAAACGGAGTATTGGGTTTATCTCACTTATGATCTACGGAATTGTCAAAGGGTTAACTGCCTATTCACTTTTGGAAAATGGGGTGTCAAATACACTTGCTTTGCAGGATGTGAGACATGGCACGAACTTTTATAATTATCTCAAAATATCTGTTCAAGGTGCTCATCCAAAATTTTCTGGAACTGGAGCGGATCATATCATGTCACACGATCCTCCTCCACAATCTTTATTTGTATCTAAAGATATGTGCTCTATGTTCGAGGATGGTGAATGGGAAAAGGATCCTTTGGCCAAACACCTGGGTTTGCATCTGAACATATGGCAGTGGACTCGAATTTATACAGCTCTTTCCACAGTTGCATTTGTAAATCGTTATTGTGGGGACAATAAGGTATTGCAAAAAGGTGGAAATGTCCCTCCTTATTTCTGGATTTCAGGAATGCTTGGACTTATTGCTCCCAGCATGAAATTTCATTATACTGATAAAGAAATGAATGAAGCCCTTAGTAAACAAGTATTTATCGAGGATCCTTATCACCTTGTAAGTATGGGACCTACCGGACCAGGGGAGCGTCGCTGTGCATCCACAGCACTTATAACCCAAACTCCTATTCCACCTTCCCGTATAGGGATACCCGGGGCTTTGTGCGTTGGACTCAATAAGGATCTTCCTGAGCGGATCAAGGCACATCCCTATAAATTTTTATATGGCATTCTTTCATTGGTGGGTTTCGGTTTAATTGCGCGATCGCATTTTCTGGTCAGGGGGTGTAATATAAATCCTAGTTCAACTACTCAGAAGGCAGGTCACTGTTTTAAACGTTTTCTAAAAGGGGCTTGTTTTTTTCTTGTTTATCAAGGGATTCAATAACTCAAACTTGTTATCGCTTGGGGAGTCGGATGGAAAGCTGGCCGCATCTCTTGACTGCCTAGTGTCCTTGCATTATACGCCTTATTTTCTATAAGACCTATTCCTGTTGCCAAGATCCTAAACGCATCTGCTCCATGGCTAGCCCAATTGTGAAGAGGTTGACTTGCCCAACAGCCTGCACGGTCATTCCACATCTTTTTGTAATTTTCTAGGCATTTTATCCCTTGAGAGCATTTCCGTTCATCAAACCAACAGCGATTGAAAATTCCTCTTACCGCATCGATACCAGGAATTACATCGACTTTTGGCACTGGAATGAGGTTAATGCCCATCTTACGAGCACTCGCCTGCCGAGTCATGCCAGAGGTGAATTCGTGAGCCATCACATCATGTGGACACAGGTGCTTCTCATAGACATAAGGCTTGGATTTTACGACTCCCAACCAATGAGCCAAAGATTCACCACTTCCCTCTACGTAGTCGATAAGATGAATTTCCTTGCCTACAAACTGCGTAAACCAAATCGCTGTCGAGTCGTTATAACCCAAATCCCACGCTGTAATGACAGGAACCGACTCATCATAAGGAATAAACCCGATCCTCTTTTCTGCTCGCGCTAAAGCTATTTTTTGTGAGTAATATGCCCCATCGATAGCTGATTCCCATGCCTCTTCTGGGGTCGAAGGATACTCACGCAGCATATCATCACCCTGGGTTCCCATTCGGGCACAGTACCAGAATTTTTGTTCAGGTTCGAGGTATATACCGCGCCCCTCAAGAGATTGGAAATATTCGAGTGATTCAGACGGGATGACAACGGGCGAGCCAATCCTGTAAGAAGATTCTTTCCACCAGGAGAAAAAGTGGAATTTGAAGTCAAGTTTGCTTAGTGCTTTGCCTTGAGAAGTCAGAGCTTGCGCTTGTTTACAGAGTTCGTAAAAATACCCTTCTCGTCCTTTCAGCGAAGATCCAAGAATCTATCTACTCAAAGGCTTTCTCTCCGAAGCTGATTGTGATCATGTCATTAAAGTGGCTAAGCCACACTTAGTTGCATCTAAAATTGTCG
>CAZVXF010000041.1:0-4779 GCA_964630875.1 uncultured bacterium | reverse complement strand
GTAATGACATAGTCTGCTTCTTGATCTGCAGTCATGTATTCGATTTCTTCAGTCACAATACCATCTCGTACGATACGGTAAGGTGTTTCGATAAATCCGAATTCATTGATCTTCGCAAATGTGGAAAGAGATGTAATCAAACCGATGTTTGGTCCTTCAGGCGTCTCAATTGGGCAAATACGGCCATAGTGAGAAGCGTGAACGTCACGAACTTCAAAGCCGGCTCTTTCGCGGTTCAATCCACCAGGTCCAAGGCAAGACAATCTACGTTTATGGGTCAACTCCGAAATTGGATTTGTTTGATCCATAAATTGTGAAAGTTGTGAACGACCAAAGAAGTCTTTCAATACCCCCGCAAGTCCTTTCGCAGAAACAATTTTTCCCGGAGTCATTGTATCGGAAGAGAAATCAAAAAGGTTCATTCTCTCTTTAATGATTTTCTCCATACGAGCAAGACCAATGCGGCATTGGTTTTGAATCAATTCACCCACGGACCGAACACGTCGATTTCCAAGGTGGTCAATATCATCTACAAACGCTTGCTCATCGCCTAATTTCAAGCGAATCAAGTACTTAAGCGCTGCGATCACGTCTTCTTTACGCAAAGTGACGACATTTAACTCTTCATCAGTAATTGGAAGTCCCAATTTACGATTGAGTTTATAGCGACCCACTCTGCCCAAATTATAGCGTTTCGGATCGAAGAATAGACGCATAATTGCAGATCTAGCATTCGATAGCGTTGGGGGCTCGCCGGGTCTAATTTTGCGATAAAAATCTTTTAAAGCAGATTCATAAGAGTCTGTCGTATCTTTTGAAAGCATTTTGATGATTGGATGCGTTTCATCTGCATCTTCTGCAATACGAGCCGCTTGAACACCTTCATCAAGCATTCTCTTCAACATTGCTGTTGTGAGTTTCTCGCCCGCCTTCCCAAAGACAGATCCTGTCTGTTCATCGACAACATCCTCAGCTAAGATTTTTCCAACTAGCTTAATGAAGTCTTTTTCAGACTTGATCTTTACTTTCACTGTTTCAAAGAATTCTTCGATAATATCCGCATCTGTAGAATAACCTAGAGTGCGAACAAATGTAGAAGCTAAAATTTTACGTCGACGCTTCTTGCGATCAATGTAGATATAAATAAGATCGTTACTATCAAATGACGCTTCGAGCCAACTTCCTCGGTACGGAATCATACGGAAAGAATAGATCATCATTCCTTTTGGATGACGTTCTTGCTCATAGGAAAGTCCAGGAGATCTGTGCAACTGTGATACAATCACGCGTTCGGCACCATTGATAATGAAAGTACCTTTATCGGTCATCACGGGAATTGTTCCCATGTAGACCTCTTCCTCTTTAATTCCCGTTTCATCGGTTAAGCGGAATTTAACTTTCATTGTGACGTTATAGGAAATCCCGCGTCTGATGCATTCTTCTGGGGAGTATTTTGGGACACCTAGATTGTAGGAAATGAATTCCAGAACCGTCTTTTCATCGTAAGATTTGATAGGGAAAATTTCGCTGAAAACTTCTTGCAACCCGATGTTTTCTCTTTCGTGTGGTAGCAAATGAGATTGAAGAAATTGGTTGTAAGACTTGATTTGAATTTCAATCAAGTTTGGAAGATCGATGATCTCTTCTCTCTCGCGAAAACTCACCCGCTTTGGCGGCTTTTTTAACATGAAATTCGCTCCTTATTGGATAGACATAAAAAATCAAAACTGCAAAGTAGTTACTTTGCGAACAAAATATAGCAAAGCAGAAGATGACAAAAATGGCATCTTCTGCTTATTCATACACTTAAAAGAAGCGCTTAGATCCCTTTGAGGGTCACTTTTGCGCCAGCTGCAGTTAGCTTCTTTTGAATCTCTTCAGCTTCTGCTTTTGGTGCAGATGCTTTGATTTCTTTTGGAGCTCCCTCTACGATGTCTTTTGCTTCTTTCAAGCCAAGACCTGTCACTTCACGAACTCCCTTAATGACACCGATTTTCTTGTCATCAGGAATTGGTCCTTCGAGAATGACTTTGAACTCTGTGAATTCAGCAGCAGGTGCGCTGACCGCGCCGCCAGCAGGAGCAGCAGCTGATGCAACAGCGGCTTTCACGCCCCACTTATTTTCTAACATTTCTTTTAGCTTAGCCATATCGAGTACAGACAGTTGGCTTAAGCTTTCTACGAGATTTTCAAGATTTGCGGACATAATTTTCTCCTAAACTTTATAACTTTTTTCACTACGAAGCGTTTGATTCGTTTACTTTTGCTTCCATAACAGAAAGCAATTGCGACATCGGCGATGTAAACAGTCCGAGCATGATCGATCTCATTTCGTCGATTCCTGGGAGCTTTGAAAGCATCTCAAGTTCGCTTCCAGGGACAATTTTTCCCTCGATTGAACCGCAGAGAACTTCAAAGATCTGGCCATTCGCTTCCGAAAATTCAAACATTACTTTTGCGGGTGCCATAGCGTCTGTTTGATTCACAAACATAACCCCTACATGGCCCTGCATTAGTGCCTCGTCTAATTTCACACCCGAAAGTGTGGCAGCTTTTAAAAATACACGCTTTGGCACGACTTCAAAAGTGCTTCCCTTCTTCGCGATTTGATCGCGAAATTGCCAGGAAACATTTGGCTCGAGTTTGCTATAGCGTGTGATGATCATCGCTTTGGAAGCATCAATTAATTCTTTAATTCCTTCCAAAAGAAGCGGTTTTTCTTTTCTCATGCTATGCTCCGAGTGACAAAGATTGAAGATCAACTTTTAAACCTGGACCCATGGTCGTGGAAAGATACAAGGTTCGAAGGAAAACCCCTTTCGAACTTGCAGGCTTTGCACGAAGAATGGATTGTAAAAGAGGCATGAGGTTTTCTGATAGCTGTTCTTCTTTGAAAGAGATTCTTCCAACAGCCACATTGATGTTCCCAGTCTTATCGACTTTGAATTCAATTTTACCCGCTTTCGCTTCTTTTACAGCCTTTCCTATATCAGCCGTGACAGTACCAGCTTTTGGGGTTGGCATAAGACCACGTGGGCCTAACACCTTACCTAGCTTTCCAACCTCGCGCATCATATCAGGGGTTGAAATCAACACAGAAAAATCTGTCCATCCACCTTTGATTTGCTCAATCAGATCATCAGCACCAGCAAAATCAGCACCCGCATCGAGCGCCTCTTTCACCTTGTCGCCTTTCGCAATGACCACAACTTTGATTTCTCGTCCTGTACCGTGTGGGAGAGAAACAGTTCCGCGCACCTGTTGATCAGATTTTTTCACGTCGATACCGATTTTCAGAGCAACGTTTAAAGATTGATCAAACTTTGTCGGGGGGCATTGTTTCAATGTGCGAATCGCTTCTTCCATAGAATAAACCTTATTACGGTCAATCATTTGGTCGATTTGGCGCATTCTTTTTGATCGATTTGCCATATTATCCCTCCACGACATCTACGCCCATAGAACGGGCAGTGCCTGTAATCATCAACTCGGCAGCTTCTTGTGAAACAATGCGCATGTCTGCGACTTTTTGTTTCGCAATTTTTTGCACTTGCGCACGAGTGAGTTTGCCAACCTTATCTCGATTTGGGATTTTAGAACCAGACTCAATGCCAAGTTCTTTCAAAATCATTCGAGAAACAGGAGGTTGACGAGTTACAAAAGTAAAACTTTTGTCAGCATAAACGTTAATAATAACAGGAAGAATATCCCCTGCTTTATCTTGCGTTCTTGCGTTAAATTCTTTACAGAATGCCATGATATTCACCCCAGCAGATCCGAGTGCCGGACCAATAGGAGGCGCTGGATTTGCCTTCCCTGCTGGAATTTGTAACTTGACAACTTTAACTAGCTTTTTCGCCATATTTTCCTCTGAGTTTTAACGAAATCCTTTTCTAATACTAGAAAAGGCTCTCTCCTCATTTTTATTAGCTCGCGTTTTCGGCCGTGGATTGTTCCACTTGCCAAAACTCGAGGTCATCTACGCGGGTATCGCGACCGAAAATTGAAACTGAAACGCTCAGCCTTCCTCTTTCATGGTTCACATCTGTGACAACTCCCACGAAATTGACGAAAACCCCGTCCACAATCTTCACGCGGTCACCCACTTCCACTTTGTGCTTTTGAACAACGCCTTTTTGACGATCTGCAAGCTCTGTTAAAATATCTTGGATTTCTTTCTCGGACAAAGAGACAGGTTTTTCTCCACCAAGAAAATCGATCACGCCTGGAGTATCTTTTACATACGCCAGCGCCTCATCATTGACTTCCATTTTTACAAGAATGTAGCCAGGCCACATTCTCTTTTCGCTAATTTTTTGCTGGCCGCGCTTGACTTCAGCCACATTCTCAGAAGGAATCAGAATTTCTGAAATAAACTCCCTCACTCCTTTAGAATCGAGAAATTCTTCGAGGGCTTTTTTTACCTTCTTTTCATGACTCGACATTACCTGTACAACATACCACTTATGCATAGACGATTACCCAAATATCATTCGAAGAATTGCTGTCATTCCGTCCAACGCGCCGCGAACGATTAAATCCACTCCGTAGATTGCGAAACCAAAGAAAAACGTAGCTAGAATCACTGCTTTAGTGCAGAAAATTAATTCTGGCTTAGAAGTCCAATTCACTTTCTTCAGTTCATTGATGACTTCTCGGAAATAGGAAAGTTTTTTCTTCTCAACTGTCGTTATCGTAGACATTCTTTTTCCCCAGGTTTTTTACATCGAGTGCGGAGGGACTCGAACCCCCGACCGGCGACTTTGGAGATCGCTGCTC
>CAZVXF010000040.1:0-6054 GCA_964630875.1 uncultured bacterium | reverse complement strand
CGGCGCTTCCTCCCAGTCCTAAAGGACTGGGTTTCCGCGCCGTCATTAGGATGAACAAGATTTGCCAAGCGCAAAAGCATCTACAAGAATTAAAACTCGATGGGTGGCTTCTCTATGATTTTGCGCGATGCAATGAGTTGATGTATCAATTTTTAGAATTGCCAGCGCGCGTATTTCGCAGACGTTTTTTTTACTGGATTCCAGCTTCAGGAACACCTGTAAAAATCGTTCATGCAATTGAATCTCATGTTCTAGATTATTGGCCGGGGGAAAAAATCGTTTATTCCTCATGGAAAAGCTTACATCAAGAAGTTAAGAAACTTTTACAGGGCAAACAGAAAGTGGCGATGGAATATTCGAAAGAAATTGCCTACGTTTCACGTGTCGATGGAGGTACAATTGACTGGATTCGCTCTTTTGGAGTCGAAGTCGTCAGTTCAGCGCCATTTTTACCCTATTTTACAGCTGTTTTAAGCCCTTTTCAGGCTGAAAGCCATATTCGGGCAGGTGCGCTGCTTGATCGGCTCGTGCAACAGGCTTGGGATTGGATTGCTGAGCAACTTAAAAAAGGAGCTTTCATTACTGAATATGACGCGCAGCAAAAAATCATGGCCGACTTCAAGCAGCACAATTTATTCACAGATACAGCTCCCAATGTCAGTGTGAATGCAAACAGTGCCGATCCACATTATTTTGTAGAGGAGAAAACAGCATTGCCGATTCGAAAGGGAGACTTCATCTTGATCGATATGTGGGCTAAAATGAATCACCCCGATGCTGTATACGGGGATATTACTCGGGTTGGTATTGCAGATGTTGCTCCGACAGTAAAACAAAAAGAAATTTTTGCAATCGTAAGACATGCTCAGAAAGTTGCAACAGATTTTGTGGCAAAACGATTGATTGAGGGGAAGGCGCCTCTTGGTTTTGAAATTGATGATGTAGCGCGAAAAGTCATTACAGACGCAGGATATGGATCAAAATTTACGCATCGAACAGGACATAATATTGGACTTGAACTTCATGGAAGTGGCGCACACCTGGATAACCTAGAAACACATGATGTACGGCCGATTCTGCCAGAGACCTGTTTTTCTGTTGAGCCTGGTATCTATTTGGAGGGTGAATTTGGCATCCGTCTTGAATATGATCTCTTTGTTGATAAAAATGGCAAAGTAACAATTACCGGTGGAAAACAAGATGAAATTATTTGCCTACTTAAGTAAAGTTTCTAAAACCTCAATTTTGGGTTCGTTTTTCTCGAAGTTCATGGAGGTTTTTGATAAATTTTCGCTTTCGTATCGCGAAAATTAATATCGAAAAGTTATATTTTTAAGCGAAAAGAAGCAAAAATTTGCGAAAAGATCTATGAAATTCGAGCGGAATGAACCCAAAATTGAGGTTTCTATATGGCTGTAAAGCAATGTCCCTGTCATAGTGGTAAAACGTACGAAAAATGTTGTAAACATTTTCACGGGGGCGAAAAGCCGAGCAATGCGCTGCAGTTGATGCGCTCCCGTTATTCGGCCTACGCACTTTGTATGCCCGACTATATTATCCATACGACTCATCCGGGAAGTCCCGATTTTCGTGAAGATCGGGCAAAATGGAAACGATCCATCAGTTCATTTTCGCAAGACACTCATTTTCAAGGTCTTGAGATTATTGATTTTCAGGAAAATGGCAACATCGCCCTTGTTATATTTATTGCCCATGTCACGCAAAAAAAACGGGATGAAAGTTTTACGGAAAAAAGTTTTTTCGAGAAAATTCGAGGTCGATGGTATTACCGATCAGGTCAGCTTTTAACAGGGCATGCTCCAAATCTCATGACTGTTGGACAATTGAAATTGATGCCGCTTGCCTATTATGGCAATCCTATTTTGCGTAAAAGAGCCGAAACAGTTCCCGAAATCACCGATAGTGTTCGTAAACTTGTAGAAGACATGATCGAAACCATGGATGCTTGCGATGGCATTGGACTTGCCGCGCCTCAAGTCCATCATTCTGTACAAATTTTTGTAACACGCGCGCCTGTTGAAAACGAGACAGGACATACACTTGGCGTTGCCAAAGTGTTTATCAACCCAAAAATTACAGAATCAAGCGAAGAGACGAGCACGATTTCAGAAGGTTGTTTATCGATACCCGCTATCCATGCTGATGTCACGCGCCCAAGTGCGATCACAATCGAATATACAAATTTAGATGGGAAGCAAATCAAGGAACGAGCTACAGGGTGGGACGCGCGCGTGATTCAGCATGAAAATGACCATCTTAACGGAGTCTTGTTTATCGATTATCTATCGCAGGAACAAAGGCAAGAGCTTGAACCTCTTTTAGCGAGAATGGATAAGCGCATCCACGACGGCTCTGAACTTTAGTATTTACAAATCTTTAATTTCGAAGCTTTCAAGGCGCTTAATTTCTAGCTGCGATTCCGCAAGCAGGATCTTTTTGTTGTCGACCTCTACTAGATAGATCATCGTTTTAGGACTGATCATTTTTTTCTCAATCAAATGGATAGAGGGAGCAGTTCCACTACTTTGCAATTTGAAACGAATCATTCTTTTGATGACCCAATATGTTCCGATCAAAAGGACGATGAGAAGAAGGAATGTAAACATCATTTTTGCAAATGTCACTCCTAGATCACCCGGAGGCGTTTGTAGATTGTCTATATCGAGAGTGTCTGCTAAGAAAAACTTCATGTGGACTATCCCCCAACAACTTCAAAAACCGGTTTTTAAGGTTGTTTGGGTATAAAGTAACATAACTTGTTATTTGCACACAATTCGTCTATCATAATCGAGTATGAAAGGCTGGATTGCGCTTGATATCGATGGTACGATCACTCAAGATAAGTATAGTATCCCAATTGAAGTGATCAATTTTTTACACGACTGTCAGAAGGATGGTTGGAAAATTGCTTTTGCGACAGGACGTGCCTTTATCTTTGCGCAACCTGCACTTGAAAAGATCCCTTTTCCTTTTTTTGTCATGCCCCAAAACGGATCGGTTGCGATCCGTATGCCAACACAAGAAATTGTCTTCAAAAGCTATATGAGTCAAAATGTCCTGGCGGATTTAGAAGAAATTTTTGAAGGAAAACATTCTCACTATCTTGTCTATTCTGGAATCGAAAATGGGGACCGATGTTATTATCAACCTGAGCGATTTTCAAAATCGGATCTGTTGTACATCGAAGAAGTACAGAAACGAGAAAAAGAGGAGTGGGTGAGTGGACTGATCCATTTTGATTTTCCATTGATCAAATGCTTTGGCAAATTAGATGCAATGAAGAAGGTGGAAAAAAAATTACTGAGCAAAGGAATTTTTGAAGTTACTTTAATTCGAGATCCTTTTCACAATTCTTATTACTTGCTTCTAGTAACAAACAAAAATACGACCAAAGGCAAGTGCTTACTTGAACTTCTTGTTCGCGAAGGCAGGGGAAAAATTGTGATTGCCGCTGGCGATGATGTCAATGATATTGAACTGCTGAAAGCAGCCGATGTTCGAATTGCAATGCCACATGCCCCAGAAGAATTAAGAAAAATAGCTGATTTTATTGCCCCTCCAATCAATGAAATGGGCATCATTCAGGCGTTAAAGATATGCGTGCGATAGATTTAGCAGTCCTTGCTGGAAGAAAAAGGCAAAGTCCAAGAACTGGATTTGTCCATTATTATCCAGGACTTGTTGGTCCCTGTGATACCATTCCCGTCTTTGAAAATTTTTGTTTTGCGTTTGCTTTATTTCGTCTCAAAACAACAGATTCGGTGACAGAAGGAAAGGAAATCATCGAACGTCTTTTAGCTTTTCAAACCGAAGATGGGAATTTCCCTGTTTACCTTCACGATTTTCCAAAAGCTTGGGATTTTCGCTTGGGCTCAAAAATCGCTCCGATCATGCAACACATTCTTTGCGATTTTGGCACAGTTCTCAATCACGCTTTCAAAGAAAAGCTTCTTTTCAGCCTAAACAAAATTCCAAAACAGCCACTCTCCAATCAAGATTGGTTTGAAAAAATATTGTCTCAGGAGAAAGGAAAAGAATATCCAATCCCTTTTAATCGACAGTTACAGCTTTTTTTAGGCGATCATGTTCAAGAAAGAGGCGAACCGCAACCAATACCTATAGAGTATGTGCTTGCTGAAAAAGATGGATTATCTGGTCGGTTAGTTCTCGATCATATACATCAGCTCTATTCTGCGCTTCTGTATCCATTTACCTCTTCTCTAGAGGTGGATGCTCCTTATTCATGGCACAACAATAGTCTTTTTTGGAAAGGAGAAACAATCCATAGTTTATATGGATTAAATGTTGGAGAGACTTATTTTTCTTTGCCTGAAGGGGTAGAAATCGGTCGAGATGATCTTTTCGAAATTCTCACCTATTGTGATATTTCTCCTGAAACAAAGCTGACAATCAATGGCCAAATTGGAATGGTCTTTTCTCTGGGCGATACAATAGAAATTCACACTCCAGCAATACAAATCACTCTTTGCTTTGAACAACTCTCTGGAACAGGTGATTTTTGTGGACACATTTCCCGAGGCAATCGACCCAATCAAATTGCGAATGTTGGCGAACATCAATTTGTTGCGTACGATTGGCAAATTGGGATCCGCACGTTGCGTAGGCAAGGCCCATGCACGATTCGTTGCAAAGTAACAATTCCCTCTTTATGAAAAAAGAGGTCTATTTTTGGATTGCCTTACTATCAACGGCCAAGCCCATTGCGTGCATGCCATTGTCGACATAAAGGGTAACTCCATCGATGGCTGCAGCAAGGGGAGAGAGGAGGAAGGCTGCGGTAGCGCCTACATCTTCAGCCTCAAGATCTCGAGTGAGGGGTGCGTTTGCTTTTGAGTATGCGATCATATCGTCAATCATGCCTATTGCTTTTGCAGCTCTACTCCGGAGAGGTCCTGCAGAGATTGTATTGACGCGTATATTCCACTTACGTCCAGCTTCCCAAGCAAGGGTTCGTGTATCGCTTTCAAGGGCTGCTTTTGCGGAACTCATGCCACCTCCGTAACCCGGGATTGCTCTTTCAGAAGCAATATAGGTGAGGGAGAGAACAGATCCACCTGCATTCATAAAAGGGCCGAAGTGCGCGAGAAGGCTGATAAATGAGTAGGATGATGAGCTCATTGCAGCGAGATAGCCTTGGCGTGAGGTGTCGAGGAGGTTTTTAGTGACTTCGGGGGCATTCGCAAGACTGTGAACGAGAATGTCAATTTTACCGAAATCTCTATGTACTTGCTCTGCAACCTCAGAAATCGTGTATCCCTTTAACTCTGCGTAGCGCTTATTGTCTCTAATTTCTTGTGGAACATCTTCCATTTTATCGAACACAGCATCCATTGGATACACTTTGAGGTATTCAAACATTTTTCCATTCGACAGCTGTCGGGACTCATTGAATTTTCCGTTTGTCCAGGAAGTTGTGAAAATTTTGTAGATGGGGGCCCAGGTTCCGATAATGATTTCACAGCCAGCTTCAGCAAGCGATTTTGCAATAGACCAACCAAATCCTTGGTCGTCACCGATACCTGCTATAAAAGCTTTTTTTCCACGAAGATCAATGCCTAACATATTTCCCTCACTTTTTCGAGCTTGAGTATACCAAAAAACAGGTGGTTGAGGAAAGTTTTAATTTTTTCTTGTGACTATTTTCAACTTTATTTTATACACATAATCTATGCGCGTTATAGCAATCGTAAATCAAAAGGGGGGATCAGGCAAAACCACCACGGCTGTTAACCTAGCTGCGGCCCTTGCTGAAGCCGGAAAAAAAGTATTACTGATTGATTTAGATCCGCAAGGTTCTGCCTCTCTTTGGTATGGTTTTAAGGAACGGGCAGTTGGCCTATATGACGTGTTCGTTCAAAACAATAAATTTGAAAATGTCATTGAAAAAACGGCAGTAGAACGGCTACATATTGCGGCATCATCGCCTCTTTTAGCAGGAGTGGAAAAGGCTCTTGCCAAATTTGCAAATCCTGAAAAAATATTGAAAGAAAAAATCGCCAATTTGCCAGGACG
>CAZVXF010000039.1:0-6144 GCA_964630875.1 uncultured bacterium | reverse complement strand
CCACTCCAAAGACGATATGCGTTGAATCAAGCCAGTGGTGAGTGATAGGAGCTTCGGGATTGAAAAACGCCGAAAAACGGTGAATGTATGCAGGAGGCCCAAGTGCCGGTTCACCTGGATATCCAAAGTAAGCAAAAAGAGAGTTTTCTTTTGAAAAACGATATGTATATGCAGCAGCCAATTCCATTAGAAAATCATGAGGATGCTGACGATCGATAAGAGGTGTTATTCCGTTGCAGGTTTCTCCATTTTGTAGGAGAAGGGGATACCCATTACAGCCAATCGTAGCAGGCTCAATGCTGATCATATTGCGTAGGGCAAAAGTTCCGTTTCCGAAATCTTTTTGCGCAGTGAACATGAACATGTTTTCGCTAAAAAATTTGCCTCCTCCGCGCGAACCTCTTTGATCGTCATAAATGGCCATCAGAAATCCATGAACCATCAAAAGCCAGTTATCAGGAACCCGATGAATGCCTGGCATTTGCGTCGAAGCGGGCATCCAGCTTGTGCCAGTCGCATCTTGTCCCATTGGATAAGCACCGTACATTCCATGCATGATCATGCTCTCATGATGAACATGTGTCATGGCAGCGCTACACGTAGCAGCAAAAATTAGGAAAAAAAAGCATCTCACAAGGTTAACTTGACGATTATAAGATAATTTTTACAATAAAAATGTGCAAATAAATGACGATTAAAACCGAATTATTGCTAGGCTGATTTAATACAGGCATTTTTTCTGGCCTCTCTAAATTCGCCATATCATTCTTTTTTTAATACATAAATTACATAGGGCGCATATTTTATTTCTGAGAGCCAATTCCAACCCTCATTCAATTTTCCCATTGGGAAATGTGTTTCGAGACGTTTGAAGTTAGCCTCTAGAAACAGGGTTGTGTAGTCTTTGTCTGTCCAAAAATAATCTGTAAATTCGATCCCCAAATCTTTTAGTAGAATTTTAGCGGCATCTCCACTTTTTAGGTTTCGATTTTGAGGATAATCTGTACAGTATGACAGCCATTTATGCGAAAAAAGCTCTTCACTAGCCGTCACGAACATAAAAATTCCACCCACTTTTAAGCATCTATAAATCTCTTTAAAGATAGCGAGCAACTCTTGTTTGGTTTGAATGGTGAGCATCACAAAACAAGAAAAAATAAGATCGCAAGTGTCACTGAGAACTGGTATTTGAGAACTTACGATTTGTAAATAGTGAGTTGTTTGATCTCGCCTGATGGCCTGCTCCAGCATTTTTTTACTGACATCCACACCTATGACTTCAAATCCATAATCTTTCAAAAAACGTGTAGATCGCCCAGCCCCACACCCGTAATCAATCGCTCTTTTCCCGGTAGTGTATTTCTCCAAAAAAAAGGGGATGTCACGGTAAGCTAAAAAATATGTATTTTCAAAACCCGAGTTAGCATAGTTTTGGGCGTTTTCTAATGTATCATTCGGAAAAGATTTGTGTAGCCCTGGGAGAACATCTTTGCAGGCATTATTTTTCTTTATTGTTTTCGCCATAATCGCATCCTCTATCAGTTGATGTGAGCCAGCATCCTACCATGATCATCCTAAACTATCATCTTTGCTCATACCGGAATGTGCCGTGAGTGTGCCATCACCCTCAAAAACAACCAAGTTAAAACGTGAAATTCTATCGATTTTTAAGCTGATTTTTCTATGAAAAATGCTCGGAGCGGGACTCGAACCCGCACGGTATTGCTACCAGGGGATTTTAAGTCCCCAGTGTCTACCATTCCACCATCCAAGCAAATAGAGCGACCATTGTATAGGAAGGTCGCTCTTTTCTTCAACTATTGTTCGTCAGTTGTCTCTTCTTCTGGCGTATGCCCCTGACCACTTTCAAAGTCTTCAGTTGGAAAATCTTCGAGCGCTGGATCCGATGTTTTATAGCGACCAATGGTTTCTTTAATGAGTGTTGGTGGCGGTGGGAAGAGCTTTGAAATAAAGGAGACTTTTTCTTTTGGCTCTTCTGGCTGCTGTTGTTCGCTTTCAGGAGCTGCCTCAATTGGGGCTAATTCCTTTGGAGCCTCATTATGCACATAATCACTGCGATCGCGTCCACGACGACCTCGGCGACGCTTATTGTCACGTTTGCGGTCATGCGATTCGGGAGCTGGACGTTCATTCGTGTCTTCTTCTTCGCGTTGAGGACGCGCCTCACGACCGCCACCAATCTTAATCGACTGTTCTGCTTGGGTCGTTTTAAGCACCATTTTCGCTTCCTTAGATTCAGTAACTTCATAATCACTGACAGGTACGAGGAAGGATTTTGGGCGCTCTTGTGAGCGGAAGAAAAGCGAGTGACCAAAAGAGACGACTTCAATAGCATCTACCTGGAAGCTTTCTTGGCTCGTGATTTTTGAATTGCGTATAACTAATTTACATCCCTCCCGAGGAGTGATGACTGTTTCGATGATAGGATCTCGTGTAAAATTCACTGAATATTCCGGTTTTTAAGAGTTTGATAAATGGAATATACTCCCCAAATAGTTTCAAAGGTTGGTTTTTAACTGTATTAGCGAAACCGCATACTTTTGATCTTCGCTCGCACATTGCCGTCCGGCAATCGTCGCTCACTCTAGATCCAACATCTGCTCCGCTTCCTTGCCAAAACTCAAGCTTTTGAACCCATTTTGGGATGGTTTTCATTCTTTAGAGGCCATATATTCCAGCAGGTCGACAACACGTGTAGAATACCCCACTTCGTTATCGTACCATGCGATTAATTTGTAAAATCGACGACTTAATGCAATCCCTGCCAACTTATCGTAAATGCAGGAAAAGTGACTTCCAATAAAATCTGAAGAGACAACTTCCTCGTCCGTTGTTGCGAGGATTCCTTTCAGATAGGAATTGGCTGCAGTGTCCATTGCTTGATTGATCTCTTCGTAGGTTGTGTCTCTCGAAAGACGCACGGTTAAATCTACGACAGATACATCAGGGGTTGGCACACGAAACGCCATTCCAGTTAATTTTCCTTTCAATTCCGGCAAACATTGAGTGACTGCTTTAGCAGCTCCCGTGGATGCTGGAATAATATTAAAACCTGCTGCTCTCCCCCCACGCCAATCTTTTTTAGAAGGGCCATCTACTGTGGGCTGGCTTGCGGTTAAAGAATGAACTGTCGTCATAAGTCCTTCTTCAATACCGAAATGATCTAAGAGAACGCGACAAAGCGGAGCCAAACAATTTGTCGTACAGGATGCGTTACTAATAATAAAATCTTTTTTTGGGTCATAATTTGCGTGATTGACCCCCATCACAAATGTTGGAATGCCATCTTTTCCTGGAGCTGTGAGCATGACCCGTTTAGCACCAGCAGCGATGTGCTTTTTTGCATCCTCTAGGTGTGTAAACCGTCCTGTTGATTCAACGACATAATCAACCTGGAGGTTCTTCCAAGGAAGCAGAGACGGATCTCTTTCTGAAAACACGGAGATGCGCCGACCATCAATCATTAATGCGTCATTTTCAACTGCAACAGTTCCTGGATATCTTCCATGAATAGAATCATGTTTAAAGAGATAGGCTAAATTATCCGGAGGAACAAGATCGTTGATTGCGACAACGTGAATATCGTTTCGCTTCAATGCAAGACGTAGGACTAAACGCCCTATCCTACCAAAACCGTTGATCCCTATTCGAATAGCCATATTCATTCACGCTATAATGTAAATTTCTGCTGCAAAGAAATCAAAGGAAATTTTCAAAAAAGAATTGGTTGCCCAATGACTGAGCAACCAAAAAAGAATTATTGAACGTATTCAATAAAGCATGTTGGAGCATTATCGCCAATACGATCACCAGTGCGAATAATACGGGTGTATCCGCCATTGCGCGCTGTAAAACGCTCTCTTAACTCGCCGAAGAGCTTATCAAGAACAATACGATCTCTTGAGTAAACATCTTTGTCCCCTTTTTTCACTGTTCTCGCTTCTTTAGAAGAAAGTGGATTGAAGGAAACTCTTAATTGACCAAGCGCGTTTCTTTTCGCTGACAATGTGTTTTTCTTAGCGAGAGTGATCATGCGATCTGCATGCCTTCTTAGCTCTTTTGCTTTGACCACGGTTGTCGATACGCGTCCTGTTTCAATCAATGATTTTAACATGTTCGCTATCATTGCACGACGATGTGATCCTGTTCGACCTACTTTAAATGTGTGATTTCCGTGTCTCATACTTCTTGAGCTCCCGCTCTTTCTGCCTGATAAGCTGCGATCATTTGCTTAATATTATCTCGATTGATGCCATACTTACTAAGGTCCATACCGAGAGATAATCCTAGCTCATCAAGCTTTTGTTTAATTTCTGTAAGTGACTTTTTGCCAAAATTTCGGAAACGGAGCATTTCAATTTCCGGCATGACAACAAGTTCACCAATTGTTTCTATATTTGCATTCGCTAAGCAATTTGTTGATCTCACTGATAATTCAATCTCATCAATTTTGAGACCTAGTTTTTGCAGAATTTCTTCGCGATCGCGATTGACTTGCATTTCGCCTTTGTCGAAATAAATTGCATGCGATTTCAATGAATCGAATGCTTGGAAGTGTAAAATTCCAATCTGCGCAGCATAGCTCAACGCTTCAACTGGAGTCACTCTACCATCTGTTGTAACTTCAAGAATCAAGCGATCATAATCAGTATCTTTACCAACACGCGTGTTTTCAACATAGTAGTTGACAAGACGCACTGGAGAGAATGAGGAATCCATGACAACTTCGTCGATTTGGAGATCAAATCCCGCATGTCGCTCTGAAGGAACATATCCTCTTCCATAGCTAAGACGTAGATCAACTCTTTTTGTCATCGGCTTAGTTGCGGTGAAAATGTGATGGTCTGGATTGACGAGCTCGTAATCAGATTTAGAAAGCAAATCTTTTAAGGTAACTCGGTATTCACCATTGCCATTATCAAGCATTTCATTCGTAATATCTAGATTCGTAGAAACAAGCTTCACGTCGCGAGGATGCCCATGATCACCCATCGGAATGCGTCGAATGAGAGCACTTTTCAAATTCAAGACGATGTGAGTCATGTCTTGAATCACACCTTCTATCGCCATATATTCGTGAGGCACACCTTCCATACGGATAGAGAGAATGGAGGGAGCTTCTAAAGAACCAAGCATGATTCTTCTTAAAAAATTACCTACGGTATGTCCAAACCCTCTTTCAAAAGGCTCCACAATAAAACGCGCAAACACTGGTGTGTGGCTCGCTTCATCTACTTTAATTTTTTCAGGCATTTCAAATTTGCCGTACTTAACAGGCATGTAACACTCCTCTTAGGGGGTGGGAAAGAATTCCCACAACTAAACTTTTAAACTCTACGACGCTTACGAGGTCTGCAACCATTGTGGGGCACAGGCGTTTTATCGCGGATAACACTTATAGCAAGTCCTGCACTTTGAAGACCACGAACAGCCGATTCACGACCAGCACCAGGACCACTCAAATTCACTTCACATTCTTTCATTCCAAGCGCCATTGCATCTCTTGCTGCATTCTGTGCAGCAACTGTAGCCGCAAATGCTGAAGATTTACGAGACCCAGAAAAATTCGCCTTACCAGCTGATGAAGAAGAAACAACGTTTCCAGCGAGGTCTGTAATTGCAATGATCGTGTTATTAAAAGTTGCTTTCACGTGAGCAATTCCTGAAGGAATAGTACGAGTGATTTTCTTTTTAACTCGGGTACCCGCTTTCTTTGGGGGGGCTTTTTGTTCTTGTTTCGCCACGTTAAACTCCTTTAGATTTTCTTGTTCGCGACTGTTTTACGTTTACCCTTACGAGTACGTGAGTTCGTTCTTGTTCTTTGTCCTCTGACCGGGAGACCAAGACGATGTCGCATGCCGCGATAACAATGAATTCCGATGAGACGTTTAATGTTGTTTTGCACTTGACGTCTTAAATCCCCTTCAACTACGTATTCTGAAGTAAGAATCGCGTTTAGACGAGCAATCTGGTCTTCTGTCAACTCGCGAGCACGCATATCTTTGTTATATCCCAATTTCTCAATGATCTGATTGGAGACTTTTCGGCCTACACCGTAAATATAGGTGAGGCTCACTTCGAGGCGTTTGTTGTCTGGAATATCAATTCCTATCACTCTAGGCA
>CAZVXF010000038.1:0-6390 GCA_964630875.1 uncultured bacterium | reverse complement strand
TAACTATGCAGGAAGCCTTGGCTGATTTTCAAAAATGTGGGTAATGACAAGGCCTTTAGGCGAGGGAGCAGTCACTGCTTTACAAGTTGATTTAGATCAAAAGAGAGAAATCCATTAGAGGCTGAATGGGAATCGGTTGTCGCATCTGCTTTGATCACTTCTACTTCGAAAATTAATAGCGCGTTTGGTTCAGATGCCTCTTCTCCATATCCAAAATCTGGATGGATATAAAGAGTGCGAATTTCACCTTCTTTCATTCCAATCACGCCTTTTTTTAAGCCGGTGATTGTTTCATCAAGATCTAAGATTTCCTCTTCTTCAAAAGATGCACTTTTGATGCGCACGAGCGGCTTACTATAGGACTCTACAATATTGCCAACACCATTTTTCATAATTTCGTAGAGAAGCTTTCCCTCTACTAAAACGATGCCTTCTTTCGATGTTTTGTCTTTTATAAAAAGATTGGCTTCGGCCAAGTTTTTTTCAGCAGCCTTTGCATAGGATTCATCCTGCAAGTTGACAAGGGCCTCAATACAATCTTCTTCAGATAATGGGGATTCTTTTCCAAGCGTTGCTTCGTTGACGCCTTTCATTAACGCATCAATATCTAAAGGCAAACCCAATTCCTTGAGATTTTTCCCAATTAAATGTCCCATGGCTTCAGAAATTTTTGCAATCTCTGTCGTATCTGCAGCGGCTAAAGAAAATGTGATTAAACACATGGCTAAAAACTTACACATGATTCATTTCTCCTAACAAATGATCAAAACGAATTTCTTTCTGTTCTCTTGTGCTTAAATTTTTTAACTGAATGGCTCCGGCATTGAGTTCTTGCTCTCCAATAATTGCTGCATACTTCGCGCCAGATTTCACCGCATTTTGCATCGCAGCTTGCATTTTTTTTGCATTCCATTCAACATCAGCTGGAATTTGATGACGACGGCATAAAGTCGCAAGAGCAAAGCACTTTTCACGAGCAGGTTCTCCCAATGGGATAAAATAAATCACCGTAGATGAAGGTTTTGGCAATTCTACTTTCTGCCCCAAAATGACTTGGATGACACGCTCAAGTCCTGTTCCGAAGCCAACACTAGGTAAATCAGGCCCCTGAAATGTCGATAAAAGTCCATCATAACGACCTCCTGCGCCAATTGTATTTTGAGCACCTAAATGCTCCGTAATGAACTCAAAAACCGTCTTATTATAATAGTCGAGTCCTCGAACGATTTTATCATTCAACACGTAGGGTATCTGAATTAAATCCAGCAACCTGCATAACTCTTGGAAATGATGTTTTGCACTATCGGTTAAGTAATGCAAAATGGAAGGAGCGCTCTTCACGATTTCTCGATCCTTAGGGTCTTTCGAGTCCAAAATACGCAACGGATTTTTTTCAAAACGCACCTGACTATCTGCGGATAATTCATGAAAACGTGGTCGTAAATAATCCAACAGCGCAGCTCTAAAGTGATTTCTCGACTCCGCATCACCCACAGTATTCAAATTGACTTTCAAATTCTGTATGCCCAGTCTGTGATAAAATTGATAGAGCAAATCAATGACTTCAGCGTCTTGCTCAGGTCCTGCAACGCCAATTGCCTCCACTCCAAATTGATGGTGCTGACGATACCTTCCACTTTGAGGCCTTTCGTATCGAAACATCGGGGCGATATAAAAGAATTTATGAACAGACCCAATTTGAGCCAAATTATTCTCTATAAAAGAACGAATCACCGCCGAAGTGCCTTCAGGTCGTAAACTCATGCTTCTTCCGGCCTTATCTTCGAAAGTAAACATTTCCTTTGTCACAATGTCAGACGTCTCTCCAACGCCTCGATCAAAGAGTTCTGTGCGCTCATACATCGGAGTACGAATCTCGTGATAGCCGTATTCGCTTGCGGTTTTTCGAGCTAAGCCTTCAACCCATTGCCATAAATAAGAGAGCTGCCAATTTTCTTCCGACCCATAAGGTAGGATATCAAATGTGCCTTTAGGAATTTGTATCTTTGACATAAGAACCTGGTAACCTGAGTTTTGGATTCGATCCGCTCGAACTCCATAGATCTTTTTGCAATTTTTCGCTCAAAAATATAACTTTTCGATATTTATTTTCGCGATGCGAGTCGAAAATTTATCAAAAATCTCCATGGACTTCAAGGAAAACGAACCCAACACTCAGGTTAGTATATAGAATTGGCATATTTTTTTGTTTCAGCAATCAATTCTTGAGTCAGATCGTTTTTGATCATCCATACGGTAATCCCAGCATTGGGTAAATAAATTTCTTCATAATTATCTGGGGTAACAACGCGACTGTAACCATATAGATCATCTTTCAACCCAATGTAACGAATCCCGGTGTGTTGAGCGATAATGATTTGAGATTTATCAAAGAGGAGCTGTACTAAATCGCCTCTTAAATAGATGGGTGGCTGGACAAAAGAAACTGTTGCTTTATACGCTTTAAATAGGTTGGAAATAAATGAATTTAACTCATCTTTATAAAAACCGTTAATCGATGCATAACTACGATGATTTGCGCATTGGTATGAATCTGCTTTATACACATTCTCTGAACCCATATATTTATATGGAGCCCAGCTCATATCGCCTTCATACCCACTAAAAAAAGCAATTGGGGTCCAGTTCGTAATATTTCTATATAAATTCACATATTCGCGCATTTGCTTAGGGTTGTGTCCATTTGTAATAAACTCAACAGAAATCACCTTAGAAGTATGATCAAGAAAATATTTGGTTCGATATCCGATCCCAAATTCTAAAAACGTCCTAACCTTTAGTCTCTCGAATAGCTTTTTAAAAAATGGAATATAATCAGCACATCCACTATCGAGCGTTTCAGTCAACCATTCATAGGTAATATCTTCTGCTCTAGAAATTTCGTTTCCCCATGTAAGACTCGAAAAAACAATGCATAAACTCAAAAAAACTTTCTTGAACATCTTTTATTCCTTTTTTAAGTAGTTAGCGCCGCCATTATCAGAAAGAGCTCTCGGCAAATTAGAAACTACGTCTTCTGTGACTGCGAACAATTGAATTCCCGTAGGCAGAATAAAATCCATGTCATAAGGTAAAAAAATCTGGTGGGCATAGAAAAAATTCAGCAGCTTTTTGATTCCGCTTTTTCTGATGATCATCGAATGCGCGCCGTTTCTCGCTCCTATTTGTTCAAAATGAGGAGGAACGGCTCTTCTAATCGCATAATTATTATACATTTTCTGTCTCATAAAATCGGGTCTATTTCCGGCCACAGTGCAAGGGATATACTGTCCATTTGCATTTTTCATATCCCTGTCAGTAAATAAAATATCCCAATTGTCTCGTCCCACAGCCTGATCAAGTTGCTCAATGAGCAAAGAGATCACTCTAGGATCCTGCCTGACTTCGATATCATCTTCCATAACCCAAATGGTTTCATACCCAGAGTTTTCTGCATCCTGCAAAACAGAGATATGGCTGAGAGCAATTCCAACAGTTCCTCTTGCAAGACAATGGCAGAAATAGGTTTGACCAATTTTTTCAATCATTTCATGAGATGGCTCAAATGTGTGATAGCTTGTCCCCATAATACCACTTGCCATTTCAGGCGAATATTTAAGACCTACATCATTGATCGCTTCGATTGATAATTCCCAGCCATTCACTGCTGAAAAACGATACGGATGTATGTCGTAACAAGACAGTTGATCTAGAGATTGCTTTAATTTTTCTGGTCGCTGATCCAGATTGATTATGTAAATAAAATCGACGTTATCGATTTTATGTTCATCCGATTTATTCAAAGCCTTTTTTAAATGATCTTCTAAATCTGCGAAAAGAGAACATCCTATAATTAAAAAGAATAGTCTACAAAAAATAAGCATGAGTAACATAGTATAGATTTTTTCAAATTTTATATGCAAATATTGTTCTTTATTTTTCTAATGACTTCGTCCCTATCTGCAGAATGGATTCGAGTCCCCAATGACGAGTGTTATAAAAACTGGCCAGATGTATCTAAACATCCCGGCAATCGCCCCTATATTAGTCATCTAAACTTTCGGAGTTTAGGCAACCATATTATCGATCAAACAACTGAATGGTTCAACCCAAACCAGGTGGCTTACGGGGACATTATTTATCTAAACATTTGGTATCTCGATTGGTTTACAAGTCAAGTTCATGATCGCATTCAACACCCCTATATTTTAGTCACCGCGGACGTAGGAAATTGGCTTCCAGACCCTGTGTGGAAAAAGCTTCTCTATGATCCTAAATTAGCTGCCTGGTTTTGCCGGAATATGATTTTTAGCTACCATCCTAAACTTTATCAGCTACCAATGGGACAAGATTGGGCTTTATTCGGTCCTTTTGATGTTGGAAGACAAGCTTTGGTTGCTACGATGAGTCATCCAGAACCCAAAACGCATCTTCTCTATATGAATCATTACCCCCGAGAACATGGCGATCGACTGAAACTCGTTCCACTCTTTGAAAATGAGCCTTATTGCTTGAGCAAAAATCATACGAATCAAGAATACGAGTACACTCCCTATCCATTGTATTATAAAGAGCTTTCATCCTGTTATTTCACACTTTCTCCTTTAGGATGGGAAACAGATTGTGTCCGTACTTGGGAAGCGATTGTCCTAGGCACTATTCCTATTGTTGAACACACTTTCTTAGATCCGTCCTATGCGGACCTTCCCGTTTTGATCATTGACGATTGGAAAGAGATTAATGCACTTTTTTTGGAAAAAAAATATGAAGAATTAAAAAATAAAGACAAGGCTCGAGCTTATTTCGATTATTGGGAAAATCTCATACGTGAGACTCAACAGCGCGTCATTTCCAAAGATCATTTTTTCTCCCATATTGAAGCAACAGCCTTTTCAGTAGACGAACAAAAGGATCTTTCCGAGCTTCTTTCTGGATACAATTACCTCATATATAAAGGGTTTTTGTCATCTGTTCGACCTTTACAATTAGCCCAAAAATGCGATGATCTTGTTGCAATTTTTCTCTATGATCCATGGCTTGATACCCCTACTTTTAACAATTTTCCACGTTATTTAAATGATGTATCTCTTTTTGCTTCCAGCCCAAAAATTTGCGTGAAAAATGATGATCCATTTTTTCTTCGCAACGATCCAATCGTTGCAATGCGCAATCACCCCAATTCCACGACTGTATTTAATCCATACGCCGTTTTTCTCGATCTTTCTTATTATCGTCATTCTCTCGTCTCATCGACTGATGACTTTGCGAATCAACCAAGAGATACTCATCTTCTGTTCAGAGATCTAATCAATCTGTATCAAAGAGTTTCCATCTTCACTTTTCTATGTGGAAATATGCATGAAGATCCTTATGTGCGCAAAGCGCTTGAAAAATTCGCGGATGAAACAGGCGCAAAGATCGAATACAAAGGATCTTTTTGGTATACGAGCGTAGGCAACTAATCTAATTATTTAATAGAGTGCAGGAATTTTTTATATTCTGAATACATATTTTGCTCATTAAAAAATGTATGCCTAATTTTCCAGATGTCATCATGAATCATTTTCTCAAAAACAATTCCTTCAGCTGAAAAATTCCCTTCATTCAAGATAAGTAGTTTCATTTTTAAGTCAGGAAAATAGAATCGTAGAGCTTGATATAATCTGACCGCGTCATCATCTGAAATATCGACAATATGTTCACTTTTAAAATATCGATGAGGATCAACAAGCCCGTGTTTATAACAACACCGAATAAAAACAACCGTTCCAGAATACTTAGAAAGATTTCTAAAACGTTCTATTCTGCGCTCATAACGTTTTTGAAAACTATCCATATTTACGATCGACTCTACCTCTCTAAAATTTCCTTCATGGACAAAATCGAGATGATACAGGAAATGGATGAGACTTGCTCCAGTGGCGCCTGTTAGCAACAAGCAATCTGGAATCAAATACTCAGTGTCTAAAAAATGAATCAAACCCTCTTCTATCGCAAACGATAGGCTCTCATTATCTAAAGAAAAACACCAATCAAATGGGAATGCAACTTCTCGAAGCTCGCTAGATCGAAGCAACCCTGCAGGAAAACACGTAGAACCGAGGCTTACAAACAGAAGATCTCTTTTTGATTCAATGATTTGAGAATGAACATCTGAATCAATCACCCAATAATCAGCAAATACAAATGAAGTAAAAAAAATGGAGAGGAAAAGAATGTTCAACTTTACCTATCTAAAAAAGTTCTACAAGTATATAGTAATTTTTATTTTTATGCCAAATAAGATCCTTGCAGCTTTTCTGTTATGCATTTCTATCTTGGCTCATACTGAGACATGTGACTGCTCCCTCGCCTAAAGGCGAAGGCTTCTAGGGATTGCTCCCAGGCCAT
>CAZVXF010000037.1:0-6480 GCA_964630875.1 uncultured bacterium | reverse complement strand
GTAGAGCATCTCACTTTTAATGAGAGGGTCGATGGTTCGAATCCATCAAGTCTCAATTTTCATTGAATGTTGACTTTGTCGGCATTTCCTTAGAATTTTCAATTATCGAGTAGGAATGGGCCTCATAGCTCCCGTCCTCTCACACCACCGTACATGCGGTTCCGCATACGGCGGTTTCTTTTAAATTCCTTGTCACAGTTCTTCCCGTGTTTCCAGAACAGATTGACCAAGAAATTTTGAGGACTCCTATGACGAGTATGTTCAATATTAAAAATTGTAAAATCATTTTTCGGATTTATAGGATGACTGTATTTTATTCGATCTCTAATAATTTGTTTTTTGCTTGTTCTAAGATTTTTAAAGCTTCTTCAAGAGGGAAAGACCAATCCCCTCCTCTCGGATGGGCATAGAATTCAATGACTAACTCATCATCTACTTCTTGGGAAATTTCGGCCCATTGAACATTATCGTAAAAAATATCAGCAACTAAACGCTCTTTATGCGGGAGACTACCGATAGTAATACAAAATTTTTCCATAGTGCTTTCCTAAAAAGGTTCTAAAAATCCAATGAATTTTCCATCAGCTGTATAACGAGCACCTCCAATTTGCGGAGCATAAATATCTACAACATCCCCAAAATTCTTAAGTTTACGAACCACTAATTTTTTCTCTGGATGTTCTAAAATTGATTCTAAAATTCGCTGCCCATGTTCTTTATCTGATCAGGTGTGCCTAAAGGTTTAGGGAAAATACTTCCTTCCCTATAGCCATGTTTCATTAATCCCCTCCCAGCCCTTGTAAATTGACCTTTGTCAGCAATCTTAACAGCCTCTGCGAGTTGTACGAATGATCTACTTCCAAAAGTTCCAGGTAAAGGAATAAAGCCATAAGTAAATTCTCTCGCGTTAGGAAAACTCTCTAATTGCGTACAATTAGAGAACACACCCGCGGAGGAACATTTTAATATAACTGGACGCTCCAAGCAAAACTAAAACAATAGCTATAACGCGGCGAGCGGAATATAGACGACTTTGGAGCATGCTCCAACCTTTTTCTATCAAGGCTACATTGAGAAAAGTGGCTAAAACTTCGAGAAAAAACTTTGAGTAAATATCAGTTGTTTCTGGTGGCATTGATACTTATAACCTCTTTTTAGAAGCAGTATGAACTATACTCACTTTTGTTAGCTACCTTGAGACTGAACCTCGCGCGATCAGAGAACACACCCGCGGAGCAACATTTTAATATAACCGGATGCACCAAATAAAATTAAAGCAATAGCTATTACGCGACGAGCTGAGTATGGACGATTTTCGAGCATGCTCCAACCTTTTTCTACGAGGGCCACGTCAAGAAAAGTAGTTAAAGTTTCGAAAAAAAGCTTTAGATCAATTTCAGTGGTTCCTAGTGACATTGATGCTTATAACCTCTTTTTAGAAACAGTATGAACGACACTCACTTTTCTGGCCATCCTGAATTTGGGTCATTATCTCGATCGAAGAGCCCTCTTGAACTCGCATAGTCAAAGCTGTCAGAAGTATACGAATTGTCTCCTGCTGAAAAATTATTCGAACCAGAATAAGGATCAAAACGTTCTCCATACACATCAACTTGATTCATAGCATCACCGTATGCCTGGAAAACGCCTCCCACTTTTTCATATGCCCAACTGATCAGGCCCGGACCTGTTGAAGAATTATTCGGGTCTGAATAAGGATCAAAACGATCTCCATGCACATCAACTTGATTCATAGCATCACCGTATGAGGAAACAGCAGCCCCTACTCCAGGAGCAAGATGGGAAACTCCATTCACGGCATTCTTAGAAGCCTCCCACGCAGTTATCCCTGCGCTACACCAGTCGCCCGATTTTGCAGAAGCAGCCGCCATTGACGCTTGGATCCCAGCCAGTCCAAGTTCTCCGGCTCCTTGCAAACTTTTGCTGAGCAATGAATCTGAATTTGGAGAAGTTGCTCCCCCCTGGCTTACATTGGGAATAGGATCGCGATTTTGTCCATTGTTCGGATTGGACGACAAGTTTGAGCATACTGGACGTCCCAAAGGAGAACATTCACTATACTCACGATTGCGGTCATTATTTTCGGAATAATTGAAAGGCAATAAGTTTGTCAGCTCCAAAGAACCATTCTGGAATTGCCCACAATTTTTATTAAGAATGCCTATAGCACTCCCTGCTGCTTTTTTCAAACAATCTTCCGAATTTTTTCCTTTAGAAGCTTCACTTAAAACGGCCTGTAAAGCAGAACGACTATCTATGTTTGGGTCAATATCTTTAAAGAATGTTTCTAGTTTTGTTATTCCTATATTGCACGCTCTACGCACATTTCTGCTGTATTCTTTTCGAGCTTTTTTTGGATCTTCAATGGTTAATTTCATACAACCTAGCAGTTCTTTTAAGCTCATTCTGTCTTTCTCCCCTGCAGCACCCAATCCAGCCGTTTCTCTAGCACACATGAGGTCTTTTTTCATTGAGGAAAACATGGAATCTGGCCCAGGAACTTCTTTGAATGTGGGATCCAACGAAGGTAACGATGTGGCTATTGAAGATCCATCGCCAGAAGATGGGGTTGCTTTTTCAGACTGCACTACTGCTGGTTGCTGAATGATTTGAGGACTCTCATTACCCGAAACAGCTGATTTTTGTGGAGCGGATGAATTGCTCATCATTTCCTCTCCTTGTAAGGGTTTATTTCCCTCATTGCTAGGGAGATGGGCTGAATTTCTAGAATTCCAAAAATTTTTAAGGAATTGAAAAGAATAGAAAGCGGTAGCTCCTACAATAGCTCCTTGAGCAAATCCCATAAGGCAATTGAGAGTATAGTTCCCTGTGATTTCAATCTCGAATGCTTTGTCAGGTGTGGTAAGATCCTGAACAGTTTGTTTTAAAGCAGCGCGGACTTGTTTTGATTCTTCAATAGTCTTACTGCTTTCTTCAAGAAATGCGTCTATTTCTTGCTCGGAGAAGGATTTTGGTGCTTTTGTCTGAGGTATCATAAGGTCGCCCTATTAGTTGTTGTGTTTGAAAATTTTCAAAATAAATTCAATAAACTTGTGAAAAACTGATCTCATTTATTTTATTCTGGTATAGAAGTAAAATAGCCTCCGAGAACAGCTCCACCTAATGCAAACAATGCTATCCCTCCAGACGAACAGCAGGCCAGATAACTGATGCAAGCTCCGCATCCATAACCTCGAAATATATTCGTTGTCCAGTTATCAAGAAATTTATTAACTTTTCTATTGGCTTCAGCAGTCCAATTGTTAATGTCGTCATCTTTTCCCTCACGAAAACTTTGAATTTCTTTGCGAGATTGTTCGAGATCAGCATTAGAGTCTTTTAACTCTTGATTTAACTGAACAGCCCGCTCTACAACGACATTACGCTCTCGTAAGCACTTTGTATATTGCGCAGTTATTTGATCTTTCTGTTCTATTAGCCCTACAACAGTCTGTTTGTTACCCTCATCTAACACACACCCTTTTTCACGGAGCTTTTGCATTAATACAACGATTTTACCATCTAACTCTTCCGAATTAGATTCCCCCTGGTTGTTCATCGGTGTTTGAGGTGAGCTTTCTAATTTTTTTACACAAGATGCCATTTCATTACTCCATGCAATAGTTTTAAGTCGCAATAGATATTAAATTCACATGTTAATTTTTGTAAATGACAATTTCAATACAAAATTAATTTATAATCAATTAAATATTGATTTTTTATTATATTGTATTGCAATTTTAGTAAATCTGTGACAAGTAGACCATAAACTGCCCCCAATCAGGCTAGCCAACTGCGAGGAAAATTGACTATTGCCAAGAGAAAAAAGAGGGGGAAGGCAAAATGAGAACAATCGCAAATTAGGAAGCGCTCGCTATCTTTAGCTCTTCCAATTTTTCAAGAAGGAAATCCATGCAGGATGAGTTAGTTTTCGCTGCTTGCTCATAGTGATAAATAGCCTCTACGTATCGCGGTGCAAGAACTCCTTCGACATCAATCCATGAGAAAAAAAGATCTCCCAAACAGATGTGGACCAACTCTTCTTCATATGTTTCTTCTCTCAGGGCTTTGCTCAAGCACTGCTCGGCCTTTATGTTTTGACATAAGGCATCTGCATATCGTGGCGCATCGCACCCATCAAGATCATGCCAGTTTCGATAAAGACCTGATAAGCGCTCGTAATGCTCAGCTACGTCTAAAAGATCGAACTCCTCATCTGCAACGCTTTCTTCTATTGCTTTTATATAACATTGCTCGGCTTTTACATCCTGACATAAGGCGTCCGCATGCCGTGGTGCAAAATTTCCATCTAGATCTCGCCAGTTTCGATAAATATTTGCTAAGCGCTCGTGAAACTCAGATGCCTTCAAAGGATTAAAATCTTCATCCTCAGCACTTTTATCGACTGCTTTTAGATAATATTGTTCAGCTTCTATGTTACGATCCATATAGGAATAAGAGAAGGCCAATGTGTCGCAAGCATCAATGATATCTTCTGCTTTTCCGTCGCTTGCATTGGCTATTCTTAAAAGATACTTTTCAGCGATTTCAAAGCCGCCTAAGAACTCTGGAAGGAAGAAAATCCAATCTGGTATATATCCTCCATCAAGAGCAGTTGTCAGCCAATGAATCATTACTTCAGGAGGGTGTTCTCCTCCTTCTCTCAATCCCAACTCAAGACCAAGCTTCCATTGACTCTTTAGATTTCCCAGTTCAGCATCTTTCTGCAACCTCTCGATCTTGTCAATACAAGGGTGGTTTTCTATGCAAGGCGTCGTAGGCTCTTGATCTGGATGAAAAATTCTTATGATTTGTTGATTGTCATCGTCATTTTCAGAAACTTCTATTCCATGTTCCAAACAGGAGTAGAGAACCATGTTAGGGCCACAAGGTTCAATAGGGGCAATCACATTCAGCCCCGTAATTTTGCTAAGTTCTGGTGCAAATAACTGGCCTGTACTGCAGGACATAAGAATAATTTTCCCCATCGTATTCATGCCGTTGAAGTCTTCTTTGCATAGATCTTTTGTAGTGTAGTCCACGCTTTTCCCTAAACAGATAGAGTCGGGAGATCCGTGACCGCAAATCATGAGTAGATCAATAGGGCGATCCAATTGTTGTTTGGTTTCTTCGATTTTTTCTCGGAGCTGTGCTTGATTTCCTATGACTTTGAATGCCACGCGATGTGTTTTGGCGAGGGTAAGAAGGTTTATTCGTCTCTCTAATGAAGAAAAAGCCTTGTTGTAGTCTTCTTCAGCTTGCAAAACCAAAGCAAGTGGTATGTGCTCTGCTTTTGCCTGGTTGCTTTCCTTCAGATCACGCCAAAAATAGTCTGGCATCATTGGAGACTCATCCAATATTGAATTAAAATCATTAATTGTCATAACAGCATCCGCTTTTTTGTTTTCTGCGTAAGTTATAACAAAAACATACAAAAATATCAATTATAGTAATTAATGACAATAATTTAGATACATTATTATTATACAAACAAAGAAATAGTTTATGTATCAAAAATGATTTTGAGATTGATCGATAGGACGGAAAGTTGCCAATTTTTGTAGACATGTACCTCTCCTCTCCTTCGCCGAGGGGTGAAAAATGACCGTCCCAAATTTTTTAATTGTTGTGCGGGTAGGGAGAAAAATCTTATAAAGAAATTTTACAAACAGCTTGCTTGGAGAATGTAAGCCGCTACAGAGAAAGCTCATTGATAAATGTTTTAGGTGTTTTGGGGGTTGTGACTAATGGCTTGAAGAACAAACGCCTATACCACAGCAATCCTAATCTAAACAGAGGGGTTTGTTTCCTGCTTACATATTTAGAGCTGTTTGGAGATCATAAGGCTATTCTAATTTTTTCATCATTCGATTAGGCATTATTGGTATGAGTTATCAGACATAATGTATTCTCCAGGGTTTTACGCCATAGAGTCTACTTCTTGTCTATTAAAATTTTAATGCGTCAGTTCTGCAGCTCTGATGGAATCTATTGCTTCATAAAATCTATTTATTATAAAATAGATGCAAAGCATATAGATATACATAAGTTTAAGAATTTTTTGGAAATTTTATAATGACGAACCAATCAGTAGCTGAAATCGTCCAATGGGAAATTCAAAATAAATTTAGTGCTAGGGCTTTATCTTTTATCGAAATTGGTGTGGCCTGCAATGCTATCACTGTACTGAGCCAATCAGGGATCATCAAAAAACTTCTTCTTACC
This sequence comes from uncultured bacterium, assembly GCA_964630875.1. GTDB lineage: Bacteria > Chlamydiota > Chlamydiia > Chlamydiales > SM23-39 > DAIDHZ01. The sequence goes on along the minus strand of CAZVXF010000037.1, from coordinate 234 downwards.
GGATTTTTTAAAACAAGCGAATTAAATAAATTTAAAGATAAAAAAAGGATTCTAATCGAGTCGGTTCTTAAAACCTTATGCAATGTCGAAATCCTTTCCCAGAAAGATAATTCATACATCCTAAGTGATTTAGGTTATGAAATATGTCATTCATTACCGCTTATTAATATGCTATTTGTAGGATACGGCAACCTTTTTTCAAAACAAAATAAGATCTTCTCTGAAATAGAAATG
>CAZVXF010000036.1:0-7333 GCA_964630875.1 uncultured bacterium | reverse complement strand
TATATGCGTGGCCGATCTATTCCGTATCAGTATATTTTGATTGATGAAGTTCAATATCTTACCCAAAAAGAGTTGGGTGCACTTATCATGGCAATGCATAAAATCCAGCAGAAGAACCTTCCCATGGTGCTTTTGGGAGCTGGACTTCCCATACTTCCCGGTTTGGCTGGTGAATCAAAGTCCTATGCAGAGCGGCTTTTTAATTTTCCAGATATTGGGGCGCTTGCAAAAGATGATGCGATTAAGGCTTTGAGAAAACCTGCGCAAGTAACAGGTGTTGATTTTGAATATTCTGCTCTTGAAGAGATTTATCGACTCACAAAGGGGTACCCTTATTTTATTCAAGAATGGGGCTATCAGACTTGGAGTTTAGCAAGAGACAATCTAATTACGTTGCAAATTGTGCAAGAAGCTACTGCTGAAGTCATACCGCGACTAGATCAGAATTTTTTCAGAGTTCGTTTTGACCGATTGATCCCTAGCGAGAAGCGTTTTTTGCGAGCGATGGCTAACTTTGGTTCTGGTGCACATCGCACAGGAGATATTGCGGATATGTTGAATGTTAAAATTAGCAGTCTAGGTCCTGTCAGAAGCAGACTAATCAAAAAAGGGATGATTTACAGCCCAGCATATGGAGATATGGCGTTCACGGTCCCCCTCTTTGATGAATTCATGATGCGGTCAATGCCTGAGTTGGAAAAATCACTGTGAAAGAGATTTTTTCGGAAAAATTGATCTGAATTCCCATCAGTCCCCTTCTTTCTTTTTTACTATCAGCTCGTTCGCAGTATGGCCATGAATAACAAAGTGAAGCTTATTCTGCACTTCAGCAAAAAACGTCTGTGTAATTTCGGCTTTGGGATCGTAGTCCATTGCTGTTGCATAGATATCTGTGATTTTTTGGTAAAATCTCCGCTCACTCGCCCGGATTTCTCGAATTTCTTCCAGCAGGTTATCGAAATACGACTTGCTAAAGAATGAACCATTTTTTAGGCGCTCTTTGTCAAGAACGTAGCCGCGAATCGCAAAGTCCCGTAAGACACTTATTGCCCATTGTCTAAATTGGAGGGCTCAATGAGAATTAAACCGGAAGCCAATAGCAATGATAGCGTCGAGGTTGTAAAACTCAATATCTCTTGCGACCTCACGGTCACCTTCTTTTTGAACAATCAGGAAATTCCTGATAGTTGCCGTTTTGTGTATCTCATTTGATTGAATAGCTTAGTTAAGTGTTCGTTGATTGTTGGGACTGAAATTTCGAACAAAGTCCCCATCAATTTTTGAGTAAGCCAGACCGATTCCTCGGCCACCCGAACTTCGATACCGTTCTCTCCTGACTGTCCAGTAAAGATTAAGAATTCGGCAGTGCTATTACGAATGTTTGCTCTGATTGTTAAGTGGCCAGTATAAAAAAATAAATTTCTAAGAGCTAGTATCACTTGGAAATGGGTAGAACAAAAAAGGCCAAGTCTTTTGACCTGGCCTTTAGAATTGGAGGTGGAGAGACGCTATTTCAGAATTTTTCAGGTGCAGTGAATTCAGGAAAAATATTTCTCCATTTGGACTACTTGGATAGTGGTCCCATCAGGCAGTACTGCTTGCTCTTCGGACGCACTACTCCAACCTTTTGCAATGTAAAAAGAAAGACCCGATAAAGTAGCGCCTAGTGTGCCTTTAGAGAACCCATTTGCTTGAGCTGCTTTTTCTGACTGAACTAAAATCATGGATCCTATTCCTTTACCGCTATAATCGGGGTCGGTGAACATAGCTCGTATCCGAGCTGGATCGGTTAAAGGATTTAGTTGATCGTTTTTTTGATGAATTTCTGAAGGTCCTGCATAAAGTTTGTTTCTGAAGCTCCAGCCGCCACAGCCAGCGATACTTCCGATTTCCGTTAGGACAACAAAGAAAGTCTTGTCTTCGATGAGTTGCCGATCAGGAACGCAGACGAATTGACAACAAGAGTAGATCTGCTCTTCAGAATAATGCCCCACCCCTAGAACTTTCATGGAACGCTTCATCAGTGCTTCAATTTGCTCTAGGTCAGTAAGTTCGGCATGTCGAATTGTGACACTCATGGAGGAGATTATATCGGAAATCTTCATAAAAAAAAAGCCCGGTTTGAAAACCGGGCAGTAATGGAGGTGGAGAGATGCTATTGCAGAACTTTTCGCTGGGAAAGATTTGAAATTCTTCCTAGTATCATATCCCAAAGATTAAGGAGTAGGTGTGTCTAATCCTAAAAGCGAGATCATTTTATATACTTCCCACGATGGGACCATCTGTTTAAAGCTAAAAATGTTAGAAAATACTGTCTGGCTTACTCAGGTGGAGATTGCAGATCTTTTTGGTAAGGGTCGCTCTACAATTGCCGAACACATCAGTGCGATTTTTGATGATGGAGAGCTAGATCCGACCCGAGTTTGTCGGAAATTCCGACAAACTGCTGACGATGGTAAGCTTTATGATGTAATTCACTACAGCCTTGATCTAATCCTGGCAGTGGGATATCGAACACGCTCTCCTCGCGGAGTTCAATTCCGCAAGTGGGCTACAACTATTCTTCAAGAGTATCTTGTTAAGGGTTTTGCGATGGACGATGAAAGGCTGAAGAATCAATCGACATGGGACTACTTCGATGAGTGGCTTGAGCGTATCCGTGAGATTCGGGCTTCCGAGAAGCGTTTTTACCAGAAAGTGCGGGATATTTATGCAACGGCCATCGATTATGATTCAAAAAGTGATCAGGCTCAGCTTTTCTTCAAGAAAGTGCAAAATAAGATGCTTTGGGCAACGACGCATCACACAGCAGCTGAGCTCATCGTAAACCTATGACAATGGCAGAATGGGAAGAGAAGTTAGATGCATTTCTTGTTTTTAAGGAGAGAGATTTGCTAGATCATGCCGATAAGGTTTCGGCACATGTTGCTGAGAAGCGGCCTTAGAGCACTATTAGGAATTTGATGAGAAACGACGAAAAGCGGAAAAGTTAATAGCTGATGATGAAGACATGGCTACTTTAGAGGAGTTGCGGGCAAAAGCGCAACCGTCAGAATTAAAATAAATCGAGCGATACGGAGGTTGTGCTTCCCAACTTTTTCGCAAGCGTCACTGCTGCCTTATTCTCTGAAATGGTTTCAGCATCAATCCGGTGTAGGCCAAGATTTTTGAATGCAAAATCGATCATGGTTCGGCTCGCAATCAAGTTTGCGTTTGAGAAACTGAAAGGACCCAGGCGGTGCTTGTAACGGCTGTTCAATTAATGTCGGAAAAGCTTGTATGCGTCGCTTCAAGACTTCTTCCTTCCAAGGATAAATTCCCATATCCGTAAGAAACTGAATTGCAGAAAGAATAAATTCTGCACATTCAAGAGGCTCCCCTGTTTTGAAAACCCCCTCATCACAACCTTGTTGGATTATTTCTGCATAAAGAGGAGCTTGTTTCATCAAAGCAGCAGCAAGAAGTCGACTATGCAAGGCATCGTTAGCAGGTTTATGAAGTTGCTCTACTATCCTTTCGTTTTCTTGGGAAATATTTCCTGCGTTCATAAGAAGCTGGATTTTCTCTAAGGCGTTCTTTGGAGAATTCTTTATCAGGGCTGCCATTTGTTTAACATTTTTTTCAACGATGTCTTCAATGACCGCCTCAAACAGGACTTCCTTGGATTTAAAATAATGATATATAGTGCCCTTGGCAATTTCTAAGGCATCCATTATATCTACCATAGTTGTTTGATCATAATCTCTAGTTAGGAACAGGTTTCGAGCAACTCTTAGGATCTCTTCCCTGCGATTGATAGTTTTTGTCATAGGCTCACCCTTTTTCATTTAATCGTAACACTTGACCGACGGTCGGTCAAGTGTTATGATGGTCATTTTCAATGACTACGAGTAAATAAATTTTTAACATTGTTTTGGTTTTATAGAGTGAAGGAGTAAATGATGAAAAATACACGAATTCTTATTTCAGGAGCTGGAGCTGCTGGCTTTACTTTAGCCTACTGGCTAAAGCAATATGGTTTTACCCCAACACTGATTGACAAGTATCCAGGCTTAAGAAGAGGGGGTTATAAAGTAGATGTTCGTGGAGCGGCCATTGAAGTTGCCAAACAAATGGGAATTTATCAATCTCTTGTCGAAGCAAATGTCAATCTCAAGTCATCCAAATTTGTTGCTCCTAATCTTAAAGTATTTCAATTTGATAGTGGTATGCTAAGCCTTTGTTCGGAAGGGGATATTGAAATCAACCGATGGGATCTTGTTCAAATTCTTTCAAAAGCTGTGGAAGAGGTTGAGATCATCTATGATGATTCAATTACTCAATTTGATGAGTCAGATAAAGTGGTCTATTTTGAAAAAATGGCTCCTAGAGAATTTGATCTTGTAATTGGAGCGGATGGCATTTATTCGAAAGTGAGAAAACTAGTCTTTGGAGAAGATTCTAAATTCATAAAGGAATATGGGGTTAATTTTTGTATATTTTCGATTCCAAATATTTTTGAATTAGAGCGTTCTGAAATGGTTTATTTTGATAAGGGAAAATTTGTTGCTGCGTATGCTATAAATAATCATAGTGTTGCGTGTCTTGCATTCAAATCTAAAAAAGAAAAACTGCTTAGAGAAAATTTAAAGGAGGTCTTTGAAGAGCAATTCAAGCACTTGGGTTGGGAAATTCCTCGACTTATCACTCTGATGAGAGAAAGTGAAGATTGCTATTTTGATATGCTAGCCCAAGTTCAGATGCCAGGATGGGTCAAAGGAAGAGTAGCATTAGTAGGAGATGCTGCTTACGCAGCTTCCGGTATTGGAACGAATCTTGCTATGATTGGAGCCTATGTGCTAGCTCGGGAAATAAAACTGGCAGATGGGGATTATCTTACTGCATTTGCAAGATATGAAACACTCCTTCGCGAATGCGTTGAAATCTCGCAGAAAGCATCGAAAGACGTTCATGAGCTTTGGCAGAGCTCTAATTGGAAAATAAAATGTCAGCTTTACCTGCTGAAAATATTGCCTGGAAAATTTCTTCAATTTTTCATGAAAAAAGGAAGTTCGAAAATACAAAAAGCAGCTCGTTCGATTAACATCAAGAAAATCAGAGACTTGAGTTCACATCATTTGTTTTAGTTGATGCCGTTTTACGCCAGTTTTTTCCCGTCTAGCGCGTAAAATTTGCGTAATGATTGATCGTGGTGGGCAGGGCAGAGATTGGAATTATTGAATTGGTTGAAACCCAATTTTTGAATTTAGTTTTTCAGAACAAACTGCCTCTAAAAAGAGATCCCTTCGGATTAATATATCATCGATGCGAGTTCCAAAGCGTGGGTCCAATGCAACGAGCGGCCGAAAGCACTCCTCTAAAATCTCTCGATTCAGATGGCGATAGGCATCGATAAGGGACTGAGAATAGGGTCCTTTTGGCAATGGAAAAGCAGATGGATTTCCGTGATGAAAGCGAATCGCAAAACAACCGTTTTTGATGAGGCAAGCGCGATCATTTTCTGCTCCTCTATCCATCAAGTTGTTAAAATGAAAGTCTATTCTGCGTTCATCTTTGAAACCGTATTTAAGTAGAAGAGTTTTAAAATCTTCTAATGTCGTCGTTTTCTGAAGCTCTAAAATTTTCTCTATTTGGGCAGCATGGTTATCGGTAAAAGCGACCGGAATATAGCTCCTCTCACCCCATTTTTGAAGCCATCCCTTATTCTCAATGCTTTCATTGTCAATGCTCGTCAAGTGAACTCGTCCCTTGTTTCGGGTGGCAAGGTAATTACCGGGATGACGATCCCAGTTATTGAACACCGAATTGAAAACAGCCATTTCTTCAATTAGTTCTGGGGGACTGTCTCTAAAAATTTCCTTTCTAAAAATGGGGTCCCACATATCTTCCATATCATGAGTTTCTACGAAGAATTGGCAGCTAGCCATTCTTCTATCTGGCATCGTACGGACAACTGTTGGAGGAATTAGATGATTACCTGTATAGGGGGCGATTGTTCTTTCATAAGTCTCATAAGCTACCATTTCTGCATAAGCAGCGCTGATCTCATCCCCCTCTTTGGGTTTATAGACGATGGCGATATGGCTCCCTCTGTGCAATAAAATTCCATAATGTACCTCATTATTGAAGCGGGCAGTTTTATGGTGCCTTTCAAGAAATTCCCTCATTGGGTAGCTGTAGATAAGCTCTCCCTGGTGGAGGCAAGTCAATATAGCAGAATAATCTCCTCTTTCATCCCATGGAGGATTTATGAACGTTTCTGGGATAAAAAAATCCTTACCTTTAATACTAGCAATACTATCGATGATAGCTGACATTTTCGTTCTCAGTTATTTTTTGTAATAGCGAGACTAATTCGAGGCTGCTGTTATAGTTTTCATTTACTAATCGCGTCCATTTTCCTATTTTTCTTTCCAAATCTTCACTCCACAACACAGGGTTCGTCGAAACAAAACCGGCCTCCTTGAGGCAATGATTCAAAAGAGCAATGGTTTTCTCAGGAGGGAAATGGGAAATGAGGGAAAGAAGCGTCTCTCGGTATTGTTTCAATCCTTCGACTTCTTCTTTGGAGAAATGCATATTTGAGGAGATCTTTTCTATTGCTATTTGAGCTAGATTCCCCATTAAACAAGAGCCCATGTCAATGCCATAGAAGGAGTTCGTTTCCGTGTCGTAAAAAATATTGCCGTTGCTCCGGTCACTATTTCCCAGAAAGGTATCGATAGCGACGATTTTTGCAAGGTCGGAGTGTTTAGACATATTCAAGATAATGTCTTTTCGCAATCCAATCTCTTCCTTGGGGAGAGGACCATTTTTAGCGATCTGAAAGGGGGTGCGGAATTTCTGATGAATATCGAAACCGCTCCAGGGAAGGCTATCTTCAGCTCCCTTTCCTGGTACTTTAAGATGAAGGCTACCTGGAAGATTAGGGAAGATGCGGCAGGAAAATTTTTCGTTTGCTGGCACTAATTTTGCGAAGTTGAGAGGAATGCCGACAGTGTGACTCATTTCAGAGGCAATTATTTCCAGAACGGTCACAACCTGGTCATCCGGAGCTGGTTCGGTGATTTGTTTAAAGACCCATTCTTTGTTGTTTTTATCACGTAAAAAAAAGTAGTCGGCATGCGAAGCGTGTTGTAAGTCGGATAACTTCCTCCACTCGGCTGGTTCGGAACGGAGAAAGAACACGGAGAGGAGAATGATGACCAAAACAAAAGGGATTGGCCACATGCGTTTCATATTTTTTCCTGCACGGAAACCCAGTTCTTTAGGACTGGAAGGAAGTGCAGTTCCTATTGTTAAATTTTAAAAAATGGGAGGATCGCTCCTCCCA
>CAZVXF010000035.1:0-10531 GCA_964630875.1 uncultured bacterium | reverse complement strand
ACAATCTCAAAAATCGGGTTTTAAGCTGCGCGAAAGCTGCCGAATTTCAGCGATCGCAAGTGCCTTAATATTAGAAATATAAAGGCACTTGCGATCGCTAAAATTAGGCGCTTTGGCGCGTTTAAAAAACCGATTTTTGAGGTTGTTTAGGTATATACAAGAACCTATTTTTGCTGTAAACTTGAGTCAATGGATTGGATTCATAAGTTTCAACTTTTTCTTTTTGATTTTGATGGTCTTTTAGTCAATACCGAGCATCTACATTATCAAGCGTATATAAATATGCTGGCGCTACGTGGTTGCCATATCAATTGGAGCTTTTCGCAATTTTGTTCACTTGCACATATGAATGCAGAGGCGTTAAGAGAGCAAATATATGCGGAATTTCCAACTCTTGAGCCAGATTGGAAAATTCTATATGCGGAAAAAAAAGCTATTTATCTTGAGCTTCTAAAATCAGGAAAAGTGGAATTAATGCCGGGCGTAAGTGAACTTTTACAAGAGCTTGAAAAAGCAAAGATTGAACGTTGTGTGGTGACAAATTCTCTTTTAGAACAAATTCAAATGATCCGATCCCAGCAGCCACTACTCAAAAAAATTCCGCACTGGATCACACGTGAGGACTATGATCAACCCAAACCAAATCCGGAGTGCTATTTAAGAGCCATTGAGCTTTTTGGCAAAAAAGGGGATCGCATCATTGGATTTGAAGATAGTTTAAGGGGTCTTGCCGCTTTACAACAAACTCCTGCGCTTCCGATTTTAATTTGCTCAACTCAACATCCGTTATTAAAAGAAGCAAAAGGGGCAATTCACTTTCAGTCTTTTACTGATATTTCACTTCCATAAGGAATAGACCATGAGGCGGGGCGATCTGTCCTGCTTTTTTTCGATCTTTTGATAGAAGAATTTCTCTGATTTCAGATGGATTTATTTTCCCCCGTGCGACATCGAGTAATGTTCCTGTGATGTTGCGGACCATTCGATAGAGAAAACCATCCGCTTCAAATTCAAGCCGGATGCCTTTTGTTTCCGGTACAATATCTAGTCGATGAAGCGTACGAATTGGGTCGTAGCTGGCGGCTCCTTGATGAGCTTTGCTAGCGAAAGAAGTAAAATCATGTTCGCCTAGAAACTCCCTTGTTGCTGAGAAAAGAAGATTGAGATCGCATGGGAAAAATACATGATAACTATAAAGTCTTGTAAATGGATCTACCATTTCGTCTAAATGCAAATGATAGTGATAGATTTTTGAAATTGCGCTATATCGAGCGTGAAAATCGGGCTTGGTTTTCTCTATCTGGAGAATCCGGATATCTGCTGGCAGTAGGGCATTGAGAGAATAAAGAAATCGGTGGCTGTCTAACAATTCATTGCAGTCAAAATGAGCAACTTGACCTAAAGCATGTACTCCAGTGTCGGTGCGGCCAGATGCGCTGAGTTGTATTGGATGACGAATGAAGGTTTCGATTGCCTTTTGAATGACGGGCTGAATGGCAAGGCCAGTTTTTTGTACTTGCCAACCAGCATAGTGAGTTCCGTCGTAAGAGATAACGATCTTATACCGATTCACAATGATACCGCTCGCGATTCAAAAATCGATACTGACGGGTCGATTCTGCGCCAAATTTTCTGTTTTCACACGCTCCTTGCACATGTGCAAGGGTCACGCGCTCCAAACAGAAAATTTGGGCAGCCTTTTTGTCATTCTCCAATCTTTGAATGACTCTCGGTATATCAACCACGAGATTCTCTTCTGTGATCTCGGTGGTTAAAATCCTAGGAAAGGTGGTTGTTGACCAATTTAGTCATTTCAAACATGTTTACTGCTTTCTTGCCACCAAAGATTTTTTGGAGTTTTTCATCAGGATTGATATTTCTTCTGTTCTTTGCATCTTGAAGGTTGAATTTCTTGATATATGCCCACAATTTTTTTGTTACTTCTGTGCGTGGCATTGGTCCTTCACCAACTACAGCTGCAAGTTCTTTGCTAGGTTTCATGGGCTGCATGAACTTAGACACTTTTGGTTTTGTTGCCATACTCTTCTTTTCTCCTTTGAAAGAATTTCAAAAATTAATAAATTTTCCTCGAAAAGAATCTTTTATACGGCCATAGATTTAATAGTCAAAAAAATTCTTCGCTTTGGATCCATTTTTTTTTGTCTTCTATGGGAAAATATCCTTCGCTGAGGAAAACAAGATATTCTATCACAATAGCACTGTGATGTAAAAAGGTTTTGTATATTTTCCTGACAAAACTTAATAATAGAATTCATGACCACGGCTCCTCTTTGCGAACTTGAATACGAAAATATATTGCAACAGCTCCAGGAAATCGGACAATTACAAAGGATTGTAAATCACCCCGCTTTTTCTAGAGAAAGACTGCATGAAATCCTCACAACACTTGCTCCTGTGAATCAATTCTATCAGGAAATGGGTGGGATTGTCGGGTATCACCGTAAAATTCTTTCTCTCATGGAGAAAAAAGAGGCTCTTTTGAATGCTTCGTATCATTCTCCTTCATTCATTGACATTCGGCAATCAGACAAACAGACACTACAAGCTGTTCAATGGGGAATTGAGGCGCTTCCTTTCATGGCAGAAATGATTCCGCTTGGTGGTTCTGCAGATCGACTCCACTTAACCGATGAGAAAACAGGAAATGAATTACCTGCTGCAAAGCTCATATTTGCAGGAAAATCTCTGTTAGAGAGAATCATCGATGACATCTATGCCCGCGAATTAATCTATTTCCAAAAGTATGGGCGAAAAATTGTCACCCCGATTGCGATGATGACATCTTTAGAAAAAAAGAATCATTTTCACATTGAAGAGATGCTTGAAAAACAACACTTTTTTGGAAGACCGAGAGAATCCATTCGTACGTTTACTCAACCACTTGTTCCTGTTGTGAATGAAAAAGGGGAATGGTTGCTGACCGATGATCTCAAACTCGTACTCAAGCCCGGTGGTCATGGCGCTATTTGGAAGTTAGCCATACAATCCGGGATTTTCTCTTGGTTTCAATCGCTGAATAAATCGAAAATATTAGTCCGTCAAATCAATAACCCAATTGCAGGTCTTGATTATGGTTTACTCGCTTTTTTAGGAATTGGTTATAAAAAAAACAAGAAATTTGGGTTCGCATCTTGTCCTCGGCTTTTAAAAGCTGCAGAAGGAGTGAATGTTGTTGTCGAGAAAGAAAAATCGATTGTTCTGACCAATGTTGAATATTGCGACTTTGATCAGTTCGGAATCGAAGATTTACCTCTAAAAGAAGGGGAATCTTATTCGCGCTTTTCTTCCAATACAAACCTTTTATTTGGTGATATTGCTTCAATTTGTGATGCAGTTTCTAAATGCCCCTATCCAGGCCTGATATTGAATTTAAAAAAAGGGTCTTCTGGTCGTCTTGAATCTACGATGCAAAATCTAGCTGATGTTTTTAAAGAGGACAAAAAAGAAACTTTTGAGCTCGAAAATACTTTTATCACTTATAATCATAGACATAAAACGATCTCAACAACGAAAAAAGCCTTTGTTAATGGGGGAAGCGCAGTAGAAACTCCAGAGGCCTGTTTGTATGATCTTCTGTACGGAGCGCGCGAGCTTCTAGAACAATGCAGAATTTCTCTACCTCAAAGTAGAACGTTAGAAGAATATCTTTCCTTGGGTCCAGAATTTGTTTTCCTTTATCATCCAGCTCTAGGACCTTTTTATTCTACAATCCAAAAAAAATTAAAAAACGGCGCTCTTGGCAGTGGGAGTGAGCTCAATCTCAGAATCGTTGATGTTATGCTTCAAAACTTCCGACTTGACGGAAGTCTTCAAATTGAAGCATGTCCGTTATTACAAGGATGTTGCGTGTTAGAAAATATCAATATTCAAAACCAAGGCATTGATTGGACACAATCTAAACCATTCTGGAAAGGACATTTTTTTCACCAAGAGAGCCTAGAAATACAATTAAAAGGACGTTCACAATTTATTGCTAAAAATGTAACTTTTTTGGGGTCCCATCGATTCGTAGTTGAGGATGGACGTTCAATGCAAGTTTTGCAAGAAGGAGAAAAATTGATTATCAAAGAGGAACCATTCAATGTCTGAAATCTCTGACTATGTAGGGATTTTTGGCGTTTTACTGATATTGATTTGCTACTTTCTTCTGCAAACAAGCGTTCTGAAAGTGAAAGATTTTTTTTATTCTTTCCTGAACTTAATTGGGGCGATTTGCCTGCTCATTTCTCTTCTATATCATTGGAACTTAGCATCCGTTGTGATCGAGATCGCCTGGATGATGATCAGTATCTACGGCATCATCAATTCGCTAAGACGAAAGAATTAAACCAGACCGAGAAAAAAAATATAAATCATTCTTAATCTCGGCTGTGGATTTCTTAGTCTTCTGGGTAAGCAGATGTTTGGAAAGGATCGAGAATCTTCTGAGTTAATTGCTGGTTATTTTCAATCGGAGCCTTGAAAACGCCTCTTGCTAAATCAATCATTTTTAAGACAGAAATTTCAAGATCTGGGATTCTTCCTTTGGACATCGCGTTAACTCGGTTTGAAACATCTCCAAGCATTGGGTATTTAGGTTTTTCTGTGACGACTGTTTCTCCGTTTTCTTCTTTGTTTTTTTGAGGAGGAAGGACTGCAGTTAAGGAGATCGCCTCAGCTGTGTCCTTTTGAGGGAGAACGCTTTCAGGTAAGGAGACAACTTTAGCCGCATCCTTTTGAGGAGAAACTTCTCCTGTTATCGTTGCAACTTCTGCAACAACCGGATTCGTCGTTTTCGGGATGATCACAAATTTTTGAGGAGTCAGAACAGTGACTCGGCTCGAGCTCAAACGTTCGACCATTTTTTCTAACGATGAATAAATAGCATGAGAGCACTGTTTCACTAAATCTACGAGATATTTCGCAGTGCTCACAGTCTGATCTTTTATTACAGTAAATAACGCAGTCAAATCCTGAGGAAAACCTGTTTTAAAAACTTTCATAACTCTCCTTATTTTTGAAAGGTATTTTAAGGGCAGATGGAATTTTTTGAAAGAAAGAAAATTTTTCATATGATATAGGGTAGTTATGGCGAAAAAGTACGTTGAAGAATCGATTCAGTCTCTTGACCCTCTGGCTCACATCCGTCTGCGTCCGGGTATGTACATAGGCAGGCTTGGCGACGGATCTCATCCTGACGATGGGATTTATGTAATGGTCAAAGAGATCGTAGACAATGCGGTCGATGAGTTTATCATGGGCAATGGATCCTCAATTGATATTATTCTCAATGAGAAGACATCAACCGTGACTGTTCGAGATTGGGGTCGAGGTATTCCTCTTGGGAAAGTGGTTGATTGTGTCAGTAAAATCAATACAGGAGCCAAGTATAACGACGATGTATTTCAGTTCTCGGCAGGGCTAAACGGTGTAGGAACGAAAGCTGTGAATGCTCTTTCCTCTCATTTTGTGGTTCGCAGTTTCCGCGATGGACAATTTGTAGAGGCGACGTTTCTGAAAGGGGTTCTTCAAGGTCAGAAAAAAGGGAAAACACAAGAAGAGAATGGTACCTGGGTCGAGTTTACTCCAGATGTTGAAGTTTTTAAAAAGTATCGTTTTCATAAAGAATTGATTCTCAAGCGTTTATGGTATTATGCATATTTGAACGCCGGTTTGACTCTGAAGTTTAATGGGGAGTCCATCATTTCAAAAAATGGACTTCTCGATCTGTTGAATAAAGAGGTGGAGGAAGGGCTTTATGAGCCTCTTCATTTCAAGGGTAAATCCCTTGAATTTGCTTTTCTTCATTCAACAAGTTACGGTGAAACATATTTCTCTTTTGTGAATGGTCAATACACACAAGATGGGGGAACGCATTTATCCGCTTACCGTGAAGGAATTCTAAAAGGCGTAAATGAGTATGCGAAAAAAAATTTTCAGGGAATCGATGTGCGCGAAGGGATTGTTGGTGCGATTCTCGTGAAAGTCAAAGATCCAGTTTTCGAATCGCAAACAAAGAACAAATTAGCCAATACAGAGATTCGAACGACGATTGTTCATGAAGTCAAAGAAGCAGTTCAACAACTGTTATACAGAAATGAAGAGATTGGCAAAAAAATTATCGAACGAGTGCTCTTTAATGAAAAATTGAGAAAAGAGCTTTCAGCCGTTAAAAAAGACGCAAAAGAAAAGCAAAAAAAGATCTCATTTAAAATTCCTAAATTGCGCGATTCCAAATTCCATCTTGGAGATGGGAGCAAAGAAGGGGAAGATTCGATGATTTTCCTCACAGAAGGTGACTCTGCTTCAACATCTCTTGTCATGACGCGAAATCCACTGAGCCAAGCTGTTTTTTCTTTGCGTGGTAAGCCGTTAAATGTACACGGCATGAAGCTTGAGCAGCTCTACAAAAATGAAGAGATGTACAATCTCATGAGCGCGCTCAATATTGAAGAAGAGCTTTCAAATCTACGCTATAAAAAGGTGGTTTTAGCAACTGATGCCGATGTGGATGGAATGCATATTCGCAATCTTTTAATCACATTCTTTTTAACTTATTTTGAGGGACTTGTCCTGCATGGGCATCTCCATATTTTAGAAACACCCTTGTTCAAAGTAAGAAATAAAGAAAAAACGATCTATTGCTATAGTGAAGAAGAAAAGGAAGTCGCCTTAAAAGAATTGAAAAAGAGTATCGAAGTTACGCGTTTTAAAGGACTTGGAGAAATTTCGCCAGAAGAATTTGGACAGTTTATTGGCGAAGATATTCGGCTGATTCCTGTGGTCATTGAAAAGTTAAGCGATGTGAAACCGACTCTCGAATTTTACATGGGGAAAAATACACCTGCGCGAAAAGAATTCATAATGAAAAACTTACGGGAAGTTCATGAGTGATTTAAAAGATCAGATGAAAGATTATTTCATCCAATACGCTTCCTATGTCGTCTGCGATCGTGCGATTCCAAATGTCGTAGATGGATTAAAGCCAGTACAGCGCAGAATTTTAGAAACTCTGTTTCGGCAAAATGACGAAAAATTTCATAAAGTTCAAAACATTGTGGGTCAAACAATGCAATTGCATCCCCATGGGGATGCAGCCATTTATGAAGCCTTAGTGAATCTTGCCAATAAAGGGTTTTGCTTAGATCGACAGGGAAACTTTGGCAATGTCTTGACCGGGGACCCGTCGGCTGCTGGGCGATATATCGAAACAAGGCTCTCTCCTCTTGCTCGCGAAACTCTTTTCAACCCCGATTTAACCGAAAAAATTCCCTCATATGATGGAAGAAGTGTTGAACCCACAATTCTTCCTGCGAAAATTCCACTTCTTCTCTTGCAAGGCGTCGATGGAATTGCTGTCGGTATGTCGACGCATATTTTCCCTCATAACTTCAACGAGTTATTGGACGCTCAAATCGCATCGCTGGAAGGTCGAAATTTCCGCATCTATCCCGATTTTCCAACGGGGGGCATCCTAGACAAAAGCGAATATGACAAAGGTCGAGGAAAAATTAAAATCCGCGCGAAAATTGAAATTCGCGACCCAAAAACGCTCGTCATTCGTGAAATCTGTTACGGTACAACGACAGAGAGTCTCATTCGCTCAATTGATGAAGCGGCTAAAAAAGGTAAAATCAAAATCGACTCGATTGATGATTATACCTCTAAAAATGTTGAAATTGAAATCAAACTCCCACGTGGGCAATACGCAGAAGAAATTCTCGATGCGCTCTACGCATTCACAGAATGTGAAGTGACATTAAATTCTCAAATCATTGCCATTCGAGACGGTCTTCCTTGGGAAACAGATGTACATGAGATCCTTTCTTTGAATGCTCAGAAAGTCGTTGAATATCACAAAAAAGAGCTGCAAATTGATCGTGATCGTCTCCTTGAAAAGATCTTCTATAAAACTCTTGAGCGCATCTTTATCGAGCAAAAAATCTACAAAAAAATCGAACCCATCAAAACGCTTGAAGCGATCCACACAACGCTTGACGATGCTTTCAAACCTTATCGAAAAAAGCTTTTGCGAGAACCAAATCAAGAAGATCGCGAACGGTTACTACAAATTCCCATTCGTCGTATTTCTCAATTTGATATCGACAAGAACAAAGAAGAAATCGCAATTTTCCAAGACAATCTAGCAACTGTTGAAAAGCATCTTAAGAACGTAAAAAAATATACCATTCAATATCTCAAAGGTCTGATCGAAAAGTACGGACAAAATTTCCCTCGTAAGACAAAAATCAAAGCGATCGAAGACATTGATATTAAAGCTGTTTCAACAAAAGAGATCAAAATTGGCTTCGATCCAAAAACAGGTTTTATTGGAACGAAAGTCTCTGATGCCATACAAATTCACTGCACAAACTTTGATAAACTCTTAGTCTTCCAAAAAGATGGAACCTATAAAGTGATCAATATTCCCGAAAAGCAGTATTTTGAAGGCGCTATCTGGGTAGGCGTTTCGGATAAAAAAACAATTTTTAATGTAGCCTATAAAATGAAGGGAACGTTATGGGTTAAACGGTTTGTTGTCGAAAAGTTCATTCTCGACAAAATGTATCGTTTTATTGACGAAGAGGCAGATTTTATAGGAATGACTGCCGGCGATGCTGGGAAAATTGAATTTCTATCAGGTCCAAAAGAGAAAAAAATGTCTGTGCCATTCAAAGATATACCTATTAAATCGGTCCAAACGCGAGGGAATAAAATCACCGATCAAAAATCCAAAAAAGTAGTCATGATTGATTAGAGGGAATTGCAAAACTCTGATTAGGTGGGGGCTTTGCAAAATTATTTTTTGATTTGGAATTATACCCAAACAACCTCAAAAATCGTTTTTTTAAGCGCCAAACTGTTCAATGTTTTTGTCTGTTCAATATATATTGAACAGTGCATTATAATGAACAGAAGGAGATCGCAATGAGAGGTCGTTTCTTAGTAAGTTCCAACGAAGATCCAGCAGAAGGCAATGTCTATGCAGACAAGTCTTCCCTCGTCCTTGATTGGCTGCTACGCGTTGGGCTTTCTAGAGAAAGCTTCTCATTAAGAGAAGTTGCTAAAGAAGCTGGAGTAAGCCTCGGCCTGGTTCAACGTGTTTTCAATATTCTGGTATTGAAAGGACTTCTACAAGTGGAAGGAGTAAGAACCGCTAAGAGGTTTTCCTTTAATAAGCCAAAAGAACTTCTAGAGAGCTGGTTGGAGCACTACAGCATCGTAAAAAAATGCAAAATCAGAACGTATCGTTCCGCTCTTTCTGGAAAGTTAGAGTGGTTCAAGGCTTTAAATAAATCTGGACTTGGGTCAGATGTGATGTTGGCTCTTCATTCAGCAGCCGAAGCGCTTGGACTTAAGAACACCAACTTGGAAGGGTTGGAATTATATGTCGTTGATTCTTCTATTAGAGAGAAAGTGGAAAGTGTTCTGCAATTGGAGCCGCAAGAAAGAGGGTATGAGGTTTTATTGATCGAGCCTTACTACAAAATGCTGCTCAAGCAAAATAGGAAGGACGGTAAAGAAATTGGCATTTGCCCGCTTCTCCTTACCTTTTTAGATCTTTATCATTTTCCTCTGCGAGGACAAGAACAAGCAGAATTTATAGCTCAGCGAGCACCTGAACTGAAACGCATCTACAAAAGCCTTAAGAACAAATGAAACAGACTCAAGAAGATAAGATCATTTCAGAATTTTTAAAGTCGCTTGGACCGTGGCGAGAGTTTGTTGTTATCGGAGGTGGTTTTTCTCTTTTCATTTACAAGCTATACCTTGCCGATCCCAAGCTCGAGAATCTTCCTGTTGGAACTCGAGATATAGATTCGTTAATTCCCAGAAAAGTTCCTGAGATCTCTAAGAAGAACATCGCCAAATATCTCAATGAAGCAGGCTTTACTCATGTTTTCAAAGATGTCGATATTCCTGCAACCGCAAGCTTTCTGAAAGAGATCGATGGCGTAGAAGTAGAGATCGAGTTTTTAACCGATTCGGCAACGCGAGATGATAAGAATAAAAATGTAATGATCGCAGGCATTGTTGCTCAGCCTTTGAGTTACTTGACGTTGAGCTTGCAAACAACAATGGAATTTCAAACCTATTCAGAAGAAGCGGGAAGGGTTGTTTCTCCTGGCGCATGGATCTTTCACAAAGGACTTACTTTTACTAGACGGAAGAGCCCATCAAAGATGCTCAAGGACCTCTATGGGATCTGGTACGTAGCCACGCAGCTAGGAGATTTTTCCGATCAAGCGCTTAATGAATTTGGCTTTCTCTCTGAGCAGTATCCCAAATGGCTACAGACATTTCAAAAGCAATTGTCCCATTGGGTGGAACAAGCTTCTCCTGCTGAATGGTCTAAATTAGAAGCTCAAGACCCATCTGGAAAACTGAAGAAACTAGGTTTCGCACGCATTGTAAAGAAGCTGCTGACCTGTTATGCCAATACCGAGAAACTTTTGTGACTGCTCCCTCGCCTAAAGGCCTTGTCATTACCCACATTTTCAAGTAATGTTTCTTCTCTAATCTAATTTTT
>CAZVXF010000034.1:0-11189 GCA_964630875.1 uncultured bacterium | reverse complement strand
CGCAACTTCTGCCGTGACAGGGCAGTGCTCTAACCAATTGAACTACTCCCGCGTAGTTACTTGAAAATGGGCGCAAAAGGACTCGAACCTATGACCACCTGTGTGTAAGACAGGCGCTCTACCAACTGAGCTATACGCCCGAAAAAACGAAGTGTTCATTCTACTCATCTTAGGAATTATTCTACAAGAGGATTTTTTCAAGAGACAAAATAATACGACTTATTAAAAATACTCCCAGTTCTCATATAATGGCTGCGAGCAGATCGCCTTCTTTAAGGGTTTTTGATTCAATCATTCAAAGCAGGATCTGCTCAATTTTTAGAGGGAATTGCAAAACTCGCTTTGTGCGCAAAATTTGATGATTTTTTTCATTGGTTCAATTTGTGCAAATTGACATAATCTATTGGGCCTTAGGCAATTTGCAAAAAATTGAATCCAATGGAAAAAGGGCAAATTTGGAGCCAAATGGAGTTTTGCAATTTCCTCTTTAGAAAAAAATGTTTGGGATAACTTTTAAAACTAACCAATAAAGTATTTTAACAAAGTGAGGTATATGTCAGCTATTATCGAAGATATTTCAAGCTTAGGCTCTAAAAGTTTGGTAGGTATTTCAATTATTCTCAGCTCAGTCGATGCTTTTCTTGAGGATCAGGATGTTAAGGGCATTGCTTTGATCGCGTTGGGCGCAGATATATTGACTTCAATCGGTCAAAATTCGAATGCTGTATTTAGTTTTCCAATTACTTCGATCGCCTCATCAGGGCTCATAGCGGGGGCAACTGCATTGCCATCATCCATTCGAGTGTATTTACGAACGATGTCTGTCGCTCTATCTATATTCGGCATTTGTAATCATTTGAGAAGGAGTTAAAATGATATAAGCCCCCTTGTCATTTCCCGCTTCTTGAAGTATATTGGGTATATGAATCCTCTGTACTGGACAAAAAATAATTTCATACAACACAAGTCGTTGTTTTTGAGCACATAAAACACGATATCAACCGCCTGAATTCTTTTAGATTCATGTTCCCAAAAATCGCCCTTCGTATCCAATTCATTCCCTCTCGAAATAAACTTCTGACTTTTCTTCCATGTGTCTTAATCTCTATGGGAATTTCCTGGGTTTTGATATCCCCGGTTCGATAGGCCCAGCAAAAACCAATGACCAAAACAAACAAAAGTTTTTCAATTTTGTCTGCATCTACCATGTGAGTATCCTCCATGCGAAATCCTCGACCTTTTATACACCCGAATAGGGTTTCGATTTCCCAGCGTTTTCGATATAGTACCAATGGATTTTCAAACTCGATATGGGAGACAACAATCATCTGTTCCTTGGCGCCTCTTCTTCGTTCAACGGAAACATAGAGTGAATGCCCCCATAGAATAATGGGAAGTTGAGAATCTTTTTACGCCCGAGATATTTGCGTAATCCTCCCGCTAATATCGTGCCTCCCTCCTTGGTTTTAAGATAAGAATTCTGTTTGATTCTGATCACAAAGGGGATTTTGTTCGTGATTAGAAACCCGAACCATTCTGTCCCAATGAATTCTCTATCAGCGAGAAGAACTTCAATTTTTTCGACACCCAATTTTTGAATGGCTCGTTTCAAAATTGCAACTCGATCTCCGACACAAGAAGCTCCCTCCAGGTCTAATACCGCCCAAAAAATGGGAATGCTTATGCCCCTATAGGCGACTGAGAGCACAAGAATATTGATGGGGGATTTCCCCCACTTCCAGTTTGTGCGATCAAGGATTAAAGTGTATTTGTCTCCGAGAGGAAATAAATGCGAAACCAATGGGAAGATAGAACTCAGATCAAATGAGAACCCTGTGAAAAATCGACAGACCCTGCGATAAGAAGATTCCTCTTTTACAGTGGTCTTGAAAGCTGCAGCAATCTGAGTAAGGTTGACCGTTCTAACGGCAAAAAGAGCTTGAAGAATTTGCACTAGGCAATTAAGACGGCACTTGTTCCAATCAAAAAAATAGGATAAAGTTGTTTGCAACTCGCTGATGCGTTTCATTTTTACCTCGCTGATTGATTCTCAACGAGATATGATGGCTTATCAGCGAGTTGTCTTCATCACATTATTTTTTGTCCAGCACAGAGATTTTTTTAAAGTATTAAAATAATACAAAAAACATCAAACTATAACCAAACTAATAACTATGGCATTTTATGTTTTCTTTAACACGAGCCCTCTCTTCTTGGACAACGATCCCAAGTTCTTTCATCCCACAGAAATTTTCTTTCTCCCAAAAAGCGATTGCGTCATCTTTGACCGCGATTGGCGCTGTAGGAATTATTTATTCAAAAAAGACCTCCCCTCCATCTTTTACCAACCTTGAAGCTATTTACCCAGACGAGTGCTATCAAAAACTGAATACTTCGCAACAAAATAAATGGGACATGTATCTAGAACCCAATGAGATCGGCGTCCAGAAGGTGGCTCCTCACCTGATCACTGGAAAACCGGGTATCATTTTATCGACAGGAACGGAACGTAGTTTTTTTAATTTGCTTTTGAGATCGGAAAGAGAACCCGAGAACTCCTTAGGATTAATCATATTAGATATTAATCCTAAGGCCATTGCATATGCTCATATGACAATCCTTCTTTTGCGTATCGCAAACAATGCTCAAGATTTTTCTGTCTTATCAGGACCCAATCGAACAAATCAGTTTGGAGCCTTGCTAATGACCCCAAGTGAAGAGCGTTCTTTTCTTCAATCCCTAACAGAACAAGAAATACAAGAAAAAACAGATCTCATTTGCGAAAGAATTCTAAAATCAGAACTCTCGGAACTGGCCAAAAATTTTTATTTATCTAACTTAACAGATTTTGCAAAGGTTTATTATTCTGTAGGAAATGAATGGAGGCTCTGCGGGGGAGACTCTATTGCTGAAGAGCACTGGAAACAATACGACAAATATTTCGCCACTTGTGAAGAAGGTCAGAAACTTAGTAAAGAACAAGACAAGATACTTCTAAAAAAAGAAGAATGGCGTAATATGTTTGCTAAATCATTTGAAAATGTTCAATATCATCAAAATCAAAAACAGTTCAAAATTCTTCAAAAGCATGCTAAATCCGGAAGCATTATTGCTATTTGTGGTGATTTAAATGATCTAAATTTTTTAAAGGGAAAAACCAATGTTTCTGTTCTTGATCTTTCAAATGTCGATGAATATGTTGCGATCGATTTAAAATCTTCTATTTCTCATCCTAGAGTTATTTGGACTTACAGAGATCTTCCTCATGCAGATTATAACTCTTATGATCACGATCCTTCGAGGGACGACCTAACAATTGAAGAAAGAAAGGAATTTGATTTACTTCTTAAGGAATTAAGAGAATTAAATTGTATGCCACAATGCAGAACCAATCTCTTTTTTACAAGGACTTCGGACAATCTAGAAGTACCAGCATCTAGACCTTTCGGGTATTTTCGAAAAAACTTAGAAACCCTAAGAGCCTACAAAAAGCAATGGATGATCGATCTCCCTCATGTGGGAACAGTTTCCTTTGGACATCGGGTGAGTTCCTATGGAGAGTCTTATGAGAGAATGAATAGTCGATGGTTATATAAGCAATCTATTTCAAATCTTGAAGATATTGCTCAAGTTCCTGAAATACAACGCTTTGCTTCTCAACTTGCAAAGCTTTGGAAAGAACCAGATCTAGGCGAAAAATATTTTATCTTTTCTAAACTCCCCGGATGGAGAGAAGCTTTTATAGAAGAAAGAGAAAAATATGAGGAGACCTCCGAGTGGAAGGTTTGGAAGGAAAAAAATCGGAATTATTTCCCTGGTCTCTAATTCAAATATTTAGAGAATAATTGGAGTACACTTCAATATCGATACCCAAAAACTGGAATACATTCCAAAAAGATTCTCGAATCTCTCGAAGCCGAAATCTCCGAAGGAGAGGGATCTCGGATAAAGTTAGCCCTAATCCGTATCTGTTATTTCATGAACAATGACCGAATGCCATTTTGCATCGACTCTCGAGAAATTCGATCAGACGGAATGAAATGGATACGAAGGGCGATTTTTGGGAACATGAATCTAAAAGAATTCAGGCGGTTGATATCGTGTTTTATGTGCTCAAAACCAACGACTTGTGTTGTATGAAATTATTTTTTGTCCAGTACAGAGATATGAATCATATCTAACTAAGTAATTTCAGAAAAATCAACTATATTATTTAAATCGTAATAATAAAATATTTAATAGTATTGTATTGTAATTATTAATGTAGTATAATTGCTCTGTAATTTGAGTTATATATGATTCGTTCTGTCGCGAAAAGCATCTTGCCTTCTTTCACTTTAAGGAATATGGGGTCTTGTCTGCAGTCATTCCTTGCGATGGACTATATCAGACATCCAGTCAATTCTGCGGGTCGATGTTTGGCTTGTAAAACAATTCATGTATTTTCATCGAAAAATCAGGAAATAGAGGAATCTTCTTGTGGAGAGCTTCAATCTATTCCTAAGTTTGAGGCCCCGGAGCTTACGTCGCGCAATACCATGATTGCAACGGCTGGGATCTGCGCGCAAATTTTATTTTATGGTGCCTTTTATGCGGCTGTTTGCTCGACATTTGGTCCAGTCGAACATTGGCAAACCGTTGCTGTGATATTTGGACCCTGGTGGTCTAGCTCTTACTGGATGGACTGGCTAATTTATGACTTTATCCGTTCATCATACCCTTTTGAGGAAGTGAAAAGCATTCAACCCGTTGTGAGTTTTTTGGACAAATGGTTTCCTCATAACAATAATGCTGAGTTCCGTGAAGGCGCCAATTCTCAAAAAATATGTTACTTTCTTTGTGCGGTTGCCATCTTTGTAACTTATGCGTTGGTTTGTATGCATAGACCAGCGGCAAGTCAAATCATCTTGAACAGAGCTGCGTCGTACATGAAATCAAGCGACGTTTTTTCAGGACTGGAGTATTCTTCACCTGAGGATTTCTTCAATTTCTGAGCTAAACAATTTATCGATATGCTCTTTGTGCTGATTAAACGTGTGGTGATCGGTCAATTGATCCACGTGAATGGGCACTGCAGTCACATAACCTTGATTCAAAAGAGATACGTCGCTGATTGGATCTTCTTCGAAAGAAGACCATTTTCCGCCGAGCCAATAATAGGGTAAGCCTTCTGGATGCATTCTCTGTTCAGGGGCTTCTACCCAATATCCGCGGCCTTGTTTTGCCATTTTTAATCCTTTCACTCCTTTTTCACAATTGTGAGGGAAATTCACATTGAGAAAGGTGCCAGGAGGCATTGGGTTTTTAAGAAAGTGTTCGATGAGAGGGAAAATATACCGTTTAATGGCGCTATTTGGTGGGGGAGTAAAGTCACAAAAAGAAAAGGCAATTCCTGGGATATTCTTTAAAGCACCTTCAATCACGCCACCGACCGTTCCGCTATAGAGAACTGTTCTTCCTGCATTGGAACCGCGATTAATACCAGAGATGATCATTTGTGGCGCTTTGTCTAAAAGAACGCCGCAAGCCATTTTTACGCAATCAGCAGGTGTGCCATTTAATGACCAAGCTTTGGTCGGTTCTTCCCACGCAATCGAATGAATTTTTAATGGTTTTGTCCAAGTAATAGAAAGACCAGATCCCGATTTTTCTGCATGGGGTGCTACGATTGCTGTGTCTGCAAATTCTGTGACCGATTCCCAAAGTTGTTTAATCCCTGGTGCGTGTATTCCATCATCGTTTGTGATCAATAAGAAGGGGCGTTTTGTCATGTCAACCTTTTATCAGAAGTATGTCAGAGATAGATTATGTTTTCAATTTTTCTCGAGTCAAGATAGAAACACTTTCAATTGTAATGATCCCTAAAACAAATCCAATCACAAGAGGGGGAATGATTTGTGTTTCAAAAGAATACCAAAGAGCTGAGGTAATTCCTCCAACAAGGATTCCCGCAAATGCTCCATGTTTATTGATATTTTTGCGATATAACGAGAGCAGAACTAATGGACCAAAAGATGCACCAAGACCTGACCAAGAGTAGAATACTAATTGATAAATCGAAGAGATTTTGAAAAACGCGATGCAGAAAGCAATGATTGCGATCAAAATCACGCTTGTTCTTGAGACAAAAAGAAGTTCGTCGGAGTTTGCTTGTCGACGAACAAGACGCTTATAAAAATCTTCAGACAAATTGGATGCGACAACGAGAATTTGCGCTGCCATTACATTGGTTGTTGCAGCTAAAATGGCACATAAAACCAAGCCAGAAAAGTAAGAGGGAAGAGTGCTTTTCACAATATCGAGGATGACATGTTCAGGATTCTCAATTCCACTTGGGAAAGTATAAATTCCGATCAGGCCAATTAGAGTCGCAGATGTTAATGCAATTGTTTGCCAACTAATCCCTAAATATTTTGCTTTATGCATTTCACTAATCGCGCGTATTCCCATAAATTTTGTCAAAATATGCGGCTGACCAAAATAACCAAGTCCCCAACCTGCAGCAATCATCAATTGGGAAAAGATGGTCAATGGAGAAAAATTAGGAAATAAAGAGGTGGACAAGTTCTTTTCAGCAACAGCATTCATAATCGGAGCAAATCCGCCCGCTTTGTAAATGAGCGTTGCAGGAATTGCTACAATGACAGCGAGAAGAAAAAATCCTTGGAACAAATCAATCCAAGCAATCGTTCGATAACCACCGAGAAAAACATACGCAACAACGATGAAAAGCCCAATAGAAATGCCGATTGTATAATTGAGACCAAATAGTGAATCAACCAAAATTCCCATTCCGACTAATCCGGATGAGATATAGAACGTAAAGAAAAAAACCGACATGACTGCAGATATAATGCGAATTCTCCCCGAAGTATCTCCAAAGCGATTTTCGAAATAGGAACTCAGAGTTAAGCTGCCAGTTTGTTCGGTGATTGTTCGAATTTTTGGCGCAATATAATGCCAGTTTAAAAACATAAAAATCACTAATCCGATCGCTGCCCACGAACCCGTCATTCCGGTTGTAAAGATTAAAGCTGGATATCCTAAAAAAAGCCAGCTGCTCATATCGCTTGCATGGGCAGAAAGGGCTGTCAGCCAAAAATTTAAAGATCGATTTCCTAAAATATAGTCAGATTCAGATTTTTGCTTGCGATAAGTGACTACAGCAATGAGTGCCAAAATAATAAAATAGCTTGTAAATGCTGCAAATTCCATAGAGGTACAGTTAACTATATTTAAAATATTACTTCAAGGCTTTGTCTGAGCCATAAAGAAGCCCTGCTTTTGCCAAATTACTTCGAACATGTGGAAAATGCGTCTCAATATCGCTCATAATTTGATCTACGACTTTTCTTTTCGAGTTCTGCCCGACAGGGCATTGGCATGTGATTCTTGCGAAGCCATATTGTTTAGCAAATTCTCTCAAATCTTTTTCTGTCACATAAATGAGTGGACGAATGATTGTAATGCCATAATCATGCATTGGAACTTTAGGAAGGTTTGCAGCAAACTCGCCTTTATGGAATAAATTCATGAGCAAAGTCTGCGCGCTATCATCGCGATGATGTCCAAAAGCAATCGTGGTTGCTCCTACACCTTTTGCTGCCTCAAAAATTAACTTTCTCCGCTCTCTCGAGCATCGATAGCATTCTAGATTCTCTCTTTTTTGCGTGGATACACATGAGATAAAAGGGACCTCTAACGCTTTGCATATGGCTTTTAAAAAGTCAGCACTGACGCCTGAACCACAAGAAAATTCTCCACTGACATGAATGGCATACAATTGGAAATTTGGAAATCCGCGTCCTTTTAATGCATGCAAAAGAAAAAGAAGCCCTAAGCTATCTTTACCCCCACTTAAAGCAATGGCAATCTTTTCAACCCCAGAATCAAGTAATGAGAAATCAAAAATTGCTTTACGAACACAACTTTCTAATTCTTTGCCAAGCGCAGTCCAAGGCGGTTTAGCTAAAGGAACAAATATTTCCATAGGGGAAACAGTATAACCTCTTAATTCTATTGATGAGAATTGAAATCTTTTGCTAATATCGCTCTTCTCATGCTGGTGTAGCTCAATTGGTAGAGCGCCCGACTTGTAATCGGATGGTTGAGGGTTCAAGTCCTTTCGCCAGCAAAACCTCTTTCTCGGGGGTGTCGCATAGCGGCAATTGCAGGGGACTGTAAATCCCCCGACTTCGGTCTCCGCCAGTTCGAGTCTGGCCGCCCCCATTCATCTCGTCGGTAAATTTCTGCGATCCTGACTCGGGGCGTACGGAGTACAGCCCGACTCGTCACGATCGCAAAAATTTCCTCGACGATCTGAATGGGGGCAAGCCCCATTTGGCTCCAAATTTTCCCTTGGATTCAATTTTTTGCAACTTACCTAAGTACCAATAGGTTATGTCAATTTGCAAATTGAACCAATGAAAAAAAATCATCAAATTTTGCACACATTGCGAGTTTTGCAATTCCAGCATTATTATGAAAATTTTAAATCTTAATACATAACATTTTAATTATGTATTAATAATGTTATAATATGGTATTATTATATTTAAAATAACGTATGGTTTTTTTAATATGATTAAAACGAAATTGAAGTTTTCTCCCCAGTTGATGCACAGAGCTGCTCCTATGCCTTTTTACTGCTTGAGTCCATCTTTAATCGGATTTGCACAGCTCGCCGTTCCCATTTCAGCGAGAAGGTTTTGTGCCTTTCAAGTGGCTGTTTGCAATGCAGCAAATACATCGCCGATACCACTTCCTTGGAATGCCTGCCACACAGAAACCTCTCAAGCTCCAATCAGCTATGACCAAGAAGCTTTGGATTTTCTAAAACACCTCTGCAACCAATATCCGTTACTACGCCCCTACGAGCGTTATTCGTTCGAAAATGATGTTCGGAATGAGCTGACTGCCTTTATTCGTTCAGACCCAAGCAGCAAGGAATTCCTTTCGTCACTTTTAGTAAGCAACCTCAGTTCGAAGGGGGTTGTTTTTATAGATTGCGTTGTACCAGTCATTGCTCGTGAATTACGCATACCAGAGGAGGCGGTTCTGATTATGGCAGTGAAACACGCGACTCTACAAGGTGATTTCCCATCGCAATTCCTGATAGAAGTGATAAAAGATCAAAAAGCCGTGACCGATCTCCTTACAATGGCAGGCAGGAGATTACCTCTAAGTAAGGTAACCACAATTCTAGATTATGACGAGCTAGATTCACATCAAATGCTAGAAATTCTAGAATCGGTGGCTGGAGGAACAGATCCAATGCTGAGAGAATGCATTGTTGCTTGCAAAAACAGAATCTTCAAGAGTCATAATCCAGAAATACAAAAACAGCAGGCCTCATGGCTCATCAAGTTTGTTTCAAAATACGATAAACGTCCCATCCTCCGAACCATCCTAAAAGATCCTTCTTTTTCCTCTCTGCTCTGTGAAGTCTGCGCTCTTAGAAACTCAAGTCTTCAAAAGAATGCAGGAGATGTTCTGCTATTGCATTGGAAAGCAGGGCTCCATCTAAGCCAGTCTCTGCCAAAATTAGCAACGCATCAAGTACTTCCTGCATTATTTTTAACGGCAAGCGGGATTGATCAAAAAATAGCTAGTGAATGTCTCGCAAGTTTACAACCAAGAGTCTATAAAAATGGGCAAGTCATTCTACCTTTGATAGAAGCGATCAATTGCATCCAATCTCAAAATTTCAATACACAAGAAAAAGAAGAGATTTTTCAATTCCTTCTCAAAGCACCTTTAAAAAAGAAAGGTCAAAAAGATCAGGACTACATCAGGGAGCTCGAAATATTCAGAAACAATCAAAGACAGTTGTGTCCTATTATCTGTATTCTCATTGCAAAAAACTGCGAGATGCTAAAAAATTTCCAAGGAAGTAAGGAGATTCTTTTTCAACGTTTCAGAGAGGCATTACATGGCCTACTAGGTATTTCCTTTACTTCAGAAGAAGAAGTAGAACGGTGTCTTGAAATCTTTTTTCTTTCGTCTCGTCATCCAGGAGGATTATTTATCTACGCAAAGGGCTTACACAAACTATCTTCTGAAGGAACCTCTCCACATATCCATTTATTGGGACGATTTGTACGAGCAGCAATCGATGGAACATTCCCCTCCATGCGGTATCAGTTAGAAAACAATCCTCACCTTCAGGCTGTCTTTGGGCAAAATCCTTCTTTGTTAAGATTATGGCGGGACTCCATTCCTCCAATATCCATTTCCTCTCAACCACTGACCCAAGCAGAATCCCCTCAAGCGCTCACTTCTAGATTGATCCTAGGAGCAATTCAGAACAATCACTTGGGCAATGACCAACAAGAAGAATATCCTATTTTATCTCTTCTCAAATCATCAAAATGGAGTCCTGGCTTAATTGATCAGGTGAAAAGCAAAAGGAACGATCCTCCTACTGATGCACAAAAAATTGAACTTGCATGTCTTGAAATCCTAAATCCCGATATTAACTCAGATGCCCTAAAAGTCGCTCTAGAACACTTAAAATCGATTGTTCCTAAAGAATTAGAATTCAGACGAGATATTCAAGGAATTCTCGGTCAGATGCAAAGAAACAACTTACCTGCATCTAGATGGCAAGTGTTGGATTCTGATGACATAGACGATTTGCTTCTGTCTGGAACGGAAGTTTCAAACAGCTGCCAACATATTGGGGGGAATCCCAATTTAAACAAATGTTTACTCGCGACGCTATGCAATGGACAAACTAAAGTCATGATTGTAAAAGATCCGTCTGGCAGAATTTTGGCCAGATCTACTATGAGAGTTTTGCAGAATCAACGAACTCGAGAACCCGTATTATTCATAGACAGAATATACACATCCATTAACGATCAAAATCTCTTTAAGGCCATCATTGAAGGGAGTATCGCAAAAGCAAAACAGATGGGACTTCCTTTAGTTACTAGTAGTAGCGGCGATAATCTCCTTCGGTTTCAAGACACACTCCAATCCTTCAAAGGCATTGCCCCTGATGAATATGTTGATGCTGCTGGAGGGATTAAGAACTATGGATATATCATTCAAAATCAATTGTTCGTCATCGATCAAAGTTCCTTTTTTCCCTAAAATAGCGGGTTATACCCAAACAAGCTCAAAAATCGGTTTTTAAGCTGCGCGAAAGCTGCCGAATTTCAGCGATCACAAGTGCCTTAATATTA
>CAZVXF010000033.1:0-11377 GCA_964630875.1 uncultured bacterium | reverse complement strand
TTTTAAGCTGCGCGAAAGCTGCCGAATTTCAGCGATCACAAGTGCCTTAATATTAGAACCTCATTTTTAGCTCGAGCACTTTCGTTAGAGCTTGATCGTTCTTTTCCTGATGGGACTGTTTCGAGCTGAGCAATAGATTGATGGATTTTGCAAAAAAAGCCATCAAAATTAAAAAAGAGCCATTTTTTCATGAATTTAATGGATTTTGGATGTCAACAAGTGTTGTAAACTGAGATTTTCATCTCATTTGGACACACCGGTCCCTATGCAAGACATAAATTTGGTAGATATTAGCTGATTCTAGCAATAGAGATGTTGTTATTCTTTCTTCAGAGGAAGAGAGCATTGAGCAAAAAATAATCCATTTCCGAAAACTAACTGGCCCTGATTTTTCACTTTCTCCCGAGCAAAGACTTGGATATTTAGCACGTCGTATATTGCCTCCTGCAACAAAGCGCATGTCTGAGGAGAGGATTTCGTTTTCTTATATAGATCTGATTCGCGAAAATGTTACTGATGATTCAGAACAAATAAAAGCGATTAACCTCTACCTTCACGTATTGAATGTTTTAAGCTATACTTCATCTTACGGTTCGTTTTTTCCTTTTCCTGCTGATTTAGAAACAAAGAAACAGGCCATTGATCTAGCACGCTCTATAATGAGACAAACGAACTGTCCAAGTCCACGAAATTGGGATGAGCTCCTGCGATTTCCTCTCAAGACCGTCGTAGAAAGAAAGGGGAGTATTCGATCTTTGATCTATGTCGCAGAGTGCATAGAGAAGAAGTTTCTAGAGGAAAAGAATCCCAAGAAGATCGCTCTAGCAGAGACCCACTTATCAGGATGTCTTGAGCCGGTTATCGTAGCATATACAACAGATCCAAATCTAACAACTCAGGCTCTGAATAAGATAATAGACGAGTTGAACTTCTCTCCTTTTGCAGTACAATCGATCATTGTCTTAGAAGATTCAAAAGACCTTTCTCACTAGCAGAAAGGTGCAAGAAAAAAGGGCAGATTTGGAGCTAAATAGAGCTTTGGCTCCACTGTTTGACATCTCTTAAACATATCAGGTCACTTCGCTTTTTTGAGTTTGTTTGGGTATAAAATTGATTTTAAAAAGAAATCTATATACAAAAATTTATATATTCACGGAGCTTTGGGTTTGTTCTCCTCAGAGCAATAGAGATTTTCGATGAGGTTTTGTTTTTTTTGCGAACCCCATAGACGGTGGTTTTACGGGTGAGTAAAAAAATGCAAAAGATCTTTGATTGTGAGAGGCTCAAAGTTCAGGTGATAAACAAACGGAGATAAAAATGTTTAATTCGCTTAGCAGAAGCTGTCTTTTTCTTTTTTTTACTTTACTGACAACGTCCGGACCTTTAGTTGCGGGAGAATGTTGCTGCACTAACTATTGTAATCGATTTTATATTGGCGCTTTTGGAGGTGGAATTTATTCAGACTCTTCAACAATATCTCAGATGGGAACAGCACTTTTTTCTGAAATCACAGATGGGGGTCCATTGGCGGTAGAAGCTCGCGGTCATTTGCATAAAAAAGGGGCTGGATTTGGGGGTGCTCAAATGGGGTATGAATGGAGAAAAGAGGTGGATGATTGCTCTTGGTGGACCATTTCTCCAACTGCAGAATTCGAAGCATTTTGGTTCAGTCGTCGATTAACAGGTCATCTCTTTAACAGGACTGATACTGATCGATTGCCAGAGCACGACTTTTTAGATACTTTTCATATGACAGAAGGTGTTTACTTGGCAAACTTGATTTTGTCTGTGAATAATACATGGGGGTTAGCTCCCTACGTTGGAGGCGGCGTGGGTCCGACACGAATTGCACTTCATAATGCAGATTCATTGCAAGTTGAACCACCTGAAGCCGGAATCAATCATTTCAACTCTGATCGAAATGATTCAACATGGACATGGGCAGCCCAAGTAAAGGCAGGCCTTCGTTATAGCTACTGCAGATTCCATATATTTGGGGAATATCGCTTTTTGTATGCGGATACCAGTCATTTCATTTTCGGATCAACAGTCTATCCAACGCACGCTCATACAACTCCATGGAATGTTAAAATCAAGAGCATCAAAAATAATGCTTTTGCATTTGGCGTTCAGTTCGATTTATAGTCGCGAATCGTCTTGCGAAGAATGCCCAAGAAATTGGGCATTTTTTAGCTTCATGATTCTATGTACTGATTCATCGATCCGTTCTTCAGAAATTAAGCCAGTTTTTACTGCCTCTACAATGAACTTGTGAATGTGCTTGATATCGGCTGGGGACAATTCTTTTTTTTCTTGGTCTTCATGGAGCATTTTTCCCCCAAAGAGCAGGAGATCGCACCCTGCGTTGATGGCTCTGATTGCAGCGATCTCTACAGTATTGCATTGCTTTAATGCTCCTTGCATGACAAGGGAGTCTGCGACAATCAGTCCGTCAAATCCGATGATTTCTCGAGCGTAGGACAAGATTTTCTTAGAAAAGGTGGCGCAATTTTCCACATCTAAAGCGGGAACAAGAATGTGTGCTGTCATGATCGCATCCGTGTCTTTTGCGAGATTTGAAAAAGGAAACAGTTCAACTTGTTCTAATTCATGCATTGATTGATGTAGGATTGGTAAATCTACATGAGAGTCAATTTCTACATCGCCGTGTCCCGGGAAATGTTTTAGAGTTGTAATGAGGCCTGCTTGATGATACCCATCAAGAGCTGCTTTCCCAAATATTGTGACAACTTCAGGAGAGTCGCTAAACGATCGATCTCCGATGACTGGATTTTTTGGATTTACGTTCACATCCACAACGGGGGCAAGATTCATATTGATACCGACAGCTTTCATTTCTTGTCCCATAATGAATGCAAAATCCTTGGCAAGATTTGGGTCGCCTTGTTCTGCGATCGCTCGATTTCCAGGACTGAGTGTGAATCCGTCTTTAAGACGTGCAACTTTCCCGCCTTCTTGATCTACCGCGATCAATAGGGGGATCTTAGCTAGAGATTGAAGGGAGTCACTTAAATTTTGGACTTGCTCCGGAGAACTCAATTGATTTGCCCAATTGTAATATATGATTCCTCCGACGCCAACTTCTTGAATGAGAACTTTTGCATGGTCATTTGCAATTTCCCCACGGAAATTGACGATCATCATCTGGCCTACTTTTTCTTCAAGTGGCATGAAACAGGTAAGACAGGCTAAAATGATCATATGAAATATCCTCAAATAGGCAAATTTGCTCTCGATTTTAAGTCTAATGCACAATTTCGTCTACGTTCATACCAAGATGTCTTTTCAGATGAAAGTTATTTAGTTCTTCAGAATGCTTTTGAAAAAGTTCCGTGGGTTCGCAAGGAAACGAGCTTCTATGAGCAATATGAGTCATTTGTTCAGCCCAATGATCAACATGCTTTAGCTTGCTTATATGATCCTTCTTTCTTTTTTCCTTTCAAAGAAAAGTTAGAAGCGCAATTGGGTATTCAGTTTCAAAATAGAATTCGTTTGGCTGCACACAAATTGATTCAGGCGGATGCAATCGGTTTGCATAATGATTATACACAGCCTGAACTTGGGCATGAAAATTATCGATTTATTTTTCAATTTTCAAAAAATGAACCTGTTGTTGGTGGGGAGTTATCATTTTGGAAATCAAAATATACAAAGGAGATACTTCAAAAATTTCCTTATCAAAGAAATTATGGTGTCTGTTTTGAGATTACTCCAAATTCCTATCATTCTGTTGAACCTGTTTTGGGAGAGCGATATACAATCGTTATGTATCTTTGGGAAAAAGGTCGACCTCATAATGGCCTCGGATTTGTTGTGCATTAAAACACCACTTCATGTAAAATTCTCTGAACCCCACTAATTGTGGGTATTTTTTAAGTGAGTTTTTATGGTTAAATCGAAAGGTACAATTAAATTTTTTAACGTGCAAAAAGGATTCGGATTCATTGCACCAGAAAGTGGCAGCAAAGATCTTTTTGTTCACGCAAACAATGTTAAAGGGGATCCTAAGTCTCTCCGCGAAGGTCAAAAAGTGGAATTCTTAGAAGGCGCTGGCCGTAAAGGTCCAGAAGCCATTGAAGTTTCTGTTATCTAATTCTTTGTACGAAGGGGCGGCTCGATAGAGCCCCCCAAACTCTCTCAAATACTCTACATAAAGCACCATTGGCAATCACATTCGTACAGGTCACAAGCGGATCTAAAATAACATTAAATGCCAAGATAATTGCGATCATTTCAGGTGTAAACCCAAGATATGCTTCATAAATCGGAAGCATGATGAAAACAGCTCCTCCCAAAACAGCAGCAGTTGCAAATCGTGCAAGGACAAATACACTGCTAAAAGATGCCCATGTCAATATGTCCACTTTGTAGCCATTAAAATGATAGAAAATAATGAAACAAAAAAAGCTGTTGATAATACAGTCGCCAATTTGCTGAATATTTGTCGTTGATGGAATAATTGCCCCAGCAAGATCGGGGTTATTCAAATTTTTTGATGTGCCAGAAATTGTCCACGGCATGGTTGAAAGACTGCATCCAGAGCTAAAAGAAATACCAAAAGCAGGGAGCAAATTTTTGACTCTTTGAATATAAGATGGAGAGCCTTTACCACCGCCCAAAAGAAAGAGAATCGCAATATAAACAAAAAGAGCGATCACAAGCCATAGTAGGAGATCTGCATATTGGCCTACGACTTGATGAATGAGCTGAGTTTTATGCATCCGCGCAATAAACCCAAGGATAAAGATAGGAATTAAGTTTGCAAAAAAACGCGTTAAAATGGTTTCTGCAATTCGTTTACCAATTGTGAAGAAGTTCTTTTTCGGAAATGAAAAAAACGTGCAAGATAGGCCAAGAATTACGCCGAGAAGCGCTCCTTTATCCGCACTCCACCAAACCGGCTTTATGAAAGGAAGTCTCCATAGTGGAAGGAATGTATCATTTAAAGTTTGAGGCTTGATCGCGTCGATATTTGTAGTGACTAGAAAACCACATCCATAGGCATACCAAACGCTACACGCATTCGATATCGCTTCAAAGAGAAATAAGCATAGAATAAATAACGGAGCTTTCTTTTCAAAAGAGACAATTGCGTAACCGATAAAAAAGCAAACAGAGAAAGGAAGAGACCAGAGAAGAATATCTTTGATCAAGAGGCTGACCGTATATAAACTCTGATGAATAAAATCGGGAAGATAGGAGGCAATTAGAAGGTAGAGTGCAACGGAGATTGCGACTTGAAAACTGCGATGTTGTATCATCCTTGTTCGTAGTCCTGTAAAATAATTTCTTTTAGGCGATCTGGTGTGTATTCATTGATATCTAGCCAACGAAACATGGGTTCTTTACGAAACCAAGTAAATTGTCGCTTTGCAAAATGGCGAGTCGCTTTCTTGAATTTAGTTTTAAATTCTTCAAAATCGGCTGTTGTTTGAGGAGAGTCTAGATATTCAAGAGCTTGACGGTACCCAATCGCTTGCGATGCAGATGGATTCTTGCGGAGTCCTTTTTGATCAAGCATGCGGACTTCATCGAGAAAACCATTTTGGATGATTTCCTCACAACGCGCTTCGATTCGAGAATAGAGCGTGTCCCGAGTAGAGTATAAAAACCAGCAGCGGAAATCATACTCTTGTTCTTCTGAGGTTTCTGGCTTTGGAAAATCACTGACCTTTCTTTCGGATAAGGTCATGATCTCAAAGGCTCTTACGATTTTTTGACGATCTTGAGCGGAAATTGTTTCAGCATATGTTGGATCGAGGAGCTGGAGTCTTTCATAAAAAAATTCGGGACCGAGCTCTTCCATCTGTTTTTCAATTCTGTCACGTACGGCTTTATCTGAAGGCGGACCCATCGGAGGACCGTAAAGAAGAGTGCGAATATAAAATCCAGAACCACCTACGATAATCGGGACATTTTCCCGCGAAAAAATTTGATGAAGGGCTTTTTTTGCACATTTTTCGAAGGCTGCGACATTAAAGACTTCATCAATGTCGCAGATATCGATCATATGATGGGTGATGAGCGCTTGATCCTCAGGCGTGACTTTCGCAGTTCCAATGTCCATGCCACGGTAAACTTGGCATGAGTCGGCGGAAATGATTTCTCCACCGATGGTCTGTGCGATTGACAAAGATATATTTGTTTTTCCAATGGCTGTCGGGCCTGAGATAACAATGACCCTTTTTTTTGACGAGCGGGCAGGGATTTTTTTCTTAAGAGGTCGTTCAACTATTGCTCCCGACTGTCTCACGCTGCCCCGAAATCGTTATTGAATGATTTCTAAATGCACTCTTCTTCCGAGTCTTGCGCCAATGGACATGGCTAAAGTTCTCAATGAGCGAATGGCATTCCCCTTACGTCCAACGACTTTACCCACATCTTCTGGAGCGACTCTGATCTCAATTGTTAGACCATTTTGACTCTCGATGCCACGGATATCGACTTGTTCTGGGATATTCACCATATTTTTAATCAGATAAGCAACAAATTCTTCCATATTATTCTCCAAAAAAGTTCAATGATAGGGAAGAGAGTGATTTTTTACCAGGACTTGCTCAAAAAGATCGATTTGTATAAAATCTCCCAATACTTTTAGAAATTCTACAAATTAGGCAATTATATATGAATTCTTCCGAGACACCAGATGTAACCCATATTCAACAAGAACCTGAAGTCGTTACGAACGTTGAAGAAAGGGTGGACAAAGGCGAGGAAGGGGAATTAAAGCGGAGCGCCGCTTTTGTTGAATTTTCAAAAAAGCTAACCCAATTTCCAACTCCTGAAGAAAAGATTTCGTTCGGTTTGAATTTTATGCGCGAGACGATTTCTCAAGAGGGAAGTCCGCGATTCCGTGAATTTTGGGAATCAAGACGTCTTGTTCTTCCTCTATTCAAAGAAAATATTAACACAGCAATCCGTTCTAAACTCTGGAACGAATATGTAGATCTGACAGTTGAAGCACGCAGATTAAAAGAAATTCTCGAAGAACAAAGTGCATTTGCGATTGAACAAATTGATCTCGCGATTCAATCCATTGATCAGGACCTCTCTAATTTTGAAACACTACTTGCGCAAAGCTCTGATTTGAATTTCAACGAGGCACCTCAGTCCATCCAATCAAAAATTTCGACCTATCAACAATTGCAAAAAGAACTCAATCTTCTCAATGCTCTTGCGAGCCGATTGAATGGATTAAGAAAAGAAATCATTAAAACCGACATGCGCATTCGCTTTAAGACAAAATTCTTTAAGCGCCTTTCTGAGCTAGGGGATCGAATCTTCCCAAGAAGAAAAGCTCTCATTGAACAAGTGAGTCTCGAATTTGAAAAAGATGTTGAGCGCTTTGTTACAAAACATTTTAAAGGCGATGAAATCGTTGGAGCTCCTTACTATGCCTTGCGAGAAGAGATTAAGTCTTTCCAATGGACAGCAAAAATTTTAACTTTGAGCAGCCCTGTATTTAGTCGCACGCGTTTAAGAATGAGTGAGTGCTGGGATAAGGTAAAAACTCTCGAAAAAGAGCATAAAAAAGTATTGTTGGAGAAAAAACTAGCATCTTCTGAATCTTGCCAGGCTATTTTTGCTAAAATCGAAGAATTAAAAGCGCGTAGCGAAAGCATGCCGTTAAGAGATTTGGATAAAGAAACGGATCAAATCCTCGCTGAAATGCGCACGATTTATTTAGATCGCGATGATGTTCGCTCTATGCGCGATGCCCTTTCTCAACTTCGAATTCCTCATTTAGCAGCACAAGAGAAAAAAGCAAAAGATCTCGAAGAAGCAGAAAAAGAAAAACTTCGCCTTCGCAAAGAAAAGCTGGCTCAAACAAAAGAACAAATCGCTGATCTCGTTCAAAAAGGTTTAGCGCTTGATTTGGATACATTTGTATCACAATTTAAAGCAATTGAAGCAGACATGGCAACGATGGATCTTTCTAAAATGGAAAGACAGCAACTCGATCGTCAGCTACGTCCTTTGAAAGATATGATTGCTGACAAAAAAGAGAATTCATTAATGAATCTCAGTGATGATGATCGCAAAATGCTCGAAAATTATCGTCTCGTATTGCAACAGAAAAAAGCGAGAAGACAGGAAATTAAAGAGCTCGTTGATTCTTATCGAAAAACTCTAGGATCTTCTGGTCTTGATTTTGAAAAAGCATTTCAATTACGCGAACTATTGGATGTCGAAAAAGAGCGTCTTGATAAAGCAAATGCTGCAATCGAAGAGATTGAGCAGAAAATCGCTAAGCTCTAGGATATCCTGTTAATTTTTTCTTGATCATGTTATGTGTCAAATATGTTTGAAAGCATATTTGACATAGCAAACAAGCATCGCATATCAGGCTTTCGTTTTTGGTTTCACCCATTCAAGCATTTTATTTCAGAGTCTCCTGACGCTTATCTCTCATGGAATGAACAATCCATTTCATTAAAAGATCTCAATCAAAAAAAGTATGAATATGGAGAGGGGTATCTTACAATTGATTCTGCATCGCCACCGTTTGTATACGATCAAATTTTATGGATCCCTGCAATCTATTTTTCATCAGAGAATGCATCTTTAGATCTCAAAACTCCGCTTAAAAACACACTCGAAAAAATCTCTTCGATATCAAGCATCGAAATAGAGCAGCCTTTTTATCTGATCGATTGTGAATTGTATCAAGGAGATCTCGTTGCAATCGGAAGGCGTGCCTATAACTTTACAGAGTATGTAACAGCAGATGAGACACGAGTTTCGTTATTTCTAAGTGCTGTGAATCAAATTGCTTTAGAGATTGGAATTGACGTTGAAATCAAGAAAATGAGCGCTCTTCATTTTATCGCAACGACAAGAAATAAAAATTGCTCGCTCGCTATCGATCAAAACATACAAATCATGGAAATCATCAAAAATGAGGCGCGCAAAAAAAAGATTGCGGCTCTTTTTTCTGAAAAACCTTTTCAGCATCTTCCGAGTATTGAAAAAGTGATCCGTTTGTCTTTTGATGTTTCTCAGGAAGTCATTCAACATGCAATTTGTGAGCATGCGAATTTTATCAACGCTGCACTTTCTGGATTTAATCTCGATCCAAGAATTGGCAAAATCACTCCTTCTATACGTCAAATAGGGGAGGAGATCTTCATTCGAGGTGTAAGCCCTTCTACGCACCCAGCGTTTGCTGTTTGCGCAATACTCGCTGCAATTGGTGATAGTTTGCAGTTGCAAAAAATAGGTGAGCCCACCAGTTCTCATTCAGCTTCATCATTTTTAGATCCAAGAACAATCCGTGCATTCACGTTCATGCTCAGCGAAAATGAACTATTCGCTCTTCAAGAGATGTGTTTTGCAAAATATGTAACAAATATTAGAGGAGGGATCTCAGCGATGCTAAAGCAATTCAATGAAAAAGTTTTGCCTCTGTTAATGACGCAAGAATTATCCAAGCGATCAGTCATTGAACAAAAAATCGCTGAAATCGAAGAAATCGAAGAGCAAATAAAAGATTTTGGTTATGAAATTCAGAGGAAGGCGCTTTCTGAACTGGGCATACCGAAAATCTTAAATGCTCAATTATCCGTAGAGCAGTTTATGAACGCTTTTCGGATCTGAAATTTTATTCAAGTCTTCAAAATTGAGCGGTTTGTGACTTTGATTTCGAAACTCTAAATAGAGATCTTCGTTATCGTAGGAACGACAGAGAATTCTTTCAGCAAAAGGTTTTTTATAAAAAATAAAATGATCAGATGGAAAACCGGTCATTGTAGGATTTCGAAGGATCTCAAGAATAAATGCAGCCTCAATACGAGCCGGCAGAACGCATTCCTCGCGAAAGCGCCAGCCTTCGATCCTTTGCCATAGACGAGCCTCACGGTCTGTTGTTTTATCAGACGCCAAAAGCTCTTGAGATTTGATGGCGTACTCCTCTGCTTGCTTGCAGCGCGCTACATAGCGAGCAATAAGAGGCAGAAGATCGGATAAAGAAATTTCTTTGGGTTTCGGGATATTGTTTTCTTTCAGAAAAGAGAGAACTTGGGTCTCGTTCCAAGACAATATTTTACTAAATTCAAGAGCAACGGCTTCTCCGTTCTCAATGCTCGCCTCAATTTCTAGGGCTTGCTCACGAAAATATGAAGTGGCGAACGAAAGCACTGTAGGAAGAATCCCTCCACCAACGA
This sequence comes from uncultured bacterium, assembly GCA_964630875.1. Classification (GTDB taxonomy): domain Bacteria; phylum Chlamydiota; class Chlamydiia; order Chlamydiales; family SM23-39; genus DAIDHZ01. The sequence goes on along the minus strand of CAZVXF010000033.1, from coordinate 1,193 downwards.
TCATGATAGGCATAGGAATTGCCCAAAAAAAAGAGGCAAATACGACCGAAAAGGAGATTGCGCCGATCGCAATAGTTGTAATTGTTGACATCAGGTTCCAGCGAAAGGCAGAGACCTTGAGTTGATCCAAGACTTCAGTCGGGTTAGACCCGATCCAAGGGTGAAATGCTAAGGTCTCGCTATGATCTAAGGTTTTCAAGCTCATGGGCGAAAAGGATAGCAAAAAACTTCATTTTTAGATAGATATGAGCAAGTCCTTGGGATCGATTCGGCGATAAGGAGGCATAGATCCCTAACTCCTGAAGAAAAAGGGGGGGATGGTTTAAGATAGTTTCTGTATTTTCTCCGCTATAGACATTGATCAATAGGGAAGCAAGGCCGCTTGAAATCAGAGCATCAGATGAGGCTGAAAAAAAGAGTCGTCCGTCTTTTCGTTCTGCGTGCAAGAATAATTGACTCTGGCATCCGCGTACAAGAAATTCTTCAGTTTTGTATTTGGGGTCGATCGGAATTATATTTTTCCCCAGATCCATGAGTAAATTATATTTTTCAGTTGGTGAAGGTAGCTGCTGAAATTTTCTTTTGATAAAATCTATTTTTTCCTCAAAGGATTCATGTGTAAAGAGATTCTTTTTCGACTTTTCGTTTGACATATTCATTTGATTCTGGTTTTATTGTAAGCATTTCCGAACTAAATTTCTATGGCAAAAGAAGAAACAGTCAAAATGGAAGGCAAAGTTGAAGAACTTTTGCCGAATATGAATTTCAGTGTAGTTCTGGAAAACGGAATGCGCGTGATCGCTCATCTTAGCGGAAAAATGCGTATGCGAAATATTCGTGTTTACGCAGGAGATATGGTGACGATCGAAATGTCTCCTTATGATTTGACGAAAGCACGTATCGTATATCGTCAAAAGTAAGATGGTATCTCAAAGTGAGGTTCTGTCGATTTTTAGGTTCTTTTGAGTTGATCTTCGGCTCAAATGTTGAGGGTAATAGCAATGCAGCGTATGACCCTCAATATTTGAGTCGAAAATTGGCCAAAATCATCCCAAAAATCGACGAGCCCTCATTTTGAGATACTATCATGAGGGAAAAATGATTGATAATTTGTTCGGGGTAGTATAATCTATATTGGACCTAAGCGCCCAGGTAGCTCAGTGGTAGAGCACTTGCATGGTAAGCAAGTGGTC
>CAZVXF010000032.1:0-12508 GCA_964630875.1 uncultured bacterium | reverse complement strand
ATGGCCTGGGAGCAATCCCTAGAAGCCTTCGCCTTTAGGCGAGGGAGCAGTCACTACATGCGATCGACGGTTTCAAGGCCCAATATCTGAAGACCTTGCTTGAATATGCGCGAAGTCAATTCGCAAAGCGCAAGACGAGACCCCTCTTCAGGAGACCCTTCGACTCGACAATCTCTAAAGAAAGCGTTGAATTTCTCGGCAAGAACATATAAATATTCGGTCAGATGGTTTGGCAATAGTTCTCGTCTCATATAGTCTAGAACCTCACCAAACCGTCTTAAATGCAATCCTAAGGCCATTTCTGAAGGATGCTCAAGCCGAATCGCTTCTAACGTCTTTTTCCCGACCTTACGCTTGATTCCTTGGATACGCACATAAGAATAGAGCAAGAATACAGCTGTATTGCCTTCAAAACGGAGCATTCTTTCATAACTGAAGGTATAGTCCTTTGTGCGGTTCGAGGCTAAATCTGCGTACTTAACAGCGCCAATTCCCAGTATTTTTGCAAGTCGCTCTATCTCAGATGGTTCCGTATTTCGTTCTTTGAGTAAATTCCGGGCATGATCGACCGCCTCGGTGAGAAGATCGATCAGTTTCTCTGTATCACCTGAGCGAGTTTTAAACTTTTTGCCGTCGAGCCCTAGAACTAGACCAAAACCCACGTGATCAACACGTGTTTTTGAAGGATCAAGCCATCCTGCAAGTTCTGCTGCCTGAAAAAGCATTTGAAAATGAAGCGATTGGCCAACATCGGTTACATAGATAATTCTTTCTGCTTTGTCGACAAAAATCCGATACCGAATCGCTGCAAGATCTGTTGTGTCATAGTTGTAGCCGCCATCCGATTTTTGGACGATCAGAGGCAATGGATCGCCGTCACGATTCTTAAACCCTTCTAAAAAGATACACTTTGCTCCATCAGAGATTTGAATGAGCCCTTTTGCATCGAGTTCATCGACAACCGATTTCAGATATGGATTATAAAAAGACTCTCCGCGTTCTGTAATTTTGATATCGAGAAGCTCGTAAATTTCCTGATAGCCAATGCGCGATATATCGCAAATCAACTTCCATGCATCAAGGGCATCTTTTTCACCCGATTGAAGACGAACGACCTCAAATTGTGCGTTCTTTTTGAAGGCAGGATCTTCGTCGAATCGTTTCTTAGAGGCTTTGTACCACGTCATGAGTTGTGCAAGATCGGTCTTTTTTTCACCTCGAAGAACTTCGGGCACTTCCGCTTTCATATAAGCAATTAGCATTCCGAATTGCGTTCCCCAATCACCAATGTGATTGAGACGCAGAACATCATAACCAAAAAATTCAAATAGGCGCGCTAAGCAATCACCGATGATTGTAGAACGGAGATGACCTACATGAAGCTCCTTTGCAACATTGGGAGAAGAGAACTCCACAATCATTTTTGCTTTGTGCGAGGGGGGTGTTGCTCCGAGGAGAGGATCCTTAAACTGTTCTTGTAATTGGACAGATAAAAATTCTGGAGAAAAAGTGAAATTAATAAATCCAGGTCCCGCAATCTCAATTTTGGAAAAAATGTGCCTATCTTCGAGATGATCAATGATTTCTTGGGCAACTTGGCGAGGATTTTTTTTCAAAGGTTTTGAGAGGCGTAGAGCACTATTGCATTGATAGTGACCAAATTCTTCTTTTTCGCAAGGAACAATATCTGCCTGCTCGCCAGAGATGAGATGATGGATTGCGCAAGAGAGCTGTTTTTGAAGAAACGTAAGGAGCGATTGCATAATGAGCCTATTATCTCATGAGAAGGCGTTTGTTACAACTGAGGACACCCTCTGCCTATCCAACAGTGTGGTGGAATATCAGCGGTCTTGCTCTCTTCCCAACACCGAATTGAATGCGATAATCGCCGAGTGAAATCGCCGCTTTATTCGTCGATTCCTTATTTTTCTCTGCAATTTCATAGATGGATAACAGTGTATCATAGATTCTATGACACTGGTTGCGCGAGCTCACTGGAGAATAGCCTTCTTCTTCAAGTTCAGCTGCTACGTTTAAGAGGCCTCCTGCGTTAATAACAAAATCTGGGGCATAAAGAATGCCGCGCGCACGAAGAGCTTCTCCATCTGAATCGCGAAGAAGCTGGTTATTTGCGCCACCAGCAATCCCCTTGCATCGCAGTTTAGGAATCGTGTTTTCATTGAGAATGCCACCCATCGCACAAGGAGCGAGGATATCACATTCAACGCTTAGAATCTGATCGGAAGGGACTGTTTTAGCGCCATATTTCTTTGCAAATTTTTGCAATGCGACTGGATCGATATCAGAGAGGATCAGTTCTGCTCCTGCCCAGAAAAGATAATTGATCAAATTATGGCCGACATTTCCAAGACCTTGAACAGCCACTTTTACACCTGTTAAGTCCTCTGTGCCAAATAATTTTTTAGCAACAGATTGAATCCCGCGGAATACGCCCCAAGCCGTAAAAAAACCTGGATCGCCGCTACTTTTTGCATGAGGAAGACCCACGACATATTTAGTCACTTGTCGAATCGTTTTGACATCTTCTGTATTGCATCCCACATCTTCTGCACAGATGTATCTTCCACCAAGAAGATCGACGGCTTCACCAAAAGCCATTAAAAGCTCAGGGGTCTTATCTTTTTTAGGGTCGGCCATGATTACGCTTTTTCCGCCGCCAAGACCTACTCCAGCAATCGCAGATTTATAGGTCATTCCTTTTGACAATCGGAGCGCGTCTTCGAGAGCTACCTCTTCGCTTGCGTAAGGGAAAATACGCACCCCTCCAAGAGCTGCGCCAAGAGTCGTATTGTGGATCGCGATATAAGCATGAAGACCGACACTTGGATCGGTGACTTTAATGACTTGTTCATAGTCAGGAATCGGGATGATTTCTAAATGAAGATTTGGATATTTTTTGGATTTTTTAAAACTAGATTCCAGAAGTTGGCTCATACAAATCCTCATGTTTTTTCTCTCGCTAAACATACCATAAATTAGAGAGAAAAGCAAGCCTTTAAAGGAGGTCTAGAGAGGGAGGCGACTCAAATTTTTTGTTTGCAGGAAGCATTCCTTTCCAAGGAGGCAGTGCAGGAGGGAAAAGAGAAAATTTAACGCAAATCAACAAAGCCAGAACCGATTCTTGAATCAAGAACGATATAAATTGTAGGAAAGCTCAAAATAAAGTAAAATGTTGTGAAAGAACGCTCTATAGGATTTCCATGTTTGGTCTACTCAAGAAAATTTTTGGTACTTATCAATCGCGTCTCCTCAGAAAATACTGGAGACTCATCCCTAAAATTAACTCTTTTGAAGAGCAATATCAAAAATTATCTGACAATGAAATTAAAGGGAAAACTTTAGAATTTAAAGAAAGATTGGCGCGTGGCGAGTCGTTAGAAAGTATGCTCCCTGAGGCTTTTGCGACTGTAAAAAATGCTTGTCGCCGTCTGGTTGGAACAGAGATCCACGTTTCTGGGTATGATCAGAAATGGGATATGATCCCCTATGATGTGCAAATGGTCGGTGCCATTGCAATGTTCCATGGTTCAATTGCTGAAATGCAAACCGGGGAAGGAAAAACGCTCACCGCCTCAATGCCCCTCTACCTCCATGCAATTACTGGAAAGCCTGTTCATTTAGTGACTGTGAACGATTATCTCGCAAAAAGAGACTGTGAGTGGATCGGTACGATTTTCCGTTATTTAGGCTTAAAAGTTGCTTATTTGACAAACGATGTTCCAATGCATCAACGAAAAGAGGTCTACGCTTCAGACATTGTCTATGGAACGGCTTCTGAATTTGGATTTGACTATCTTCGCGACAATTCGATGGCGATGCAAAAACAAGAGCAAGTCCAGCGCGGGCATTATTTTGCAATGGTCGATGAAATTGACTCCATTCTCATCGACGAAGCAAGAACTCCATTGATCATTTCAGGCCCTGTCAACGAAAGCAGACAAATGTACAACACTCTCCAAGAAGGGGTGTCTCATCTTGTTCGTATGCAACGCGATCTTTGCAACCGTCTTGCATCCGATGCAAAAAAAGCTCTCGAGGCTGCAAATCTTCTCGTAGAATCTCCAAAGATCACAAAAGAGCATCAAGAGATCTTCAAAAAGGTATGGCTTGTGAGCAAAGGGACTCCTTGCAATAAGCTTGTCATGAGAATCAAAGAAAATCCAGATTTACGAGCTGAAATTGACAAGTGGGAAACTTACTACTTTGGCGATCAAAACAAAGAAGAAAAGCATGAAATTCTCTCTGAACTTTACATGATTGTCGATGAGAAAAATAACGAATATGAACTCACTGATCGAGGCATTCAGCTATGGAGCGAGTTTAAAGATGGCTCTGCGGATGACTTTACAATGCTTGACCTCGGATATGAGTATCATGTCATCGAGCAAAATAGCAACCTTTCTGACAATGAGAAAATGCAGGAGAAAATCCGCCTTCGTGAAGAAGATGCGAAGCGCAAAGAGCGTGCACATAACTTAAGACAAATGCTTCGTGCACATCTTCTCATGGAAAAAGACATTGATTACATCGTCCATGAAAATAAGATTGTCATTATCGATGAAAATACAGGCAGACCGCAGCCAGGACGAAGATTCTCCGATGGCCTTCATCAAGCGATAGAAGCGAAAGAAGAAGTAGAAATCCAAGGCGAAACGCAAACGTATGCAACCATCACATTGCAGAACTACTTCCGCTTATATCATCGTCTTTCTGGGATGACCGGAACTGCAATGACAGAGGCCAATGAGTTTAAAGAGATTTATAAACTTGAAGTCATGGAAATTCCAACACATCGCTCCTGTCAAAGAGTGGACACCGATGATGAAATTTACATGACAGAAAGAGAAAAATATAACGCGATCGTAAAAGAGATCAAAGCGTGTCATGAGAAAGGCCGCCCCATCCTCATTGGTACAGAGTCTGTTGAGGTTTCGGAAAAGCTCTCCCGCATTCTAAAGCAGAATAAGCTCGAACACACAATTCTCAATGCGAAAAACCATGCAAAAGAAGCTGAAATCATCGCTGATGCAGGCAAAATTGGCGCGATTACTCTCGCGACGAACATGGCAGGTCGTGGAACCGATATTAAGCTAAAAGAGGGCGTCAAAGAGCTTGGTGGTTTACTGGTTATAGGAACCACAAGACATAGCTCTCGACGCATTGATCGCCAATTACGTGGCCGCTGCGGAAGACTCGGAGATCCAGGAACCTCCAAATTCTATGTCTCTTTTGAAGACCAACTGATGCGTTTGTTTGCTTCTCCTCGCATGACTTCCTTGCTTCAACGTTACAGACCCCCAGAAGGAGAGCCCATTTCTGCAAAGATTCTCAATAAATCGATTGAAACTGCACAAAAGAGGATCGAGCAAAGAAATTACACAATGCGAAAGCATACGCTAGAATATGATGACGTGATGAACAAGCAAAGAAAAGAAGTGTACGCTTTCAGAAATGATGTTCTCTTTACTGAAAATTCTTTGCACATAGCCGAAGATCTTTTAGCTTCCGTTGCAGCTCATATGGAAGCGGCCAATGTGGAAGAATATCGACAAGCACTTCTCTCTTTATTCCCAGTGAATTTTGAAATGAACGATTTCGAAAGCCCTGATTTCAAAAAGCAATTGGGTGAAAAAGTCATCGCTGCTTTCCATCAGAAGCTAAATATCCAGAAAGAGGCTCTTCGATCCTTCAGAACTGATCTTTCTGATGATAAGAAGATTGAAAATATCTTCTTTGAAGTTGTCCGCAATATGATGATTCGCAAAATCGATCAACTTTGGCAGGAACATCTTCTTGCAATTGATCACTTACGCTCAGATATTCAAATGCGTACCGTAGGTCAAAAAGATCCGCTTCTTGAATTCAAACATGAATCCTTCAAGCTCTTTGAACTATTTTTTGATCATTTGCGCAAAGAGATCACACAAGATCTGTTCCGCTTTGAATTGGTGCCTCCGCAAGCCCAAAGGCCAACACCTACTCGTAAACTTGCTGCCGCAACATCTAGCTAGTATGTGATTTGGCAAATGAATCGGAGATCTACAAAATGATTATAGACCCTGCAGTAGCTGTTGCATATGCTTTGCCATCCATTTTATGTTTCTGGAAAGGTGGTCATAAAGAAAAAGAATTAGAAGAAAAAGTAGCTCATCTTAGAAAATTGCTTGATGAGTGCCAATCAAAATGTAAAGAGATGGAAACCATCAATCACGACAAATGGTTGATGGATAAGCTAGAAAATGGCAATTGTCCAGATTTTGAATCCGAGGAGTCCTTTAAAAAGCAAATCTCAGAATTGAGCAAACGTAATCCTGAAAGACAAGTGTATATCGATAGTTGGATGAAAAAATGCATCGAAAAAAAGAGCTGGAGTTTTGCCGATATAGAAAAGTGGGTTGGACGCATTGCGACGATGAAACAATTAAAAGAGGGAACCCTGGATCTTTTAGGTCAAAAAAAGGACCAGAGCTCCTTTGCAGAAATGAATAAATGGCATGAGGCTCAAAAGGTGATCCGTGAACAACAAGATGCATATGTATTTCAACAACTGGAGAAAGAAAACTGCGAAGAAGGCATCACAGATCTAAAAAAATTCCAAGAGATTGTGCAGGAAACTTTTGCGCGCGATCCCGCAAAAGCTGTATGGCATGGAGAGCAATATAAGACATGCCTTGAAAAAGCAAGCAAGTCTATTTCACAAAAGCCGTCGACTTGATCTTCCCTTTGATGATCTTTCCATCCTCTAATTGATTGATCTTATCCGCAAAAGGGATAATGCGCGGATCATGAGTCACTACAAGAATCGTATTTTTATTCTTCTTCAATCGCGAGCGCAAAAGAGTCATAATCCTGTGGCCTGTTTCGTGATCCAGAAAACTTGTTGGTTCATCACATACAATCAGAGGCGGATCATGAATCAGCGCTCTACCGATTGCGACTCTTTGTTGCTGACCACCTGAAAGCAAAGTTGGCAAGACACCGATTTTATCTGTAAGCCCAAGCTCAACCATCATTTCTTTTGATTTTTGCATGGCTTTGGTATTTTCCTCCCCATTGATAATCAGTGGAATAGAGATATTCTCTTCGCAGGTAAGACTTGGGATAAGGTTGAATGTTTGAAAGACGAACCCGATGTTTTTTGCTCGGAAGTGAGTGAGTTCTTCATCTGAGAGAGCCTCGATATTCGTATTGAGTACAGTGCATGCACCGGTTGTTGGGGTTAAGATCCCTGCGATGACCGAAAGGAGAGTGGTCTTTCCGGAGCCAGAGGGACCCATGAGTAGACGAAGTTCTCCTTGGCCAATCTCAAGATTCACTCCGCGAAGTGCATCCACTTTCGTAGATCCAACGCCGAAGGTTTTAGTAATATTTCTACAAATGACAACCGGTTCCATTAGCTCTTAAATACGATGGCTGGGTCTAATTTGATCACTTTACGGACACTGAAAAGAGCTGCAAGTAGACTGATCATAAGAATGGATATGCCGCTGAAGAGATATAAATACAATGGGAGACTAAAAGAAAGCTCTGTTTTCCGAGTTAGAAAACCAAAAAGTGCTGTCGCACCAATTCCAATTCCCCAACCAATTCCACTGACGACAAGGGCTTGCAAAAGAACCATTTTTACAAGGAGTTTATTATTTGCTCCCATCGCTTTGAAAACACCAAAGAGCGGTAAATTATCGATGGTAAAATTATAGAGAGTTTGCCCAGCAATAGCGATCCCAATGAAAAAACCTAAAATGATTGCAATTCCAAAATTTACAACAATGCCTGTATATATTGCGTAATACTTCAGAGTTAAATTTTTTAATTGTTTGGGGGTATAGGCAGCAAGACCTGTTTGTGAACGGATTCTTTGACACGCTTCTTCAGGTGTTATTCCTGGATCTGCTTGTGCAATAATGAAGGAGAGCAATTTTCTCTGACCTGGAACGAAAGTGGTTGCTCGATCATACGTTGTGTAAACAACAGGCTGAGATTGTAGAGTTCTAGAAACGTCACAAATGCCAACAACATAAGCTCTATGGTCATTGAGCTCCATCGTATCTCCCACTTTTAGAGGAACTCTTTCTTTTGCTCCTTTTTTACCAGGTGACGCTAATTTATCTTTAGCGCCAACCCGATTGACAATCACTGCATCCTCAAGGCGCAAATCGGTTATTTTCCCATCTAACATAACGGGCGGTCCTCCGATTAAAGTCGCATCGTCAATACCCAGAAAAACACAGGTTTGAAATGTACCATTTTTTAAACGAGAGGCGATCATTCCTTTAAAAAGAGGGACTGCCCAAGAAACTCCGCTCACACTTCGAACGCGATAAAGATCGGTGTCTTTGAGAGGCTTAATATCATCAATGTATTGCACTTTTGGATCGCATACCCAAATTGTCGGCTGCGAAGTGTCTGTCACAAACCCATACGTTCTTTTTAATATACCCACCATAATCGCGGATTGCTGTGAAATGATGAAGGATGCAAAACTTAAACCCAGTACAATGCCGATATATTTTGCACGATCCCCGAAAAGCATTTTTAGGGCGTACCAGTACATTACCAACCACCGCCTAAGGCTTTATAGAGAGCGATGAGATTGTTCGATAAAGTTTTTTGGCTTGTGATCAAGGTTGAATAGGCATCAATCCACGATTCTTTTGCTTGTAAGAATTGAGAGTAACTGGCTAAACCTGCCTGATAAAGATCGTCTGTCAATTCATAGACTCTGTAACTTGAGTCTACTTGATCTTGCAAACTTTTCACTCTTTTCTCTTCGTTGAAGTAGGCAGTGAAATCTTGTTCTACCTCTTGAAGCGCGTTAATGACCGCTTTTTCATAGATAAAAAATGCTTGATGTTCGATAGAATATTGCTCTTTGATCACAGCAATACGTTTCCCAAAATCAAAGACAGGCATCTGTGTAAGAATGCCTAAGCCCCAAATTTTGCTTGCTGAATCAAACCACTTTTTAAAGCTATTACTCGAATAGCCATAGTTGGCTCCTTGCAGTGGATTTGCAGCAAATGAAGCGCTTGACCCAACTAAAGAGAATTTTGGGAAAAGATCTGCAATCGCAACTCCGATTTGTTCTGTTGCTGCAGCGATATGTCGTTCCGCACTTCGAATATCAGGTCGTCTTCGCAATAAATCTGCTGGCAAACTACTCGGCACTTTTCCAATGGCTTTTGGAATCTCTCCTTTTTCTTGGAATTGGCAAAGAATTGTTTCTGGCTCTCTTCCAACTAAAATTCCGAGTGAATAGATCGCTTGTTTAAGACTTGTTTCCAAAGAATATTGAGCTGCAAGGTCAGTATCCAGCAAGGCTTTTTCTTGTTGTAGCTGTTGTTCATTGGCTATGCCGGCCTCAAATCTCACGCTAGCAAGATGATAGTTCTCTTGATCGATTTCAACTTTTAGTTTTGCAAGGTCAAGACTTTGTTGCAGAGCTCGTATTGTTGAATAAATTGAGGCAATATCACTGATCATTGTGATTCGAACGCCACGTGCATCCCATATCGATGCTTCCCAAAGATCGTAGGAAGCGCGAGCAGATCTTCTCAAGCCCCCAAAAATATCGATTTGCCAAATCGCATCAATACCTGCTTGGAAAAAATTTTGTATCGGAGAAATTCTCGTCCGCGTCGTAGCTCCTGGAACCGCGGCACTTGCAGCAGCAAGAGCCGAAGTGCTTGTCAGCGTTTGACTCGTCTTTGATCTTGCCACTTCTGCTTCCACATCGATTTCAGGCAAAGCATTTGTCACTTCCACCCAAAAGGCAGCTCTAGCTTGAATCACTTTTTCTAAAGCGATGTTGTAATCGAAGTTTTTTTCGAGTCCTTCTGCAATTAAGCAATTTAAAAAGGCATCATCAAATCTCTCCCACCAAATCGCTAAATCTTCGTCTCGAATGCACTCTGTATCTTTGCATTCATCTTCATTAAAATTGGAGGGCATGACTTGAACAGGGGGCCTGTAATTTGGACCGACCATGCAACCGGCCATAAAAAAAAGGCTAACGAGTATGAGACGGTTCATAACGTACAAAATTTTCAATCGGTTCAGATTCAATAAAAATATCCAAAATCTGTCCTGGATAGACCGGCAAATCCCCTCTTTTGAATTGATATAAAACTTGAAGAACTCTCGTATCGACCCTCTCTGTTGTCATACCTGTAAACGAACTTTTTGGAATCACATATGGCTCTACTCTCAAAAACTTGAGTGGAAAACGAATCGTGCTATTTCCCCTTACAAAAGCCATCGCGCGAGAACCTTGGCTGTAGCGCCATGCATCATCTTCATCAATGTCAATGCGCACTTGCATTGGATCCACTGCACCCATTAAAACAAGCGTTCCATTGGCAGCTGTTAACCAAGTCGATTGATTTGAAATAAAGGGAATGATCGGAGCAATTTCCCCAACATGACTATTGACCTGCAAAATCTGGCCATCTATGGGGGCTCGAATCGTCGAACGTTCAATGTTCACCTTTGCTTCAAGAACTGTCTGCTCCGCGACAGCGACATTTTCTTTTGCTTGCAAACAGGCATATTGCGCATTGGAATAGGCCTCTTCACTGACAGCCCTTCGATCTTTCAGCCGCTCATAAAAAGAAAACTGTTTGCATAAATTTTCCTGCGTCACTTTTGCCAATTGCAAAGAAGCTTCTGCTTCCTTCAACTTGGCTTCAAATGCACGTAAATCGAGCTGGAGAATCGGATCGCCCTTCTTAACAAAATTTCCTTCCGTTACAAAAATTTTATCGATAATTTCGTTGAATGGGGTTCCAATCGAGATATTTTGTGAGGATGATTCGATAATCCCAGCCCCTGCAATAAAATGCGGATATGGCGAATGCGGAGGAGGAAAAAGGATAGGCGCAGGTGGCAGCGTTCTTTGACTCCAAAAAACAACGACTAAAGCAAGGATTGCTCCAATCACTGCAAGCGTTGGTAAAAAATATCGATTCGTCATTAATTCTGCATATATAAAAAATAGGAATTGCAAAACTAACAAAAAATAGATCTGAACCTATATTAAGGCACTTGTGATCGTTAAAATTCGGTAGCTTTCGCGCAGCTTAAAAACCGATTTTTGAACTTGTTTGGGTATAGTTAGATTATTTTTTTGGAAGCAAAGCAATAAATAAAATGATTCAATCAGGATAAGATGGGAAACTTCAAGAAAGATCGTCTACTTAAATAGATTTTTTACGATATGACTAAATGTTGGTTTTACTTCATCTTTTGCGACTAACTCGCCCTTCTGTAAAACATTTCCTGCGATATCTGTGATTCTGACGGATCCTACTTTTTGTCCCTTACGAATTGGCAAGGCAGTTTTGTCCCAATGAACAAATGCTTTGCATTGTGGCTCTTCGGAGGGGAAATAGGTCAAAGAAAGATCGGACTGCAAGACTGCTACAAGGGGTGTTTTAGCTCCCTCTGCGATGTGATGAAAAGTTTGCCCATTTTTGAAAAAGACTCGAGCCTCTTCAACTTCAGCAAAAGCTGCATCAAAGAGGCGAATTGCATCTTTATATCGATCATCCCGCGTTTCACAACCAAGGATCACTGCAATCAGCTCGCGCCCATGATGTTCTGCCGCACCAACTAGAGTGTATTTTGCACTTGAATGGTAACCTGTTTTTACGCCAAGTGCCTTGGGGTAAAAGTATTTCCCTTCTCTTACAAGTGCATTCTTTTGTTGCAGTTCTGCTTTTGCTTGTTTGTTCGTAGCAGGCTTTTGATAAAAATCATTCGAGACAATGTGTCGAAATTTTTGGTTTTGTAATGCCTTTTGTGTGATGAGGCACATATCATATGCTGTTGTATAATGATCTTCGTGATGCAAACCGTGCGGATTGCAAAAATTTGTATTTCTGCAACCAATGCGCGCTAGATATTGATTGAGTTCATCCACAAAATGGGGAATCGATGGGGAGAGATTTTCAGCAATTGCATTGGCAGCATCGTTTCCTGAAATGCGCATCATTCCATAAAAAAGAGAATCAAAGGGTAGCATTTCCCCTTTCATCAACTTCATAGAAGTACCATCAATTTCATTCCAATGCGAAGGAACGTTTTCTTTTCCCTTTGCTGGTTTTAAACGAACAACTTCTGAGGAAATATTGACGATTTTATCAAGATCGGGCTGTTTTTCTTCTAATGCATAAAGCGCCGTTGCGATTTTCGTAATGCTTGCAGGATATTGTCGAGAATGAGCATTTTTCTCATAAAGAATTGCGCCTGTATTTGCGTTCATCAAAATCGCACTTCTTGCAGACACATCGACTTGGAGCTGGCTAAATAGAGAAAAAGTCCAAAGAAAAAATAGATATTTCATCCAGGAGATATAACCTGCCTAAGTAAAATTTTTCGCCGATTTTTAGAATTATTTTGGCCTATTTTCAAGTCTTTTTGCAAGGGTAATATCAAACGCAAAAAATAAAGTCATAAATTTAACAAGAAAGCAGCGCAAATTTTTGTG
>CAZVXF010000031.1:0-12741 GCA_964630875.1 uncultured bacterium | reverse complement strand
GAAAATGGGGCGATCGACGGGATTCGAACCCGCGACATTTGGAACCACAATCCAACGCTCTAACCAACTGAGCTACGATCGCCATGAATCAGTATATTTTATAAAAGAAGAGCCTATTCGTCAATGTTTAATCATCGTCATCTTTGGCAGGCTCTGCCCTTCAAATAGGGCTATTGTGTGATTTTGAAATTTTAAAATAACCTAGGATACAAAGATAGCTCATGATGAAGGAAACCGGAACGTATGAGAAGCGAAGAGAAAAGTCTATGGCAAGGGGTGGGTTATACACCAGGCTTAAGAGGAAGTCGGTCCAGAGGCTTGTGAACCAAAAAATAGGTTTTGCAAGGGGATAGAAAAGAAGTTGGAATAGGAGTGCGACGAGAAGCAGAAACAAAGATCCACCAATGCAGAAGGGAAAAAACAGATTGTATATGAGGCCAAGGAATGGAAATTGTTGAAAATGATAGAGGATGAGGGGAAGAAGCGCAATATTGACTGCTAGGTTAAGGCTCAAGGCTTTACGAAAAAATGAGGAGAGGAGATATCCATGTCGGGACAGAAGTGTCAGATTTTGAATTTCAGACCAGGATCTTTTGAGGAGAAACTTCCGCATCCATTGTTCGATTGGCGAATAAAAGAGTAAAATGGCAAAACAGCTTAAAAAACTGAGCTGAAAGCCCAAATTACTTGAGATATGAGGGTTAAATAGAATTTCTATTCCAAGAGCCATTCCGAGCAAATTGAGGCCTGAAGTATTTCGATGGGTCCACATTCCAAGTAGGTAAAAAAGTGCAGTGAGATAACTTCTTTCTACAGCAGGAGTTGATCCGACAAAAATATAATAAGCAGTTGTGAGCAAAAAAAGAGAAAGTATTTTCCAAGTGCGAGTGAAAATCAAGCCAAGAAAGTAGGTTAAAAAAGCGATGAGGATTCCAAAATGGAAACCTGAGATGGCTAAAATATGTTGCAAGCCAACTCTGCTAAATTCATAACGAAGGCTTCGATCTTCCACGTCCCCAGTCGTAATCGAACTCAAAAATTTTGCACTCGGCAATGAAAGGTTTTTGTAGAGAAATCGTTTAAACTTCTCTTTTGTGAGATAGCGTTGCTCTGCAAAAGTAAAAAAGCTGGAATGTTCTTTCCATTCTTTTGTTTTCAGAACAAAATCTGCTTTGCCTCGCTCTTGAAGCTCTCCTTGGACGAGATATTTTTTATTTGCAAGAGGTCTTTGTTCTTTATTCCCTCGAAAGTAGATGGTACAGGGAATTTCATTCAAATAGCCTTTGTATTGTAATTCTTGATGAAAAGGTGTTGAGTGAGGGAGCAATATGTGCGGTGTAAAAATACCGGTGATTTCTTTTGGGAGTTCAGGGATTTTATGCAGATGGCCGTAAAAAATGGAGAAAACAAGAAGGATGATCTGCATAGAAGCTCTACAAAAAACTAAATAGCAGGCAAAAATGCAAGACCAAAAATAATGCTCAAAAAACAATGCAGAGCTTGTCCCTATAAGAATGGCAAGTGATGCAAGAAGTGCGGGGTGCTCTTTCCAAAACTGAAGATGCGAATCATTCCTTGTGTATTGCCTCAGCCAGCTCTTCATCTAAAGACCGGTTGATCAAGCGGGCTCCTCTTTGTGGGGAAAAGTAGGAAAATAGCCATTGCATAAGAACAGTAATTCTGTGGCGAAACCCAATGAGAAAGAAAATATGAACAAAACACCAGGCAAGCCATGCAATAAAACCACTGAATTGAAAGGATTGAATCATCCCAACTGCTTTTGTCTTACCGATTGTAGCCATTGTTCCTTTATCTACATAATGAAATGCTTTGCGCTGATCTTTAGGGATATTTCTTCGAATGATTCTAGCAACGTATCTTCCTTGCTGAACCGCGACAGGGGCAAGCCCCGGCAGTGGATTTCCTTGCCGATCGTTGACATTGGCGGCGTCTCCTAAAACGAAAATTTCTGGATGATTGGGGATGGATAAATCTGCATCTACCATAACGCGCCCTTGCTTATCCAATTGCACATCCAGAGTTTTTAAAATAGGGGATGCTTGGTTTCCAGCTGCCCAAACAATATTTTTAGCTGGAATAAACGTATTGCCGTCGACTTCAACTCCCTCTTTTGTTACAGATGTCACTCTGCGTCCAGTCATCACGCGAACACCAAAGTGTTCTAAGTATTTCGTCGCCTTTCCTGCAAGTTTTTCAGGGTAAATAGGGAGAATATGAGAGTGACCGTCAATTAGAAAAATTTTGGTTTTTGTTGGATCGATACGTCGGAAGTTTTTCAACATGGTTTCATGAGCAATTTCAGCAATGGCTCCCGCCATTTCAACACCTGTTGGTCCTCCTCCCACAATCACAAAGTTCAGATATTTTTCAGCTTCAGAAATGCGATCGCAGCGTTCCGCAATTTCAAAGGACATCAAAATGCGCTCGCGTATTTTCAACGCATCGACAAGCGTCTTTAATCCTGTGGCATATTGTTCCCAATCATCTCTCCCAAAATAAGAATGACGGGCACCAAGACCTATGATGAGATACTCATAGCTAATGATATCTCCGTTGCGCAAGATGACTTCTTTTCTATTTTTATCGATGCGAACAACTTCTCCCATGAGAACAGTGATGTTGTCATAAGGACTTAAAATTTCACGAATTGGGATCGCGATATCTGCAGGAGAAATCGCAGCTGATGCGACTTGATAAAGGAGCGGTTGAAACAGATGATGGTTTGTTTTATCAATGACCCAAACATCGAACTTTGTATGACCGAGAGTTTTTGCAGCATTAATTCCTGCAAATCCGCCACCTAAAATTACAATCTTTGTCATCAAAGCCTCTTTACCTTTTCGAGGGAATTGCAAAACTCCATTTGGCTCCAAATTTGCCCTTTTTTCAGTGGATTCAATTTTTTGCAAATTGCAGAAGAGCCCAATAGGTTATGTCAATTTACACAAATTGAACCAATGAAAAAATCATCAAATTTTGCACACATTGCCAGTTTTGCAATTCCCTCTTTCGATATAGCAGAATAGGCATCAATAGAAAAGAAAAAATGAATTTTCTCTTTTGTTTTTTTATGCTGGAATAGGATTTCAAAATATGTATAATGCTTTTTTGTTTTTTAAGGTAATGTGAATCCTCTTGCTAAAAAGTATTATGAAATTGGAGGTGATTCGAACATTCAAGAAGTGCTTTTTTTATGCGAGGAAAAAAATCTCGATTGGAGCACGATTCTTGAAAAAAATCCCGATATTCCAAGGGGTTGGTTCGAATTAAGTCGTATCACTCCAGAAGAGCGGATCGAATTTGTTTCAGATTCATGGGCGAATCGTCTTCCTTTTCATCCAATTGCCGAGCGTGCGTTTTCTCATTTTTTTTCTCGACTCGACGATATCGCGATTGTCATCGTCAAAAGAAACGCAGATGTATTTGCTGAAATGGTTTATAGCTTTGCTGATAATCGTTCTTTTTTTCGGGGCTTACCTCCAGCTGTTGAAGAGGATGTGCGCATGTTTAAAAGTGAGATTGGCGCGCGCGTCCCTTTTGATTATCAGTCATTTTTACGTTTGCACAATGGATTTGGAAAACTTTCTGAAATCGAAATCATTCCTATGGAAGAGGTGTTTGCGGCAAGAGAAATTGTGAGAAAGTTAGTCGATGATCCGGCTCATGCAATTGATTGGCAAAATCACGGTGTTGATCCCGATTCACTAATTCCTTTTTTTGAAGATTTTGGATTGAATTCGTTTCAATGTTTTTTCTCTGATTGGTATCCTTATAGCGATATGGGAAATGTATACCTCTCAGGGATTCATTATACGCTATCTGATACAAGCGATCGAAGTCGATGGCAAGAACAACTTGCATTCCCAAATTTTCTTGAGTGGCTGGCCTATTATTTAGAGGGAATGAATGTCTCTAAATAATTATCTCGTACAAAATTTTTATGAGCAACATGGCAAATCGCTGAATTTAAATTTGCTAGCAGGAAAACAAGGGCTCAATCGTCGAATCAAAAAAGCGGAAGTGCAAAGGCCTGGTTTGAGTTTGACTGGATATTTGAAAGGATTTGTTTTTTCACGCATTTTAGTCATAGGAAAGCAAGAAATTCAATATCTCAAAGAATTGGATCCGAAAATCAGCCTTGAAAGGCTTGCAGGAATTTTATCACCTGCAACTCCTGCGGTGATCGCATCTTCAGGATACAAAGTTCCGAAAGAGCTCATCGCAATTTGTGAAAAACAACATATCCCTCTATTTCGAGCCAGTGGTGCAGCGACTAGTTTAGTGAGCAAAATTTCTTTTCTGCTTTACGAAGAATTTTGTCCCACTTTGACCATGCATGGGACTTTAGTGGAAGTCTTTGGGGTTGGATTATTAATCCAAGGAGAATCGTCAGTTGGTAAAAGTGAAGCTGCTTTAGGCCTCATCGAGAGAGGACACCGATTGATTTCTGATGATATTGTGAAAGTGAAAAAGAAAGAAGGTGTCTATCTTGTCGGATCGGGCCCTGAATTGACGCGACATCTGATGGAGATTCGTGGGATTGGGATCATCAATGTCGCGCATTTGTATGGTGCTGTCTGCGTGCGTCCTGATAAAGGCATTGATATTCTTGTAAAGTTAGAACCTTGGAATGATCAACATTTTTATGACCGCATTGGGTTGGAAGAAAAATATATGGACGTATTAGGCGTCAGCGTTCCTCAGCATATACTTCCCGTAAAACCTGGAAGAGATGTAGTCCTTCTTCTAGAAACGATCGCTCTGAATCATCGATTAAAAAATATGGGCTATAATTCTGCAAAAGAATTTAATACAAAGTTGTTAGAAACGATCGCTCGAAAACAGAAAAAAAGGTTGCCTCGTGAAGCTCACGCGTAAAGTGAAAATTAAAAATTCTTTGGGTTTACATACACGTCCTGCGGCTACCATCGTGAGAATTCTACAACCCTTTAAATCATCTGTTTTTTTTACCCATAAAAATGAAACAGTCAATGCGCGAAGTATCATGAGTCTTTTAATGTTAGCGGCGCAAAGAAATACGCAAATAGAAATTATCGTAGAGGGAGAAGACGCTGAAATCACAATGAATCAGCTCGTCGAAGCATTTGATCAGGAGTTCGGAGAAAGGGCATGAATGCACAGGAAGAAGTGATCATTCGTGGATCTCCGATTAGTAAGGGAATCGGTATTGGGTGTCCTGTTTACTTTAACCGCAATGAAGAAGCAACTTCACCATACTTCAGTGTGCACAAAGAAGTGGATGAAGAAATCAATCGCTACCGGAAGGCGCTTGATTTAAGCCGAAAGGATTTAGAAGACCTTCAAAAGAATTCGCTACATTCGACAGAAGTGAATGCAATTTTAGGAACTCATCTAGAGATCATGAAAGATCCAATGATTACGGTGGGGGTTGAGAAAAAAATCAGAGATACGCAGCAAAATACCGAATGGGTTTTTCACCATCTAATCGAGGAATATAAACATCGGTTTAGTTCTCTAAAAAGCAACTTTTTTCAAGAAAGAATTCGCGATATTGTAGATATTTCACAACGAATTTTAGGCCATTTGCGAGCCCCGAGTCGATTAAAGATCTCAGAAGTTCCTCACAATTCAGTGATTTTGGCACACGATCTTGTTCCTTCAGAGACGATCGAAGCCAATACTTCGCATGTGAGCGGTTTTGTGACAGCTTCTGGTGGATTAACATCTCATACCGCAATCATTGCTCGAGCGAAAGGGATTCCTTATGTCGCAAATATTGATTTAACACTTGTCAAAGATATTTCTATTGATTGCATTATCGTAGATGGAGGAACTGGCGTAGTCATTCTGAATCCCAAAAAAGCTACATTAAAAAAATATCAGGAGTTAAAAAAGTCTTATCAAGCGGGTTTAAACCGAATCAAAAATAATACGCATCTTAAAGGTGAAACCATCGATGGTTATGAGGTCCGCATTTATGCAAATTTAGAAAATCCAAAGGACATTGAATCGATTCTGAAGCAAGGTGCATCTGGAATTGGTCTATTTCGTTCAGAATATCTGTGTTTTGCAAAAAAAAGCTTTCCCACTGAAGAGGAGCAATTCAAGATCTATAAAAACATGGTCAAATCAATGCGGGGAAAACCCCTTGTCGTTCGGATATACGATTTGGGCGGAGATAAGACGATTCCCGAATTAAAAGAAACTGCAGAAATGAATCCAGCTCTTGGACTGAGAGGCATTCGACTTTTAATGCGTCATTCTAAAATTTTAGAAACCCAATTACGCGCGATTCTCAAGGCAAGTCGGTTTGGCGAAATACATGTACTTATTCCTCTTGTAACAGATCTTTCTGAAATCCGCTTTGTGCGACAAAAAATTGTAGAAATGCAGTTAGCTTTACAAAAAGAGGGGGAGAAGTTTGCAAAACAAATTCCTCTTGGATGCATGATTGAAGTCCCTTCTGCTGCACTGATGTCTGATGCAATCGGAATAGAAGTGGATTTCTTATCCATCGGAACGAATGATCTAGTTCAATACATATTGGCAGCTGACCGAACAAATCAATACACTTCAGATTTGTATCATGCAATGCACCCCAGTGTATTGCGACTCATACGCTTGATTGTAACACATGCAAATACAGCGCGGAAACCCTTGATTCTCTGTGGTGAAATCGCAAGTGATCCATTGATGATTCCCATTCTTTTAGGCTTCGGAATCTCAGAATTCTCCGTTTCATCTCGTCTCATTCCTCTTGTCAAAGATACGATTCGGCAGTGGAGATTGCTAGATGCTTGCCGCCTTGCAGAAGGAGCTCTTTCCACTTCATCTGCGCAAGAACTCAAAGAATATTTGCAGGAATAGAGCTCATTCGACATTCAGAGTGAAAATGGTGTTTGAGGCTGCTCGGCATCCACTTTTTTTGCCGCATCGGCGTATGCTGCGACAATTAGATCTTGTAGGCCTTCTGCATCTGTTAAGCACTCAGGTTTAATATCGATTTTCTTTAACTCTTTTTCACCGTTTAAAACGACTGTCACAAGTCCGCCGCCGGCTGAGCCTTTGACTTCTGTTGACTGCAGCTTATCGCGCATCTGGCTGACTTGTGCTTGCATCGCGCGTGCTTGCTTTTTCATTTTTGAAAATCCGCTTCCCATATGTGTCCTTTAAGTTTTCAATGATCCTTCTAATTCCACAGCTGCAAATCGCATCAGAGTATCGTAGTGGCTAATGTGTTTTTTAGGCTCTTGGTTCGTCAAAGGAGTCTGTTTTTTTTCTATTTCAGCTGGCAGAACCTCAACACTTGGGATTTTCATCTCTGTGGCGATCTTTGTTTCTAGGACAGGAGCTTCAATGTTCGGTCTTGCTGGAGGAAGAACTGCTTCGGGTGTTTTCTCTTTAAGCGCTTGTTTTTCCGGGTAATCCTCGATCCTTTTTGTCTCGGTACTCGGGATTTTCATTTCTGTAGCAATGATTGTTTCTAGGACAGGAGCCTCTATGTTCGGTCTTGCTGGAGTAAGAACTATTTCGGGTGTTTTCTCTTTAAGCGCTTGTTTTTCCGGGTAATCATCGATCCTTTTTGTCTCGGTATTCTCGGTGGTTAAAGTTCCTTCGAGCTCGTTTAAGCGGCGAACTAAAACTTCGATCGGAATACGGTTTTTAGTTCGAATAATATGCAATAATACGTTCTCAAGGAAAATACGGGGGGATAGACTTTTTTGAAGGCCTGCTTCGGAAGTCATCAGATATTCAAGAAGAGTTAGCGCTTGTTGTTGGGTGTAGATTTGAGAAGTTTGTATATACCTAGCAGCAGTGGGTTGTGGTAATCCCTTTTCTCCGATGGTTTTCGCAAGAGTAATCAGTCTGTAATGGTCAATGAGTTGCGTTAAAAAATGGCTTAAGTCTTTGCCGCTTTGAAAAAGATGATCCACGAGCTCGAAGGCATATTTGAGGTTATATTCTGAAAAAGCTTGATCGAGGCTAAAAAAGTAGGCGTCTGAGACAAGCCCAAAAACTTGTCTTACTGAATCTGCGGTAACGCGTCCATCCTGGAAACAGAGAAGTTGGTCAAAAAGAGATTCGGCATCGCGAAGAGATCCGTCGGAAAGCTCTGCAATTTTATGGAGTGCATCTGGATCTACTTCCCGAGATAAGTCCTTGGCAATTTGAGCTAATTTGGAAGTCATGTGAGTCATCGAGATTCTCCCCAGATCAAAGCGTTGGCAGCGACTGATGATTGTGGGAAGTATTTTATGAGCTTCGGTAGTAGCGAAGAAAAATTTGGCTTGAGGAGGCGGTTCTTCCAAGGTCTTCAACAGAGCATTGAAGGCCTCCTTGGTGAGCATGTGAACTTCATCGATGATGTAAATTTTATAGCGACCGTCACTTGGAACATAGCCGACCATTTCATTGATTTGTCGAATGTCATCAATGCCTCGATTTGAAGCGCCGTCGATTTCGATGACATCGAGAGACTGTCCCGCCAAGATATCACGGCAAGAAGAACACTGATTGCATGGCTCTTGACTGGAGCTTAGATTTGAGCAATTCAGCGCTTTTGCAAAAAGTCGAGCCAGTGTAGTTTTTCCCGTTCCTCGACCGCCGCAAAAAAGATAAGCATGCGCGACAAGTCCCCTTCGCATTGCATTTTTCAATGTAGTCACGACGACTTCTTGGCCTACGACTTCAGAGAAACTTTGAGGCCTGTATTTTCTCGCGAGAACTTGGTATTTTTGCATAACGCTGATTGTACTCGTTGTGATAAAAAAAGAAAGAGTGAAAAATTTTTTTGTCTTGCCAGATCTTCAAATATACCCAAACAACCTCAAAAACCGATTTTTGAGGTTGTTTGGGTATAATTTCGGTATACTTTTCTTTTGTCGTGGTATAATCTAAATGGCATGAGACAAAACCGTATGCGGGAAAGCTGGAGACAGTGGCTTTCATCTAACTCACGAGGCTGGAGAATCATTGTCGGTTTTGTCTGTGTTGTTAGCCTCGCATTCTTTCTTCATTTTCGAGAGGATCGCCTCGAAGTTCTAGAGCTCAATGGAACAGCGAATCGTTATACCGTTACCCAAATTGATTTTGCGTTTCCAGATCATGAGTCAACTTTGTTGTTGAGACAACAGGCGACACAAGACGTTGGAAAAATTTATAAAATTGACGATCAGCAAATCCGCGATGTGCGATTCCATCTTGAAGAGACGATTCATCATAAGAATCAGAATTTGAGACTCTCGGAAATGTATAAAGCAGCCGATTTGATTGAAACACTTCTCTTTGAAGCTCGTTTTACAGATCTAAAAACCATTCAAAAAATACTTGAGTACTCCATTCCTGGTTCTTCTTATTACGAATTTTCTCCAGAAAATATTTCCTCGCCCGCGTTTCTACCACAAGAATTTTGGCATCGTTTAGGCATGCAAATCGCTCAAAACGACTTTTTTCACTCAGATACGATTCAAGCCATTTTAGGACAATTTCAGCAGACTCTATGGAAGCTTGTTGAAGATGTGAATCTTGAGCATTCTTTACGCTCACAGATTGGAGAAAGTATTCCTGAACAGATGACGAAAGTGAGGGCGGGAACTCGAATTATCGATCAGGGCGAAAAAATTACCACACGTCATATTGCCATGCTAGAGGCGATGAAAAAAGCTGTATTAGAGAATCGAAAACTTGCAGGCCCTTTGAGTTGGATTGCAAGTTTTTTGCTCTCTCTTATTTTTGTCACAGTGAGCGCATTATACTTTCGGATCAGTCAAGTCGATTTTATTCGCTCTTTGCGACGTATTGCTTTGTTTGTTTGCATCATCATTTTGACACTACTTTTAGCCAAATTGACCGAGTCCATTTTGCTGCGAAGTTCATCGACAATGATTGGGGAGATTCGCTATCCGATTTTAGCGCCTTTTGCGACGCTCCTGATTTGTATTATGCTCTCCCCACGAACCGCTCTTTTTGCAGCGACTTTTTTATCGATTATTTTATCTGTGGGTTTAGCCGTAGATCACAGCCGATTTTTAGTTGTCAATCTCGTCAGCTCCATTGTGATGATCATTTTCAGTCAGGGCTTAAGACGACGTAAAGAAGTATTTAACGTTTGCTTAAAGTCTGCGGCGAGTGCGATTCCAGTTCTTTATGCGTTTATTTTAAGTGAAAATCACTTTTGGAGTGCAGCTTTTGTGACGGATACAGTCGCAACCTTTGCATTTCTGATCATGACTGCAGTTCTGATTGTAGGAATATTGCCCGCCCTTGAAACGATCTTTGGCATCGCAACAGATATGAGCCTTGTCGAATTCATGAATCCCAATAGCGAGCTTTTAAGAGAATTTGCTGTGGCAGTACCCGGAACCTACCAACACTCTCTAGTTCTTGGAAGCCTCGCAGAAACTTGCGCAAGAGCCATCGGTGCCAATGGGCTGTTTTGTCGATCGGCGACTCTCTATCATGACATTGGAAAAATGAAAAATCCGCAATTCTACACCGAAAATCAGCAAACGAGCATCAGTATGCATCAGCTATTGACTCCACTTGAGTCAGCTCAGGTGATAATCTCTCACGTATCCGATGGCGTTTCTATTGCACAGAAACATCGCTTGCCGGAGCCGTTTATTGATATTATTCGAGAACATCATGGAACCACTCGGGTCGACTTCTTTTACCAAGAAGAGCTCAAAAAACGCGGTGGAGACAAGGAAGCGGTTTCAGAGAAGGATTTTCGATATCCAGGTCCAAAGCCACGCTCAAAAGAATCTGCAATTATTATGATTTGCGATAGCATTGAAGCGGCCTCCCGTTCAATTGAGGAGACAAGCGAAGCGACTTTAAAAGAGTTGATTGATCGTATTATTGCAGGAAAAACCGACGATGGTCAATTGGATGAAAGCAAGCTTACTTTTGAAGAGATCAGCTTGATCAAGAAAGCGCTTCTAAAAGCGCTTCCTCTTATGTATCATGTGCGCATCAAATATCCCAAAAAAGACAGTCATTAATTTCTAAAAAAATTCTCAATTTTCTTTAATTTTTCATCGCATTGGGAAATTTGATTTTCTAAATCATTTGAGGGTTTTGATGAAACTTCGATATAAATTTTGACTTTTGGTTCGGTTCCTGATGGACGGATGACAATTTTACTATTGTCTTCAAGCCAAAGACGAATGACATTTGAGGGCGGCAAAGAGAAGAGTCCTTCAGTGAAGTCTTCTATCTTTGTCACTTTGAGTGCATTGATCGATGAGGGCGGATTGCTCCGATATTTTCGCATCATGTCTTCAATTTGTTGCATCCCTTCGGGGCTATCTTTAAACTTTAAATTGATCAGCTGATCGCGATACACTCCATATCTTTTATAAAGAGCATAGAGGGCTTCGAGGAGGGTCATCTGATTTGCTTTTGCGGCAGCTGTTGCTTCGACAATTAAGCATGCAGAGGAGACAGCGTCTTTATCGCGAATAAATGTGCCAGAAAGATATCCACAAGATTCTTCGGCTCCAAAAACATACTCAAATTCTTTTGTTTTTTCCCATTCGGTGATTTTTTCTCCGATATATTTAAAGCCAGTCAATACATCAATACAGGTGCCGCCATAATTTTCGGCAATTTTTCGAAATAATTCTGTTGTCACGATTGTTTTAATAAACGCAGCATTGGAAGATAGAGGCTTTGATTTGCAAATATGATCTAAAAGAAGGCATGCGATTTGATTTCCTGAGAACTGTATTCCTTCAGAAGATACGACACCAATGCGATCCGCATCAGGGTCGGTTGCAATGAAAAGATCTGCATGTTGCGCGGATAGTTGCTTTGTACCCAGTATTAGGCTTGACGGCTCTTCTGGATTGGGACTTTGTGCATTGGAGAAATTCCCATCGGGGATACTTTGATCTGTGACAAGCTGTATTTGATTGTACCCCCAACTTTTTAAAGCGAGAGGAATAAAACGAATTCCAGTTCCGTGTAGTGGGCTATATACGATTTTCACAGGGGTTTTTGTGAGATTTGGGCGAAGCTGAAGTTTTTTTATTTCTTCAATGAAGGCCTCTTCCACATCGGAATTGGTTAAAAGGATAAACTCGCTATTGATCGGCGCGAGTTGAATTTCATTTCCAATGCAATTGATCTCTTGAATAATTCCCTGATCGTGTGGGGGAACAATTTGGCCACCATCACTCCAATAAACCTTATAGCCATTGTATTCAGGGGGATTGTGCGATGCAGTGATCATCACCGCAGCATTGCATTGATAATAGCGACAGCCAAAGGAAACAAAAGGAGTTGGGCAAATATCCGAAGAGAGATGTACATTGATTTGATTGCCGGCTAAAACGCGCGCCGTTTCTTCTGCAAATTTTCGTGAATGATGTCTTACGTCATAGCCAATAAACACAGAATGTGGGGAGGGAAGCGTTTTTTTTAGATAATTCGCAAGGCCTTGCGTAGCTTTTCGGATCGTGTAAATATTCATCCGATTCGTGCCAACTCCCATGATTCCGCGCAAACCGCCGGTGCCAAAAGAGAGATCTTTAAAAAAAGCATCTCTTAAAGCGTTTGGATCATTCTGTAAGCGTCGGATTTCTTCTTTTGTCTCTTCATCATAGGGGCCGTTTAGCCAACTTGCTGCTCGTGTCTGAATTGTCATCCTAATGACGGCGCGGAAACCCAGTCCTTTAGGGCTGGGAGGAAGCGCCGCTCCTTGCGTGTTGAAAAAAAATTTTTGAGTCTTTACAA
>CAZVXF010000030.1:0-13609 GCA_964630875.1 uncultured bacterium | reverse complement strand
TGCCGCATTAGAGGAATGATGACTCGCGACAAAATCCGGCTTATCGTCCTTCCTCATTTTTTATCCCACAACGGAGATATGATCTTTTTGATTATAGCGCGCGCGGATGCGTTTTATCATAGACTTCTCGCTTGAGTTTAGTTGAGACGTGAGTATAGATTGTCGTCGTTGCAAGCGAAGCGTGGCCTAACAGTAACTGAATCGTTTTTAGATCCATTCCATTTTCTAACCAATGCGTCGCAATGGTATGACGAATTGTATGCGGAGTAATTCTTTCTGACAGCCCGCTTTGACGCATATACGCAGAAAAATTGCGATCCACAGATCGAGAATTTAATCGAGTGCCCCATTTATTGAGGAAGATCGCCTCTTGATCTTTTTCTTCTCGCTCTGGGTGTTCTAAATAGCGTATGAGCCATTGCGCTGCATGATCAGTAATTGGTGTTTGCCTCTGTTTTTTTCCTTTTCCGTAAATATTTAGAATTCCCGCACTCCGAACAAAATCTTTGCGATTCAGTCCAGTCAGTTCGCTGAGGCGTAAACCTGAACTGTAGAAGAGCTCCATAATGACGCGATCTCTAAATCCTAAATAATTCGATAAATCGGGTTGATTCAGGAGATGTTCGACTTGTGCATAAGTGATTGATATAGGAAGTTTTTTTTCTCTTTTAGGACTTTCAATCTCTTCCAGAGGACTTTCTTGAATCAGTTTTTCCCTGATTGCATATTTGTAGAGGCTACGTAAGGCCGATAGAGTGCGAAGGATTGTTTTTTTCTGTAGTGTTGCAAGGAAGCGTCGCACATCTCTTTTTGTGACGGTAGTTGGATCAACTGCAACAAACTCAGCAAATCGATGCAGATCGCTTGTATACGCCCGTAATGTATGCGGAGAGACGTTTTTTACAACCTCTAAGTATTTTAAAAATTTGTCGATCATTTGGGAAAAGCGATCCGTTTAAAATCTTCTGCAACGAACGTGTTTGGAAAGATGGTGCGCGCTTCATTGCCGAGCTCTTCGGGATCACGATAGCGCGCTGAAAAATGAGTGAGTACAAGAATTTGTGCATTCGATTCTTTTGCAATGTGCGCCGCTTGTTTTGCAGTCATATGCATATATTCTGCCGCGATCTCTTTTTCAGTTTCTCCATACGTGCTTTCACAAAGAAGCATTTTAGCATCTTTTGCAAGGGTATACGCCGCAGGACAGGGTCGAGTATCAATGACATATGCAAAGCTATCCCCCTTGCGCACTGTACTCACCTCATCCAGCAATACCCAACGATCATCCACGCAGATTTTCCCTGACTTTTCAAGCTCGCGAACCATCGGCCCCGCAATCCCTGCTTGTTTTAATGCTTCTTTATCAAATTTCAGAGTATCAGGTTCTGTGACCCTCCAGCCTATATTTTCAACTCCGTGATCTAAAAAGGCTGCTTCAATGCGAAATTTGCCATCATCTTCGACAACGCCTTCCTCGCTTACTGGATGCTCGATCACTTCGATGTTTTCACGATAAATACAGCAATGTCGTAAACGATCGAAATATTTTTTCCCACTCGCTGGATAATAGCAATGAATCGGATGCTTCACTTTATCAAGGTTGAGTCGCATGAGCATAGATCCTAGGCCTAAACAATGATCGCCATGAAAATGGCTAATGAACATCCTTGTCACAACGGGAGGTGGTATGTCGGCAAAAATAAATTGCCGCTGCGTCCCCTCACCTGGATCAAAAAGAAGTCCTTCATCATTCCAGCGAAGCAAATAGGCGCCATGATTTCTGAAACGCGTTGGTTGCTGACTTGAGCAACCCAAAATCACGAGATCTCGTACCGTCATTGTCTCACCTTGTGTGAAAAAAACGAGAGCCTACCGAGCAATGCGCCAATGACTGCACCAACAATGTGCGCTGTATTTGCAATGATTGGAGTGAATTGAATATTTGTGAACAACTGTAAGAAAAAGGCTGCGAACTGAACAAGAAACATGCCAAACACATAAATGATTAAAAATAAAAACGTAGATTTCGGCATAGGATAGCCTTCCCAAGGCGCAACTTTTTCTCGCATCCAAATAAAACCTGCAAGTCCCATGACCACCCCTGAGTAGCCTAAAAAGAACGGCCCACCCATCAAATATTGCGCGAGATTCGATCCAGAAGCGACAACAAATGAGAGAATCAGCAACTTAAACATCCCGATTCTGAACTCAACCATACGACTTAAGATCCATACCCACAACATATTGAATAAAATGTGAAGCCAATTCGTATGCAGAATAGCTGGCGTGACTAAGCGCCAAAACTCCCCTTCACGAATTGTAATAAAAAGAGGTGCATTCACGATTTCTTGTCCCTTAATTTTTGCAACGATCCAATGATAAAAACCAGACCAGACGGGGAACTCTTCTACTTCTTTCATCGATTGAGCCTTCTCCAATTGTGGAGGAAAATCAAAAAAAAGAGACTTTTGTACTGATGTAAAGAGCATATCCTTGTTTTGCAACTCTTCCATGAAATTAAGCAAATAGATAAAAACGCAAAGCGCAATGATGAATACAGTAAAAGGTGAGGAAGGTTTTCTCACATCTTCAGCACTGATTACAGTTTCTTCTTCAATTGAAGGAATTTCATATTCCAGTCGACCTGGATTTTTTTTAAATTTCTCTAAGTCTTTTCGGGCCTCATCTAACCGATCTTCATCATGTGCCCAAATTTGATAATTCACAGCGCCAGTATTTGTATCAAATATTCCTTCGCTACTTGCATCAATTCCCTTTCGTCTTAAAAATTCTGTGATTCTAAAGGCATCATCTTCGTGATCAACATGTCCAATTAAACGCATAGGCCCTGAATCTTTTGAATGATTGATGAAGTAGAAAGCGTTGGAATTCGATCGACTAAATGAATTCTTCCTCCAAAAGATCGGACAGTATCTGCTTCAATACAACGATCTCCATATTCAGCACCATTCACATGCACATCAGGACGAATTTGCAAGAGAATTTGACACGGATCTGTTTCCTCAAACCATGTGACAATATCGACATATTCGATTGCAGCCATCATTTCTAGACGATATTGTAAAGTAATGATTGGTCGATCAGGACTTTTATATTTTTGAATGGATGCATCGGAATTCAGCGCCACGATGAGCACATCCGCCTGTTTCTTTGCTTCTCGCAGGATGTATAAATGTCCTGCATGCAAAAGATCAAAGGACCCATTCAAGGTAGCAATTGTCTTTCCCTCTCTACGCAAGGCTTCAACTTTTGCGACTAGATTTCCGGGCTTTACCAGTTTTGTTTCCAGCATGCTTAAACGCTATTGTATAAACTTCATCGTAGGTTTCGACAAAATGGACTTCAAGCCCCTTTTTCAAATAGGCTGGCAATTCATCGTAATCTCGTAGATTTTCTTTTGGGAAAATCAATACTTCGAGCTTTGATCTTCGAGCGGCAATTAATTTTTCTTTCAACCCACCAATGGGGAGAACACGGCCTGTGAGAGTTAATTCACCCGTCATTCCAAGATTTTTCCGAATCGGCTGGTTTAATAGAAGCGACAGTAATGCTGTCGCCATTGTAATCCCAGCAGACGGGCCATCTTTTGGAGTTGCTCCTTCTGGAATATGAACGTGGATTTGCGATTTTTCAAAGAACGGCATTCCATTTCCGAATTTGGCTACATTGCTTTGGACAAAAGTCCATGCAATTTGCGCCGATTCTTTCATCACATCGCCTGCCTGGCCTGTGAGCTTAAATTCGGTTTTTTCTGCAGGATATTTAACAACTTCTATGTAAAGCGTTGCACCGCCTAGCTGTGTCCAAGCAAGTCCTGTTGCCACACCAATTGGATTTTCATCATAGTATCGATCGCTTGTAAAAATTGGTTTTCCAAGATAATCTGAGAGCGTATTGTCACTCACAATGATCTTCTCTTTTTTCTTAGCTTTGACAAGCTTATACGCCACTTTTCTTAAGATTTTTTTAATATTATTTTCGAGCGTTCTGACACCTGCTTCTCTTGCATAGCCGTTAATGATTGCATTGATCGCACCATCGGTAAAGCTAATATCACTTTGTTTTAATCCCATCGCCTTTCGATTTCTAGGGAGAAGATATTTTTTCGCAATCTCCAATTTTTCCACCTGGATGTATCCAGAAAGACGCAATATTTCCATTCGATCTTTTAATGGATCTGGAATCGTATCTAAAATGTTTGCCGTAACGATGAATAAAACATTGGATAAATCACAGCGCACATCTAAGTAGTGATCTAAAAAGTCCTTATTTTGCTCTGGATCCAAAACTTCTAAAAGCGCCGATGCTGGATCTCCATGAAAACTTGCACCCATTTTATCCACTTCATCTAACATAATGACAGGATTCATCGTTTGCGTGCTTTTGAGCGCCTGAATCATTTTTCCGGGCATTGCTCCAATGTATGTTCTGCGATGCCCCTTAATTTCCGCTTCATCGCGCATTCCACCGACAGAAAAGCGATAAAAACTTCGATTCAAAGCGCGAGCAATACTCTTTCCGATGCTTGTTTTTCCAACACCTGGAGGCCCGACTAAGCAAATGATGCTGCCCTTCACACCGCCTGTTAATTTGCCTACGCTAATGAACTCGAGAATTCTCTCTTTAATATCCTTGAGACCATAATGATCTTCTTTTAAAATTTTATCAGCACGTCCCAAATCATGCGTTTCTTTGCTATTCATCCCCCAAGGGACAATTGTGAGCCAATCAAGATAGTTGCGACACACGCCATATTCAGCAGATTGCGCTTCTAAAACGTTGAGTTTATCCATCTCCTCGCGGATGACTTTCATGACATCTTCAGGAACCGTTCTCTCTTTAAGGCGCTCTTCAAATTTTTCAACATCAACTGCTTTGTCTTCTTTCTCAAGTCCGAGTTCTCTCTTGATCGCCTTGAGCTGTTCTCTTAAGAAAAACTCTCTTTGACTTTTCGAAATGGTCGCTTCGATTCTCTGATTGATCGTGCTCTGTAGCTTGCTTAAATCGAGCTCCTTTTTCAAAAGAACAAGTGCTTTATCAATCCGTTTTTCTACGTCAAACGTCTCTAGAACTTCTTGAAGCTCACTTCTTGTTGCGGTTGTCAATGCCACCGCAAAATCGGCAAGACGGCCAGGCTCAGTAAAATCTGAATGGCCTAAGAAAATCTGCAACTCTTCTTTAAAAAGAGGATTGAGTTTTAAAAGTTCTTTAATCGTCGTAATGATGCTAATCGAGTAGGCTTTAATTTCTCGCGATAATTGCTTAACCGGTTTATCTTCCTGGTAATGTACCTTCGCGAGCAAACTTTTACTTTTTACGACTTTGTCTAAGACGACTCGCTTTTCCATGTTGAGGATGACCTGAGCACCTCCCTGTTCCATAGGAATAATACGCAATATACGCGCTACCACACCCACTTTATACAAGTCTTTAGCTTCAATTTTATAAATATTTGCATCCTCTTCCTTTGTTAAGAAAAGACCCAAACATTTGTGATCGGTTTTGGAAACTGTTTTCAGAACTTCATAGTGGGCACCAGGCTCAATGATGACAGGAGCCGCCATTCCCGGGAAAAAAGGACGTCGATTGAGAGGAAGAATATATAACTGATCTGGGTACTGTAAATGCGTTAAAGATTTGCTTTCTATTTTCACCTCTTCTGGAGATTCATCTTCAGGCAACAAGACATCATCATTTTCTGGAAACAAAACTACCTCTAATTTTTTATCCACTTTATCAGCCCAAAGAAAATCAATCAAATGATATACTGTCCTCACATGAAAACTCTCTTTTTAGAAACATCGACAGAAAAATCATGCATCGCCATTGCAAACGGAGATCAGATCATCTCTATCCCGCTTTTTGGCGGGCCTCAGCTCTCAAAACAACTAGCTCTTGAAGTTTCTAACCTACTTAAAGAGAACGACTTCCGTCCAGAACAGATTGCAGTTGGATCAGGCCCAGGCTCCCTGACCGGAGTTCGAGTAGGCCAAGCTTTCGGGAAAGCCCTCGCCTTCGCATGGAATATTCCCTACATAGAATTTTGTAGTTTAAAAACTTTTTTTGTCGAAGGAGCCGTCCTTGTTGATGCTCGTCAGGGAGGTATCTATGTACTTACGGACGATGCTTTAGAACTTTTCTCCCCTCATCAAGCCGAAGAAAAAGTAAAAAACATTCCTAAACTCTATTCCCCTCATCCTGCGCTGATCGAAAAAAGAATGGCCAGGACCGTCTTGGAAGCCAATTGCTCTTTTAATTTTATGAGATAAATGACCTATTTTCCTCTACAGTTCCTATCACGTTATCGACTTTCTATAGCGTAAAATCACTTGATCTAAAGCCATCTGTGAGATACGATAGAGCTTTAAAAACAAACCAAGGTAGCTGAAATGCCCAGTGTTAAAGTCCGTATGGGAGAACCAATCGATAAAGCGCTTCGCGCTCTCAAGAAAAAACTCGATAAAGAAGGAATTATGAAATCAGCAAAGGCACATCGCTTTTATGATAAACCTTCTGTAAAAAGTCGATTGAAATCTAAAGCTGCTGTCAAAAGAAACAAAATCGCTGCTCGCCGCGGCTACTAAGAATTATGTCAGATTTCTACGCCACACTCGGTGTCTCCCGAGAAGCCACTCCTGAAGAAGTCAAGAAAGCCTATCGAAAAAAGGCTCTTGAATGTCATCCCGATCGAAATCAAAATGATCCTAAAGCTGCAGAAACTTTTAAACGCGTTTCTGAAGCCTATGAAGTCCTTAGCGATACCAGTAAGCGTCGCATTTACGATCAATATGGAGAAGACGGATTAAGAGGAGCTGGCGTGGGCGGTTCAGGTGGAGGAGGATTCTCTTCTACTGAAGAAGCGCTGCGCACATTTATGGGCGCATTTGGTGGTGGGGGTGGTGGTGGATTTGAGTCCTTTTTTGGTGGAGGCTTCGGCGGTGCAGCTGAAGAGCAAGACAACCGAAGAGGATCAAGCAAACGAATCTCTGTCAAAGTGACTTTTGAAGAAGCGGCTCGAGGGACAGAAAAAGAAATTGCGATCAATAACTTTGTTTCTTGCAAAGATTGCCAAGGGACGGGGTCTAAAACGAAGAACGGCGTCAAAACCTGCTCTGCTTGCAAAGGAAACGGCCAAATCTATCAAAATCGTGGCTTCTTTAGTATGTCTAGCACATGCCCAAACTGCAAAGGAACTGGGCAAACGATCATCGATCCTTGCCGCACCTGCTCAGGCGAAGGAAGAGCGAAAGAAAAGCAGCGCATTAAGATCAAAATTCCAGCCGGCGTTGACAATGGAATGCGCCTCAAAATGAGCGGATATGGTGATGCAGGTATCTCGAATGCACCAGCAGGAGATCTATTTGTTGACATCGAAATCGAACCCCACGAGGCTTTTGAACGTGAAGGCGATGATGTTTACATTCAATTGCCGATCACATTTACGGAAGCAGCTCTCGGCAGCAAAAAAGTCGTACCTACCCCTCTCGGGGAATCTTGCCGCATTCAAATTCCAGAAGGCACACAAAATGGCAAACTTCTTCGCGTCAGCGGAAAAGGATTCCCAAACGTTCATAGACAAGGCTCCGGCGACCTTCTCGTGCGCATCCTGGTAGAAACACCTATTCGGCTCACAGAAAAACAAAAAGAGCTCCTCCGTTCTTTTGAAGAACTAGAAGTTCCACAAAACCATCCTCATAAAAAGACATTTGTCGAAAAAATCAAGTCATTCTTTACCGAGTGATCAATGTTTTTTGCCTGTTTGGGTATAAATCGCTTTTCAGTGTCGCTATTCCTTTTTTTGTGTGTGGGGGGAAGGGATTTTTTCACTAATGCCAAAAACAAATTTTAAGTAGAATATCAAATACATATGAAATCAGTCCTTATCTTTGTGCATGATCTCTATGAAGATCTCGAACTTTGGTATCCCAAAATTCGCCTCGAGGAAGCAGGATATAAAACAGTCATAGCTGGCGCTGAGGCAAAAAAAACATATCCAGGCAAACATGGGTATCCTTGCATATCAGAAATTTCCTATGATCAAGTTGCTTCCAACGAATTTGCAGCTCTTGTCATTCCTGGAGGCTTTGCTCCAGATAAAATGCGCCGTTATTCTAAAGTTCTCTCCATAGTACAAGAAATGCACCAGCTGAATAAGCCCATTGGATTTATTTGCCACGCCGGTTGGGTACCAATCTCTGCAAAAATTTTAAAAAACCGTCATGTCACAGGCTTTTATTCCATTAAAGATGACCTTGAAAATGCTGGCGCGCGCTATTCAGACACGGCAGTTGTCGTCGATCAAAATCTGATTTCTTCTCGAACCCCAAATGACCTTCCAGACTTTTGCAAAGCGCTTCTCCAGGCTCTGAAATGAACACTCTTCTTCGTCTTGAAAAGTGCCTTCTACCGCCTCCCGAAATTGTCCGATTGGATCGCGGGAAAATCGTAAAGGAGCAATATACGCTGATTCAGAAAGTCAACTATTGCGTGAAAAACTTCTTTACCTTTGTAGCCTTCGTATTGTTAGCGCCTGTTTCTGTCTGTTATGATCTCCTCACTACCCAAAAAATGAATCCTTTAAAACCTCCAGCAATGATTCCCACATGGCCTCCCAAACAAAGAGGATTTGCAACATCTCTTTTTCAAACATCGGGTCTTGGCACAAAATGGTCTGCACCTCAAGGTTTAATCGGCAAGTGTGATTGGGATAAATGGATGGATAACAAAAAACACATTTCTCATTCAAAGGAGTTTGATTTCAGCAACTTCTTCACAGACATCCTCTCAAATCCCGGTCCCTATATCGACATGCTAAAAAAGCAGAACGTGACTGCGCATCGCTTTTCACTTGAATGGTCAGTCATCTGTCCTTCTTCACACGAATTTGATGAAAAAGCCATTCTACTCTATAAAAACTTCATCCATCAATTAATCAAGGCCGGAATCACTCCATCGATAACCCTAAGTCATTTTGTTGTTCCAGAGTGGTTTTATGAATCGGGTAGCTTTCATAATGAAAACAACATTTCACACTTCATCGACTTTGCACTCGCAGCAATGAAACTTTTCCCCGAAGTAAAGGATTGGTGGTCCTTCAATGAGCTCAATGTTCGCGCTTTCCAACAAACCCGCGAAGTCTATCCCACAGATCTTCCCGAAGGAAGTAGCCTCCCTTCACGTATTCATGCTGCAGGCATATCGACACGTAACATGCTCATTGCCCACTGTCTTCTTCACCAAAAGGTTGCCGAATTTCATCCCGATAAAAAAATTGGCGTGACCCATCAATGGCTAAAATTTGACACGGAAAATAGCAATCCTTTTGAAAGCATCCTTGCCTACTACTTCACCAAATTTGGCTTTTCACCTGTTTACAATTTCTTCAAAGACGGCCACTTTTCTTTCGAATTCCCATTCATCGCAAATATCCAACTCGAAATACCCACCCACGAATTCGAAGCCAATGACCACTTCCTCATGCGCATCGGTGTACAAGCTTATCCGAAACCGATGCTTAAAATGGGTCTTAACCACGGACAAACCTATCCCGGCCCGCCTTCCGCCATTAAAAATCTGCCCTTCTTTTCCTTTGGCTCCTCCTGCGAACCGGGCGGAACCGTTATGCGCTTTGGCCCGCGATGGCATGCAGAAGGAATCAACGAAGCCCTTGACGACGCTTTTGCCATTACCCCCAATGTCTTCATCACAGAATTTGGTTCCGACGCGATGGTACAAAGATGGGGCCAACCCTCTTTCGCTCTCAATAATGAAGCGCAAGCTCAATATCTTCGCGCCCTGACAGAGCAAATCCACCAGTATTGCCTCACTAACCTCCGACAAATTCAAGGCCTCTTCTGCTGGAGCGACCTGCGTCGTCAACTCGAATGGGAAAACGGCTTTGATTGCCAACTTGCCCTCATCGAACCAACCGTCGACAACCATCGTCGTCTCCAATCTTTCACACAAACCCCTGCGGCTCAATACTTATCAGAAGCCTATTCGCAATAAAATAATTCTGTTAAAATATAGAAATGGAGCCTGCTGTACAAATCTTTGAAACAAAGCCAATGAACTTTTCACCAAAAGTAGAAGTGGCCGCCTGTTACATTGAAATCGATCAAACTCTCCTCCTTCTCCAATGCGGTTCTCATAAAACAGAAGCAGGTCTTTGGGGCGTCCCCGCGGGCAAAATCGAACCCAACGAAACACCCGAACAGGCCGCCCGTCGCGAGCTCTTTGAAGAGACAGGAATTCAAACTCACCTCCCCCTCCAACCCTTCATCACCCTCTACATTCGCAAACCCGAAACCGACTATACCTTCCATCTCTTCAAACTCCTCCTTCCCTCGAAACCCTCCATCAGACTCTCCAACGAACACCTCGACTACCAATGGGCCCACCTCCACCAACTCGAAAGAGTCAACTTCATGCTCGCTGCCCGCGAACTCATCCAAAAATGCCAAGAAGTCAAAATAAAGAGCGCGAGAAACTCTTGCTCGAATCTCTAATGGGAACCTTCGGAAAAATGCTATAAGAGTGATCAAATTGATCAGAGGTTAAAACAATGACCGGATATTCGAAGCCTTCTTGAGCTATTTGTGAAATTGTTATATCACCTGTGTGATGAACGACTTTTGCTTGGCTTGTCCTATGACTCCGGGAATCAACAGCGCTTCTGTTGTTTTGTACAAAATTTTTCGCTTCATATGGAGGATGGAAGAAACTATGAAAGAGTCGATTCCCTCCAATTGAGAAGGTGATAATGGATTTCACTGGCTGTTTTCCTGGAATCGTGAGTTGCCCCCAGAGTGTATATCTGTGAGCGTCATTGCATTTTGTGTAATCAAAAGCATATTGCTTAATAAACGGGTCACTCAATATTAGGTGTAATCCAGGGATACAATGATATCTCCATTGAAGTTCTATTTCCTGAGGCGTCATTTTTGCATATTTGCAAGAGACTCCTGACTTATCAACAAAAGCCCGGATGATATTCTCATCCCTTTTTGATTCAATCCAACGTGTAATATGAGGGGTTAAAGAAATATTCCAAGTTTGGTTCAGTATTTTCGATACAAGTTGATCTTGGGTGAAAGCCACTTGCGTTCTCTCTCGATAAGGGACGTTGGTCCAGTTTCCTCCTCGGGTATCTGGATTGATCTTCATAGGAGGAGATCTGTCTACTTTAGAAGAAAGGTTTTCTCTTTCGTTACGCACATCTTGACTTGATTTTGCAACAGGCGCAGAAATTTTGCTCGCATTTGCCTTAGAGCTTTTTCTTAAGAGATTAGACTGCTGTTTTGAGGCCTGTTTCTTGTCTTCCTCTGCTATCAATGCCAGTTGCTCCGCAAGGCATTCCTTTTCCCGCGATTGAACAAATTCTCCATATCTCTTGATAAAATCCTCTATACTGGAACTTTGGGCAAAAATTTGATGAGATATAGAATCTTCATTATTTGTAAAATATTTAGGAAGCTTGTTCACAATAAAAGTATTACAGTCCTCATTTGTGGCATCTTGAGTTCTAGAAAGATACTGAAAAACATGTGTTGATAATTTCAGAGCATCTTGGATGAGTTCTTTGCAATTCTTTTCTAAGTAGCTATGAATTGTCATAGAATTCGCCATGTTTTGCGGAGTATGATTCGGAATATGATATGCAACAGCTTTCTCATTTTTCTCTGGGTAAAGAGGTATTTTACACAAACAGTTATCCCATAGAGATTCTGCCCCTTTAGAGAAATCTGCGACCATCTTTCCGCCTTGATTGAGAAGAAATTCTTTTTGATCAACAAATAATCTTCCCCGCCATGCCAAAAATGTGTAATAGAAGTACTCACTGATCAACTGTGACTCTTCGACAGAAAACGTATGAGGATCGTTATCTCTGAAAAAATCCGCACATAACTTTCGAGCAATGACAAGTCGATCTGCTTTTTCAGAATCATTGTTTTGTCTCATAAGATCGACAGAACGATCGATATATATACAATCAATTAACTTATGGAGAAAATCTCCTACCTCAAGATCCGCTTGCCGTTTTATTTCCCTCTGCCTGGTGATTTCTGACGACTTTTTATTTCTGCTTTGTGAATTTTGCAACGTCGGTAAGTGCAATTCGTTTAACCTCTGATTTAAACTCCAAATGACTCGAGTTCTTGCATCCGGTGATAGATCTTGAACAAGATCAATGATGGTTGCACTTTTGACAGGGGAATTATCGGTGCCTTCTTCCACTTCGGCGCGAACTGCTGAGGCGTTTGAGAAAAACCCTTCCAGAATCCCTAAAATCCGAGCATCCCTTTCTGTTTGAAAACGATTCACAGGGCATCGAGTGTCATCAACAGGTGCAGAAACTTGCTCCGTTAGACGAGAATCAAACCTAGAGGTGAGAGCTGACTGAATATTCATCATTGTTAAACGTTTTGCTCTTATAGTCGTTTAAAATATATTTTGCTTTTTTGGGCTGCTTCAAAGCGCCGAAAATGCCAAAGATAATTTAAAGACTATAAATGTTATACCCAAACAAGCTTAAAAATCGGCTTTTTAAACGCGCCAAAGCGCCTAATTTTAACGATCACAAGTGCGCCTTAATATATAAATAAAATTCGCGCGCCAGATTTTAAATCTGTGACTCAGGAGCTGTCAAGAAAAAGGCTTTAAAAGAAGCCGAATACTGGATAAAAAATTCCAGCTGCAATAGGCACTCTCAAAACGTTATAGAGAAATGCGAACCAGAGATTTTGTTTGATGTTGCGAAGTGCCTTTCGCGTTTTCAATTCTAACCGCATTCCGCATATAGGACATGATCCAGGATTGTGCTGAACGATCTGGGGTGCATAGGACATGTCTACCCAAACAAGCTTAAAAACCGATTTTTGAGCTTGTTTGGGTATATATTCTTTCTGCACGTCTATTTCCTCTTGTCCTTTAGTTCGATTCTTAGGAATGCCATGTAGGAAAGCGGGGTTCCTCCGTATTCGGGTTTGATTGAACTTGGAACGAAGGAAGCACTTCCTACAACCCCAAGTCCCCAAAGAGTGGAAGGAATGAATGGAAATTCAAAGATGTAACCTAGATCTATCTTTCCCACATTAAAAACTTTACCAGCATTTGGACTTGGCGCAATGAATAATTCATCCTTTGCGACATATTCAGCCCTCCCAAAGACAACGTGTTTACTGTCAATTTCTATGGCTGATTCTAAAAGGTAGCCATTTAAGTGATGGCCAGGACTATTGCAATTAAGCCCCCAAGCAGCTGTGGTTTGCCAATTGCTGGTTGCCCATGCTTTGTTGTAGCTCATCGAAACTGTTGTGCGCTGAGTATTTACGTTTGGTTCTAACTGCTCAGGGCTTTTTAAAAAGCCATAGCTGATTTGAGCTGCGATATTTTCCGTCGGATTGATGGAAACGCGAGCAGAATATGAATCGAATCGAGGTGAATCAAAATTCCACCGATGCTGGTCTGGCTCTCTTCCTGTAAAAATGGACGCGTCAACTTTCCACCAATCGTGGACATATCCGACTGTTGCCACTCCAAAGACGATATGCGTTGAATCAAGCCAGTGGTGAGTGATAGGAGCTTC
>CAZVXF010000029.1:0-13845 GCA_964630875.1 uncultured bacterium | reverse complement strand
CGATTTGAGATCCAGGGAGGAATGCTTCCATTCCAATATCAATCATCAAGCCGCCTTTGACTTTCTTGATCACTTTCCCTTTGACAATAGAACCTTCTTTGCAGTTCTTTACAATGTGTTCCCATTGGCGGAATTTACGTGCTTTTTCACGGGAGAGAACGATTTGTCCGTCTTCGCCTTCTGCTTGATCGAGATATACTTCGACTTGCCCGCCGAGTACAATTTCATCTGGTTCTGTGAACTCAGATACAGGCACAAGCCCTTCAGACTTAAGACCTACGTCAACAACCACAAAGTCTTTTGTCAATTCAACAATTCGACCATTTAAAATTTGACCTACATTCAAAAGAGAGAGAGCGTTTTCACCACCCGTTTTGCTTTTGCCATAAAGTAAATCGCGAAATTGAATTGCTTCGCTTTCTTGAAAATCGACATCATCAAGCACATTGCTTGCATTCCAGTCATGAAGGTTTGATGGGTGGTTTTTGTAGGACATGGGTTTAAGGTTTCTCCTGTTAATAAAATCTAACCCGACAGGATATCAAAACTTCTTCAATAATAGCAAGACATTCAGAGGGATCGTTGAAATGTAAAAATTTTAGTTTATTTTTTTTTGGACGATTTATAGAGTGGCGATTTGGTAGCGCATATGAAAGATGAGCAGTTACAGTTTGAATTTGAAATGAGTCCAACTTTTTCTCCTGAATATTATCGAGAAGGAGCTCAAGACCTGATCCGAAGAATCCTTCCTGAACATGTGAATCGTTCCCATTTTGATGATATGCTTCCACTTCTTTCATGGTCTGATCTTTCCAAGGCGCCTTGCAACTTGTCCGTGCTATTGTTGAGTAAATATCGTTTTAATGGTTGTAATTTTTTTTATGACATGGTGAGTCGTTGGTTACTTCCGCAAAAACAGGTCAAAGTAGAATTATTTTTTGCATCTGACGTGCGACTTCCACATCTATCTGAGGATTTGTTAAGCGTTGCTGAGATTGTGATTTATTTGAAAAGCGCGCAAGAGGTCGAAGAGGTGCGACGCAATTTAAAAGCGATAGAGACAGAAATCCGTTTAGGCATTGTTTCTGAATATCAAGCGCGTCGAATTTTGGAGTTTAAGGGACTGGATTGTGACGGCAAAACAGCCATGATTCAAGAAAAAATTGGTTCTTTAATTTCAAGGGATTTTGATAAGGGGATATTTGCGCAGATGCAACAATTCTTGGTGAATTGCCCCGAAGAATTTAAGAATCAAAGAGATTATCATCACATGAGTCGGATTATTTCTAACCTCTATTCATTAAGAGAACAGCTTAAGCAAAACATTTCAGTCTTTCCGACAAAACGATACGTTCATCTCAAGTATTTAAAAACTCAGCTAACAAGACAGATTGTCTTGCATGATGGAAGTGAAGAAACGCAATCAAGAAATGTTTTAGGGGTTTTAGTCGGAATTAATTTCTTAGCCGAAAATGAGGTGTTTGAAACGACTCATTTTGTGAATGCAATACAAAAGCATTTTCCCGAAATTCATCCGGTAGAGGGATCGTTTTTTATCGATCGGCATCAAAGTCTGCAAACTCTATACCTAGAGGTAGAAAAGGAAGGCGATTTTACGATCCAAGAAATTCAACTTCTGCGGACATCTCTTCCAGATCAAATTAAAGAGCATATTGAGAAACTTGCCCATCCGATTTTTATGCCGCGTAATGAAGAGGATGTGTTGCGCAATATTATGACACTTTCTGGCCAGCTTCGCTATGTGAATGATATGCCTCAAGTGATTATTTCTTTTGATGAACAAAAAGGGGACGATCTCTCATTTACGGTGATTTTACTCAGAGTTCAGCCAAAAGAAGCTCCGTCGATGCAAACGA
Organism: uncultured bacterium; assembly: GCA_964630875.1. GTDB lineage: Bacteria > Chlamydiota > Chlamydiia > Chlamydiales > SM23-39 > DAIDHZ01. The sequence continues at coordinate 11,968 of CAZVXF010000029.1, read as the reverse complement.
TTTTTGCAGAATGCCCCACTCCGCTGCGTGTGATTCCAGATCGTGTTCGAAGAGTCGGGCACATACGAAAGAAATATGTGAAAGAGGCGACTGTTTTTCGCGCATTGGTCAACAGCTCTTCTTTTTTGCGCAGTGATTGTTCGATTGATCTCTATAAAGCCCGCAGTTATGTTTTTCAGGAGCTGAGCAAATTAGTCGGAGAGATTAGAGATTATAATGGGGGTATGATCTATCGACAAAACGAATGCTTAGAGGCTTTAAAACAAGATCTTGGGAAAGTAGGCGAGCAGCATTATTTACTTTTAGAAAAGTTTTATTACTCATTAGAGCCTCTCGAGATGCGAACAGCGACCGATACAGAGTCTTTAAAACAGCTGTTTTTACTCTTTTTACAATATTCTAAAACAGCCCAGGATGGGGATTTTCTATACAAACAAGATGAAAAGCGTGCGTTAGTGATTCAATTGGTGACAGAGTCTCAAAAAAGAATACTTCTAGAACGTATTGCGATGCTTTCACTGCCGGCTCATCAGGTCATTTCTTTTTCTTTAGAAACAGAAGGAGCCCTATATCTAGGACACCTACTTTTTTCTGAAGATAGGGAGCTGCAGCTGCAATTCCTGTCAGAATTTAACGATTGAATACTTTATAAATTGAATGTGCATCCAATGTTGTTTCCTTGCGCACTTCGTCAGATGCCAATTCAATGATCCATGAAGCTGTATTTGCGATTTTGAACGCACAGGCAGCTATCAATGGGAGAATAGATCCTTGAGTTTCATCGTCAAGTTCGCTTGGTCCTTGAGGCAGTTCAATTGCTGGCGAGGCGACTTGTGCTTTAACACCAGCAAGAGATGAATCAAGTGCGCTCTGGGCTGTTTCTTTGGCTGTTTCGATCACAGCTAAAGTCGCTGTGTCCGCTGCGACTTGGGTCAATTCAACAACCGAGTCTTTGATTGCATCATTCGGGAAATTCATAGCCAACTTCGTAGCCAACTCCGTAGACATTCGATGCTGAATTCTTGAGCTTATATAATAGATTCCAAGACCCGTAGCTGTGGCTGCGACAAGACATTTTGAAGCCGTGGGATATTCTTCTGCTGTTTCTTTGATCCAGGTTGCGACTCGCACAGTTCTATTTTTTACTCTGATGGCACCTTCTTGAATCCGTTGAATATAGCGATCCGTCGTTTCTTCGCCAATCAATGATCCCGCCGTAATGACTATGGGAATTGCTCCTAAAGCTAAGGCTGTCTTTGATGGAATATATAGTTGTCTACTATTTGCTACTGATTGTGTATATAGCGTAGCAAGAACCGCTGTTGTAAGATTTGCAGCTGTACGAACGAATGGTTTACGCTTAGCTTGTGTGCCTGTTTCGGAGATTTCTAGGGAAAGAGGGGATTCCCTTACCTCTTGCTGTCTCTGTAACAATAATGCTTTTTTTTCCGCTTTGGTTGCATCAACGGATCCTGGTATTTCGTGAATTTTATTTCTTTCTTCGGGGGGAAGGCGGTGTTTCCCTAAAAGGACGCCCGTTATTTCCCGAATGGCTTGTAAATGCTTTTTTTCCTGTTCGTCTAGAGGAGCTGGAACGCCCGTACGTTCGTGTAAGAGGTGATTCACTCTTTTTATTAAAGAGGCCTGTTCTGTAAGACGGCCGACTGTTGTAGCGGTTCTATCCTCATCGTTATCTCTTTGGGAAGATCTTGCTGCTGGAGCGGTTTCTTGACCGCTGGAATCAGCTGATCTTGAAGAGGGGCGGCATTCCCATGCTTTTCGCCGTTGTGCAGCAGGGCGGAAATTGCGATCAGGAGTTCTTGGGCGGAAAGCGTTTGAGTTTTCATCAAAACCCTCTAAAAATTCTTCAACACATTGATGTGCATTAAATCCGTTTGATATTGAGCTCATAAACTATCCTATTATTGTAATTTTAGTTTTTTTAATACAATTATAGTATAATTATGTTAATAAAACAATAATAGTAAAATATTTATTATTATGCAAAACGAAAGCTAGGAAAAATCTGTTGCTAGCTATTGATAATGAGAGGGTTATGTTACATTATTGGTTTGTGCTTTTGCGCGTAAATTCCAATTACAGCACCCACTATTGAACCTCCGATTACAGGATAATCACATGTTACAAACTTTCCAGCGATAAACAATTCTGGAGCAAAAGCGATCCCGATCCATGCTTTTGAAAGCATTTCTGCGTTTTCTTTCATATAGTTCAGTGTGCTTTCTACGAAGCTACCTGGCTCTGGCGTCTGATTCCCTAAAAAGAAAATTGCAGCTGCTGCAAGTGCAGCGGCTTTAAGGGCGGTGTTTGCGATTGCTTTGTCACTCCAATGTGAGGGTGGATTTGGTTGGTTCTGTTGAGCTGCTTGGTTGTTGATTTGAAGAGCTTGTACTACCATTTTATCCTCTTTTTCTGATTTGAACTACATTATATTGTTTGTGTTTTATTAATTTCAATAATAATAATAACTTTAGGTATTAAGATTGTAATAATCATAATTAAGTTATTGTAATTGTAAAACTTCAGGCGGGGCGAGAACCGAACGATCTTCTTGTCTAGAAGGTCCTTTGTCGGGTATATATATACCTTAACAAGCTCATAAATCGGTTTTTAGGCTGCGCCAAATCTGCGGAATTTCAGCGATCTCAAGTGCCTTAATATTAGAAAATAAAGGCGCTTGAAATCGTCGAAAATTAGGCGCTTTGGAGTGTTTAATAAACCGATTTTTGAGCTTGTTTGGTATGCCGAAAGTGATTTAAGAAAATGTCCACAACTATGAAAAAAAGTACAATTCAAATTTTACCTTCCATTTTGTCTGGTGATTTCGGGAATCTTGCAGCAGAGGCGAAGCGTTTAGAAAAGGCGGGGGCAGATGGGATCCATATCGATATTATGGATGGCCATTTTGTTCCAAACCTGACTTTGGGCCCAAGAGCCGTTGGGGCGATTCGTCGCGCGACAAATCTTTTTTTGGATGTCCATTTGATGATTTATAATCCGTATGATTATATTGAACAGTTTGTTCGAGAGGGAGCAGATCGTATCACGTTTCATTTCGAGGCAACTGAAGATGTCGATGATACCATAGAATTTATTAGAAAGTGCGGTAAAAAAGCAGGTCTTGCTTTTAGTCCTGAGACAAGTTTTGAGATGATTCCCAAATATTTAGCGCGTTGTGATATGGTGCTTTTAATGACTGTAAACCCTGGTTTTGGTGGACAAAAATTTATGCCTGAGGTGGTAGAGAAAATCAAGCTCACTCGTGATCTTTGTAATCGGGCAAATATTCCTCTTGATATTCAGGTCGATGGCGGAATCACTGATGAGACAGCCAAAGTGTGTATTGATGCAGGGGCCAATGTTTTGGTGAGTGGTAGTTACCTATTCGAACAAAAAGATCTCGCACAAGGAATTCAGCGTTTGCGCTTATGAAGCACAGGGATAGAAAAAAAGTTGTCGTCATTGGTGGGGGAACAGGCAATTTCGTCGTATTGAAGGGCCTAAAAAAATATCCCTTGGATGTGTCTGCAATCGTTTCAATGGCAGACGATGGCGGAAGCACTGGAATTTTACGGGATGAACTTGGCGTGTTACCTCCTGGAGATGTGCGGCAGTGTCTTGTTGCTCTTTCAAATTCTAGCCGTCTTATGCGTTCTTTAATGAATTATCGATTTGAGAACGGAGGACTTGGTGGGCATTCTTTTGGGAATCTATTGCTATCTGCTTTAGAAAAAGTCACGGGAAGTTTTGAACGAGCCGTCGAAGAGGCAAGCCGAATTCTCTATATTAAAGGAAAAGTCATTCCAGTTACGATGAATCAAGTACGCCTCAAGATGGTTTTGAATAACAGCAAGCTGTTAGAGGGCGAAAAGGAAATTTATTTATCTCAGGAAATTGAAGGGGGATATCGCTCCATTTATCTTGAGCCATTCCCGAATGTCAATCCAAAAGTGATCGAAGAAATTCACCAGGCAGATTTAATTGTTATCGGACCTGGCGGTCTTCATACGTCTTTGATTCCCAATTTGCTGGTCGAAGGAGTTGGAGATGCGATTTGCAGAGCAAAAGCCAAAAAAGTTTTTGTTTTGAATTTGATGAATCGAAAAGGCCAAACAACAGGGTACAAAACAAGTCATTATTTAAAAGAGCTAGTGCAGTTTTTGGGGAAGGATATTTTTGACCATATCTTGATCAATGTGGAGAAACCGCCAAAAGAGCTGATCGATGTATACGCAAGTGAAGGGGATTTAGTTGAAAACGATATGAAAGATCGTCGGATACTTGAAGCCCACATGCTCGGAACTGTTGCACATTCTGCAAAAAAAGATTTATTAAAAAGAAATTTAATTCGTCATGATTCAAGAAAAATCGCCAAGGAGTTGATGCAAATTGTTGATCATCTTTGATCTTGATGACACACTCATTGACACATCAGGCGTTGTCACTCCTTTTAAAATGAAGGAATGTTTTCGCCGCTTGATTGCATTGGGTGTCAAATGTCCACTCTCTTCTTTCAATGAACTCATTGAAAATAACAAGAAATCTTCAAAATCAAAAGATGCAATCATTGCGTTTGCAAAAAAATATTTCGCAAGTGATGAGCAGATTGAACAAGCTCTCCAAGTATTGACCGCACCACTACCAGATTCTTTTCATATTCCGATGACGACACATGCTCAAGAAATATTAGAATATTATCGAGGCCGTTATCCAATGGCAATTGTGACTGGTGGTCACCCACCCTATCAAATGGATAAGCTGGAAAAAGCTGGAATTGAACGTGCCTTTTTTAGTATGATTGCCATACCTGAAGACTCGGTGAAGAAGCCTTGCTACCGTGAAATTCAGAAAGAATTTAACATCCCTTCGAATGAGATTTGGGTTTGCGGAGATCGCATTGAAGTGGATTTAAGACCTGCTTTTGAATTGGGGATGAATACAATTCATATGAAATGGGGACGAGGCGCAAGTTTAGAAGAAAAATGGGTCAATTACTCGATTAATAATCTGCACGCTTTAAAGGACATAATACGATGACTACTGCCAATCAAATGACTCCAGGAATGACGCTAAGCCTCGATGGCAAAATCTATCGCGTCGAGTCGAGCGTGAAAGTCACTGTTGCCAAAGGAACTCCATTCATCAAGACAAAGTTACGAAACCTTGTTGATGATTCAATGATTGAGAAGAACTTTAAGCCAGATCAGATGGTGCAAGAAGTTTCTCTCATTGAGCGATCTTTAGAATTTCTCTATCCAGAAGGGAAGGAATATCTTTTCTTAGATGTGGGTGATTTAGAACAAATTTTAGTTCCTTCGAATGTCTTAGCCGATAAAGTGCACTATTTGAAAGAAGGAATCCAAGTCAAAGCCATGTTTTATGGCGAGTCAATTTTTGGCGTTGAGTTGCCCCAGTTCTTAGAAATCATGGTTGTTAAGACCGAAAATGCAACGCCGGGCGCAACCACGAAAAAAGCCGTTCTAGAAACAGGCGCAAAAATCAATGTCCCTCTATTTATTGAGAGCGGGGATGTGATCAAAGTAGATACTCAAGCAAGCGAATATATTCAGAGGGTTTAAGATGGAGCACTTGAATGGAGATTGAGAAAATTAAAGAATTAATGAATCAATTGGAAGCATCAAAGCTTCGTAAATTGTTCATTAAACAGGGTGACTTTGAACTCTCGTTAGAGAAAGAAGATAGTTTTGCTCCCCCACCACAAGTCCAAAGAGCTTCATACGTTGAAATTCCACGCGAAACACCGCAAGCCTCGCAAAAAATCGAAGAGCAACCACTCGGCAATTTTGTCACCTCGCCAATGGTTGGAACGTTTTATGCATCACCAGCTCCAGATCAGCCTGTTTTTGTCAAAGTGGGTGATCGTGTGAGCGAAGGAACTGTTGTGTGCATCATTGAAGCGATGAAAGTGATGAATGAAGTGAAAGCAGGAATAAGCGGCACAGTGGCTGAAGCGATTTTACATAATGGTCAGCCTGTTGAATTTGGATCACGTCTATTTCGGATCATACCATGAAAGTATTGATCGCCAATCGTGGAGAAATTGCAGTTCGCATCAATCGCGCGTGTCATGACTTAGGTCTGTCAACAGTTGCTGTTTATTCAAAGGCAGACAGCGAAGCAATGCATGTGTATCAAGCGGATGAATCAATTTGTATTGGAGAGGCTCCATCAGCAAAATCCTACCTAAAAATACCGAATTTAATCGCTGCTTGTGAAATTACAGGCGCTGACGCGGTGCATCCTGGGTATGGCTTTTTGAGCGAAAATGCCAATTTTGCATCGATTTGTGAAAGCTGCGGTTTGAATTTCATTGGGCCCTCTTCGAAAGCAATTGCGCTCCTTGGCGATAAGGCGATGGCGAAAGCGACAGCAAAAAAAGTAAAGTGCCCCGTTATTCCAGGATCTGATGGCGTTGTGCGTGATGTCGAATCAGGCCTCAAAGAATCTCGTAAATTTGGCTTCCCAATTTTCATCAAAGCAGTGGCAGGTGGCGGGGGGAAAGGCATTCGGATCGCTTACAACGAATCAGATTTCGTTCAGAAATTCATTCAAGCTCGCACAGAAGCAGAAGTGAGTTTCAATAATCCAGATGTCTATTTAGAAAAGGCGATCATCAATCCTCGACATATTGAAATGCAGATCGTAGGAGATAAGCATGGCAATTATTTGTATTTAGGCGAGCGAGATTGTACTTTGCAGCGCAGACGGCAAAAGTTGATCGAAGAAGCTCCATCTCCAATGCTCACCCCGTCTTTGCGCAAAAAAATTGGCGAAAGCGCAGTAGCGATTGTGAAAGCAGCAGGTTACCACTCAGTGGGGACTGTAGAATTTCTTCTCGATGAAAAAGGCAGCTATTACTTCATGGAAGTCAATACCCGTATTCAGGTTGAGCATACCGTGACTGAAGAGCTCACAGGAATTGATTTAGTGAAGTTGCAAATTCAAATCGCGCGTGGCGATAAACTTCCATGGAAACAAAAAGATATTCAACTCAATGGGCATGTCTTTGAATTACGTATCAACGCAGAAGATCCAAAGAATAATTTTGCGCCAAGTCCAGGTTTATTAGAGCACTATATTCCGCCAGGCGGTCCACATGTGCGAGTGGATAGCGCATGTTATAGTGGCTATCGTATTCCTCCACATTATGATTCAATGATTGCAAAGTTGATTGTAAAAGGAAAAGATCGAGCTGAAGCAATTGCGCATGCGAAACGTGCTTTAAAAGAGTTCCATATTTCTGGAGTTCATACAACGATTCCTTTTCATCAATTCATGCTTCAAGATGAGCGATTCTTGACCCATAAGTACAATATCGGAACAATCGATCAATTGCTTACTGAAGGGTTTGTTTTTTCGCTTTAGAAAATCAATGAATCATTGCATACCCGAGAGAAAATGAAAGGAATTATCTTAGCCGGCGGTCATGGGACAAGACTTTATCCTGCGACTTTAGCTGTTTGTAAGCAGCTTCTACCAGTCTACGATAAACCAATGATCTACTATCCTCTTTCTGTCCTAATGCTTGCAGGAATTCGGGAAATACTCATTATCTCAACCCCTGACGATGTCCCTCGGTTTGAAAAGTTGCTGGGGAGTGGTTTTCAGTTAGGTCTTCAGTTTACATATGCTGTTCAAAATGAGCCAAAAGGACTTGCTGAAGCTTTTATTCTCGGAGAATCGTTTATCAACGGAAGCCCTGTCGCTTTGATCCTAGGAGATAATATTTTCTATGGCCATGACTTGCCCGATCTGTTAAGAGAGGGAAGTTCTATTTCCTCTGGCGGGCTGATTTTTGGATATCGCGTCAAGGACCCGAATCGTTATGGTGTTGTGGAATTTGATTCTGAGATGCGCGCGATCAGTATTGAAGAAAAACCCAAGTACCCAAAATCGCCCTTTGCTGTTCCTGGGCTTTATTTTTATGGACCAGAAGTGGTTCGTATTGCAAAAACTTTGAAGCCCTCATCTCGAGGTGAATTAGAAATTACCGATTTGAATCTAGCCATACTCAGACAAGGCATGTTAAAGGTTCGAGTCATTGAACAAGGGCATGCTTGGTTAGATACAGGAACTTTTGACTCGTTTCACAAGGCTTCCTCCTTTGTCCAAACGATCCAGGAGCGACAAGGAATTAAAATCGCCTGTATTGAGGAAATAGCCTACTGCAAAGGGTATATTAATGCAGAGCAGTTGCAACTACTTGCAAAACCAAAGAATGAATACGGGGAGTATCTATCGGCAATCCTCTGCAAAAGCCAATTCCCTCTCTGATTTAGAAGTTCTCTATTGGTTTGCTATCGCGCGCAGACTTGGCAATGCCGTTTGCGATTTCATCAGGATCGTCTGTGAGTATGAGTAAATCTAGGTCTTCAGGTTTAATATTCTTGTGAAAAAGGATTGTATTTTTAATCCAGTCAAGAAGCCCTTTCCAATACTCTTTGCCAACAAGATAAACGGGGAATGGTTTGATTTTTTTGGTTTGAATCAGGGTAATGGCTTCAAAGAGTTCGTCTAGAGTGCCAAATCCACCGGGTAGGACAACAAAAGCCTTCGCGTAGCGAACAAGCATCACTTTACGCACAAAGAAGTAACGGAAATTGAGTTCGTAGCGTCGGTCTACGTAGGGATTAGATCGAGATTCTGTCGGTAGATCGATACAGAGTCCGCAACTCTTTCCTCCTGCTTTTTGTGCCCCTTTATTTGCACATTCCATAATGCCAGGACCGCCGCCTGTCATAATACCAAAGCCTTTTTTCACAATTTTTTCGGCGATAGTTTCGGCTAAGTCGTAATATTTGCGATCAACAGGCTGATGATTCGTAGATCCAAAGATCGCAACAGATGGCCCCAGAAAGGTGAGCCTTTCAAAGCCGTCGACAAATTCAGAGACGATACGGAACATCCGCCAGGAGTCGAGGGAGTGAGCTTGCTTGTGCGATAGTTCTTTTTCAAGTTCGTGCATACCTTAGATGTATGCAAATGTGGTGTTTTTTTAAAGTGTTTTTTGCAAAAGATGTTGCACGGCGTTTTAAAGCAACTCGCGCCGTTCCTCCATAGGCAACTCCTTTGAGCGTCTTCGACAGCAAAGCGTTTTTTTAATTTTAGGGATATTCCTCAAGCTTTCTTTATAGAATGTTTATTTTATCAAGTCGGTAAAGAATTTGTACGTTTCAGCGATAGCTATGAAGTGTGCTATAGAATCGGCAGCTAACCTACACATCAGAGTTTGATCAGAATCTGCTGGTTTTTGTCTGTATCTGAATTGACCATATATTGCAGCTCCACACCATGCTAGGACAGCGCGAGAATACGTCCATTCTGGACGTTTGAATGGATATTGTCTTCTGCGATTGGCCTCTGGTATTCCATACATGTAGGAATACGTTGCTTCAGTAAAATCTTTATATATAAAGCATTGTAAATACATTATCCCGCCGCCGATAAGAGAATACAGAGTAGATCCAACGACTATCTTCAACTTGTCGGAAGTTGTTACACTCTCAGAAGGATGAGAATTATCACGTGTTGAGCATATCAGGCATTTGATGAATACGGGACCTGTATAGATTAGAAAACTCGACATTGTAATAATCGAGAAACATAAAAAAGCTGCAGATTCGAACGAGATAGTCTTGGTAGATTGACCGTTAAATAGTTTCAATAGTTCATTAGCCTCTGAAGCAGAAGTCGTTGGATCGTTGATACGCGATGCAAAGAGTTGCCCTCGATCCTCGGGCTTTGTGATTTCGAAAATATCTTTATATCTCACGCCGTAAAACATGTTTGCTGTACTTAGCTTGCCTTGGAATTGATTTGTTACGACGATTTTAAAAATTTCTTTTGCAATATCCATGATTGGTTTATCAGATAGACTGAGTTTTTCTCCTTGATAGCCTATTTTCCGCAGTTCATCATTTATCCATGGCTCACATTGTGTGTAGGATACGTTTCTAAGATCGCTGCTTGTCCAAAGAAGAAGGATCCTTCGATCTTGAGGTTCTAGATATTCACCTATGTGCCACAAAACATTTGTTCCGAGACCGTCAATATTTGTATGAAATTTGCAATGGTTGTTTGTTGATAATATCATAAAATTCTCTATTATAATTTTTATATCTAAAATTATATATTAAATTATAATTATAATTCAAGTGTAATTATGTGTATGATTTAGAGTGGGTTATACCGAAATTACATGAAGAATCGGGAATTTGGCAAGGAGGATCCTCAAAATTCTTGTTCGCAGCGAGCGAGAACAAGAATTTTGAGGTAAATCCGACGCTGGCAAAAACCGATTCTTCATGTAATTTCGGTATATACCCAAACAACCTCAAAAAGATGCATTAAGATTCTCCCAATAAAGACCGGCTACGAAAGACCGGCGAGTACGCGCACTCTCATTTTGATTGTTTGTTTAAAATAATTACTATTATTCTTTAATTAATTAAGAATGTGTTATAATATAAGCATGTCATGCATTGCTTATAAAATAACTGAAATTAAAACTGGTAGATTCACAACCATCACTACCGATCGACCGAATGATTATGCGATCGGTCAGTTCGTTCAGTGTAAAATACCACAAGAATTTGGAATCCAAGAACTTAACAATAAAACTGGCGTGATCGTCGCCCGAATTTTCGATCATCAATTGATATTGAATATCGATTCAACAAATTTTGAAGCCTTTATTCACCCTACTTTTTATAACCTCAATCCTCCTGCGATCTTCATTGCCTGCGCCAAGGAACCCATTAAGGAAGCAAAACCCAAAGCTGAAAAGAAGCCTAACTCTGTCCTTCCTGCTCATTATTATCGCCTAGCTAAAACCATTGATCAAAACTAGTGTTGTGTTATACCCAAACAACCTCAAAAGTTGTTTGGGTATATTTAAAAGTGTTTTTTTGCAAAAGATTTTGCGCGGCGTTTTAAAGCAACTCGCGCCGTTCTTCCGTAGGCAACTTCGTGCAGATTCTCAATCGCCATAAATGCGCTTGGATCTTCACGAAGAACAATTTCTTTGAGTTCAGAAATATCGAGTCGTTCTACGATGATAAAGAGGATGTCGCGATCTTCTCCAGAATAGCCACCACGCCCCTTGATAAAGGTTAGGCCAAGGCCTAACTCGTGTGTGATGATTTTGCTTAAATGATCTGGCTTAGAGCACATAATGAGGACAGATTTGAGTTCTTCAATCCCTGCAATCACAATGTCCATCATCTTAAATGCAACGATGTAAAGCATGAGTGATCGAAGGGCAATATGCCAATCATTAAAAATAAGGCCGTATGCAGTGAAAACAAAAAAGTTAATGACCAAGATCACTTGGCCAACGGTAAACCCTTTTCTTTTGTTGATGATGATCGCGAGAATTTCTGTACCGTCGATACATCCACCATAGCGAATAATCATTCCGGCGCCTGTTCCCAGCATCGCACCGCCAATGACAATCGCTTCAAGGTGGTCTGCACCAAAGGGACGAATGTTATCGAGAAGGTATACGAAAATGGCAAAAAATATGATCGCAAGAAGCATATTCAGAACAAAACTTCTGCGAATGTAGCGCCACGCAAGATAAATAAATGGGATATTGATGATCATCAAGAAAATGGAGATATAGGAGCTACCAAAAAGGCGCCCTAAAATCATAGCAACCCCGACGACGCCTCCGTCAATCAGTTGATTTGGCGTTAAAAAAATACGGATAGCAAGCGCTGCTAAGAAAGCGCCAATTGCCATGCCAAGATATGAGAAAATATGATGAAGCAGACGTTTTTTAAAAGGCAGTGGTTGTGGCATTTTTGCTCGCAAAGTTACGTCGAAACTTTACTGTTTATTCAATTATTTAGCAAGCGATCTTAAGAAGATCGCGGGAGACGGGGCTCGAACCCGCAACTTCTGCCGTGACAGGGCAGTGCTCTAA
>CAZVXF010000028.1:0-13955 GCA_964630875.1 uncultured bacterium | reverse complement strand
ATCCGACGCTGGCAAAAACCGATTCTTCATGTAATTTCGGTATATACCCAAACAAGCTCAAAAGAACGAGACAGGAAACAATAGGAATGGCTTAAATGATCAAGGCGAGCAGCCAAGGAACTTGATGTGCAAGATCTGCAAGATACGCTTGATAAAAGAGAGTAAGTAATTTCAAAACGGCAGAGGCTCCTCAACCGGGCTAGCTTCACTGTCGATCCCCATGGACTGATGCAATCTTTGGTATTCTAATTTGCGGCGTCGAAAATTTATCACTTCGAAACAACAACCCAAAATTGATCTTGTTAGTTCAGACTGGGGTAGCTCTCTTTCTTTTTTTTCATCATGCGTATCAAGCATATCTTGCCCATCTTGTTTTCTTTGTTGTTCACATTCAGACTCAATGGCACGTTTAAAATCTTTTCAGAACTAATGCCACAAAAGCTAAAACAACCATATTTAAACTCGTATTGAGTTTTCTTTCGCAATTTTTCCAAAGTCTACGACATTTTTCTAACCAAGGAGGCCGTTGCAAAACTCCATTTGACTCCAAATTTGCCCTTTTCCCATTGGTTTTAATTTTTTGTAAATTGCAGAAGAGCCCAATTGGTTATGTCAATTTGCACAAATTGAACCAATCATCAAATTTTGCACACATTGCGAGTTTTGCAATTCCCTCTGCAGTTTCATTTTTTTTCGAAGATGTAAGAAAGAAGACCTCTTCTCTCCCAAGCTGCCATAAAATCGGAGAGTGGATAGGCGATATTTGTCTCTTCGTTTGTCGGGAAAGCGGGATCCATACATAAGACCATATTCTTCTCTGCATCATACCCTTTTACAACAAGCAGATGCCCTTTTGCATAGGGAAGAGCGCTTCCCTTTAATGGCCCTCTAACGCTTACAACAACAGGTGTATTTTTCATCAGCCTTGCATGCAGTTCTTCAAATCCACATAAACGCTCCACCCAGCAATGCCAGGAGTCAAGGATCGATGAAGCTTCCGCAACATTCAAAATCCAATTTCCATAGATATCAAAGCCAGAATCACATACGTTTTCAGCAAAAAGAACTGGATCGATTGAGGCATTGCTTAAATATCGAATGACAGCAGTACTTGAGGTCGGTGAGCATAGGTCCATTTTTCGAGGATGATCGAGTGTTTTCTGAGAAAGGCCTGGAACGTCTAATCGAATCGAACCCAGATTTGAGACATTGTGACAGATTGTTTTTTCTTGGTTTACATACACGTGATAACAAAAATCTTTTGGATTTGCTCCTTCAACCTTGATTTCAAAACCTGTCGCTTTTGTTTTCGTTGAAATTACATCTTGATCAACGCGAATATCCGTCCCATATCTGTAAGAGTTTTGTCCACTTTTTCCCCATGTAGCATACAAAAAGTATGGCGACCAAGCATCTGTCTTTAGTCTTACATAAAAATTTATTTTGTCATTTTCTGGTCTTTTTCCATTCCAAGTCAGGATGAATTCATCAAATGGCGCGATATTTTCTTCTTTTTGACTGTGATACAAAGATCCCTCCAAAGAAAATGTGAAAAAAAGTATAATCAAGTTCAAAAGAATCTGTTTTGAATCTACAGGTTCTACTAACAAAGGGTTCATGATATGCCGTTTACCGTAACTATGCCAAAACTTTCTCCAACTATGCAAGAAGGAACAATTACGAAATGGCATAAAAAAGTGGGTGACAAAGTAAGCTCAGGTGATCTCCTCGTTGAAATTGCGACAGATAAAGCAACCGTAGAATTCAATGCACTTGATGATGGTTTTTTGCGCAAAATTCTCATTCCAGAAGGCGGCATTGGAATCGTAAACCAACCCATGGGCATATTTAGCGAAAAACCGAATGAGAATATTGAAGGATATACGCCAGTTGGCACTCTGCCTCAAGCAAAGGAAGAAAAAAAGCAGCCTGAAATGAAAGAAGAAACTCCAAAATCGGCTTTGACAACTTCTATTCCGCAAGCCGTTTTTCTCCCCCAGCCCCCTTTAGAAAATTATGAATTTGAATTTCCAACGGAAGTGATACCAAAACGAACTCCAGCTTCTCCCCTTGCCAAAAAGCTCGCAAAGGAAAAAGGCTTAGACATCACAACAGTTAAAGGGAGCGGACCTGGTGGAAGAGTGACAAGTCAAGATCTCAATCTTGCGCAACCCAACCAAGTAGTGACTTTTGGTCATCGAGAAAAACCAACGATCACTCCAGGGACTTTTGAAGAAGTCCCCCTATCTCCTATGCGAAAAGTGATTTCTCAGCGTCTCCAAAGTGCAAAAAACTCAATTCCACACATCTATGTACATCAAGAAATCGATGCAAGTCCCCTCTTTGAAGCGCGTGAACAATTGAAAAATGGGAACTTGAAAGTCTCAATCAATGATTTTATCATACGTGCCGTTGCTCTTTCTTTAAAAGAACATCCAAACTGCAATAGTGGTTTTAATGCTGCAAGCCAATCGATCATCTTTTTCAAAACGATCGACATCTCTGTCGCAGTCAGTGTGGAAGGCGGACTCATTACTCCTATTATTCGTCATGCAGACTACAAAAATATTGGTGAAATCTCGCTTGAAGTCAAAGACCTCGCATCAAAAGCAAAGCTGAACAAACTTCAAGCGCACGAATATCAAGGTGGTTCATTCACAATCTCGAATATGGGGATGTATGGAGTGACTGACTTTTGCGCGATTATCAATCCTCCCCAAGCAGCCATTCTCGCTGTTGGCAGTATTGAAGAATGTGCACGAGTGAAGAATGGGCAAATCGTTGCAGGAAAGAAAATGCATCTCGTCGTATCGGCAGACCATCGAGCAATCGATGGCGCTGACGCTGCAAAATTCTTAAAAACAGTGCAGAAATACTTAGAGAATCCTGCACTGCTTTTGGCTTAAAAATGCTAATAAACCTTAAAAAGACCGCTTGCACGCACAAATAATGCAGATAAATTGCCGGAATATTTTCCATCAAAAGCTGGATTATTTGGCTTAATCAATTCATCATTCACGAATTTAGCTATTTTTTTATACAGAGTATCGTCTTTAGTCTTCCGATACTGATCCAAAAAAGCCATCAAGTCATCTCTTGCCTTATCTTTAACTGCATTTTTTTTTCCAAATAAATTGGTTGAATCATATTTAGCTAAATCAGCGCATAACTTACTGATCGCATCTTCCTGTGGAACAACACTTTGTGCTCGAGTCACAGATCCCATTCGAGCTTGACTCATTGAAATGAGTTTTCCCGGCATTGCGTTGGCCTTTTCACTCAAGTTTAAGACATCCCGGTGATCTTTACCCAGCACGTTCGCACGAATCTTCAATGCCAAGTAATAAAAGATTTTCGCTAATTTCTCATTTTCTTGCGCGATATATTGATCCCCTACAATCTCACATTGAGAAGCCACGAAGAGATTTTGAGGATCTAGTGCCGCTTTCTTTTGTAACACCCATTCGAATCTTCCAACACAATCTACACTTCTTAGCAGTGACCTTCGAATGCCTGCTTTGGTTGTATAAGATGTTGCCTGAGAAATTATACTATCTGTTGAGCTATGCTCAGACGAAAGATTTTTCGTAATCTGACTAAACGTTTGCTCTAATCGATGACGATCTTCATACATTTTACCAATTTTCGCAGCAAATTCCTGGCAATTAAATCCGAGTCTTTTCTCGATTTCAGAACTCTTTTTTAGTAAAGACTCATCTTTATTATACGATGCAATGAGATCGTAGTAGTCAGCCAAGAGCATTGTGTTTGGATAAAACTCTTCGTAAGCTCGAATATTTGACATACGCAATTGAAGTGCACGTCCTGTTTGATCTCCTTTCGCCTCTAGCAAATTGGCAATCTTGTCATTCACCGCTGCAACTTCTGAAGCAAGAACTTCGGTATGTTTTAACATACCTTTCCCCTTCTCATAGTACTCTAAGGCAAGATCAATTTTATCGAGTGTAGTATAAAGTAAAGCAAGATATCCATAGGATCTGAATAATTCAGGGGTTCCTGCAAGATGTTTTTCCTGAATCGGAAGCGCTCTTTCAAGACATGTAATCGCCTTATCCAATTCTCCATTTTTTTCTCTTGCAGTTGCTAAATCTGTGTAAGCAGCGGCTAAATATAAGCTCTCCGGCATACTCTCTTTTAAGAGGTTGACTCGCTCCACCAAAGCTTTCATGGCATCTGATGTACGATTTTCACTTCGGTAATTTTCAGCTGCTTTCAAATACTGATCTGCATTTTGAAGAACGACATGTTGTTCACTCGTCAGTTTTGGAGTTTCGCTGCTTGCTATTGTAGGGCTTGGATAATTGTTCCGGTCCCCAGTAATCTTGGGACTCACTTCTCCTTCTTTGGAGTTCAGACGTGATACAGAATTCGACATTTGAAGATAGGCATGTTGTTCACTGCTCTGTTTTGGAGTTTCGCCCTTTGCTTTTGTAGGGCTTAGATACTTGTTCCGCTCCCCAGTAATCTTGGGACTCACGTCTCCTTCTTTGGAATTCAGACGTGATACAGAATTCGACATTCGAGCAGCGTTTGAGGAGACGGGTGATCCAATTTTCGGAGTTATCCCATCCTGACCGGGAAAGGCATTAGCTGCAAATGCCGCCGCAGAAGCTGCTTTTGCACGACCTGCAGATTGACCTCTTTCAGTAGAGGGGGGTGTAAAAAAGTAACGAGAATTTGATGTTGGTGTTAATGACATATTTATCCTTATTTATTATTTTAAATAGAAGAATCTCTTTCTTCTGGATTGCGTGATGGAGTTTTTGGTTGATCACCGAGATATTGAAACGCTTGATCCACCCCATTCGTCGGTCGGCTCGGACTTGGAGACCCTTGAGGAATCACTACGAAACCAGATACTTGTCCCAGTGACGTAAATCCTTCTAGATGTCGAGGTTGCGGAGAAGAACCTCTTGTGGAAGCTCCAAAAGTAGTTGCAGTACCTATATGCGGAGTCAATTGTTCATCCGATTTTCTTGGTGGAGATGCAGAAGTCGGCAGATTATTTCCCAATGAAGTTAAAGGAACTTGACGTCTGCGAGATTCTGAATAGAAATGATCACGCTGGCCTTCCCATACATTTTCTGCAAGATAATCTTGAACAATCAAATCTCGTGCTCTATTTTCGGCTTCGTTAAACTCAATCACTGCCTTTTCTTCTTGGAATCGATTAAGAATGGATTGCCTTCTTCCTTGTTGCTCCTGATCTATGTTTCCTTGCTTAAGAAGCTGCTCACCCATTAATCCAAATTGTTTATGAGCTAAGACAGCTCCAGCCATTTGTTTCCTTTCGATTTGGGGGACCCTTATTAAATGTTCTCTTTCCACATTCATTCTTTGCTCTAAATCTCTTCTTGCTTGAGCTTCAAAATCAAGAAAATGATGAACCTTAACTTTCTTTGCAGCCTCTGCAAGAAAATCTTTAAAAATCAAAGCTCGCCCGCTATTTTCGGCTTCGCTAAGCCCAATCATGGCCTGTCCTGTTCGGAATTGATTCTTAATCGATTGGAATTCTTGAGTCTCTTCACTCTCTATTTCCTTTTTGCCATCTACAGAAGAGCCTAGAATAACGCTCCGTTCAAAATCTCGATGCACAATTGCTTTCTTATCTTCATGCGCTTGCCGAAGAAGTAATTGCCTATCTTCTTCTTGCTTCTGATCAATTTCGCTACGCCCGATTATTTCCTGACCTGTTCGGAATTGATTTTGAATCGATTGGAATTCTTTAGCTTCTTCTCCGAAGGCCTGATAACGAATTTCGTCTATTCTCAAACTAGGAGATATGAAATCTATTAAATTTGTAGATTTTTCCCCCTGACTTTTAGGATTTCTAGGTGCCGGAGATGGTTCTGCCAATTCTGGATTGCTTGGACTAAGCGAAATAGAGCCTTGCGAAGCCCTAGCTGGTGTTGATGAGCAATCAAATATGTCGGTCGCGCAAGAGACCCTACCTAATGCTGCAGCAGTACGCCCAGCCAGATCTGATGAAACAGAACTCTTTGGATGTGACATATTCGCTGGGGCGCTCGTATTTCTATTAAAGAATGCGACCGCGAAAACACAAGCGAGCGCTCCACCAGCGTATTTCAGAATATCCATCGCATAGGAATAAGTGGGCTTTTCATCTTCGATGGGTTCAGCGACTTTAATCTCTTCACAGATTTCTGGAGTTTTAATTTCTTCTGGTTCTATTTCAACGGGTTTTTCGCTATATTTCCAATTGTATATAAAATAAGCGACACAGGCTACTGCTGCCGCAACAATAAGAGCGTAGGCAAGATTTCCAAGAGTTAGTTTTGCCAAAATTCGTTGAGAAAAAGAGAGTGGGATCAGAGTCGATGTTGGTCCAATGACTTCAACGGCTCTTTCAGATAATGGCTTTGAAATTTCTACAATCGGATCAGGAACCATGATCGAAGGTGTCTCAACAATTGGATCTGCGATGACAACAATAGGCATTGGGATTTCGACTGGCGCAGGAACTACAGGCGGAAGCACTTCAACAGCCGCAGGCATCTGTGCTGGTGCTGGAATGTTTTTAGCAATAGCGTTTTGTGCCACCTTGTTAACTTTTTCTTTTGCTGGTTTTTTTACTGCATTAGTGATCCAATCAATAAAACCAATATTAAAATTAATACTTTGCATTTCTTTTAACCTTGTTTCAAAATTCGAAGAAAAGATTAACGTTGTTCTCCCTCAAAAGTCAACTCTAATTTTAAATAATGCTAGAAAACTTTTTGACAAATGTCGCAATATCCGAATAGCATGCGAAAATTATTTGTTTTGTTTTTCATTCCTGTGATGGCGAATGCACTCGATTACGAAGTGCGCTTGATTGGTTTGGAGAACAAAGCGGCTCTCAATTCAATGCTCGAATCTTCGCAGCTCGTTTCTTTGCAACATCGCCCCCCCGCTTCAATCAATGGGCTTCGCTATCGCATCGCATCGGATATTCCAATCTTGATGAAGGTGCTACATGCATATGCTTATTATGATTCCTCAATTGATTCATCCATTGTCAATACAAACGATACAATCCGCGTGGATCTTCGGATTCATCCAGGACCACAGTTTGCATTGAAGTCATTCAGCGTGCATGGAGGCGTCAATTGCACCCAACAAGTCGCACTCGCTGGGTGCCCATCAATCAATCCAGAGCGGTTAGGATTAACGCTTGGAAATCCTGCCATTTCTTCGAGTATTGTGAATGCAGAGCTCAAAGCGTTAGATGAACTTTCAAAGTGCGGTTATCCTCTTGCAAAAATACACAAAAGACGTGTCGAAGTTGACATGGCAGATCATACCGTCAGCGCAGCAGCTTGTTTGGATGAGGGTCCAATCACAAAATTCGGTCCGGTCATTTATGTAGGGGTAAAAGATATCAATCCGCGCCTGCTAGAAAAAAAACTATCTTGGCAAGAAGGTGATATTTTTAACACGGATTTACTCGAAGAAACACAAAAACGATTGATCCAAACGGAATTATTTAGCTCAGTTGTCATCACTCATGGAGATAAAGTCGATGAGCTAGGAGAGCTACCTGTAACTTTGAGAATCGCAGAGGCTAAACATAAAAAATTCACGTTTGGTGTGTTTTACGCGACAGTCAATGGGTTAGGAGGAAACGTTACTTGGACAAATCGAAACATCGGAGGGATGGGAGAAACTTTGAGCATTTTGCTCGAATACGCCCAAAAATCTTCCACCGCGAGAATCACCTTCAAAAACCCCGATTTTTATCGATTTGATCAAACATATCGCGCTGTATTTGAAGCAAATAACGAAGAAATCTTTGCGTATCATATCGGAAAAGATCCGCTCACTTCTTTTTTTCGGTTTCATGAATATAGGCTTGCGAACTATATCGACCGAATCATGGGAGAAAATGGCTTTCTTTCCATTGGATTGAAGGCAGATTACATCGATGTGAACATGAGCGCAACAAATGGCTTTTATTTTCTTTTAGGACTTCCTTTTTTTGCCAAGTATGAGGGAGTAGAAGATCCACTCGATCCCAAAGAAGGCTTTACCGTGGCCTATTCGATTACGCCATATCAATCGATTCGTGAAAGTAATGTCCATTTTGTCAAACAACGGATTACGGCAACAAAATATTTTCCTTTAACTTTCTCAAAAAACGTCATACTTGCCTTTCGTGCACAACTTGGATCCATTGCGGGGACTGAAAGAGAAAATGTTCCATTACCAAAACTGTTCTTAGGCGGATCCGAAGATGAGATGCGTGGCTATAAATATCAGACATTGAGCCCGGTCAATAAAAGCCACAGGCCGCTTGGGGGAAGATCGTGTTTTTTCACAAGTACAGAATTGCGCATTCGAGTGAAAGAAAATATCGGGTTAGTACCTTTCTTTGATTTTGGAAATGTGACGAATCAAACCTATCCAACACTTGATACGAAGTGGTATAAATCGATCGGTTTAGGACTCCGTTACTTTGCATTCTTTGGACCGCTGCGATTTGACATTGGGTTTCCACTTGATCGCAGAAAACACATTGATAAGAGATACCAAATTTACACATCTGTAGGACAAGCTTTCTGATGAAAAAAATTATATTTGTTCTAATCACATTCCTCGTACTCATCGCTCTCGCAGATGGCGTGATTCATAGTCGAATTGTACAAAATAAAGCTCTTTCACTCTTCAAAGAAAGCCTTCAAAAGTCAGGTTGGGATGTCAGTATTGAGAGCATTGAGAATGCCTTTCCAAGGCTTGATCTTCGAGGAGTGATCGTCAGCGCTCCAGACTTTGAAATTCATTTTGGAAATCTAAAGGCGATTTTTTCTTTTGTAAGCTTGCTAAAAGGCGAAATTGTTTTTAAAGATCTTAAAGGCGATCAGGTCAGTTGGAATTTATTGGAAAGCGTAAATCGGGTAGGCGGTATTGCAAGTCAATCGAATAAACGCTTCAGCCTAATTATCGAAAAGTTTTATTTAACAAATGCAACATTATTTGATGATTTTTTAACGACGACTCGTGGCTCATTTGCAATCACAGAAAACAGAGCGCACGTGTTGCATTTTAAAACAGATGGAACGATCGTTCCCCAATCAAATCAAGAATTTATCGCACGAAGTTGGAAATTTTCCGGTAGATTTCAGAGAAACCCTGACACGACTTGGGATTTTTCAAAAGTACGCATCGAATCTGATGTTGCAAATTTAAGAGCAAACGGGACCATCAATCGCGAAGGAAAAATTCAGACAAGCTTGATTCAAATACACTCGAATTATTTGGCGAGTCTATTTGCAAATATCGAAGCAAAACAAGGTCCAAGTGGCGTACAATTTAAAGCCAATTGGCGCATTCCCTATTTTGCAATCGATGATGAGGAAATCACAAACGCGCATGGCGAAATTCTTGCCGAATATGTGCGTGGAAAGTTGGAAGGAACAACTGCGTCCTCAGCTGATTATAGAGATCTTTTATGGAAGTCAAATTCTGCTTTTCTTTGGAATAAAGAAGGCATTGTCTTTCCAAACGCAGAAATTACAAGTCCAGCTTTTGCAGCGAAGGGAGACCTCAATTTTGCAAAAGAGATTCTCATCCATGCTAATTTTAAGGTCCATCAGATTCATGATATTTTCCCTGCCTATTATGGGCGCGCAACCGGCGTCATTGATTGGAATCCGAAAGAGCTTCATGTAGACGCAATCTTGACCGATGCGCACTACGAAAATATCTCCATTAAAGAAATGAAGATTTATTCTGACTTGCATGATGGGTTACATGGGAATATTGTTGGCGATATTCGAGAGGGACAGTGGAAAAATCTACATTTCGAAGAAGCAAGCTTTGAAACAGAAACAGTTGGAGAAAACTGGCCTTTTTCTTTGAATCTAACAGGACAATGGCAACATCCACTTCAATTGGATCTCTTCGGCTTTTGGACCTACGCAAAGAAAAATCTCAATGTTACTTTGCAAAATGCGACAGGATCGTTCTTCAATCATCCAGTGGTTCTTTCTACTCCAGCGCAGTTTTCGATGACGCCAAATCTTCTACGCTTAAAAGATTTTTCGCTTGAAATTGCCGATGCATCGATCCGTGCTGATTTAGAAGAAATAGATCAAAGAGGAAATGCAAATCTGAAGATTCGCCGCTTACCGATTGATTTTCTATCACTCAATCCCCTCGATGTGGCCGTAGAAGGAATATTAAATCTTGATCTTGCGATGACAGAAACAAGTACAGGCGTCAAAGGAAAATTGAATGCAAGTTTCGAGGATTTAGAATTGAGCACTCTTGGACAATTAGATCCCATCAATGCAGAAGGGACTCTTGTGAGCGAATTGAGCAATGATCGCCTGGATGTAAAAGGATTGCTCACAGTGCGCGACAGTCCATTATCGACCATTGATCTAAGCATACCGATACATTTAGAGCTGCGTCCTCTAACCGCAGAACTCCTCTATGATCAAAAAGTCTCTGGACACATTTTTTTAAATGGTCCTATCGAAGAATTTCTCGACTTCTTTAATCTGGGCACCCACCGCCTTGAAGGCAATTGCTATTGCGATTTCAAAATGAGTAACACGCTCATGCATCCAGATCTGAAGGGCCGGTGCGATTTCACCCAAGGTTTCTATCAGAACTACTTTACAGGGACTGAGCTGCAAAATATTTCGGCACAATTCACTGCAGATGGCGGGAGGTTAAATCTGAACAAATTCTTAGCCGCAGATGCAATGAGCAAGGGAACTTTTTCTGCCACAGGATACATCGACGTTCTCCCTTTAGAACACTTTCCGTTTATTTTTGATGTCGATTTTTCCAGATTTAATATTGCCACACTTGATCTCATCACAACGGAAGGAAATGGCCATTTAAAAATACATGGCGATAGCAAAAATGCAATCGCAACAGGCCATCTTGAAATTGTAGAAAGCGATGTCACAGTTCCTGCTAAAATCCCAAAAGCTCTTCCTGAACTTCAAGTTGTCTATAAAAATGCGATAGCTCCTCCTTACAACTACGAACTCCCAAATCTTCACCCCTATCCCCTCTTTCTCGATCTTTCTGTCGATGCTCCGGATGGAATTTTCATCTCTGGGCGCGGCCTAGAATCGGAATGGAAAGGACAATTTCAAGTCGGCGGCCAGCAAACAGATATTGTCACAAAAGGAAAAATCGAACTCATCAAAGGAACTTTTAATTTCTCCTCCCGCTCTTTCAAACTGACAGAAGGATCGCTCACCTTTAGCGGCATTCCCGATCTACAACCACAACTCAACTTATCAGCAGAAATTCAAATCAAAGATGTTCTTGTCACCGCAAACCTGAAAGGTCCTCTCAATAACCCCCAAATTTCTCTCCACTCCGCCCCACCGCTCCCCCTTGGAACCATTATGGCCTATCTCCTCTTTGGCCGAGATCTGACAGAAATCAGTAGCGTCCAAGCTCTTCAACTTGCAGGATCAGTCGCATCCCTCGTAGGAGAAGGTCCAAATATCATCGAAGAAACGAAAAAAACCTTAGGGTTGGATAGAATAGAAATGATCACAGTTCCTAGCGCAAGTTCCGAAAGTGGAGAAACCATTGCCATTCAAGTCGGAAAATATGTGACAGATGGAGTCCTTGTCTCCTATTCGCAAGCCGCGGAAAATACCGCAGGCAACATTAGCGTCGAAGTTGAGATGAAAAACAATCTTTCCTTTATTTTTGAAAGCGATCAATTAGACGAACAAAAACAAGGTAAATTCACGTTGCGCTGGACAAGAACTTATTAACCTGAAGTTCAGGTTATTAATTAAAATAAGAATAAACATTTTAATATATAGAAGATCTTTACAAGACCTTAATCTTGACATTTATTCCTAATTATTTTAAACTGGCTCTCAAAACCAACAAAAAGAGGGTCTATGTCCGTATCTCTTGATCTCAATGGAATCTCCCCAGAAGAACTATCGATAGAAAATACTCCAGAGGATACACTTCTCTCTGCGATCGAAAAAGAAACAGATGAAATAGCACGACAAATTTTATCTGATTTACAAAGAGCGACAGATCCTACAAAATCAGCAGTTCTTTCTGCACAATTAGTTGAAAGAAGATCGATTCAAAAACTAGAAAATATGGAAGGAAAGTCCAACGATATCATTCAATCGATTGATCTTCTTCTGGAATTATCTCGTGAGGCCGGAAAACTCAATCCTGAAAAACCAAAACTCAACGATACGATCACCTCATTAATTTCGCAGTTGAAAGAAAGAGGCATCAACCTTTTGGATATTCCTGAAGGGAAAGAAATCGATAAAGAACAACTCACAGCTTTGAAAAGTTCTCTTGGAACTCATTTAGATAAATTGCGTACTGAAGTGCAGCAAATTTTTACTAAAATGCAAACAATCATCCAAAACATGTCTTCGATCAATGATACAGTGAAAAAGATGATTTCAGAGCAAAGTGATTTGATTCGTAAAATGCAAGAAAGATCGATTAAAAGGTAACAACTGATGCAAACTCATTTCATGTATCGTCTTTTAGGCACGTATGAGCGCTTTGAGAAGACAGCCACCACACAGGCTGATATCTTAGAACGTCAGACAGAAAATGACTTTGAAGTAGTGCGTCTTCACGAAAAAGAAAAGCAAAAGCTAATGATCGAATTTTCACAGGCGCAAAATAGTTCTAGAAATTGGGAATATCTTTCAGCAATTGCAAATAATATAACTCCGATGATCCCACTTTTGTCTGGAGCTGTAATCTGGAATTCAGAAGAAAATAGTCTCGCAGGAAAACTTCTAGTCGCATCTGGCGTTGCTGGGATTGCGAATCGTATTTTCCAAAGTAATGGAATTTATGACAAAGTTTCTTCCTGGATTACTCCTTCTAAAGATCTTCAAGAGACCATCGCATCTCGTCTAGAGACAGGATTACAATATGCTTCCTATGTCGCAGGAGCTGCTGGCGGTTTTCTTGCCTCTTCAAGTGGCCTGCTTGCGGAAAAATTGGCTTCTTGGGCGACGACTGGTGTAAACATAGCGGCTCAAGGAATTGATTTTGGGAAATCCTTTGCTGAAAAGCAAAAATCACATAGCATGGCAGATGTACAAATCGCTGAATCTCAAATTCACCAACGTTTTCAGAGCATTCAACAAACGGCGAAAGAGGGAGAAAGACTCACTCACACGATTGCAGAGATTTGTGAAGCCCTCAAAGCATCCATTCATTCACTTTATTCAAGAGCTTAACTGAAGGTATTTATGACATCTATTCAAAAGATTGCAACAAAATTCCCAAAAGCTGAGTCGGTGAACATTCTTTATCGACTACAAGCTTTGGTTTGCAAAATTAATTCGCAATTATCGATTCTTTCTCAAGAAACACAATCTCGTAGTCAGACGATGAAAAAAGAATATCGTGTTGCTACTGATAAATCTGCGAATCTCACAAAAAAAGTCGGGAGTTGGTCACCTTGTATTTCTGGTGCAACTTTAGTAACGGCATTTTTTGGCAATATGATTGTTTCTAAATATGCAACAGCTAAACCTTACGAGGGAATGATTGGAAAAACTCCTGATCTCATGAAAGGTATTGGAGATCTGATAACAAGCGGACTCAATGCAGAAAATGCGCAAGCAAACTCAATTATGCAGTTACGCCAAACAGAGATTTCGAATGAAGCGCAAAAAAGTGGAGAGGCGCGCGATCTCCAATCAGAGTTGCAGCAGCTTCTCGGGAACCTTCGCGAGCTATTCAAAAAAGCAGCGGGCTAACTCTTAGGGGCCTTTTTTAGGCCCTATAATAATCCAAGTTGCTGATTGTTCCAATCTGTTTGCTGTAAAGAAAAACGTTTAGGATTGGGATTTTAGTCATTTTCATCCTAATGACGGCGCGGAAACTCAGTCCTTTAGGCCTGGGAGGAAGCGCCGCTCCTTGCGTGTTGAAAAAAAATTTTTGAGTCTTTACAA
>CAZVXF010000027.1:0-15557 GCA_964630875.1 uncultured bacterium | reverse complement strand
TCGTCTTTCGACGACCCACACAAATCAGTTCCTTCTCTTCTTCTACTGTCAAAATATTCAAAACTTCTAAACAGTCAAGCTGCTTTTTTCATTCTGCCGCAATCGCCGCAAAAGAATACTAACCAACATACAGAATGGTGATGATTTTCTGCAAATCTTTTTCTATTTTTGTGGAATTTTAATCTCAAAAGACGCGACAAAATCTTGCTGATTTTGTCTATGAGAAACGACATTCTCTGTATAAAAAACACAAAGATGATTTGTTTTTAGAAAATACGTTTTTCCAATCCATTTTCCATCTTTTCGATAGTAAACATCCCAACGATTTTCATCGACTCGATTCACTTCAGCTAGCACAATATCCGGCTGTAAAAAAACTTCTTTAATCTGTTCTTCAACGGATTCTCGAGACACTCCATGCAAAATACTCACTCGGTATAACGAATCTCCTGAATTCGCTGCAACTTCTAGCTCATCTGAGGATAGATATTTATGCTTAGGTTCTCCGGGCAAGCGGACTCTCACAATCTCATCTCCGAGTTTCTTTGTAAAAAGAGTCCAAACACTCAGATCTTCTTGATCCGTCTTTGGATCGATATATTTATTTTTTGTAATCGGAGCAATATCCACCCAATCGTTAGTATCCGCATCTGCTGAGGCACTAAACGAACTGCAAAGTAGGCTTAATTTAATAATAGCTTTAAACATTTTAATCTTATTTTTATTAATAAATTATACAACAAATGCAATTAGTAATACATTAAACTTATTTTTTGCGAGTTTTGCAATTCCCTCTTTACTTATAAATTCCTCCTTCGATAAAGAGTGAAAGTATCAGGTTGAAGGAGTATCGGTATGTTTCTATCTATTATTTTTGCCCAAATTATTGGGTTTTATTTTGTTCTGGTTAGCATAGGCACTTTAATTCATCAGCAAAGATACAGAAAAGTGACTCAAGAGTTCTACGGAACGCATTCTTTAGTTGCAATTTCAGAAAATTTAAGCTTACTTTTTGGTATCATTATTTTAGTGACTCACCATGTTTGGGTGCTAAATTGGCCGATTTTTATCACAATTATCGGTTGGATTTTAGTGATCCGTGGATTGATGGCTGTCTTTTTCCCAGTTCTGTTCATGAAATATTCAAAATTCCTTATGGATAAAAAAGGGTTCATTTTCATGGCATGGCTTAGTTTGGTAGTTGGGATTATTCTATTATGGATCGGGTTCACACAATAAAAAAGAAGCAGCAACTGCCTGCTTCTCATAGAGCGCCTTTGTACTGGAATAGAGTCTTACTGATTGTAGGGCTCATTCTAGTCATTTTGTTGATTGCATTGTGGATGCGTCATGATCGAGGATATGCATGGACAAATGATGCGTATCTTGATGGCTATCAAATATCCATTAGCGCAGATATCAATGCTCGTATTACACAACTTTTCGTTGATGAAGGTGATCTCGTTAAGAATGGACAACTGCTATGCCAACTTGATGAAAGTATCTATCAATCTCAAAGGGCAGAAGCTGTCTCCGCGATTCATTTATTAGAACAGCAAATTGCTTTGAAGGAAGTCGCAATGAAAAAGATGGAAGATGTCTATAAAGTTGCGCAAGATGAATATCAGAATCAAATTATTTCTTTTATCGATTACGACAAAATCGAAAAAGACTACCAAATCGCTCAGGCCGAATACAAGGTTGCCCAAGCAAATCAGGCAAATGGCGTTGCTAAATTGGGTGTAATTGAAGAGAATTTACGTCATACAAAAATCTATGCACCACGCGATGGTGCGATTGCAAAAAGATGGGTCGTTGCAGGCGATGCCGTACAATTTGGCCAGCCTCTTTTTTCTTTAACTGATACCAAAGACATTTGGGTCACTGCGAATTTCGAGGAAACGAAGCTTCAGCATGTAAATCCCGGAGATCCTGTAAGAGTACACATTGATGCATATCCAGGAAGAGCATTTGATGGGACTGTCTTTACTGTTCTCGCTTCAGCTGCCTCTCAGTTTGCTTTAATCCCTCCCAATAATGCTACGGGAAACTTTACGAAGGTGGTGCAGAGAGTCCCAGTAAAAATACTTTTAACTGTCCCAAACTCTAAAAAACCAATGTATCTGTATCCTGGCATGTCCGCTGAGGTAGATATAAAACTCCGATGAAGTGGGAAAAACCAGGGACGATTCCGCGCGAAAACCCCCTCTATCTTGTTCTGATCATTGCAAATATTCTTGTCGTTACATTTTTAGCAGTCGTTGCCACTGTGTCGACGATTATGGGCGGTGATGTCATTCAGGGAGAGCTCGCATTAAGCGATAACAACGCGACATGGCTCACAACACTCAATCTCCTCGGGATCAATTCCATTGTTCCGGCATCGAGTTGGTTTGGAGATCGGTTTGGCTATAAGACGATGCTCGCATTCGGAATTGCTGTTTTCGCGGTTGCCAGTTTACTTGCAGCGACTTCTGTGAATTTTGTGATGCTAGGAAGCGCTCGATTTTTGGAAGGTATCGGTTCGGGTTTCATTTTTCCAATTGGACTTGCTATTATCACGCAAAATCTATCCCCTCAAAAACTTTCTCTCGGCTTAATTTTATATGTAATGACAGCCTTTGGTGCAGGTTTTGCTATCGGCCTTCCTCTCAGTGGTTACCTTACGCAGTTTGCTTCTTGGCGTGATATTTTTGTCATTATTGTTGTGATCTCCTTGATCGCCTTTATTTCTATATGGATGATTCAAGAAGATACTCCTCGAAAAAAAACATCCCGTTTTGATTATTTTGGGTACATCTTTTTTGCACTCTTTATCAGCACTTTGCTCATTGCACTCACTTATGGACCGATGCTGTCTACGAACGAAGGATGGACATCTCCATTCATACTTGGCTGCTTTTTTATCGCATTTGTTTCCTTTATTCTCACAATTTGTATCGAAAGCAAACACGAAGCACCCATCTTGCCTCTTGGCTTATTTCGCTATCCCATTTACGCAACCACTTGCGTCGCAATGTTTTTGCTTGGCATGTCGATATTTGCAAGCGTCGGCACGATGATGCAATATATGATGGATGCATTAAAATATGAGAGATTCGAGAGTGGGAAAATTGGAATTATTTATGGAGCCCCTCTCGCGATATTTAGCGTGATTGCCAGTATTTTAATTAAAAAAGTACATGTTTCCATTGTTACAGGGATGGGACTCTGTTTGCTTGTTTACAGCTATTTTTTAAACAATATTCTCGATTGGCAAACTGGGCCAAACCAAATCCTTTGGATTCTTCTCTTGCGCGGAGTCGCAATTGGCCTTGCCTTAGGCCCCGCGACTGTTCAAGCACTCGAGTCCATCCCAAAAGAGTTGAAAAATAAAGGCGCCACCATTCTAACATTCTTTAGACAGGTCGGAGGAACATACGGAGGAACATTAATTGCAATTCTTGTCATCAAAAGAAAAATTTTTCATGCTGCGCGATTTGGAGAGCAAGCCAACGATCAACTCCCCGCCTTTCAGGTGACTGCTCGAAAACTCGCAAGTCACTACAACAGCACTTTTTTTGATCGAACGGGAGATTCACTCGCATTGACTAAAGCTACGATTATCCAAAATCTTGAAGTGCAAGCGTATATACAAGCAATCAATGACGCATTATTTATTTTCGGTTGGGTCACTCTCATCGTAACGATTCTTTTGATCCTCATCAGTATTCTACAAATATGGCGTGCAAAAAAAGACAGAAAAAAACAAACATATAGCCATGATTTGGAAAACGCCCATTGATCTTGCGAATCTCAATGATTCGATGAAAAACACGCTCGTCGATCATCTCGGAATCCGTTTTACAGAAGTCAAAGAGAATGCGTTGATTGCGACGATGGAAATTCATCAAAAGCATATGCAACCTTTTGGGATTATGCACGGCGGAGCATCCTGCGTTTTAGCCGAAACTGTGGGGAGTACTGCGGCAAATTTCTGTGTAGAAGCTGGGAAAATTTGCGTTGGTCTAGAAATCAATATCAATCATTTACGACCGGTTCAGTCCGGAATCTTGACTGCAACGGCGACTGTGCTACATCAAGGAAAGACAACGCAAGTCTGGGATATAAAAATACATAATGAAGAGAACAAACTGGTTGCTGTTTCTCGTCATACAGTCGCAGTGATTGAAAAAAAATAATCTTTCACAATTCCAGCCCCCAAGAGGTTCTACCATCGGACCTGGAGCAAATCCTCAATTTACAGGTCATCTCCAGTCAATGTAGGAACTTCTGCAATTTGACAAAGATTGTTAATGACCTCTGCTTCTTTTCTTTCAATTTCTTGTCTCAATGTGTCATTCAATGTCTTAATGGCTGCATTGTTTTCTTTAATTCGTTCTATTTTGCTTTTTAAGCGCGCTTCACGACCCTTCACTGCAACTTTCCTTTCCATCAATAAATGATTCCTGTCGCGCAAATCTTGATTGGATAAATGAGCCTGCTCAACACGTCGCTCTAATTGAGTCATCTCTTGTTCTTGAATCTTCATTTGATCAATGATCTCCGCACTCGCTGGATCAATCGTTCCTATCGTAGAAACGAGTCCTTTTAAAGAAGCCTCACTGCCCTCACTATTTCTCAGAGAAACAAAGACGTCTTGATTTGTTCGACTAGAAGGTGTTTGGGTCGGGTCGTCTTCACTACTAAGCTCAAGATCGCTTCCATCTTTTTTTGCCTTTATTGAGGAAAGAATCTGTTGCGAAGTATGACACAAAAAAAGATTGGGGGAGCCCGGACGCGAAGAATCTGTAATTACACCCCTCTCACGTAACATGCGTTCTACCTCTTGTTTATGTCTTATTCCATAAGCATTCGCCGGCATAGTAGCTCGTGAACTATAAGCTAACTGTGGATTAGCTTGTGATATTTTCTGATTTGCTCGCTCCAATACACCTGAATGTAGGCTCTCAACAAGACGATATTGCTCATCGACCAGAGCTGATCTTCTTTGAATTTCACCTTTTCTTTCTTGTCTTAGAGAGCTCAGATGATTATGTTTAAGATCATCTTGGCAACTGATGATTGCCTTTTCTAATCCATCGCCTTCGTTTTCGAGAACGACATTGACTTGATTGAGCCAATCAACTTGTTTTTTCTGAATATCAGAAGCAGTCTGTAGCATGTCTCTTACCTGAGGCAAACTCGCTTGGTTAGCTTCTTCAGCAGACTGAATATGTCCCATATTCTGGGCAAATAAACCAGCAATTTCCCTAGAGGTTTTAACATGTCCTCTTAAATTTTGTTGCTCAAAAGGCAAGACTGTCTCAAAAGCATGAAGACGACGCAGATTGTCTTCTTGAAATCGATTCACCATCTCGCAAACATTTCTGCGCGCTTCATTAGATAATATCGTCATAATTTATCAAAAACTCCATGAACTTCGAGAAAAACGAATCCAAAATTGGGGTTATTAAAAGAGGGAATTGCAAAACTCCATTTGGCTCCAAATTTGCCCTTTTTCCATTGGATTCAATTTTTTGCAAATTGCAGAAGAGCCCAATAGGTTATGTCAATTTGCACAAATTGAACCAATCATCAAATTTTGCACACATTGCGAATTTTGCAATTCCCTCAAAAGAAATTTTTGCATAGCCTAAGCAAAAAATTATTTTGTAGCAATCATTTTCTGAAAAAAATTGTGATCGTGAAATTTGTTTTTGAGAAAAAAGAGGGGCTGCTAAGAACTAAGCAGCCCCTATATCAGAAATTAGCGATTGTAAAAGTTGTCGCTACGCTCAGATCTGTCGCCACGATCACGACCACGATCGCGATCACGGAAATCACGACGTTCGCCGCGATCATTTCCACGATCATTGAACTCTCTACGAGGACGGAATTCGCTACGAGGAGCTCCGCCGCCGAAACCGCCACGGTCACCACCGCGATCTCCCATTGGAGGACGGCTTCCACGTTCTTGTTCTGTACGAGCAAAGTCGATTACGAGAGTTTTGC
This sequence comes from uncultured bacterium, assembly GCA_964630875.1. Classification (GTDB taxonomy): domain Bacteria; phylum Chlamydiota; class Chlamydiia; order Chlamydiales; family SM23-39; genus DAIDHZ01. Next base: position 9,563 of record CAZVXF010000027.1, on the reverse strand, counting down.
CTTGAAAAGGTTGTCCGTTAAGAGCTTCTTTTGCTTTGCCGGCTGATTCGCTTGAGTCCATGCGAACAAACGCAAAACCTCTGGATCTACCAGAAAAACGATCCATCACGATTTTTACATCTTCAGCTGTACCATAAGAATTGAAAAGTTCACGTACTTGATCTTCGTTCGCGTCGAAGTTTAAATTGCCTACATACAATTTTTGATTCTGTTGATTCATTAAAATTTTCTCCAAAAAATAAAAGCTCTCTACGGACCCTTGTGGGCCAAGACAAAACTCGGTTTAAATAAGTACCAAGGAGCAATGGCCCACTTGATACCATACACTTTACCAGGGGCGCTACAATGAAGTCAAAATTTTTTAGCGAGAAAGGAGAAAATGTTTTACTATGAAATCATGGGACTTGGGAAAGAGGCCAAAGAGCGCCTCGTAAAAAGAATGAATGATCTAGGCGTAAGAGAATCCGATCTCGTTGAAAAATTTATTTTAGGATCGGGTAGTGGAGGCCAAAAAATCAATAAAACCTCCTCCTGTGTTTATCTAAAGCACATTCCATCCAACATTGAAATCAAATGTCAGCAGGATCGATCACGGGATCTAAATCGATATCACGCAAGACAAGAATTGTGCGACAAACTTGAGGAACAAATTCTTCAAGAAAAGAGCGAAAGGCTGCAAAAAATTGCGAAGATTCGACGCCAAAAAAAGAGACGGTCTCGAAAAGCACAAGAAAAAGTTCTCGCCTCTAAGAAGAAAAGGTCTGAAATTAAGTCACTTAGAAAGAATTTGGAAGTGCGATAAGAATCGTGTATAATCTCCGTCATGGAATTCAAGACAGATTCTGCAACTCCTCTTCTAGAAGCCCTTCGAAAGCTCTATCCGGACAGTTCTAGGCGCACTCTTCAAAACTGGCTTAAGTCAGGTAGATTTTCTTTGAATGGCAAAGTGCTTCAAAAAGAAAATACCACACTTGTTGCAGGTGATGTTCTGTCATCTCAAGAAACCTTTCGTCGTCCCCGTGTTCCTGGTGTTCCTATCCTTCATGAAGACCGATACATCATTGCGATCGATAAGCCAGAAGGCTTATTAAGTACGCCCCTTGATGAAGAGGGAAGCAATAAAAAACATGCTCTGGGCATTTTAAGAGAATACTATGAAACCGATCAAATATTTGCGGTCCACCGCATTGATCGCGAAACGTCTGGAGTGCTTCTTTTCGCTAGAGGCAAGCAATCGGCTGAAAGACTTGGAGAGATGTTTGAAGCGCACGATTTACAAAGGCGCTATTCCGCAATCATTGAAGGCAATCTTAAAGAAGACTCTGGGACCTGGGAATGTCCACTCCTTGAATTGCCAAATCTCAATGTCGTCGAATCAATTGATGGCAAATTGGCAATTACCCATTTTGAAGTGTATCGTCGTTCAGCAAAGTACACGTATATAAATCTGACTTTAGAAACAGGGAAAAAACACCAAATTCGCGCGCACTGCAAACGAGCAGGACACCCAGTTGTGGGAGATAAGCGCTATGGCTCAAAAGAAGATCCTCTCGGCAGGCTCTGCTTACATGCACGTTCGATTGAGTTTGTACATCCTTTCACAAAGAAAATGCTCTATATCGAATCTCCCCTTCACAAATCATTTCAGGTTCTTGGCGGACACGTGATCCACGACAAGTCCAAGAAAATGCTCTAATTCGCAACCCATTCTAAATGTATTAAATATTTTTGTAATAAAAAAAATCAGATTACTCTTTTTTATTAATAATTTTCACAATTCCTATACTCTTGCATATAAAACCGAACCGATGTAATAGGGGGAAAAGGGATGAATTTATTTGAAGAAGATCGTTGCTGTTAATGGAATACTTTTGCTCTTCCTCTTTTCCATCAAGTTTTCTGATGAAAATTTGCCAGAGCAACTTCTTGTCCTTGCACAGAATAAATATTCCCAGTTTCGAAAAATAGAAGAAGAAACGCTCTCTCCAATCGCTCTTCAGCCAGCTCCTGAAAGCCAAGAAATACCTAAAGTAGAAGAACTTGTAGTCAATGAAGAGAGGCAGGAAAGCACACCCCCTCCAACTCTTTTATCAGTCGAAGTCGCAGAACCTGTTCCAGAAGTTGCCCCTTGCGTTCCTGAAAATACCCAATTTTATTACCCGCAGGAAACCTTTTATCCTCAATACGCTCCAATCGCCTATCATCCTTTTCCATTGCCAAAACGGATTGCGTTAAGCCATACGGAAGGATATGGACATCATATTAAAAGGTACCGAAGCAATTACTCATTTGCAGAAGTTTTGTTTGCTCCGGAGAGTCGGCCTGGGCACTTCCTTCCAATGCTAGACTTAAGAGGCTATCGATTTGATAACACGAAATATGCTTTAGCCGCCGGTTTCGTCGGAAGATATATTCCAGATTGTGATGATTGTTTTTGCCAAATGCTGGGATTCAATATCTATTATGATTTTGCACCTAAAACAAACGGCTATCACAATCAGCTAGGCGGCGGTATTGAAATTTTAGGCAGTCGCTGGGATATCCGCGGAAATTTCTATGTTCCATTTGGTGAAAGACAAAGATGTTGCCATAGTGAATGTGTCAATGGATGGCTTGCCTATACATATAATGCAGAATTTGGATATCTAATTGCCGATTGCGGACCCTTCTTTCTTTATTCGGCAATCGGTCCCTATTATATCATTTCTTGTGAGTGTAAAGAGAGACAAAGAGGTGGAATGCTCCGCATTGTCCCCCAGTATAAAGATTACGTCGCTCTCAATCTAAAGTTCAGCTATGACTCACTTTTTAGAGCCATTTTCCAAGCAGAATTAGTTATTTCTCTTCCTCTGTACAAGATGGGATGTCCAGAAAGTGCCCCTTGCGGAATTACCAATCGTCAGATTTATCAAAGAGTTGAAAGATTATAGCATCTGTTGTACGAATAAGATAAACAAGGGGTTACTCATGCAAAGATCGTCTTCAGGATCAAAAGATAAAGCATACCAAGGTTTTCGTATTTTACAAATCGCGTACATTATCGTTCCTCTGATTGCAGGATTGGATAAGTTTATGCACTTGCTTGCCAATTGGGATAAATATTTAGCGCCGGTTGTTGCAAAAACAGTCAATTATTACGGTCACGAGCTGATGCTTGTTGTGGGAGCCATTGAAATCATCGTGGGAGTTGGAATCATTTTTTTACCGAAAGTTTTTTCCTACATCGTTGCAGCATGGTTACTTTGCATCGTCATCAACCTCCTGATCATCGGGAATTACTTTGATATTGCCTTACGAGATTTCGGTTTATGCTTAGGCGCTCTTGCTCTTGCTAGACTTAGCCAAAAGTACACCTAAATACATTAGAGGGAGTTGCAATGCGATTTTTGCAATTCCCTCTTATTTTTTAAGGTGCAGCTAGTGTCTAATCCCGTAATTTCGCATGCTTTTGACCGCGTGAAAGCCTCGCGATTGAGTCTGAATGAGATGGGGTTGTATTGCTGTAATACTGCCCCATCTCATTCAGCTCAATCCCGAGAGCTTTGACGCAGGTCAAAAGTGTGCGAAATTACGGGATTAGACACTAGAGATTCCATCAAGGCAGTTTTATCAATCGTTGCAATCCAGATTTCTGAATCATCTTTTCCATAAGCTACATGTATTAGAGAGCCTTGAATGACATATCCACCTGGAAACACAACTTTTTTCCATGATAGCGAAGGTTCGTAAAACCCCTCACTCACGATGGGTTCTTGAGAAATACGAGTCATCTCAAAAGGAGGATTGGCAGAAAAAGTATATGCTCCCATGAAATAATGCCACGTTGGATGATCATACGATGCTTTAGAAGCCATCACCTTGCTTGAATGAAAAAAGGCGAGATACTCCCCATCTACTAAAAGCGCTGCGCTACTTCCTCGCAATGCTCCATAATTCCACATACAAAACTTTGAGCTATTAAATACTGAATAACAGGATCCATTGATCAAATTTGTATATAATACTTCATGCGGATTGATTGAATAACTTAAATACAACATTTGATTCCACTCAAAAGGAACCCAATTTTTTTCCCACAATTGAGACTTTTTCTCCTGGCAAAACAATTTTAATGGTGATGAAAGAACAAATCGATCATTAATGAGAAAAATCTCTGCGATGAACATATCGCGTCTGTCATAGATCGAAGGGTTATTGAGATCAATATTGTCATTATAAATGACAAAAATTTTGTCTCTAAATTTAAAAAGACGCGCATCTTCTGATTGTGACTGAGTCAGACTATTTTGATGTCGTGTCAATAGGATTTCAGGAGAAGAAACTGGCTCAAATTCATCATTTAATAAACAAATGCCAATATAGGAAATACTTTCATTTTTTTGATGTGGAGTATAACGAAAGGTCAGTAAATAACCATCGTTATAGTCTATGATTGAAGGATTAAATGCATCGGGATATTCATGAAAAAAAATCCTTTTATGAGCGATGACAATTTCTCCAAATATGGAGACAAAACTAAATAAAAAAATAAAAATCATTGCTTTAGTTTATCAAGTGGAAATTGCTTATTCTTAAGGGTTTGTTCTCGCCAAGATTCGGGGAGTCGTGGATTATTTAATAACTCTTCACAAGCATCTAATGATTCTTGATAGTTGCCTACATAATAAGAACAAATCGATCGAAGAAAAGTAAGTCCATAATCCCCGATCCAATCCAGATTAAAAAGAGCATCATTAGACTTCAGATTGGCATCTCTCATTTGCAAAAAGGTATAGGCAGATTGGTAGTCCCCTGAGTCATTATTTAATTGCGCTAAATAAAAGAACGTTTCAATCCGAGACGGACGAAACATAAGAGCATTCAAGTAACTGTCAGTCACAACATTTTTGGGCAATCCTAAATCTCGCAAGCAATGACCAATTTGAAGCATCGACCAATACACTTCTTCAGACCAGCCTCCCATTGCGACTCGTTTTTGATACCACTCGAGAGCTTTTCCTTTTTCTCCCGCATCTCGATAACTTTCTGCTAAATAAAAATAATATCGCGCATTGTCAGGCTCTTGTTTAATTCCATCTTCCAATAGCCTTATGTTTGCGAAAAATTTTTCTTTTCCACAAGAGCGATGTCCACCACTTCCTGTGACGTATTTCACCCCCTCTAAAAAGGCGCTTGTATAAGGGACATCACAGGCTAAATACTCATGAGTGACACCGACGAATTTCCACGGAAGATCTCCTTTCACAAGTTGTGGATGAATGCTTGAAAAACCAACAAAACCCCTCCACATCGTATACAGATCTTCTATTAAATTAGAAAAACACTGTTGATCTTCGATTTGAAGCGTGTCATCCGCATCAATAAAAAGGATATAATCCCCTTTATGTTGCGCGAACAAAAATGCCTCAGAACGATTGAATCCAAAGTTTTTCCATGGTCTTTCGTACAATTCGCCAGGAATATCTTTTAAGTAATTTTTAATGATTTTTTGCGTACCATCGGTTGAACCAGTATCAACAATGACCCAATAATCAATGTAAGGACGAATCGATTCTAGACACCTGCGAATGACCGGACTTTCATTCTTCACGATCATATTCAAACAAATCGTCTCTTTCGCCACTAAAGAAAAACTAAAAAAAAGAACAAGTACTCGTAACATATGAAAAGAATATAAAATTTTTCTTGAGAATAGATCCACATTTTTTTAACATCTAACATATGAAAAAAATATTTTTAGTCTTTGTTTGCGCTACAGCACTACTTTCTTCTGACGAGTACGATTGTTTTTATGAAGCTCCTCCATACGATGCAGATCTTTTCCGACGAGATGAACAAGTTTTCTCGGGTCATTTGAGTTTTTTATATTGGAGAGTGGAAGAGGGAGGGCTCGATTACGCTTTGAAAATGCAACATGCACCAGCTCCTGGAATTGGCTATGCGCAAGGAGAATACGAAAGAGCTACATTTGACGGCGATCCTGGCTTCCGAGCAGCACTCGGCTTTTTTAGAGCTCTCCATTATTGGGAAATCTGGTTTCAATATACTCGAATGACTTCTCGAGGGGAAGACACGGTTTACGCGCCAAGAGATCCTGCAAGATTTCTTGTTGGCACATGGCCTGAAGATGGACCCCTCTCGCGCGCTACAAGTCATATTCACCTAAACTATAATGTCGGAGATTTCCTTGCTGACCGATTTGTCAATCCAAATCCCCACTTAAGAGCCAGATTTTTAGGCGGTGCAACAATTGCTTGGATTAATCAAAACTGGATGGTTCGCTATTATCAGGACGATACTGTCTCCTCACAAATTCAAAATCGATGGAAATACATCGCTGGCGGTTTACGCATTGGAAGCTCGTTTGATTGGTTTTGTGGATATGATCTCTACTTGTCAGGAGGCGTGACTTTTGCCACGCTCCTCGGATCCTATCATAATATCGCTAGACAAACGGTTCATGCTTTAGATCTTCCGATTCGCGATGCACACTATTTCGATATTCGACCAACGTTTGCTATCCAAGCGATGTTTGGTCTCTCTTGGCAAAAGAATTTTTGTGCAAACCGTGTTGAAGCGTTTGCAGGCTACGAAATCAATACATGGTTTAATTTAGCTGAAAGTTACAGATCTACCCCAGGATCTGCTATGAGCGCCAAAGAGACGATAATCAATTCAGCTCTCCTTTGCTTGCAAGGATTGACTGCAAGAGTGAGCGTTGATTTCTAAGATTATCTAGAACTGCAGTCCCAATCTAAAGTTCGCTCTTTGATTCACGTAAGGCTTGTTGCCTTCAGTTGATAAATCAGCAACGTATTGTGAATCTATCAAGAAGCAGCGATACGTCAAAGTCAGACCAAATCTCAGATTGAGTAATTGCCATGCCATTGTCCAACCTTCTGTTCTAAAGGGAATTGGAACGCCATCAAATCGCGCTCTGAAATGATCTCTATGCAGCGGGAGATCGAGCACATAACCCATTGAGAATAAAGGAGTTATGCAAAACGTATTATCTCTATTGCGGTCGACAAAGCGCATGGCAAGACCTGATTCTGCGCGCAAAGTTGAACTGCGATATTTTTGTACATCAAGATTCAAAGAACGTGCTCCATGCTCAGAAAACGCTGCATTCTCTAAGTACAGTAAATCGACAGTTCCATAGGGAAAAAGATGAAAAGATCTGTTTCCAAAAAAGTAAGCTGTCGTTACTTGACCTCCTGCATTGAGGGAGTGAAAGTGTGATTTTGCTTGTCGATCGATAGTTGAGAAACGGATCTTTCTGACTCCTTGACTCGAATCCTTTCCGGCATAGGCACTGCTTCCAAGATAAAAACGACCTAAATTGAGATCTGAATAAAGTGCTCCATACGCACCTCGGATGTATGAATATCCTCGGGCTTTAGTCCAATGAAGATCGGTTTCTTGGCAACTTCCGGCAATTCCCAGATTCCACGCATCAAAAAACTCATGGTCAAATCCAATACTTAAACCGCGGGTTGTTGCTTGAAATCCTATTTGCATCCCTTCTTTTTTCTGACGCAGCCAGTTTCCGAATGGCTCTATCCAAAAAAAGGAGTCTTCTCCACAATTGCATCCGCAACTAAATCCCGATCTTTGATGAAGACAATTGAGCAGTTGTCCTCCGAGTGCTGTTTGCAACTCAGCAAGGGCGCTCATTTGTGCCGGATGCATTTGATCAAGCGCGCGATTCACTTCAGAAATTGTCTCTCCTGCAAGCGAATCGATCACGGCAACAAAATCAGCACTCAGCAGTGATGCTGCGGAGAGGGCATCGATATTGCGACCCACCGCTCGTTCATTCGCATTGCCAAATGGGAAATTTGCAAATGGACTGAAATTTGTTAAAAAAAGCTCAACAGACGTCGGTGAGTAAATGATGGTTGGAGAGAACTGTTGATTTGAAGAAAGAACCGTTCCAAATGTTCCAACAACCGAACCTGCTTTCAAAAGTGTATACGTATTTGTTAAGGGATAAAAAAGAGCAGGATCGAATTGCAAACTTAAAATTCCGTCTGTTAATGTTGCTGTCCCACTCACCTGTAAAAGACTGCTGACAAAAGGCTCGATTTGCGAAACCAAAGTTCCGCTTCCAGGAGTGAATGTGAGATTCCCATTGATCGCAAGCGTTCCAAGAGCATTTCCCGGTTTGATTTTTCCAGAATTTGACACTCCTAACGTTGTCAATAGCGTACCAGTTCCTGATAGTGTAGAGCTTGCATCAATAGAAAATGAGCTTGACCCCAACATTCCAGATATGATCAAATTTGCATTCGATAATTGTGTAGTGCTTAAAGAGGATGAACTATTCCCTGTAAAAGTGTAGGTACCCCCACCATCTAACAGAAGTGTTGTTCCTGAAGCGCCATTATAGGCTCCAGCATAAGTCCCATTTGTCGCTTGATGGAAGTTGACGGTTCCACTATTGATTGCGTTAATATTCCCTTGCAAACTCATTGTATTTCCTATGAGTTTCGCACTATTCACGCTTGTAGGTCCTGTATAACTATTCGTTCCAGTCAGAGTCAATTGCGTTCCACTGACGGTTAATGAACCACTTCCTGTGATATTGCTTGCAATCGTCGGACTAAAGCTGCTTGTATCAATGGTTACTGCCCCATTCAAAGTGATATTTCGAGATGCACTTAATGCAAACGCGGCTCCTGCTTGCAATATTGTGTTATTCGCTAAAGTTAAAGAGGATGTGCTTAATCCAAGGTTCTGATCGGAAAAAATTTTAAGCGTTCCTAAATTGATGCTTGTACCTCCAGCGTAGTTGTTTGCACCGGATAAGACCAAAGTGCCTGTCCCAATTTTGGTGAGTGAATTTCCATTCAACGATCCAGATAGGGTAATGGTTTGAGCAAACGTATCGATTATGGCTGAGCCTAAATTGAAGCTTCGTGCACTTGTAATCGTTCCTGAGGCTTGAAGAGTCCCCGATAATGTAACGCTATTTGAAAGAGCTCCGAGCGCACTATCAGAATTCACTTGTAGAGTACTCCCCGAATTGACAATCACACCACCTGAAAAACTATTCGATCCAGTTAACGCAGTTGTCCCCGCTCCTCCCACAGTGAAAGATGGAGTCCCAGAAATATTTCCTGAAATCGTCACAAGACAGCTCTGAGCAATCGATGTCGTCAGAGCACTTGTTAGAGTGATGTTAGGCTTTATTTGATGACCTGTTGTCGTTGCGGCAATCGATGCGCTTCCACTCGAAACTGAGAAATTAAGCAACCCAGTTCCAGAGATCGTTGTTGAGGTTGGTGTTGAATTGAGCTGGATCGTTCCGACGATCTCTGTGGTGACGCCGATATCTGGTTGATTCGTAAATGTTGCCGGGAAAATTGCCACATCATCAATTGCGTTCGGAAACCCAGTATTTGGCGTCCAATTGGCTGCATCGGCCCATGTATTCGTGGACACTCCAGTCCACGTGAAGCTTGCTCCGAATAAAGAAGAACAACAACTGATCAATATCAATATTTTCATCCTAATGACGGCGCGGAAACCCAGTCCTTTAGGACTGGGAGGAAGCGCCG
>CAZVXF010000026.1:0-15758 GCA_964630875.1 uncultured bacterium | reverse complement strand
GGGTACCCATTAAAATCCCCAAAGAGACGTATGATTTCTAACCTGCCAATTGTATTCCTGAAAAAAATAATGCTCAAGCCAATTTATTTTTAGCGATAAAAGTCTCATCCGCTTCTCGATCGACTTATGTTTATAGAATATTTATATTAAGATTTTTTAGAATTATTTCTAATCCCCTAAGGTTGTCGTAAAGAAGTTCTTCTCCTTTTTTTTCTTTCATTTGATCAGGACACCCTGCGCGAGCATATGCTTGAACATATTGATTACCGATGCAATACCACGCTCCATTTTGAATATCATCAGGTAACTGTTCAAAAGCGGTTTTAATTTGTTCTCTAGGAAGTTGCTGCAAAATATTCTTGTATACCAATTGTGACAGTTCAGTTGGATCGTAGTTCACCAGAACGTCTACGTTCACGTCTTTTAAGTTCAGTCGTGATTTTAATTTATTAATTTTTTGAATGGAACTTTCATTCCGATGCTTTTGCTCAATCTCATTAGCATATCGTGAAAAACTGACCTCTCCCACAAAACGGCGAAACACTCCTACTATCTTAGGGCTTTCTTTTGAAACAAGTGCATTCCATTTGTTATCCAAATTTCTATCAATTGCATTTTTAAAATCCTTGCATACTTATCTATGTTCCGCGCAATTTCCTGACCATTCAAGAATGTCCCTCGTCATTTCAAGGGGTAGAGTTAAAAAATGATTCTCTACTGACATAATAAATCCTTATGTTTATTAGTTTTAGAAATTCAAAAAAACAGGATCAATCGCCATCGCGAAAAAGTCTTCGATCGAAAGGTGTGGATGCAATGTTTTAAGTTGCGATAGAGTCAATTCCTCATTGGTCTCTTTTAATTTTTTCCAGACTTCGGAATAAATTCCCCATTGGTGCAAGTAGGTATGTAATATCAATTGATCAGCCAAGACAAGGCTTTTAGCAAGTTCATTAGCTTCAATTGAAAAAATTGCGCAGATTGCATCGATTCGATCCCCAAGAACAAAGGTCTTTAAACTGCCAGGAGATTCTTTAGCTTCATTCATTTGAGAAATTTCAATTTTCAATAGATTGCAAGAAAGCTTTAAATTATTTAGGAAGTACAAAGTATCTTTTGCATGAGGCATGATCTTTTCTATTGTGCTAATCTTTTTATCGAGAATGTCCGCGATAGTTTGGATGCTATGTATAAAACCAATTATATTCTCATATTGCTCATGAACATTTAAAGTCTTGGAATTGGCTTTCCAGTTGTCAATAGTGTTGATAAAAGAATCAGATATCTTTTTAAGATTTAAAACGGTTTGATTCATTTCAACGTCAATCCCCAATACTTTTAAATCTTCTGCAGAAGAAAGCCCCACTTTATTCAAAAAGTCTATAGAGACATTCAGTATATTACTGCATTTTTCCTTGGAGAAAATATTGAAAAATTTCAACCATTCACAACCCTCTGGACCTTCAATCTCGCCCAATGATTCTATAGAAGGAATTACCTTTTTAATGGGATCTTCAATGACAAAGGTGTGTGCTCCTTCAGGTAATTCCTCAATGCTTCGCGTACGATTTAAAGAATCCAAATCGTAGCCTCGAGAGATTAAAAAATTCTCAATTGCTGCAGCGCGTTGTTGATGCGTGACTTGAATTGTTTTGTCTGTATTATCAAATACCTGTTGACCAATTCCCCAATAATCATAACCATCAGGAATAAATGGTCTTATGATCTTATAGAATTCTTCATAGATTGCATTTTGATCACTGATATCCATCAATTTAAATCTGGGTAAAATATCATAAAAAGCTTCACTGTCACGAGTTGATGCAATTGTAAATTGAGATGGAGTATCGCTATCATGCAGCGGACAGGCATTTTTAAAACTATGAGCGATATGAGCTAGAATGAATGAACTTGTTGCCATGAGATCTACAACAGAGATCTCAGCACACCCATGAGATAATTTTTTAGGAATAATAAATAATTTTCCCTTTCCTCGTGGATAGCTTAAAGAGCAATCACGCATGGATAGATTTCGTGGCAGATTAAATAGATCAAAGCCCCAACGATTTTGTTCATCTCGATCATCCGTTTTGTTTAAATCTAATATTTTCAGCTCTCCATCGATTTGACAGAGAAAAAATTGAGAGCTGAGAGGGAAAAAATCTATAGTGTGATGTCCATGAGTTGTAATGAGCTTTTTTTCTACAAAAGATGTTTTAGATGGATCGAAAGAATAAATAGAAAGCTTTTTAAACCACTCTCTATTACTATATCGATCGTTTATGATTGCATTTTCGCCAATCTTTTTTGAGCCATACATGTTCCAGTGCATAGTGACTTCCTTATGTTTAAAATCTACGGTAGCAAAGAGATTAGCTCTGGCGATAAGAAGCGTTGTGTCGTTTAGTTGTGAAAATTCCTCAACATAAGTTGACGTATGTAGTTTTATTTCTAAACACTTATCAGTTTTAATATCATAAAGATAAAGGCAGCCATCCGCTAAATAGGCAATTCTGCCATCTTTGAGTTCTAAAATGGCATCGATATCTTCCTCCAATTTGAACGCATATAAAATTTCTAGTTTTTCAAGGTCGAAAATACAGAACGTTCCATCTTTAAATCCTATTAGAATTGTACCATCCTTTCTTTCGAGGAGATGACATAGACTATCTTCTTTCGTTGAATTCTTGAATTTAAGACAATTGAGGCACTGCAACGCATTCAGATCCCAAATCTGAAGGTCTCCTTTACTAGTACTAAGACAGGTCAATCCCGCTTTTGTGGTCAAAAAACTCTTTATTTCGGAAGGATTTTGGTTTTCCTCTATCGAATTATCACAGAGTTTTATTTCTAATTGATTTACACTGTATTTCCTATTTGAAAAAATTTGAATTTCTCTAATTTGCTCCTTATAACAGATCTCATTGGAATTGGCATTTAGGTTAAGATATTTCTTGAAAGTTTCCAGCCAAAGCCGATTATCACTGGAAATTTGTTCCCATTCCTTGCACACCTTTGCACTTTTGCACAGTCCTTCAGGAGGGAGATAAGAAAAAATTTTAAAGAGAATCTCTTCTGGTAGTTCAGTCTGTTGTACTGTAGACTGATCAATATGATTTGGATGTTCCTGAATCTTTGTTTTATTATTAATGTTATTAAACACAATCCTCCATAAATTAAAAATATAAAATATTATTAAAACATTATAATTATATAATAAAGTAAATAATAAGGCAAATAATTTTATCTTTATAAATTAATTTTTTTAATTGTAATCCTTGAATTTTATCGATGACAAATGTCCCTTGGAAGGCGTATATAAAATTTTTTAACTATTACAATTCTGCCACATGGAAAGTTATCTCATCAGCGACCACTACGATCTTGTCACCCCGGACGGACAGATCACCAGCATTGATCGGGTGAACGATGAATTGTACAATACGACCATTTCCATCAAGAACATCTCCCCTGCTTTTGTCGGGTTCAAAATCGATCGACAGCTCATCTTCTTCAATCTCAAAAGCACCCTGGCGCAATTAGGCGTAAATGGAATCCACAAAGAATTTTATCTGGATTCGATCAACAAGACAGCCGAGGTGAAACTCGAACTGCACGCTATTGGACATCTGGCCAAGAAAATCCTTCCTCTTTTGATTCCTGGTGCATACATCGGCAAATTGTTCGCTGCAGACGACAGGCGCCGCGTACGCGATCCTGATTACTTGCTCAGGATGTTCGGCCGTGCGGACAGAATGGGCAGGCCGCTTCTATCTTTAGGCGGACTGCAATTGGCCGACCAATTACTTTTGGAAAAGGTCGACGGGCGCACTGTAGCTTATCTCCCTTTATTGGAAGGGGTGATGAAATACGAATCGCACACCGAAGGCTTTTTGCCGACCCTCGCCAAAGCCTTAATGGATCCGAAGATCCATTTGCGCGCGATCTTGCAATTAGATCAACTCTGGAAACCGGAACTCCCAAGACAAGTCGTCGAGAAAGATATTTTACTTGTGCGCACAAGTCCCCTGCATATCCGAACTGCATTCGGACATGTTGTGGATAGTTTACTGCCACAGGGATACCACCACACTACCGCATCCATTCTTGAACCCACTACAACCGCTTCAGGCGACGTGTATGAGCTCTATGGGTCTTCCGATAAAGAGATCAATGACATCCCCATTGAGTTCTACACCCTTGAGCCGCATCGGGAACACGTCTTTTTCATCGACCGGGACCAGTTGCAAAATTGTCTGGAGAATCCTGAATCTCTCTTCAAGGCTTTCGAGACTGCTCCCGCCCCTATGCACCACCGCACGGCAATTTTTGTCGTCAAAGGGGAACAGCTTCTCAACCTCACTCCCCAAGATTGGATCTCGCGCGATCCAAAAATGAACGAGTTTCCCGGCCTCGTACATCCCGGACGGCAAGCCTTGATGGTCGAACGGTACATTCAACAACAGCCCTGCTATCCTTTCTTAAAAGCGATCGAAGATGGATTGATCACCAGCCAAGGCATTCTGCTCTTGCGCTATTTCCCCTCTCCGATGATGAAGCGGATGCTTCTCGGAGATGCAGTATTGCGATGCCTCAAGGGAATCTACTTTCAATTCCCCTCTTTTTCCTACGGCGACTTCTTCTCGCACGAAGACAGATCGATGCTGCTCGACCTCGCCAAATTCGCCATTCCTGTATTCTGGCTAGACAAGACCACAGGAAAAATGCTCCAGTATGTTCCGAAACCAGAAAAAGATTCCGGAATGTTCGTCCCCATCCCTCAAATCGACACATTCTCAAAAATGACTGCCTTCGGCATTTATGGCTCTAACCTAATGGAAGGAAATTTCGAAGAAGAACTGACCAAGCTGTTGCAAGGGATCCTCGACATGCGCTTTGAAATGAACCACCTTTTGTTGAACAAAGACACGCCCATCGGCCTCGTCACCGGCGGCGGCCCCGGCGTCATGGAACTCGGCAACCGGGTCGCCAAGAATCTGCACATTCTTTCCTGCGCTAACATCGTAGATTTTCGACACAAAAAAAATGTCGTCGTCAACGAACAAAGACAAAATCCATACATCGAAGCGAAAATGACCTACCGTCTCGACCGGCTCGTTGAAAGACAGGCGGAATTCAATCTCGATTTTCCTATTTTTTTAACGGGAGGCATCGGCACAGATTTTGAATACACGCTTGAAGAAGTCAGAAGAAAAGTCGGTTCCACGGCAAACAATCCGGTGCTGCTCTTTGGCGAGCCCAGTTATTGGCGCAAAAAAATCACTTCCCGCTTTCAATGCAACCTAGAATCCGGCACGATCGCAGGTTCTGAGTGGGTCAGCAATTGTTTTTACTGTGTACAAAACGCATCACAAGGACTCGAAGTCTACCGTCAGTTCTTCAGCGGCACTCTTCCGATCGGAAAAAACGGTCCCGTTTACAAAGATGGGTTTGTAATTATTTAGAATCCCCAAGAAAAGCCAAGCTCGCCATAGTCTGTGCGCTTCTTGAAGAATTGCCCTTCATAAGAATAGCCGTGATGGTAGTCGGCAAAGACACGCACCTTTCTTCCCGCGCCCTGGATTTTGCTGACCTCATAGCCGATCTTGACTGTGAAGTCAAAGTTCCAGTCTCGACATTGCCAGTTCTCGACATGCGCTGCGATGAAAGGCGTTCCGTAAAGTTTGTGGTAGTAGATTTTTTTGCCGCAGAACCGATATTCTGTTCCATATTCGATGTAGAATGTCTTCATCGGGAACGTGTGATCGCTGTGTACAATGATCCCCGGTCCAACATACAATCTCAGTCCACTCGACATCTGATACGATGCGAAGAAATCGATCGCTTCAAAACTCGGATTTTTTCTTTTGAACATATGATCGGGATGAACGACCAGGAACTCATCTCCCAAATGCCCGGAAATATGATAAGGCCTGAGGCGGAAAGACCATCTATCTACTGCATACGTCAACGGAATGCCGAAAAAATAATCTGCATTGAATAGTTCGCACCACTCATTTTTAATATGGTGGGTAAAGTCAAACACAGCCCATACGGCGCCTGTAATTCCGATCTGCAGAGCACCATGCCATCGGAAAATATCTTTCCATCGGAAAATCGGGAACTCATCGCCCATCGCAACAGCGACTGCTTGTTTTCCCACGATGTGGTCGCCATAGCGCCATGCAATCGAATAGGTCGTCTCTCTCGGATCCGCAACCAGCGGCTGGAACAATACTGTCGATTGCGGGAACCAGACCCCATCCACCTGAGGCGTCTCGACATATTTCTTCCTGGCTTCCATTTCTTCCGGAGTAAATTCCTTTTTCACTTCGACCGATTTGATACCTGGAACATCGCTTACAAAACTGATGATACTATTTGCGATCAACTCGTTCTCAGGAAGATTAGAAAGATAGACCTTGTGGTCTTTGACGGAAACCAAGACCCTGAACTCGTAGTAATGCATGTCGACGAGGGCTTGGATATAACCTTCTAGATAGTGGTCCGTCGCATGTTCGAACGCCGTCGGCGACACAGCATCTCCCCTTCCGGACATCGAATTTTCCGTCTTGAGCGGAACATCGGGCGCTTCTTCTATGTCTTCCGATTGCTTAATGTCGTTGTAATTTGCGATCAAAGCATTAGAATCATCGGCATAGAGAGCCGGGCACAACAGACAAAGGCTCAAAAGAGGAAAAAGACCAGATTTTTTTTTCAAATGCATGCGCGCTCTCGAGCCTACATAGAGAGGAAAATTTTATGTATAACGAATCTAAGAGTTTATGCGCAAAATTATTTTTACCACTTTGTTGCCGATCATCCGCCATCCGCCATAGAAACACAGCCCGATGCCGACGCCGAGAACAACCAACGGTCCAAGCAAAAGACATAGTAAACTTCCCAGAGGTGGAGCCACCACGCCCCGAATCCCCACCATGACGATATTGACCCCGCTGTATAGAGAACTGTCTTCTTTTCCTGAAAAGACCGGGCCCGACAAATTCCACACCAGATGGCTGCCGCCTTGTGCGATCCCATACATCACATAGGCAAGATAGAGCCAGAAAAGACTAAACGGCGCCAAGATCAAGAATAATGGGAATAGACCTGTCGCGACAAATACCGCGCAGGAAAGACGAGAAATGGAAAACTTCCCCATCGCCTTGGCCCATAACGGCGACGAGAATACAAAGCCCAACCCCTTGCAAATAGACAGAGCAATCGCCAAATCGATGTAAGTCACATGCAGCACATCGATGAAAAAGAAAGGCAGCGCCGGCTGGATTAGCATGATTCCAAATCCGCATGCCATAAATCCCCACTGGAACTTAGCGAAGTCCGGCCTTTCCCGCATGAGGTTATGGCTCGACTTCCAAGGCTCGATCAACAGTTTGTAAAACGAAATCTTTTCTCTTTTTATACCAACAGTATCATGTTCCCCTTCGATCGGTACCCGCATCTGCATGAACACTCCGCACATGCCGATCAACGCGCTTCCGAAGAACAGCATCTTCCACGCCTGATGGTCATAGTCCATCAACGCCCCAAAGGCAATCGCGAGCAACACCCCTTCCGCATATCCCAATGCCGAACCGATAGAAAAAAACTTCTCCCGCGCCTTCTTCGGAAGATTTACATTCAATATCTCCACCCATGCCGGATTGCCCGCCCGGTAGAAGAACATGTGAATGATCGCACCCGCAATGATCACCCAGACATTGTCGACAAAAGGAAAAAATAAAAAAGGCAAACGAGCAAGGAATCCCGCACTCGCAACATTCCATCTCAGCTTATGCTTTTTCTGCGCAACACCCGCACTCCAATAAAAAGAAAAGACCGAGACGACCGGTTTCAACATTGTTAGAATCGCAATTTGAAACAGCGACGCGTCCAGGTCCTTGCGCAAAATAAATATCAGCATGCCATACAGCGTAAACAGCGGCTCGCCCAGCAGGTTCGACCACAAGATCGCACCCCGCGTTTTACGATAACTGTCCCTGCTTTCCACAGCAGCTATGGAATTGTCCATGTTACCTTACAGCTAAGTCTAATCCCGAACGATTATATCACCTCTCCCTGATTTTACAAATGCACAGAAGTATTAAATTATTTTTTTCACCACCCCTTAACCAAATATTTAATCCCATAATGCTTGATTTTGACCCCGTCCTCCGCTATCATGGCCCACTTTCTTCCGGGGCAATAGCTCAGTGGTTAGAGCAGCGGACTCATAACCCGCTGGTCGCAGGTTCAAGTCCTGCTTGCCCCATTCCTTTTTTGATTCCATCTATTCATAAACTCTTGAACGGTTTTTAACCTTCAGGAGTCATCATGCAAAAACCTTTCAAAAAACCGGATTTTCCGCACTTTTTACGCAACTGGTCTGAATCAACCAGAACAATCTTTTCACATCCTTTTTACGTTCCAAACCTCCCATTTTTCTATCAACTTTTGATTCAAATGCGGAAAAAATGCGTAAAAATGATCAAATTCCTTCGTACTTCATACAATTCTCGTTTATAAATACGATCGGAGCAACAGACTAACTATCCTATTCCCATCTAAAAACCCAACAGAAGCCCTCCTCTTAGGATAATATCCGGCTCTTCACACGAAGAAAGGATCAGAAAGAAAAACTGCAATTGAACCTCATGGATCAAAATATGTCTCAATGCTATGAAGGAGAGAACAACTTGTCATATGAACGTCGGAAAGCCTAGGGGAGCCGTAACTCTGGCTGTTAAAGAACTGTCTCGATTGGCTGCTTTTCGACATGGTAGATACACTAATAAAGCTCTATCCCTGCATAAAAAAGTAAAAACCTAATTCGTCAAAGTAAAAATTTTATTAGATTGTTCTGAGAATTCAATCAGGAATTATATCTTTTGGAGAACACTTTAAAGCCTTGGCTATGGCAACAATATTTTCGAGAGCTATATTACGCTCCCCCTTTCTACGCGCTACCAACATAGGTATGATGAAGACCGGCTTTTTCAGCTAATTCCTCTTGAGTTAAGTTAGTTTTATAACGCCTTTCTCGTACAAACTGCCCAAATTTTACCCGTATAGGCGTTTTCTTTCTATTGTGAAAGGAACCCATTACCTTGCCTTTAAAATTGCATAATAACTTAAAGACAAATCAACACTCATTCCACAGACTATGAGTAATAAAAATGATTATGAGTACTGTTTAATTTCAGCAAAGGCTAGAATAGTTCAGAATTGATATTTATATTTAAGGAATTGTTTTAAATGGTTTTTATTTTGTTTTTCATAATAGCTCTGCTATTAGCAACAACTATTCTTTTTCTCAAAAGAATTAATCAAAATTTACAAAAAGACTTAAATAGACTGAACGACTCCCTTCAAGCATCGAATGCATCAATTCAGAAATTACAAATTCAGGAATCCAAGTCAGCTGCTTTAGCCGATGAAAGACAACAAGTGATTTTATCTAACACTGCTGTAATAGATTCTTTGAACAAAGAGAAGACACAGTTAACTGCTGATAAAGCAACTTTAGCCAAATTATTGGAAACAAAAGAAACTTCGCTACAGCAAATCAATACTCAACACTTGAATGATTTAGAAGAAACTAAAAAGGCCTTCGCTACCGAGTTTGAACTGCTAAGCAATAAGCTTCTTAAAGCATCTTCTAAAGAATTTGCCGAAAATTCTAAGGCAAAAATTGATGAACTCATTTCACCACTCAAGACAAGAATAGAAACTTTCCAGTCAAATATTCTAAATATGCAAAAAGATACCATTTCTGAACGCTTAACTTTGAAAGCAAACATCAAGTCGATTGCGGAAAGCAACTCTCTTCTCGCTAATCAAACAGATCGTCTGACTAAAGCTTTAAGAGGTGATGTTCAAAGACAAGGAGCTTGGGGAGAGCTTATCCTAGAAACTGTCTTGGAGTCTTCTGGGCTCCGAAAAGGTTTTGAATACAATGTTCATGGGATCGGAATTGAATTGCAAAATTCAGAAGGAAAACGCCAATACCCTGACGTTATCATTAACTTGCCAGACAATAAGCATATAATCATCGATTCCAAGTTTTCCTACATACCCTACGACAACTATTTAGAAGCTGAAACTGCAGAAGAAAAAGCTTCTTGCTTAGAAAGCCTCGTACAATCTGTGCAAACTCACATTAAAGGCTTAAGTGAGAAAAAGTATTCCTTTGCTGACAAACTTAATACCCCCGATCTCACTCTGATGTTTATTCCAATAGAAGCTATGTTTTCTTTGGTCATCCAAGCAAAACGGACCATTTTTGAAGATGCTTGGAAAAAATCGATTGTGATTGTTAGCCCAGCAAACCTTCTTGCTATATTGCGCACAATTGAATCAATTTGGAAAGTTGAGCTTCAAAATAGAAACGCCCAAGAGATTGCTAAAGAAGGCGGGCTTTTGTATGACAAATTTGTTGGGCTGTTGGAAAACCTAAAATCTTTAAAATCATCTCTAGATGGCGCTGTTAAGAACTATGACGGAGCGATGGTAAAATTAGAAGGACGCGGCAATATCATATCGAAAATTCAAAACCTCAAAAAATTAGGGCTAAAAACTAAAGGAAGTATTCCAAAGCAGTTTTTAGATGAGGAACTAGTTGAACTAGACCATACTATTGAAAACGAGCGTGAAGCCATCGAATTTGATGATACTGACATTGAAAAGAACCCCCTACCATTTTAAACTCCTAAGAAAAAAGAGCGCATTATGTTTATTGTGAAAATATTAGATTGGTTCAATCAATTAAATAATCTGGGGATAATTGGAATTTCTATAGGTTCATCTTTGATCTCTTATATAGCCGGAAGCTGGATTTTCAAAGATATTATCGACTATTTCAAAAAAAGCAGATTGCAAAGAAACCAAAATGAAGCAGAAAAGCAACTAGAAAAATTAAAGGGAGAAATACAGAAAGACATACAGGCTCATTACTTTGCAACTCAAATGAAAGCCACTTCCATCTACAAAGCTTATCCGGAAATTTTTTATTTATTTAAAAATGTTGAGGGAGCACTTTATCAATGCATTGAAGCTGTAGCCAATCAGGGAAAAGGACAAAAATCTCAATATCATTATCAAGACGGATCAAAGACTTGGTTTACCCTTACTTCAAAAATGGCAGAGCATATGCTGTTTATCGAAGATGAGCTCAGAGATTTATGTATTCAAGCAAAAGATGCTTTAGCAGCACAGCTATATTGGTATGGAACTCTTCCAATTAACACTAAAATACCATCTGAAGAAGCAAAAAACAGGCAAACGATGTTTTTTGAGCCAATAGCAAAGATTAGAGACTTAATGCGTCCTTGCTTAATGACCGGCAAGAATTAAAAATATTGATCAATAAATTTATGAAACATTTTGATCTTAATATTGATAAAATTCTAGAAAACTGGACATCTGTCCATGCTTGTAGAGAGCTTATTGCTAACGCATTAGATGAAGCTGTTCTTACTGACTCCCGAACCCCAATCATCGAAAAACGAGATTCAAATTCTTGGATCATTCGAGATTACGGTCGTGGACTAAATCATCAAAGTTTGATTCAAACTGAAAACAAAGAAAAACTATCGAACTCTTATGTCATCGGGAAGTTCGGTATTGGGTTAAAAGATGCTCTTGCTACTTTTGATCGACAAGGAATCAAAGTAATGCTTCGATCTCGATATGGTGATATTGGGTTAAAACGCGCCGCAAAACATTCTTTTGATGATATAATTACATTGCATGCTGTGCTTTATCCCCCTTCTGATCCTGAGATGATCGGTACAGAATGTGAACTATTTGGTATGGATGATCATGATGTTTCTTCTGCTAAAGAAATGTTTTTGAGGTTTTCAAATGCTGAACTTATTGAAAGCACCAAGTTTGGAGATGTTTATTCTCGGCGTGGAGATGAGGGAGAAATTTTTATAAACGGGATGAAAGTAGCATCTGAGCCAAATTTCTTATTCAGCTATAACATCACCGATTTAACTACTCAACTTAGAAAAGCTCTCAATAGAGAAAGACAGAATCTTGGAAGAACAGCCTATGCTGAGAGAGTAAAAGCGATATTACTTGCTTGTTCATCGAACAAAATTATCACAATGTTGTCCAATGACCTAGAATCTTTAGCAACTGGAAATGCTCATGAAGAGTTATCTTGGATTGAAATCCAAAATTTTGCTGTTAGAATTTTAAACTCTAAGAAAAATGTTGTCTTCGTAAGTCCCCAAGAGCTTGCCAATAGCCCAAATATTAAGTATATTGCAGAGGCAATGAATCATCAGATTATCTCCATACCAGATAATTTAGCCAAAAGAATACAAAATACCTGTGATATTTCAGGAAAACCTGTAATTGATACAAAAGAACTATATCACCAACACTCAAACTCCTTTGAATTTAAATGGGTTGATCCAAAATTCTTATCAAAAGAAGAGCTCGTAATATGGAATTTGCATGAAAAAATTCTCGGATTTATGGGAGGAAAGCCAATTTCAGTAAAAGAGATACAAATCTCTGAAACAATGAGACATGAT
The DNA here is from genome assembly GCA_964630875.1 of uncultured bacterium. GTDB lineage: Bacteria > Chlamydiota > Chlamydiia > Chlamydiales > SM23-39 > DAIDHZ01. Next base: position 3,213 of record CAZVXF010000026.1, on the reverse strand, counting down.
CCTATTGCCAGAAGAGAATGTGCGGGTCTCTGGATACCTTCTCAAGGTTGGATAGTTATCCACAGGTCCCAACTATTTTCCCTGCAAACATTTGCATCAACATTACTCCATGAAGCAATTCATGCAAAATACGGCGTTTTAGACCTTTCAGAAGAATTTGAGCGATGCCTTAGTGATCTTTCTGGTAACCTAGCAGCACAACTAGTTAATTCCAATCGTTCAAGTCCTGAAGACACTCCTAAAAGGACAGAGACATCCAAGGGTAAAAAATTCTTAGATTACTTTAGGATCAAACGCGAGTAAATCCTAGTATGATCAGAGTATGTTTGATTATTATCGTCAATTTTTCATTCATGTTTTTCCGCACTTTTTACGCAACTGACCTGAATTTAAAGGAATTTTTCTGCATAAGGCAGAACGGCCTCAGTTCATCCTTCCCTAGAAAATTCAGCTCTGGCATATTCTTATGTGTTCAGAGTTTTACTTTAGATGGGTCTCATAACCCGCTGGTCGCAGGTTCAAGTCCTGCTTGCCCCATTTACTTAAGCTGTTAGATAACAGTCATTTTCGTTCTGGCGTAATGTTCTATTCTCAACAAGAAAGACATTATGTCAGAACTTTTGTCAGGATTCCACCTCTTTTGCTTCAACCAGCTCGATACATATTGTCGCAGCATAATCGAGAGCGATTTTGACTGAATTCTAAGAGAAATTTTGCTATCCTTAGCCAAGAAAATCGACTTTGTCCGATCTTGTGGCTAACGAGCAAGCGAAGTCAGTCATGAAAAGGAATAACGTTTTTTAGAATGACAGACCTGATTCACTTTATTCTCAACTGTTTAAGCACCTATTATTTGATAGAAGCAATCGCACTTGTCCAACTCCCCTTAGGGGCTGATGTGAATGCTTCAATATATAAAGCCCAAGCCAGTGATCAAAAGACTTATTTCGTAAAACTGAAGCGAGATCATTTTCACGACGCCAACATCGCAATTCTAGAGCTGTTACAGATGGCGGGAATTCAACAGCTCATTCAGCCTATCAAAACAATGGAAGGTAAGCAAATCCAACAGGTGGGCGATTTCACCCTCATTGTCTATCCTTTCGTCGAAGGGCAAGACGGGTTTAGCTGTTCTCTAACTGACGAGCAGTGGATTGCCTTGGGTAGAGCAATGAAACAAGTGCATGAAGTCAACGTGCCCACATCCCTAAAGACTCGAATCCGTCGAGAAAAATTTTCACCGAAGTGGCGAGATGTTGTACGATCTCTCTATACTCATATCGAAGCAGTACGTATCGATGATGAGATCGCTTCGAATTTATGGAAATTCCTACAGGAAAATAAGTCAATTATTCAACAACTCGTAGATCGTTCTGAGCAGCTCAGTCAAAAAGCTTGCAGTCGCCCTCTCAAATTCGTTCTCTGTCATTCCGATATTCATGGAGGGAATGTATTGGTCAATGGCACAGAGGCTCTTTACATCGTTGATTGGGATGATCCAATCTTGGCACCCAAAGAGCGCGATCTGATGTTTATTGGCGGTGGAGTTGGGAACGTTTGGAATAAGCCGTACGAGGAAAGGTTGTTTTATCAAGGCTACGGTCAGGCTGACGTGGATTGGACCCTCCTAGCCTATTATCGCTATGAGCGAATTGTAGAAGATATAGCTGTCTACAGTCAGGAATTACTTCTCAAGCCTATCGAAGGCAATAATAGGCTTGAGATGTATAAGCAATTCATGAGCATATTTGAACCACACGGAGTTGTAGATATCGCATTCGCAACCGACAAGCATGTGGTTGAATAAGAACGCTCAGCTATCCAATTAAGACTGCTCAGCCATTTTGTCTGCTTGCGCAGCCAGTTCAGCAACAAGCTGAACCATGAAAGGTTCGATTAATGACAGAGCATAGTCTCTACTGATCGGCAGCATGTCTTCTGTCAGCAAGTTATCGACATAATCTTCGACATCCCAAAGTTTGCGAGTCAGTTCTGGATTACAAGCCTCCATAAGCTCCATAACGGTTTCAAAAACGCTATTCGCTGTTTCAATGAACTCCACACGATCTTCTTTATTTAAAGGAAGCGATGTGATTTGCATATCTGGAGTGAGTTTTTGTTTTTGTGTTTGCTCTTTTTTGTGCGAGACACATGACTGCTCGGACATTTCGTCTGCTTGTCTAGCGAGGCCAATAACATAATGAAGCAAAAAAGCGTCGATTAATGACAATGCATAGTCTCTACTAACTGGTAACATTTTCTGAGTCAACAAGTTATCGACATAATCATCGACATTCCAAAGTTTGCGTATTAGTTCTGGGTTGGTAGGTTTTATTCTATCTAGGGTAGCTTCAAAAACTCTGTCCGCTTTATCGATCAATTCCGCGCGATCTATCCCTTTTAAGGGAAGTGAAGTAATACCCGAGATTGGCTTGGTTGTTATTTTTGGATTATCTTTTTTGACGGAACGATCCAAATCTTGATTGAAGGAATAATTCAGGCGAACAATTTTAAGAAATTGTTTTTTGAATATTTCTAGCCTTTCATAGGAATTAAAAGTTATTCGATTTTCTTGCTCTGCTGCAGAGATATATGATTTCCAATCTTTAATATCGACTATATCTGGGTTATCAAATATTAGTTTGGCAAGATGTAATTCAGGTTCAGAGGCTTTCAATAAATCTGTCCATTGATCAAATCCGACCAGACGCGAAACTTGATGTTGAGCTTTCATTAGGCATAAATTGTGATCGTCAGGTCTCTGGGCTTTATAATATTTGAGAAGAGTTTTTGTCTCTTTTTTGAAGTATGCAATAATTGACATAATATAATCCTTTTTGATGACCAAGCTATTATCCAGATATTTTGCGTTCGTAAACTAAGACTAGATAATAATCTTGGTACAAGGGTTATATCTTTACTATTGGTTGATGAAATCTTTGCACGAACGAGCAGGCTTACCAACAAGCGCACTCCCATCATAGTGTGAAACATTACTTAAAAGCAATTTGTATTCATCGAATTTTTCCGCATTTTTTCCGCAAATGACTGGAACGCGTGGAAATATTTTCCGAATTATTGGGAATACTTTCACGATTTCCTTGCGAGAGAAAATTGATTCTGAAATACTCTCTTGTATTCAGAGTTACATAGGTAAACGGACTCATAACCCGCTGGTCGCAGGTTCAAGTCCTGCTTGCCCCATTTTCTTAA
>CAZVXF010000025.1:0-17092 GCA_964630875.1 uncultured bacterium | reverse complement strand
CTTGAAAACAGGAGGCCCTTCGCGGGGTCCGTGGGTTCGAATCCTACCTCTTCCGCCAATTTCTATTATAGTCATGATTAATCTTAAACAACCGAAGAATTTCTGCTTTCTCGGTTTTCAAGCCATCTCTAAAGAATTTACGCAATACGTTCACGCTAATTAACCTTAACTTCGGATTTATCTCTTTCACAATCAAGGATCTTTTCGCGATTTTTTGCATTTTTTCACTCACCCGTAGAACCTTTGGCTATGGGTTTCGCAAAAAAATACAAAACCTCATCGAAAATCTCGATTGATTCTGAGGAGAACAAACACGAAGTTCAGGTCATTAATAAAACCTTGAATTTGTCTAAATTACTAAACTCATCTATTATGCTGCATTTAATATCAAAACAGTCATCAATCTGTGAAAGTTTCACTTGGATACATCCACCTCCTCCGACACAGATTTGCAGCTTTTACAGGTCAGCATGAGCCCAAGGAAAATAAAAGATCACGAAATTGTTGAGGCATTAAAAATCATAAACGCTTCCAAAGAACCTGTTCTCGTTCATTGCTGGCATGGGGCAGACAGAACTGGAGTCTTAATTTCGATGTATAGAATTATTTTTCATGGTTGGGACAAAGAATCGGCGATCCGCGAGATGTGTAATGAAGATTTTGGACATCATGAGATCTATAAAAATCTCATTCGCTACATCCGGAAGGCCGATGTAGAAAATCTAAAACAACAAATATACCACTGTGATTCAAAATCTTCTGATATCTAGTGTCTAATCCCGTAATTTCGCACACTTTTGACCTGTGTCAAAGCTCTCGGGATTGAGCTGAATGAGATGGGGCAGTATTACAGCAATACAACCCCATCTCATTCAGACTCAATCGCGAGGCTTTCACGCGGTCAAAAGCATGCGAAATTACGGGATTAGACACTAGCTCTTCGTGTGAAGAGCTAGAAAACTACAATTAGCAATGGCAGCATGAATGATGGAGTAGCTCACAGATTTGGAAACGGTTTCCATCTGCATCGACCACTGTCTGCATCTTCACGTGTCCAGGAACTTCAATCACATCGCCTTCGCATTGAGCACCTTTTTTGATCATCGCAGCTTTGACTTTGTCTAGATTGTCGACAGAAAAAGTGACTACGGCGTTTTGTCCTGCTTTCGTGTCGCAATGAGGGCTCTCTTGCGCGATTCCTAAGCGAGATCCATCTTTTTGGCCTGTAAGTTCTGCCCAACCATATTCTTCGTTGAATTCAGCAAGTTTTAGCCCAACGACTTCTGTGTAATATTTTACTGCTGCTTTAATGTCTTTGACCACGATCCAGCAGAGTCCAATTTCATTCACTTTCATAAGTTTCTCCAGATTTGTGGACTTATTTTAGACAATTCAAAAAAAAGACGCAAACAAATAGATGCTATATATCTGTTTGAGGAAAAAAACTCGAGTACAGTAAAGTATCTCTATAACCAGAGGGTAACATGAAAAAATTTTTATTTTTGTTGATGTCTATCTTTTCTATTTCTAACGCACAAACAACGGAGTCACTTGTGAAAAATACGATTGTTGTACTTGAAACAAATTTAGGGAATGTTGAGATCACTTTAAAAAATGATATCGCGCCTAAAACTTGTGAAAATTTTATCGGTCTTGTGAATAAACATTACTATGATGGTCAAATTTTTCACCGCATTATTAAGAATTTCATGATCCAAGGCGGAGATCCTACAGGCACAGGTGCTGGAGGGGAATCCATTTGGGGAAAATCTTTTGGAGATGAGTTTTCTCCGAATGTTAAATTTGATAAACCAGGTCTTCTTGCGATGGCAAATCGGGGACCGAATACCAACGGAAGCCAGTTTTTTATCACAACTGCATTAACACCTTGGTTAAACAATAAGCATACTATTTTTGGTGAAGTAACTACAGGTTATGAGATTGTAAAGAAAATGGAATCTGTAATTACAGGTTTCAATGACAAACCACTAGAGCCTGTACAAATCAAGAAAGCGTATGTGAAACAATAAATATGCAATGAGTCTCCCTCTTTCAAAAGAAAGAGGGAGCAAAGAAAGAGTCTTATTTACGAGCGATGAAGTTGCTAAAAGCAGCTGGGATCGCAGCGAATTGAGCGCGACCAGCATATGCAGCGCCAGCTGCAATTGCAGCAAATGCAACGCCAGAAATTTTCGGATTTGCTTTGACAGTTGAAGCTGTGAAATTCCAGCCATTCTTAATCGCATCAGTTGTTGCAGTAGCAGCTGCTGTAATATACTTCACTGCTGCACTAAAGGTAGCTGTGATTGCTGTTACTACAGATGATGTTGCAGATGAAACCGTAGAACTCGCGCTTGCGTAAAGTGATCCTATGGTTGATTGAACGTCGGAGACGATAGACATAATTCATTCCTCTTGTTTAGGGTTATTTAAAAGTGATATTAAGACTACGTGATTCTACGCGATTTTGTCAAATGATTCGTGAATATTTTGTACGCGATTCAAGTAAAATGGAGTATCATCTTGACGAAATTTTTAGAAATCGAAAGAATAGTCATTTTTGATTCAATTGAGACTCTAGTGGCGTATATTGATTGGCTTGTAATTGTCATTGCAACTGTGTTAAACATGGCGATTGGTTTTATTTGGTATTCCAAATGGTTATTTGGACCTGTTTGGAAAAAGTTTACAAAACATGCAGAGAAGGATTTACGTTGCAATTCGAAAACAATGATCCTGGGATTTATTGTCTCATTTATGATTGCATTTTTTCTATTCATCTTTGAAAGCGCTCTACAAGTAACAAGTGTAACGGATGGAATGATTGTAGGGTTTCTTTTATGGCTTGGATTTGTAGCAACAACGCAAATGTCCACATTCATTTGGAATAAAATGCCGTTCCGTTTATTTCTTGTTCATACAGGATTTAAGTTGTTATCCTTTCTTGTCATGAGCGGGTTAATAGGCGCATAATATGGAAACAAAAAAGCTTCTGATCATTACCTCTTCTGCAGGCGGGGGCTTGCTTCAAGCAGCGGTCGCTCAAGAGCAGGCAGCTTTAGCGCATAACCCAAAAATCCAAACCATTCAGTGTGACGTTCTTAAAGATTGGGTTTGGAGCTGGCTTGGACGCTTTTCTATAGAGTCTTGGAATACAGCACAAAAAAGAGGTGATGTATTCTCGCAGAAATTCTTTGCTAGTTTTCATCGCTTTTTTGACTATATTACTTGGCCGAATTCCTTTTTTCATACTCTGTCCATATTGTTTAAAGAAGATATTGATCGCGTGATTGATACACAACCCTCTTCAACATCTGCGATTATGAAGGCGATTCGCATTTTTAATTGGAGGCGTTCAAAGAAAGTTGTCTTAGAAAAAGTCATTGTTGATCTACCAACGCGAAAAGCAACGCATTTCTTTCGTCCGATCAAAGCGCTTTCGAAGTGCGATAAAAAGTTTCTAAGATTAAGAACAATTGAGCCTTTGCTCGAAGATGGGCAAACAGCGGAAGATTTCTGGCAGCATTTTTGCGGTTTATCGGAATCTGAAATCCATTATGAAGACGTCAATGTTCGTCTTCCCTTTAAAAATTTGCAGGGAAAACCACGAATTTTGGACACTGTATCTATCGGATTTAATGCGAAAAATGAAGATGAAATTGATTTAATGCGTAAATCATATCAACGCGGAAACATTTCTGCTTCAGTCAAGAATCATGAAGTGATCTTTGATATTCCAAATGAGGCTAGAGTCATTACGATTCTCTTAGGTTCACAGCCTGCTAGCGCAGCAACTCTGAATTATGTGAAAAATTTTGTCGAGGTTGCAAAGAAAGTAACAAAGCCAATTTATCTGTTTGTCTTCTGCGCAAATCATCATGGAAATAGTCTTTTCCAAAAAGTTTCACAATCAGTGCAAGAGATTCCTGATTACCCAGAGTCTCTTACGATTATTCCATTCTCCTTTCAAAATGATCAAGTGATCGCGCCACTTTTCCACCGCAGTGATATCACAATTTCTCGTTCAGGTGGGGGAACTGCCATGGAACTCATGGCTGTGAGTACCGGAGAAATTTGGATTCACTCCGAAGCAAAAAGTAAAACAAAAAATCTCACATTGAGAGAACTTTTATCAGGCATTCCTGTCTGGGAATCTGAAAGTGCTTTGTATCTATATAAACTGAAAGGAGCCAAGATTTTGACTCCTGAAATATTTATGCCGCAAGCGATGCGATTATTGGGCAATTAATAGACGAACCATTCCTTCCCAATCGCGCGCTTGAAAAAAGCCGTTGAGTTGCTCGCGAGTTGTGCTGACTTCTACGCAGAAATCATTAATATATTGATCCAATTTGCCTTTATCGGCTTCCCTTGTCAAAGAAGGTCCAAGTCCATCCAAGAATCCATTTCTCTTGAAATAATCATCAAAAATTTGACTTAAACAAACTTTGAGATGTGGATGTGCGATAATAGTAGAAAGGAACTTCAGCCCATGAACATGGTTGATTTGCGCGCCCAATCCTTTTAAATGATTTTGCTTAAGGAGTAACGAGATTTTATTGTTATCAGCCATTGTAGTAATGATTTCATAAATTTTGACTTTGTCTGCTTCTGTGCATACAAGTTCTTGATAACTTTCTACTTTATTTTCCACCGGAAATTTAATCAGAGATGCGACCAACTTTGCGACGGGAGATGGAATGTATTTTGCTGGATAATGATAAGGAACATCGTGCATAAAACCTCGTTTGCTATAAACTCATTTTAGGCATTTGGAATTTTTAGGACAAGAAAGCTTTATCCTATACCCAAAGTGAGGTGAATAATTTTCTTTTTTGATATATACCCAAATAAATCATAGTTGATCGCTTCTGGCGGCTTTCTAGCCGAAAGTGAAAAAGATCATCTAAACAACTGTAAAAATGAATGCGCAAAAGTAAACTATTAGCATTAGGCTTAGGACCAATCACTGACTATCCAAAAAATAAAAGCGTCGTTGATGTTTTTGAAAAAATCGCTGAAAAATATCCAAAACACACGGCTCTACAATTCCAAGAAGACTCTTTATGCTACGAGGAACTCAATGCAAAAGCGAATCAACTCGCATGTTATCTTCAAAAATTAGGAGTTAAAAAGCAAGATTATGTAGGGATTTATCTCCATCGGTCAATCGACCTTTTTGTTGGAATATTGGGTATTTTAAAAGCTGGCGCAATTTATGTTCCAATTGATGCAAGTTATCCTAAGCAACGAAAACTCTTTATGATCCAGGATACAGGTCTCAAAATCCTCCTAACAGAGCGCAAATTCGCAACCCTTTTCCCACAACAACTTCACATCGTCTTTTTAAAAGAGGTCAATTTATCATCTTATTCGTCCAAAAATCAACGCATCAAAATTAAACCATTGGATTTGGCATACGTAAATTATACTTCGGGAACTACTGGTAATCCAAAGGGAGTTCTGATTGCTCATCGCAGTATCAATCGATTAGTTGTGAATCCAAATTGGATCGACTTCAACAATAATGATCGATTTTTACAAATTTCAAATATCTCTTTTGATGCGCTCGTTCACGAGCTTTGGGGAGCTCTTTTGAATGGAGCAAATCTTTGCATTTATCCCCAAATCAGTATCACGCCAGAAGATCTAGGAAAATTTATTCAGGAAAAAAAGATCACACAAGCAATTTTTACCGCTCGCTTGTTCAATCTGATGGTCGATGAGGCGCTACATTTTTTAAAGGGAATGAAAGCGATTTGTTCAGTCGGTGATGTGATGAGTGCCAAACATGCAAAAATCGCGTTTGAACACCTACCAAATTGTCGGATTATCAACGCATGTGGACATACAGAAAATACAACACACACAACAGCTTACACAATATTAAATACAGGAGAGATTGAACATTCAGTTCCGATTGGCAGGCCGATTGGTAATACTTCAGTTTACATTTTAAATGAGCAGAAAAAATTGGTTCCTTTTGGAGAAAGTGGCGAACTTTATACGGGAGGAGATGGAGTTGCAAGAGGCTATCTGAATTTACCAGATCTAACACGTGTGAAATTTATTGCAAATCCCTTTGGGAAAGGACACCTGTATCGCACGGGAGATTTGGTTCGCTACTTACCAGACGGAAATCTTTCTTTTTTAGGAAGGTTAGATACCCAAGTGAAAATCAGAGGTTTCCGAATTGAACTTGGCGAATTGGAAGATGTTGTCCGTTCTTTCCCTCAGGTTTCTGACTGCGTAGCGATGGCAATCAAAGATCCGAAGGGAGAAAAACACCTTGTGGTTTATGCCGAAGCAAAAAACCAAAAACCAACTTCAGAAGAACTAAGGAATTGGATAGAATCCCAACTTCCGTCTTTCGCTAGCCCTCACTTCATTATTGTTTTAGAGGCTTTTCCAATGACGCCGAATGGGAAGATTGATCGAAAACAACTTCCCCCTGTTTTTGAAGAAGAAAAAAAAGAAGCGATATTTCATTCAAAGACAGAAGAAATCGTTGTAAGAGTCGTGAGCAAGGTTCTTCACCGAAAGAGCGTGGGTTGTAACGATCATCTGTTTAAAATCGGAGGGGATTCCATCCATGCAATGCAAATTGCTTCTGAATTAAAAAGAATCTTTAAAAAAGAAATATCAGCAGCACTTCTTTTTGAATATCCAATCATTTCCGATTTAGTCAACGTCATTGATTCTCTCGGAAAGATGAGTTCCTCAAGTATTCGTAAGCACAAAAAATCGATTGCACCTCTTTCCTATTCTCAGGAATCTCTTTGGCTCACCTGTCAATTAAATCCTCATGCAAAATTGCAGTATGTCGTTTTCTATGCATATCAAGTGAAAGGACCTCTACAAATTTCGAAACTGCAAAATTCTTTAAAACAGATCATCGATCGGCACGAAATCCTTCGTACTTGCTTTATCGAGAAGGAAGGGGAAATAAAACAGCTGATTCAACCTCATTCAGATCATTTTTTTCTCAAATTTTCATCGATTAGCGAACAACAAGCCTTGCGACTTCTTCAGAAAAAAATGTCACAAGAGATGGATCTCACTCGACTCCCTCTTTTGCAAGCAATCGTGATTCAGGTAAAACCAAATCTTTCCTTTCTTGGGATTCGAGTTCACCACATTATTTTTGATCTTCTTTCTTTTAAAAACTTTTTTAGAGAATGGACTTCTTTATATGCATCAGAGGAGTTATCCTCTCTACAGTTTCAATATAGCGATTATACGCTTTGGCAAAAAAAGCAATTAGAAAAGCCTGAAAGTACTCACCAACTGGCTTTTTGGAAAGACTATCTAAAAGGAGCTCCAGATTTCCTTGAATTGCCTATAGATTATCCAAGACCTCAACAATTTTTGGGGAACGGGGCTACCGAAGAAATCCTTCTTCCAAAACATCTAAGTGCTTCTTTAAAAGAGTTAGCCTTGAGTCTTGCAACGACTCTTTCAACGCTTTTTTTGGCTGTCTTTCAAGTCTTTCTTCATCGCTATAGCGGTAAAAGCGATATCATCATTGGAACTCCCTATGCGTATCGAAGCAGGCCTGAATTTGATTCTTTGATCGGCTATTTTTTGCAAATGTTCATCATTCGCTCGGAGTGCTCAAGTCATCTCTCATTCACATCCCATTTAGCCAATGTAAGTCATGCAATGACGAATTGTTATAAAAATGCGGACATTCCTTTTGAATGGATTGTCAATGCATTAAATCCCTCTCGAAATCCGAGTTTTCATCCCATTTTTCAAGTTCTTTTTGTATATGAAAACATTACAAAATCACCCCTTTGTTTTGGGGATGCGAAACTTCTTGCAATCCCATGTGTTACGCGTACTGCCAAATTTGATCTCAGTTTATTTATTTTCGACTCTGAAGAGGGGATCACTTGCAAATTAGAATATTGCACAGATCTTTTTACAAAGGAAACAAGTCAAAGAATGCTCAACTCTTTTCAAACCCTTTTGAATAGCGTTGCCCAAAATCCTACAGAGAAAATCGGTTTTCTCTCCATCCTGTCAACCAACGAACAGAATCTGTTTTTGAAAAAACTAAAACCGAAGTATCCGCGTCATTCTGCGATTCCTGTTCTTTTCGAAGAAATCGCAAAAAAAAATCCAAAGAAAGTAGCTCTACGTTATGAAGGGAAAATTACGACTTATCAATTGCTCAACGAAAAAGCAAATAGACTTGGATTTGCTTTGCAAAAAAAGGGTGTGAAAAAAAACGATTTTGTGGGCCTTTATTTAAAGGCCTCTGACGATCTGATTGTTGCCATTTTAGCGATCTTAAAATTGGGCGCTGCATATGTTCCAATTGATGAGACCTATCCTCTAGAGAGAAGGCAATATATGATCGAGCAAAGCAAGATAAAATTGATGATCGATCAGTCTTTATTCAATGAACTCTGTGAAGATCAAAACAGCACATCCAATCTGAACATCCCCATCGACCCTCTAGATATTTGCCATATCAATTATACCTCGGGGTCTACAGGAAAGCCGAAAGGAGTTGAATATACGCATCTGGGCGTGATCCGTTTATTAAAAAAGCCTACCTGGATGAAAATCGGCCCAAATGACCGAATGTTGCAAATCTCCAATCTCTCTTTTGATATGCTCGCAGCGGAAACATGGGGAGCCCTTTTAAATGGAGCAACGCTTTGCATTTATCCTCAAAAGAAATTTTCAGCATCTGAGCTCGGCCATTTTATTGTGCAGGAAAAAATCTCTCATCTATTTCTCTCAGCGCGCCTTTTCGTCTTAATGATTGAGGAAGCATTATCCTATCTAAACAATGTCCGCTTTTTAGGTTCCACAGGAGAAGCGATGTCGGCAGTTAGCGCAAGTGTTGCATATCAACACCTTAGCTCTTGTCACATTCTCAATGCGTATGGCCCAACGGAAAATCATATTACAACAACGTATACTGTACAGTCTGAACTACATAACGTGCCTATAGGAAAAGCAGTCCCTGGAACAGAAGTGTATGTCCTTGATTCAAATCAACAGATGGTTCCCGTTGGAGTCTATGGAGAACTTTATATCGGAGGAGATGGGCTCGCTAAAGGATATTTATTCGATGCTGAAAAAACAAACGAAAAATTCATACACAATCCTTTTGGGGAAGGAAAACTCTATAAAAGTGGTGATATCGTTCGCTTTCGAGCAGATGGAAATCTTGAATATTTTGGCCGCCTAGATACTCAGGTAAAAATTTTAGGATTTCGTATTGAGCTTGGCGAGATTGAGGAAGTCATCCGCGAACATCCTTGTGTGACGGATTGCGTTGCTCGAGCTGAAGGAGATACGATCGTCGCCTACATCGAGAAGAAAAAAGACAAAGATTTAAGTATTTTGGATATTCGAACTTATACAAGCGAAAAACTTCCCAAATATTCAATGCCCAGCTTCTTTATATTGTTAGAGAAGTTCCCAATCACTCCCAATGGCAAAATCGATATCAATGCTCTTCCTAAGAAACGACAAATCGCGAAGACACATTTTCACAGTCCCACAACACACAACGAAATGATTTTATCTCAAATTTGGTCTCATCTATTAAAAAGACCTCAAATCAGTCGATCGGACGATTTTTTTCATCTCGGGGGCCACTCTATTCTTGCTATGCAGCTCCACTCTCAAGTACGAAAAAAACTCAATGTGAATGTTCCTGTAAGTCTAATTTTTGAAGAGTCTACTTTAGAAAAATATGCACAAAAAATCGATCAATTACAAAAAGGCAATTTTTCTACCTCTAAAGCACCTTTTTCAACTTGGTGTGAACAAGAGGCAATTTTAGATGCTGCCATTCAAGGAAAAAAAGTGCCGAAGGCAACATTCGAGCAATATTTACATCCAAAAAATATATTTCTGACCGGGTCGACTGGGTTTGTTGGCGCTTTTTTTCTTAAAAAACTTCTGCAAAATACAAAAGCAAACATCTTTTGTCTCTCAAGAGGAAAAACACAAGAAGAAGCTTTATCGAGAATTATAAACACCTTAAAAAAGTATTCTCTCTGGAACCCAACTTATAGAAAGAGGATCATTGCTGTGAATGGAGATTTGGAAAAAATCCATCTGAATCTCAAAGAAGAAGAATTTCAAAAACTTGCGCGTGAAATCGATTCCATTTTTCACATCGGCGCATTTGTGAATCATGCGATGTCTTATGAGAAACATAAAATGGCAAATGTTTTTGGTACGCAAGAGATGATCCGACTTGCAAGCATGCATCATTTAAAACCACTTCATTTTATTTCTACTGTTGCTGTTTTAGATGCGATTCAAAAAATGCCAATTTCTGAAGATGCAGATATTGAAAATAGCAAAGATATTTCAAATGGATATGTCCAAAGTAAATGGGTTGCAGAAAAACTGATTTTAATGGCTCGAAAAAGAGGTATTCCTTGCAATATTTTTAGACTTCCGCGTGTAAGCGGGGATTCAAAAATTGGCTCTGGACCAACAGAAGACTTTCTCTTTCGCTTAATTCAAATCTCTTTGCTATTAAAAAAAGCTCCAGACCTTAATTTATACGATGATCTTACGCCTGTGGACTTTATCTGTGAGACCATGCACCTCATTTCTAAGGATCCTCAATGGATCAATTCTCAATTTCATGTGATTAACCCACGGCCTACCCTCTATAAAACTCTATTTAAATACCTAAAAAAATTCGGCTACTCCCTGACTTTGATTGAAGCTACCGAATGGCAAAAAATGCTCGTAAATCAAGCAAAAACAACTCACGACAAAAGATACCAAGCACTCGCTTCGTTACTCGCAGATGTCGACTTTTCTAAACCCATTAAAATTCTTCCTCTTAGCGATGATCATGTAAAAAAAGCCCTGAGGAAAGAAAAAATCAAATGTCCCAAAATCGATGAGAAGCTGTTTAAAAAATATATCAATTATTACCGAAAAATCGGATTTTTATGAAAAAAAAGATCCTTTTTTTCACGCAAGATCCTCCGGCTGATACCCATGCAATTCATGTTTGGCTTGGGGCCTCTACTGGTTCCCATGAAGAAATTCTTTATCAAATTCTCTGTAGATACTTAAAGGCTCCCTTTCATCTTGAACGAACTTCCAAAGGAAAACTATACATTCCAAATTCACCTCTGAATTTCAATCTATCTGATTGCCAAGAGCATCTTGCCATTTGTTTTAATTGGGGATCGCCAGTAGGAATTGATATTGAAATCATTCGCCCGATTGAAGAAATGAAGCAGATCATACAAGATCATTTTTCATGGAAAGAACAAGCATATATTTATGCATGCAAAACAAAGAAAATCGCCCGTTTTTGGGAAATTTGGAATCGTAAAGAGGCCTGTTTAAAGGCTTTAGGGATCGGATTACAGGACAATATGAAAGAATGGGATTGTTCTGGAAAGAATTGGATTTTAGTTAAAAGAACCTATGTTCGATCCATTCCTGTTCCCTATAAACTTTCTGCTGCAGTCGCTATTGAAATGCAAGGAATACGAATCCAAAGTTGAGGGGATACCTCTGTTCAGATCTTATGGTAGGTGCTGTTTTCAAAGGTACCGATTAAATGCGGAGTGGTGACAAATACTTGACCCATTGTTTTCAGAACAGCTTTTAGATGTATTTGTCTGATTTCATCGAGCATTCCTTCATAATCATCAATGACAAAAAGAGGAGGGGATTGCGTTTTTTCTATTAGATGATGCCACTGACAGAAGCGAAGTGCGGTCACAATTGTTTTTTTTTGTCCTTCACTTGCATATGTTTGTGCCGATTTGTCATTGATCAAAATCACAAAATCATCTCGGTGAGGTCCATGCAGTGTAATGCCTGTATCTTGTTCTCTTGTGCGCATTTTTTTTAAATGTTCTTGGTAGTCATGAGCCAGGGGAGGGTAGGTGGATTTGAAATGGAGCGCAATCGATTCATGAGAGCTGATCGTTTGCTGGAGAAGAGGCTCCCGCAATTGATCGAGAAACATTTTTCGCGCATGAAAAAGATAGGATGCGGCTTGGGCCATTTCTGTTTCGTAGCAGAAAATCAGTTCTAGATTCCTGGATTTTAACAGACAATTGCGCTGTTTGCAGGCGCGCCAAAATCGGGCAAGATAGTGCACATACATTGGATCGCTTTGCGCAAGGTGAAGATTGAGAAAACGTCTTCTATGCGCGGGAGAGTCTGTGACTAATTCCATATCGCTTGGAAGTGAAAAGATCGAAGGAAAACTGCCTAAAAGCGGATTGAACGATGAAAATTCTGTGGAATTGATCTGCAATTTTTTTTCCTTTCCATCAAAGGACATTTTGATTGTTTGCTCAACGCCTGCTTGCTCAAATGTCGCTTCAATATAAAAGAATTTTTTACCTTCTTGAATGATTTCAAAGAGATGCTGTGTTCGAAAAGATCTCCCTGTTGAGATCAGAGAAATAGCTTCAAGGAGATTGGTTTTCCCTCGTGCATTATCGCCATAGATCACGTTGATGTGAGGGCCAAAGACAAATTCTCGATTCTCGTGATTGCGAAAATGATGAAGATAGATCTTTTTAAGAAACAGTGACTGCCTCTTTGCGCGTTTCAACTTCATTTAAGCGCATGGGCATGATCACAAACATTGCAGGACTTGAATCGGTGACAAGTCCTGGATTATGTGAGTCGATGAGTCCGAAACGTACGGTTTCATCTTTACTGTGACGCAAAATATCAATAAAAAAATGTGGATTAAAGGCGATATCCAATCTTTCGCCTGCATAATCAACAGGCATGCTCACCCGTCCTTCGCCGACCTCTGCACTGATGACAGAAAGGTGTAGTTGTCCAGTTTCAAAGCTAAATCGGACTGAATGACTCGTTTCTGAGGTAAAAAGAGAGACTTGTCGTAACAAAGACATGAGCTCTTCGCGATGAATGGAGAATTGCATATTGAGCTTTGTTGGGATCACGCGCTCGACGTCAGGATACTGACCTGCTAATAGTTTTGCTGTGAGTGTTGTTGACGCACTGTCAATGGAGATCTTATCTTGGGATACAAGGACATGTACTGGATGATTGCTCTCATCCAAGAGTTTACATATCTCGTCGACCGCTTTTAATGAAATCACATACTGACCGTGAGTTGCCGGATCGCATTGAACTTCCGATGCCGTTTTAGCAAGTCTTTTTCCATCTGTCCCAATCAATGTCGCTTTTTGTCCTTGCAATTGCAATTGAACACCGTTGAGTGTATAGCGACTGTCTTCGCGTGCCGCACAAAATGAAGTTTGCGTTAACATTTCTTTTAGCACAATATTTGGGATCGAAAAACCAGCAGAGCCTGCGAGATCCGGAGGATGGGGGAATTCCGCTTTATTCATTCCATGGATTTTGAATACAGAAGTTCCTGTTGTGATTTCTGCGCAATCATTTGCTAGAGTACTAATCTTGATTTGGGGAGCTGTCAGTTCTCTGACGAGTTGAAAAAATCTTTTCGCGGGCAAAGCAATGGACCCTTCCTCTACAATTGTAGCATGAGTAGAGCAGCGAATTGTCACAGAAAGATCTGTTGCGCTTACAACGAGATGTCCATCGATTGCTTCAAGTAATACATGGGCTAAGATAGGGGAAGATGGTTTACTTGGAACGATGCTTTGGATTTTCCCGATAATATTGACCAATTCCGTTTTTACAATGACGACTTTCATTGATTTGTGCTCCACTTAATTTTCAACGGTATAACATATCGTGAGTTTGGGTTCAAGTATTGTAGGTAAAAATCTAGGGAAAAAACGACACCGAAAACCACCGATGTAATCGAACTTTTATTCGCCTTCACGCTCCATCGAACGGCGGTGCTCTCTTTCTTTGAGGGCGGATCGCTTGTCGTAGCTTTTTTTGCCTTTCGCGAGTGCGATTTTTACTTTGGCAATCCCTTTGTTCAAATAGATCGAAAGGGGAATTAGGGAGAGGCCCTTTTGCATGACGGTATTGCGGAGCTTTTCGATTTCACGCTTATGTAGAAGAAGTTTGCGCGGACGCTTTTCTTCATGATTAAACACATTGCCAAAAGTATAGGGCGCGATGCTGGAATTCATCAGCAGAAAATCATTTCCACGCACGTCTACGAAAGAGTCTTGTAAAGAGCCACCGTGGTTACGAAGAGATTTAATCTCTGTGCCAAGAAGAATGATGCCTGCTTCAAATGTCTCTAAAATTTCATAGTCATGGCCTGCTTTTCGATTAGAGACCAATTCATTCGACATGCTGTTGCCCTTTTTTCCAGAATCCAAAAAGGAATAAAACGATAAATATTCCCCAGTAATAGTACTCCAATATTAAAGGATGTGGGAATAATTCGTAAATGAGTTTAATTGCAATCCACGCAATCATTAAATAGGCGCTTTTTTCCATGTTCGGAAATTTGGAAATAATTCTAGAGAAACAATGAGATGCATATCGAATGGCGAAAAGTCCTATCATCGCTCCTACATAGACGATCCAAATTTTTGACTCGGTATGTTTTGGATTGTCTGAACTAATAAAAGCAATCCCTGCTAAGATTGAATCAATTGCAAAAATAATATCAAAGATCTCAATTAACACAATTGTTTTCCAAAAACTTCTACGAGTGGGTTCCTGTTTAAGTTTTTTCTTTTTGATGAAATATTGGATGGATAGGAAAAGAAGATATGCTGCGCCAAGGATCTGTATCCATCGAATGTGAATGAAGAAAATAAACAAAAATATAGTCATTGAACGGATGATGAGCGAGGAAACTAAGCCAATATAGAGAGCTTTAGGCCTGAGTGCAACAGGTAAATGAGCCGCAAAAAGTCCAAGCACGATCGCATTATCGGCAGAGAGAATAATTTCCAAAAATGCGAGAAAAAATATTTTGGGTATATCGTAGAGAGCAAATGCTTGGCCGAACATAGCGTTATTCAAAATATATTTTAAATGACGATATATAGTCTTTTAAATTCACAATTGCTTGTGAGAGGTTGCGATCAGCGAAAAAAAAGACTTCCGAACTCAGTGACAGAAAAACAATCCCTTCCGTCGCATGTACCAGTAGCTACGATGCCGATTTCTGCAAGCCATTCAAAAACAATGCGTTGAATGAATTGAATATCCGAATCTGTATATACGGGCAGAATATATTTCCAAGTTTTACCGACCCGAGCTAAGCAAACGGGCATGGAATCATTGAGACAAGCGATACATCCTTTCATAAAATCATCAAAAAAGATCCAGTCATGTCGAATGACTCGTTTCATTGATTTTTCCACTTCTCGAATGTTTTTATCAGCTGCTTGATTTAATGGATGGCGATAGAGAAAAAGGGCTTGTTTTTCAGGGGTTAGCTGAATGAATTCGTGACCTGTTTCAGAAAGAGAAAATTGAGATGTTGCGAGCTGTAGATGTAAAATCTTGTCAATGTTTTCGTCCTTATGTAAGGATTTTTTTTGAATTTGCGAGAGCTGATGGTTGAGCTTTTCAACAAACCAAAAGTCACTTTTCTCATGACGAATAATTTTTTTATCTTTAGGAATGGGATTGATTTCAGTTTGTTTAATGAAAAGAATATATTCTTGCCATTCATGGAAAGGGGTCACCCATTCTAACCAAAGATCCTCTCCTTTAGAGTAAGTCACACATGCAACAAAACTAAACTCTAGGATAAGAAGTATTTCTTCAAATTCCTGTCTTGAGAGATTGTATTTTGTAATAATGTCAGACGATGAAACTCGGAAGTCTGGATTTGTAAAGACATCATTCATGACTTGATGCGCGATCGGATTTGCGAAACTCAATTCTGACAGGTATCGTTGAAAACTTTGTGGCGTATAAAGATATTTCTCAACAATTGATTCAAAAATATTATTGGAAGTGCGGGGGATGGCATACCAAATTGGGAGCACATGAATGGGCACTTTACGCAAAATGCCTTGGAGATACTCCATATCTGGCTTAAAATCAGGCTCAAACCGCTTCAAATGAAATTCAAAAAATTTTCTTTTTTCCTTGTCGACTAGAACCGTATCGTCTTGAATGGCAAGGAGCCCAGATTTAGAAAATTTCTTTAAGACAGGTAGAATTTTTGCTTCTTCGCAATCGAGAGCTCTACAAATTTTTTTGATTTGAAATTTTAGAGGACTAAAAAAGATTTCTTGTAAGACTTCGTGTTCAAAAAAAGAAAGATCAGAAAGTAATAGCCGATATTCGATATCCTGCTGACAATCATAGTCAGAAAGATTCACTTTATTTTTCTTTACTGAACTCATTTCTAACATATTATTTTGCGCTCCGACGATAAACTGAAATTGTTTGAAGAATCGGAAGCTATCTATGATAGGTTCCGAAATAAATATAACTGAAGAGACAATTCAATTGACACAAGATTCTCTCATCAAGTATTTGGTAAATCATGGTGATAAAAAGACTTTCTTTATTGTTATTGTCTGGTTGTATGTGTAATTCGGGCCTTTCAAGCATGTCCATCGCGCAAGAAAATATTTGGAATCTTTCAAGAATCTGTCTTGGAATGACCCATTGTAAAGTGCGCACGATTATGCACGAACCGGATAAGACACAATGTTTTACTCATGATGGGGAGACTTACTGGGTTTGGTTTTATATCACTCGCCCGACAGCTCTTGAGCAATGCTGTTTACTCAAAAAAAATGTGACACCTCTTGTCTTTAGAGAAGGTGTTCTCATCGGTTGGGGATTCGATGTCTATGATTGCTTGTTAAAGAAAAAAGTAACCTATGAACAAATGTACCATCCAGAGTCTTTCGAAAGAACAATGCAGGAATTAGAATTGTCATTTTTAGCTCAGAATGAAGTGGTCGAAGAGGGGTGCCAATGTCCAATCTGCAAACCTAAGAAGCCACCCCTCACAGAAGAAGATGATCGTATGATTGAAGAATCAAACGATCAGAACTTCAACTTTTGGTAATTTGTTAAAATCTCCACTCAGTCCCGAGGGTGATTAAGTGTGATTGATACCCAGAACCAAATTCAGCTTTATATCCTAAATTGGCTGTTGGATAACACATATTGATCGGCTCTAAAAGAAAGCGTAATTCAGCAGATCCCAAGTTGTTGGCGTGAGAAA
>CAZVXF010000024.1:0-17491 GCA_964630875.1 uncultured bacterium | reverse complement strand
CACAAAAATTTGCGCTGCTTTCTTGTTAAATTTATGACTTTATTTTTTGCGTTTGGTATTAATATCCTTCTAACACTTTTTGAGCAGCGCTTTTTCTTTTTACTGCCACTTCTCTTTTTTCAACAGGTCTAGATGTTTTTTCAAGCTTTGAATGTTCTTGACATCTTCCTTTGCTATCACAATTGGTTTGTTCGTAAATCTTATATTCTCGATCAGCTCTTGGTGTGCATCTTCTTCTGCCTGCGCTATCTAGAGTATGGCCAGCATTTCCATAAGCATCTGGGGAGCAGCAGCGCTCTTGTCCACATCTAGGAGCACAACGCTCACATCTAGGAGCACAGCGTTGCTCTGGACATCTGTGTTCGTGTCGATTGTCGTGATAGTGTCCTCTACGATCGTCCATTCTGCGATCATCTCTATAGTCTCTTCTTGCGCGATCATCATATCCTCGATGCTCGTTAGCAAATCTTCTTCCATGATCCGGATAATAGGATCGATCTCTATCTGAATGAGAAGATCTCCCATGCTCTGGATAGAATGGTCGGTCTCCTTCATCTTGATCACAATAACCGCGTTCTTTTGAACATCTCATCATTGCAATTTCTTCTGACTCGCCAGCATCTTTTGCAGAGATGCAAAAAGAAGCCGCTAGCCCAATCAGAACGTATTTTAATAGATCTTTACTCATTGTATTCCCTCAATTTTCGTCTCTACCCCTGTCGGATAGATTGATGTATAATAATCCGCCTATAACATAAAATGATTTTTTTTAAGCAAAAACTATCTGTCTATTATGTTTAATGGTTTTAGAATTGGCGCAATTCTTTTAATGTCAGGGTCTGGGAATCGATTTGGGTCTGAAATCCCAAAACAATTTCTCCTTTTAGGCAAAAAAAAACTCTACTTTCATACTCTAGAAGCTCTTCAGAGTGCGCAAATTTTCGATGAGATGATTCTAGTGACTCATCCTGACTGGATTGAGACTGTTGCATCTGAAGTCCCTCGAGCAAAGGTAATTCCTGGCGCAATGAGTCGACAAGGATCTTGCTTTTGCGGTCTTAAAGCATTCTCGCAACCCCCTGATATTGTGCTTGTTCATGATGCTGTTCGTCCTTTTGTATCCAAAGAAATTCTCATTCAAAATATTGAACAAGCAATCATTCATGGGGCTGTTGATACCTGTATTCCGAGCGCAGACACTCTTGTTCATGCTGTAGACGGTCTAAAGATCGATCATATTCCAGATAGAGCGCATTATTATCGTGGTCAAACTCCGCAAACATTTCGCTATGAGTGGTTAATGCAAGCACATGTTCATTCTAAGCGAGAAAATGCGACGGATGATTGTGCTCTAGTTTTGGAGCGCGGCTTACCGGTTCACATTGTACAAGGTGAAGATCGAAATATAAAAATCACAACAAAGTTTGATATTAATATTGCTGAACTCATATTAAATAATAATTAACTTGACAAAGTCTACAAATTAGCTTAAATTAAGGAGAGATAGTCAAAAAAGGAGAAGTACCTATGCAGAATCCGGCGCAGATCGAGCAGGCCTACAAGGATTTCATGAGTAATCTCCCCAAACACGCACACGATGGGATCGTCTCAATCAACCTTCGATTTCTTCACGATCAGGGTTTACTTGATACTTTATCAGTCGTAGAAGATGAATCCGATGATCTCACGCAATTCTTTCATGTCATCGAAAGTCCTGAGAAAGTCACCCTTTTCAATGAACATTTCGTTGTTTGGATCATTCCAAAGATGGAAGGTGAAAATCCCGTGACTTTTGTGCTAATCGCAACAAATCAAGAAGAGAAAGCACATCTAGAGGTTGTATTTACAACGTACGGCGTCTATAACAGTCCGCGATATGTTTTGCGCGTGTTGCAGCATTTCCTCTCCGATATGCTCGAGACAGAGGAAACGCTGACACTGTTTGAGAAAAACGGTTAAGAAGAAAGAGCTCGATTGAGTTCATCCTCTAGTGCCTGCATTTGCCCTGCATGTTGACGCCTTGTTTCTGCGATCTCCTGATAATAGTGTCTTTGTTGTTGTTCACCTATGTCAAAAGTTGCCGAACGCTCTTTCTCAAGTTCTTTGGATAAACGCTCGATTTCATCTTGCAAATATCGCTGTTTAAATGTTTCTAACGAAGCCAGCTGTGCAACATTTGCACTCCGTGCCACCAACATTTCCTCATCGTACTGACGTTGTTGTGTTTGTCCTTGCATAACTTTTTGTGGATTTTTCATGACCAAATTCAGTTCTTCTTTTTCTCGCGCGAGATACCGCAGTTCTGCTAATTTTCCAGCCTCTTCAGCTGTGCGCTCGTTGCTTGCGCTAAAAATGGAAGACTGCTGAATTCCTACTGGAACGCGATTGTCGCTAACAGCAGCACGTGTTGCGCTCACTGTTTGAGGCGCACAATTTCGTAAACCCACTGATTCCCTCCTTGATACGTCAAGGATTGCTCTTTTTGTATCTTCACCAGCTCGGCGCGCATCAGTTGCGATTTTAGCGAGCTTTGCATCGTATATTCTTTGTTGTTCACTCGTTCGATCTGGATATTTTTCTCCAATACGCTGTATTTCATTACTATGTTGCTGTTGAATCTCTGCTTTTTTTTGTTCGATGCCAGCAGTTTCTCGAACGTGTTTTTCTGCAAGTTGAGGGATTCTTTTTTTTCTATCTTCATGTTGTTGGTTAAGAAGTTCTGCTCTTTGAAGATATTTTTTGCTGATCTCAATTTCTTTTTGATTTAGGCTGGGTATCCTTCGATATTCTTGCTGAATATTGCGTAGCCCTTCGTGCATCTGAGGAGATAGGAACTTTTCGTAATCCTCATTTGGTTGCCATTGATTTAAATAAGGGAGCTTGCCTCTTCTTACTTCCTGCACGAATTTTTCAACTATAAATTGTGGATCTGCTAACTGATATCGCAAAATTGTAGCTAGAGGGCAACTTTTGATAATTTCTGTAAAAGATTGAGTCGCAAAATGTTGACTAAATTTTTGTTGTAGAATCGAGGTTTGAAGAAACCCGAGATTCTCGAGCCCATGTTCAATGACGATCTCTGGAAAAGATAGATTTTGCGCTTCTAGATTCATTGCCAAGAGCTCTCTGTTATCTTGGTAATCTTTTTTATTAGAAGCCCAAAAAAGGCTCGCTATAGTTCCAATAGCGCAACCAGCTTTTCCCCAAAGATTATCGGTCATTATTCCTGAAACAGCAAGAATACTTCCGGCGAGATAGCATCCAGATCGCTCTAATTTTGCTGGAGTCTGTAATTTCCAAACGGGTTCAGAACCCCGAGCATAAGCATCCACTGCTGTGGCTGTTGCGGCTGTGGCGAGAGCAACTACTCCCAGAGCAAGTGTTGATGGAAGGTCGGAATTTTTTTTGGTTTGGTTGAATGGTACTATTGTCATGATTTGTTTTCCTTTATTAAGGAAAAAATTTTAACCATATAGTGCAATTAAAAAAACAATAAAAAAATTTATTGCTAAGTCGACGCAGTTAAATATGCAGTTATTTCTAGCAAAGGGTATTAATTCTCAAGAAGGAAGCTTAAAAAAATCGTGTCTGCGATTTTTTGTGCTAGTTTTTCGTAAAGATTTCTGCTCGTTGCTTCTTGTGCAGCTTCAATTGATTCAAGCTGCCCTAAAGAAAAAGGGAGAACTTTTGTAAAGACATGATCTGAATTCAAAAAAGCGAGGTCCTGAATGGAGTCTCCATCCACATAATCGTAATCTGAATCGGCAGAAATGATGAATGGACCCGCAACAATTGTATCAGTTAATCCTTCATATAAGAGAGCATTCACACTCAGCGTTCTTCTGCCCTCGCAGGAGACAATATTTTTGCTGATTTTGCCGTTTACTTTTTGCTTATCTCGGCGATAACCAACGGTTTCATTTTGATCCTGAGAAATGCAAATTTTTAGAAGATAATCGGCATTTTCTTTGAGGACTTTTGCAGATCCTGTTGCAGTCAAAGTTCGAATGACCTGCGCTGTCAGCGTCCCGTCATCATCCCCTACAATATATGGAACGACCACAGTTGGGGTCGAAGATTCTTGATTCCAACGATAACCGCAACTACTGAGATAAAGAAGAATCGCAGCTGCGAAAATTTTATATACTATCGTCAAGCTTTTCTAGTTTTTCTTTTGCTTCGTTTGCAGCTTCTGTATTTGGGTACTTCGCAATGGCTTTGCGATAATAAATTTTTGCTGCTGGAATTTTTCTTGTTTTTTGGAAGAAAGAGCCTGTTGTGAGAAGATTTTGCGCAAAAGCCTCTTCCATTTTATGGATCGTTTCTTCTGCTTCTTGAATCCGCGCTTCACGAGGGAATACTGTGCGGAATTTTTTCAAGCAGACTTGCGCTAAATCTAATAAATCTGGATCTAAACTTCGGCCTTGGCACTGCAGATAGAAGACATGAATTTTTTCTAAATAAGCAGCTGCTGCAAGTTCATGTTTTGGAAAGCGCCGGATCAATAAATCGAGCGTTTCAAGGCTGGGTTTATAGTCTTCAAGTTCGGCCTGAATTTTAGCTTTACCAAGAAGAGATTTTGCTGCAAATTCGCTATGAGGAAGAGTGGAAATGACCTGGTCGTAAATCTCGATTGCGTCTTCCTTTGCGCTCAACCATTTTGGACCGTGATCATTAAAGAGCGGTTTTTTCTCGCCATTTGCAAACCGTTCAGCAATCTGGAATTTGTGAGTAATGGCTTCTTCAAATCGTCTAGGCGATGCTTGGGTATTCAAATAGGCAGAGAAATAAACGTTAGCCTGGAACGGACGATTTAAATGGAGATAGGCTTCTCCGATGATAAAGGCTGCATCTTGAGCAAAAGGGCTTGAAGGAAAGTGATACGAAAGAATGCCTGCATAATCGACAACATGCCACCAATTTTTATCGTTGATTGCTTTTTGCAGATATCCATTAAATTCTTGAGCTGAGGCGCCATCTTGATTTTCCCAACTCAGCTCTTCAATCTCGAGCGACATCAATGGCAGAATAGAGAAAAGAAAGAAAAAAATTGTCTTTCGCATAGTAGAAATAGCCTAAAATAAACGGATGATTCTGTCAAGTTGAACTTTGGGTTTTTTCACAGTGTTTCGACAGATCTTTTGAGCGCACAAAAAGTCAAGGTGTCGATGATTCAAAATTCTTTTTAAATGCGTTGAGTTTTTTCTCAAAATCAATATTTGCTTTGACCCCCCATTGAGAATCAATGGACAGTATTCCAAGTTTTTTTTGTCCGCTTTTAAACATGATCTCTAGTGTCGACTTTCCTGGGTGCTCGCGCAACAGGCTTTTGAGCTGTAAAATTGCGCTGAGAGGGACTCTATCTGCATCCAATGAAAGTGAGTAGTGCTTTGTCTCTTCATTGTCCACAACAGCGACCTTTTCTTTCTCTTTTTTCCACTTCGGTTCCTTTGACTGCATCTTAAGCTTATCAAAAAGCTCATCGCATTCTTTTATTTTTGTTTCATCAACTAAAGAAAGATCTTCAAGATATTTGCAAGAAAGTTGCAGACTTGTAGCTTTTCGTTCAATTTGAAGGATAGCATACAGAAGCTGGTTCTCTTTCATGAGTCCAATTTTCTCTTCAAACATCTCTGACCAGATGGGAAGCTCGAACTTCTCGATTCCGTCACTAATGATAAGTATTGCAAATTTCTTTTGGCTCTTCGTCGAGATTTTGACTTGGATTGCATCAATGATAAAGGCAGCGCGAACGAAGGAGTGATCAGATATTTTTTCAAAGTCGCAAAGAGGAGTGCAAGAGAGTTGTCTCAAGATTTGTTTGAAAGCATCCATTGGATGTCCTGTCAAATAAAAGCCGAGAAGCTCTTTTTCTCTTTGCAAGAGTTTTGTTTTGGGTGTGGGATGAGAGACTTGTGGCGGGTCTGCGAAATCTTGCACTTGTTCAAAGAGGCTTAAAATGCCAAAAGATGATTCTTTCTCTGCAATGCTTGCCTGCTCCATCATCGAAGGAATACTCAAGAGCATCGCATCGCGACTCCACCCAGTAAAATCAAAGCAGCCTGCTTCAATCAAAAGTTCGATCTGTTTTTTACCAATTCTTATTTTCTCCAGTCTTTTGATAAAGTCGAAAAGGGATTGATATTTTCCCGATTTCCTCTCTTCGATAATCGTATCGACGATATTGCTACCAACGCCCTTTATCCCAGACATGGCAAAACGGATTCCATTTGGCGTAGCGGCAAAATGGCTGCCTGCTTCATGAATGTCTGGGGGGAGAACCGGGATTCCGAGTGCGCGCGCCTCTCCGATGAGTTTTGCCACTTTTGTGGTATCATCGCGATCACACGTCATGAGTGCGGCCATCCATTCCTTCGGATAGTGCGCCTTGAAGAAAGCCGTAGCATAAGATAAATAGGCATAGGCAGCAGCATGCGATTTATTGAATCCGTACGATGCAAATTTCTCAATCTTATCGAAGATTCTGCCTGATGTTTCGGCATCGATCTGATTGTTTGCAGAGCCAGAGATGAATTTCTCGCGCTGCTTGGCCATCTCTTCTTTGTCTTTCTTCCCCATGGCTCTGCGTAAAACGTCACCTTCACCAAGAGAATAGCCGGCCAAGGCGCTTGCAATTTGCATGACCTGCTCTTGATAGACCATCACGCCATAGGTTTCTGAAAGAATATCTTTCATCAGAGGATGATCGATCTCAATTGCTTCTCTTCCATGCTTACGACTAATATACGAAGGAATCATGTCCATAGGACCTGGACGGAAGAGCGCCACGACTGCGATAATCTCTTCAAAAAAATCGATATGCAGTTGTCTTGCAAGGTCGGCCATTCCTCCGGTTTCTATTTGGAAGACACCCAGTGTTTTGCCTTGATTAATCAGATCAAAGGTCTTCTGATCATCGAGAGGAAGATTGCTCCAATCGATTTTAAGGCCAGTATTTCTCTCAATTTCGTCTGCACAAACTTGGAGAGAGGTCAGTGTTTTCAATCCCAAAAAGTCAATTTTTAGCATGCCGACACTTTCGACAGGCTTCATTGCATATTGCGTAACGACCATTTCAGAGTCTTTTGCTGTGCAAACGGGAATATGATCGGTAATTGCACTTTCTGAAATAATTAGACCTGCTGCATGGGTGCTTGTATTGCGTATCGAACCTTCCGTCTTTTTGGCCATTTCCAATACTTGGCGCGCTTCTTCATCTGTATCCATCAGAGTTTTTAACTCAGGATCGATTGCAAAGGCCTTTTCAAGCGTCATATTTGGGTCTTCAGGAACAAGGGCAGCAATACTGTTGACTTTCGCAAGCGGCACGTTTAAAACGCGTCCAACGTCGCGTATGGCCATTTTCGCCTTCATCGTTCCAAATGTGATAATTTGAGCGACTTTGTCTTTTCCATATTTGCCAACGACATAATCGATGACCTCACCTCTTCGGTTCATGCAAATGTCGACGTCGATATCAGGATACGAAACGCGTTCTGGATTAATAAATCTTTCAAAGAACAAATGGAAGCGAAGGGGTTCGATATCGGTAATCCCCGTTAAATAAGCAATGATCGAACCCGCAGCCGATCCGCGCCCTGGTCCCATTGGAATTTTTCGCTGTTTTGCCCAATTGATGAAGTCACTTACAATGAGCATGTAGTCGGTCATATCTTTGGATGTGAGAATGCCAAATTCATATTCAAAACGATCTCGAACAACTTGCTTTGGATCTTTGCCTGGATATTTCTTTTGCACCTCGCTTAAATGCTTGGCTGTATATCTCGTTTCAATGCCTTGGATGCACGTATCGCGAAGATATTGGATCGCTACCTTTGCCCGATCTCCGCTTTCAAAAGTTGGAGGAATAAATACGGGATAATGCTTCGTTTTAAAATCGAGATCGCATTTGCACTTTTCAGCAATTTTGACTGTTTCTTCAAGGGCTTGCGGAAAATCAGCAAAGAGCTGCTGCATCATCTCCGGAGTTTTAAAATAATATTCATGCGTTGCAGCCGTTTCTCTTTTTGGATTTGGAATGCGGTTTTTTGCATTCCCCATTGAATCTCTTTCCCAAGTGACAACGGTCTCTCCAGATTGAATATTTAATAGCACCTCATGCGCTTGCCAATCGGATTTGTCTAAGTAATGGATCTCACTTGTCGCAACAAGCGGAAGATTCAATTGTCTTAACCGATTCTCCACTTTCCTTTGCGCTGCATCTAAATCACGCGCTCTTTGTTGCAGCCAACCTTCCTGCATCTCCTCCAAATTCAAAGGATATCTCTGGATTTCAAGATAGAGATCCTCTCCAAACAGGTCGTGATACCAACGCACTTCTTCGAGTAACGCCTCTTCCGTTCCTTGCAAAATTTGATATCCCAGAGGGCCAGTTGTCGGCCCTGTTAGGCAAATCAAGCCTTCCTTATGCTTTGCAAGTAGCTCCTTATCAATTCGCGGCTGATAGTAAAAACCTTCCAGAAAACCAAGTGAACTCAACTTGCACAAATTGCGATAGCCGACATTGTTTTTTGCAAGTAACAAAATAGGGAATCCATTCGGCATTCCATATACGCGTTTTTTCTCAAAACGAGAAGTCGGCGCCATCCAAATCTTGCAACCAAAAATGGGCTTCACTCCAGCTGCTTTGCACGCTTTATAAAAGTCAACTGCGCCATACAAATTGCCTTGATCCGTTAAAGCCAATGCAGGAATTTGATACGCCTTTGCGCGCTCAGCGATTGCATTGACCGACGCCGTCGAATCGAGAATGGAGTATTGCGAATGAACGTTGAGAGGAATCCAGGTCATAGGACAAATGTATCAGAAACTGGATTTCTCATGACGTATGTTTTATGAGATTCAAGGAGATTGCGAGCATATTTTACGCTTTTGAAGGGACTTTTTCTTCGCGTGTTTTGACAGACCACAGTGGTAACACAATCAAGGCTCCTAAGCCTGCACAGACAATGAGTGTAAAGATGTAGCTTTCCCAGCCGCTTGCCTTGACGAGTGCGCCAAGCGGGGCTCCAGCAGCAGCTGCTCCTAAGTAAGCGAAACAGCCTGCAAAGCCAGTGGCTGTTGCAGCCGCTTTCTTATGAGAGAGTTCAGCCGCAGTAAGGCCAATGAGCATTTGCGGGCCAAAGATAAAGAAGCCAAACATGAAAAGAATGATCGCATCTACGATTGGATAGGGGAGAATTGCGGATCTAAATACAAGGAGAACGCCAAGAATCGCTGTTGAGAAAATGACATTGATTGGGTTTCTCTTTCCTTTGAAGAAGAGATCAGATGCCCATCCAGCAGCAAGCATTCCTAAAAATCCACCC
The DNA here is from genome assembly GCA_964630875.1 of uncultured bacterium. Lineage (GTDB taxonomy): Bacteria > Chlamydiota > Chlamydiia > Chlamydiales > SM23-39 > DAIDHZ01. The sequence continues at coordinate 8,162 of CAZVXF010000024.1, read as the reverse complement.
ACCTCAAACCAGCATACGCAAAGGCCCGCCTCCACAGCTGTGTAATTTTTTACTTCAATCAGATAGAGCATGCTCCAATCATTGATCGCAGTTCTAATCATTCCATTGAAAAATTGCGCAAAGGCAAGAACCCATATAAATTTATTTTTAAGAACATATTCAAAGAGGATTTCTTTTACGGAAAGCTCTCTTTCAGAGCCCATTTCTTTGGCCTTAACGTTCGGGTAATCGTCGCGGAATTTTTCAATTGGAGGAAGTCCCAGGGATTGGGGCGTGTCTCTCAATCGGTTCATGATAAAGAGCCCGGATAAAATGCAGATCACTCCCGGAACATACATCGCAAAGCGCCATCCCATTTGCTGAGCACAAACTGCAGCAACAATTGGAATTAAGGCACCACCTAAGTTATGAGATGTGCTCCAAATACTCCACCAGCGGCCTCTTTCTGATTGAGAATACCAGTGCGTGAGCAGTTTCGCACAACCAGGCCAGCCCCAACCTTGAAACCAACCATTGAGCCCCCAAAATAGAGCAAATGCCCACATTGCAGAGGAAATGCCAAAGAAAAGATTGAATATACCTGTCAGAATAAGACCCACAGACATGAAGTAGCGAGGATTGGATTTATCACCCAACATGCCACTTAAAAATTTACTTGCGCCATACGACAAGCTTAAAATACTTCCCAAAAGACCAAGTTCAAATTTGCTAAGTCCCAATTCCAACTGGAGCGCAGGCATGGCAAAAGTAAAGCTTTTTCTCGTAAAATAGTAGAAAGCGTAGCCAATATACATGGCGTAAAATGTGCGTATTCTCCAGTACTTATATGATTTATTAACGACACCGGGATCCTGGATTTCAGGAATGCTAGGCGCTGGTTTAAATAATTGTAGAATACTACTCACATTTACCTTTTGGCAAAAAAATTTATGTTCTTAAAAACATAAATAATTGTGTGGTTTATCTATAACAAGGGTAACCTTCTTAAGCCCTAAAGTCAACCTTTTATTCCATATTTGTAAAGCGATTTTTTTAATTAGATTTCTCGTAATTTGGGGCTCCATTATCCGATAGCGCCCTTGCTTGTGTAGAAACGATCTCGTCTCTCACGTTGATCAAGATGATTCCCGGGGGCTGTGTAAATTCCATGTCATATGGCATAAAGATATGATAGGTTTTACAAAAATCTAATATTTTTTTCATTCCGGATCTGCGGACAATCATAGAATAAGCTCCAAATCGAGCCCCAAGTCTTCTAAAGTCTTCACTGATATCTTGTCTATATTGAAATTGATACGGATTGGACGGTGCAAAATTCGGTCTCCAGGCAAATGATGTACATATGACCTGTTTTCCATCTCGTCCTATTGTGTCTTGATCTGTGAATAAAATATCCCAACCATCATGACCTAATAGATCGTCTAATTTTTTTATGACTTCAGGTAAGAAGCGGGGATCTTTTTTCACTTCAATATCATCTTCCATCACCCAAATCGTTTCGTAACCGTTATCCCAGGCATCTTGTAAAACAGAAAGATGACTCAGGACAATTCCAACAGCACCACGAGACATGCAATGACAAAAATATGTTTTTCCGGGCAAATGAACCATTTCATGACTCGGCATTCCCTGATCTTCTATCAGGTAGCTTGTTCCCATGTGATTCGATGTCATTTCGGGACTATATTTTACGCCAAGATAAGAAAATGCGGAAAGCGGGAGTTTCCATCCATTGACTGCTGAAAAACGATAGGGGGTAATGCCGTATGGGCTCAATTGATCGAGAGTGCTTTGAAATTTTTCAGGCCGTTCATCTAAATTGATCACATAAATGTAATCGATTCCATCAAGAGAGTGGATTTCAGGTCTATTGATGATTTTGTTGAAGTAATGTTCAATGCCCTCTTCGGGAGAAAGGTCAATGATTGCGCTGTGCAGGAAATTTGTAGAAATGCATAGGTAAGTAAGGATTTGTTTGAATTTCATTTAAGGCTCTCAGTTTGGCAGAAGATTACAATGGACATTCTTTTTTTTACAAAAGAGAAATTCGGGCAGCATTCTTGTCTTCTCCTAATTTCTAATAAATAAGGCATCCCCTTGGAGCCCTTCGACATACGAATGGCACAAAAGAATAAATCCAGAATCTTCCATGAATTTCTTTAATTGAGGATAAAGAGTCATTCCTTTTCGAAATTCTTGAAAATTCGTCTCGACCAGAACAGCTTTCACTGTACCCAGAATCTTAGGAGATGATTCAAGAACCTGCAATTCCATGCCTTCAAGATCAAGCCACATAAAATCCACATGATTGACGTTGTTTTCTTCGCACCAATGATCCAGAACTCTGCATGACACATGAATGTCCGGTCCTTGATAATGGATCGCCATATAATCAGCTGGAGCTAGCAAAGAACTTGCTCCCTCATAAATAGAGTTATTTCCTGTAGAGCCATAACAAACGTGAAATATGGCTTCCCCATCATATTTCCCTAAAGCGATAGGAAAAGTCTGAACATTCGGATACTTTAGCGTTTCCATCACAAGTTTTGTATAAGCGCCAGGGTTTGGTTCGAAAGAAATAATCGATGCCTTTGGCCAGAGTTTCGCAAATCTTGCTGTATCGGTGCCGTAATGCCCTCCTGCTTCAACGATGACAGGATTTTCGGGCAAAAATTTTTGAACAATAGAAAGATATTCAGAAAATTCAACTTTGATGGGGCCTTCGTAAGTTTGTATATATTCAGCTTGCAAAATGGTGGCAGACAACAGGTAAAGTGCAAAAAACAGAGGATAAAACATTCGGGAAGCTCCGGGTTAGTTGTGTATCATTTTTATCCCATACATTCTAAAAATTTCTATCATTTATTTCGTTGTCATGATTTCTGAAGAATGATATACATTCTTTCTTTTCAAAAAATTGTAAGTAAGTTGTTTGTGAAATCTTTACTCTTCTTGATTGTTTTTGCCATCGAACTTCTTCATGCAGAGGCTTCTGGGCAAATACCAATCGAGGAAGAGGAGATTACTTATGATTGGCTAGTTTCTCAATCACCCAATGGTGGTTATACAGATTATATTCCTCATTTTAACGAGATCTTTAAGCATTACAAGGTGAAAACGCTTTTAGAATTTGGTATGGGGTACTCGACTAAGTATTTCTTAAGGAATCTTAAAAAAGTGATTTCTGTTGAATTCGTGACTTACGGTGCTGGCCCCATGTGGTTACACAAATTGTTGCAATTATATAAAAATGATTTAAATTGGATTCCGATTGCTTACTTAAGTAATGCGCCATACGATACTTCCAAAATTCCATTCAAATTTTTTGGTACCGATGCGTTATATAAAGCGGACTCTTTCCAATGTAGTACGCATTTAAGTTATTCTCTGTTTGACCCATCTTATCTGAAAGAGCTCAACACATTTTTTGGAAATCTCTTAAAATGTCATTCCGTGGATTGCGCGCTTGTGGATTCAGGGAGTTGTTTGCGAGGGGATTATGTTTCTCTTCTTTTTTCACGGATATCTGTGATTGTGGCTCATGATACGCATTGTCGTGAGAAAAAAGAAAAAGGAGATGTATATGGATATTCTCGCATCGTCACTCCTCCCGATTATGAAGAAATATGTATTCCGTTTGGTGAAGGAACAACAATTTGGATAAAAAAAGATCCGGCGTTGGAGCAGTTAACAAACGCGATGAGAGCATATGCTCAAACGTTTGAGGAGAAAAAATGAGAAATTTTTTCATATATATTTTATGCATGAGCCCCTGTTTTGCGGCGCTGTCTCTTGATGAATATTACGTATCAAAGGGGATACAGATTCAAGAGGGATACATAACAGATGGACAAAAGAATCAATTTCGAGAAGAGCTGAGTAAACATCCAGAAATACGAACGATTGCAGAAATCGGTCTCAATGGTGGACATTCCGCAGAACATTTTTTCAAAAACTGTCAAAATCTTATCCGTTTTGTTTCTTTTGATATTCATACTTGGGACTATATTGACGCGGCAGTGGATTTTTTAAGCCACGAGTACGGAGATCGTTTTTGTTTCATTGCTGGCGATTCTACTACGACAGTGCCTCAATTTGCTCTCGATGAAAATGAGACTAAATTTGATCTCATTTACATTGATGGAAATCATTCCTATTTAGGTTGTTTGACCGATATTGTAAATTGCCAAAAAATCGCCACGAAAAGATCGCTGATATGGATTGATGATTATGAATCGTACGAAGTGAAGCAAGCTGTCGAAAAATGTGTGCTTGATGGCATTTTAGTTGTGGATCAAGTACATACAGAAGATCGGCACTGGTTAGAGGCGCATTATCGGTTAAACCCTTATCCATTTACTCATCGCTCAGATTCTTATTATTCACACCAACCGGTTCTCTACGAAATAGCAATGCATTCAAAGGGTCCCATTATTGAATTTGGATGTGGATTTGGAAGTACTGATCTTTTACATGCAATCTGCAAAGAAAACAAACGCATATTAATCTCAGTCGAGGACCATCTAGAATGGTTAAATATCTTTAAAGAAAAATATAAAGAGGATCCTTGGCATCAATTTTTTTATGTACCAGGAAAACCTCATAAAGAAAGCGATAGTGTGCAGCATTGGATCGATTTTATGTACAATTCTGATCTATTAAATTCACTCCAATTTGATGTTTGTTTTATTGATCAACATCCTTTTTCTGCTCGCGTTGAAGCGATCAAATTTATGAAAAATAAAACAAAATTTGTAGTTCTTCATGATTGTGATTATTTTCCAATGAACCAAATCATGGGAAAAACAATTGTTCCTATTTCTGAAAGTACCCATGGGGATTTTGATTTTAGCGAGGTGTTTAAGTATTCCAAAATCTATTATCCAGGCAGCCCATTATGGACCGCTCCTCCTACCTTAGTGGGAAGTGATTCGGAGCCTGTATTATTGGAGATCAATTTTAATGATTATTAAAATAATTTGTTTTCTTTTTTGTGTGAGTACAATTGTATCGAATGAATATCGATATGATCTCTCTATTGTGGCAATTTTTCGTGACGAAGCCCCCTATTTAAAGGAGTGGATAGAATTTCATAAACTTGTAGGGGTTCAGCATTTTTATCTCTATAATCATTTAAGCACCGATGATTATCATTCAGTGTTGAAAGAGTATATTGAACAAGGGATCGTAGAGCTTTTAGATTGGTCTTATCCTGCGTCTTCTTGGGAAAATTGGCTCTATGATGTGCAAGCAAAAGCCTATGAACATTGTATCCTATGTGCGCAAAATGAGACAAAATGGTTGGCAATAATAGATATTGATGAATTTTTAACGCCGATCCAAAGCGATTGTGTTTTAGATGTGCTGAAAGATTATGAAGATTTTGGGGGTGTGGGTTTCAATTGGAAGATTTTTGGGCATTCAGGATTTTATGATTTAGAACCCAATCAGTTGTTAATCGAAGCTCTTACAATGACAGCTGTGGTAGAAAGACCCACACATCTAGGAATAAAATCCATCGTACGACCTGAACGAGTTGCGGGGTGTACTCATCCGCATTATGTAGTCTATAAAGATGGGTTTTATCACGTGAATTCTAATAAAGATCCAAGTATTGATTCTCAAGGAACTACAAATGGAGTCTACTATGATCGCTTAGTGATCAATCATTACTATAGTCGGACAGGTCGTTATTTTTATAAAAAATTGCTGAGATGGAAGGAGTTTGTTCCTCACATCATGCCTGAACATTGGTTAGACTATGTCAAAGACATGAATGTGCTTAAAGATCATAGTATGGATCGTTTTATTGAACCTTTGCGTGCGGCTCTTAATAATCCCTAATCGCATCAATATAAAATTGGAGCGGGCGCTTCCTTACGCTCGGAAGATGAAGTTCTCCTTCTCCACAAACGCGATTCCCAAGCCATGAATCAGGTTCTAAACCAAGCCGAAATGCAAAGATCGATAAACTTAACTCCTCTGGCCAGCAAGTTAGAAATGGGTAAACGCTTTTTGCAGCAAAATACCATTCATTGAGAAGTTGAAGTGGCAAAGGAGCATTGAGGTTTAAACCAATCATACTCGATGAGAGATGAGGAATTTGAGAATACTGATCAACAGTGACTCCTAAAGAGAGTGCCGCTTCTGGAAGGTGGGTAGTTTGATTGTCAGAAAGCATGCCTACAGTTGTAAAAAAATGCCCTTTTTCATGAATTGCTGAAAAGATCGCCTCTAAGTTTGTCAGTGGATGCAATGACGTATCAATCCATAACACTTCTTTAAAGCCTAGGTGTTCTGCTTCTTTTAAAAATGCTACTTTAAAGGCATATGGAATATGACAGAGATGAATTCCTCCATTGGCAATATTTGGAAACGCGCCGATACGTAACAGAACATGTCCGCTATAACCACATAACATCAGCTCCGTTAATTGCTTTAATACCTTATCAGGATAAATTCCATTTCTCGATGCATAAAGAAGAATACAGCGCTGATTCGTGTTTTCATCTACATTAAAACTATATGTTTCAAAAATAGGTTGTTCTTGATTGGGTCCAACTAACTCAAAATTTCTGATATGTGAGAGACGAGTCAAATCTGATATTTTATTTAGATAGGTTCTTTTCCCAGTCTTTAAATAGGCTTCAATTTTTTGATAATCTTCTAAGGTTAGCTCCTTGGTGTCTTTGATAGACGCCCAAAGATGCATAAGCTCTTCGTCTTCAAATGAATGCAACTGAAAAAATACAAAAATAAAAAATCTTCATTTTAGGTAATTGGGTTCACTGTTGTCCGTTGGGGCTCCAGCTTGATGCGATACGATATCTTTTGTTGGACTCACCATGATAAGATCTGAATTGAGCCAAAAATCCATGTCATAAGGAATAAAAATACCGTACGTCTTAAAATGGTTTAGGATCTTTTCAATTCCAGAGCGGCGAATGATCATAGAATAAGCTCCGTATCGCATCCCAATTCTAGAAAAATCAGGGCTTAAGGAGTAAAACCTGTTATAAAATGAAGAAAGAGGTTCAATATTGAAGTTTGGCCTTGCTGCTACAGATCGGCAAGGGACATGATTGCCTTGACGATCTTTGGTGTCTGTGTCGGTAAAAAGAATATCCCATTTCGAAATCACGGTGTCTAGTTTCTGGATCAGCGAAGACAGCTGACGGGGATCTTCGATCGCTTCTATATCATCTTCCATAATCCAGATTGTTTCGTATCCAGAATCATATGCATCTTGGAGAATCGATAAATGACTTAAGATGATTCCCATTGCTCCGCGAGAAAGTCCTAATGTGAAAAAAGTCTCTCCATTGGATCGAATGATTTCTGACCCAAGATATTCTTTCCCTTCAATTTCGCGATAAATCGAGCCGAGAAATTGTTGTTCATTGAAAGAAGAGGTGAATTTTACACCTATTTCATTGATTGCAGCGGTAGATAGTTTCCAGCCATTCACTGCTGAAAATCGAAAAGGTTGAATTCCATACCGAGAGAGCTCTAGACTTGCGCGCTCAAATTTTTCAGGCCTTTCTTCGAGGTTAATCATGTAGATAAAATCAATTTGATCGATTTTATGTTGCGTTGTTTTTTTTTCAATTTTTCGAAAATGTTTTTCTTTATTAAGCAATGAGATTGATGAAATGATATTTTGTTGACAAGGCGTATAATTCAAGGAATTCAAAGCGGCTTTTAATATGTCAGAACGAATAAACATAGCCTCGCCTCGAAGATTTTCCCAGTACCAATGTCCAAAAAGAGAAAAACCAGAAAGCTCTAGCAAAAACTTTATATTTTGAAAATATTGGCCAGAATCAAAAAAATGAGTGGTTGTGAAAATTGCGCTCGCAGACTTCAGTTGTTCAATGGATGCGCTTAAAAGACTGAACTCATCATCGCTATCAATCCATAACAAATCACATGGTTTTTTTAACGGCTCATCGATCAGATAAACTCTGCTAAGCGGCCACCAAAAATGAGAGGCCTTCTGCATTGACTCACTAAGAGTATTTGTGTGAATGCACGGATTGTAGGGGAGAAAAAGAGTGAGAAGATAGGTTTTTTGATCCCCATCGTAACCAGGAAAGATGCTTTCGACTTTATCCCATAGGACGCGAGAAAACTCGGCCATTTATGGCCGAGATGAATCGCGC
>CAZVXF010000023.1:0-19914 GCA_964630875.1 uncultured bacterium | reverse complement strand
TTGCGCCAATGGAGACCGGTACGAAGGCAACTGGGAGAATGACAAGAGGCACGGTGAAGGCATATTCTATTTCGCCAATGGAAGCAAGTACGCAGGCAACTGGGTTGACGGCAAAAAGAGTGGTCCAGGCACAGCTCATTACGCCAATGGAAACCGGTACGAAGGTAACTGGGAGAATGACATGAAGCACGGTCAAGGCAAATACTATTGCGCCAATGGAGACCGGTACGAAGGCAACTTGGAGAATGACAAGAAACACGGTTTAGGCATATTCTATTTCGCCAATGGAAGCAAGTACGCAGGCAACTTTGTTGACGACAAACAGAGTGGTCCAGGCACAGCTCATTACGCCAATGGAGGCCGGTACGTAGGCAACTGGAAGAATGACAATAGGCACGGTCAAGGCACACTTGATTTCGCCAATGGAGACCGGTACGTAGGTAAGTGGGCTGACAACAACCAAGAGGGTCGAGGCACATGTCATTACGCCAATGGAGAGCGATACGAGGGCAACTGGAAGAATAACAAACGAGAGGGTGAGGGCACACTTTACGATCGCGATGGGAACATCTTACACTCAGGCAAATGGGTTGACGACCAGCAGAGCCTTTAGGTGATAGCAGCTCTTGGTAAAAAATATTCAAAAGGGAAGCAAAACTCGACTAACCCGCTCGTTTTAATGTTTTTATAAACTCTCTTGGCGAGAGCATTTTTCAAGCCTTGTGAGGAGCTTTCTCATTGGAGCCATCAAACCATGGGGAATCACTGATTCATTACAGTTTGTGCGTCCTTTAGATCCCAAAAGACAACATTTTCCCTTTTAACTTCAGTTCTCTAATTGCGCGTTTTGGGTTCGTTTTCCTCTACTTATAACCAAACTTTATTTTACATAATTGGTATAACTTTGGGTGCGCGAGGGGCTTCCCCTCGCATAATCCGATAAATGATTGTTTCCAAGTCTGCCCGGGGTCTGGGGGCGGGTTTAGCCCCCGCGATTAATACCACGGACTGAGTTCTAGAAAGAGACCGCCTTTTGCGTTTCCTTGGCAAAACCTCTGGACGCTCTTTTCCAGGGGTGTCTACGTCCTGGTTTGGGTTTATATTTGGGTTTTTCTGCTAGTGCAGTGAGTAGCTCTTTTGCATTTACCTCTTCAGTGCGTGCCTGCATTCTAACTGCTGTGCAAAACAGTTTGGAGAAGTGTGGATCCAGCAATTATATTATTGGAAAAGTGAAACCCAATCGCTCCCGGTAAATCAAGTGGAGTAAGATATCGGATAGCTCCTGCAAAAATTCCTATAAAGAACGCGTTCACTGATTGAGAAGTCGCCATGCGCGCACTAAATTCTTCTTCCAATAAAGCGTTAGGCATGTGTATTACTCCAAATAATGCAGAAGATGCGAAGAGGTTGAGCGCAAATGTGTCGGTTTTATCAAATGTCATGAGATGAGGAAAATTATCGGATAATGCTCTTGGAATCAGTTCTCTAAACATACATTCTTCCGCTATCGGGGCGACGATGATGCTTTGGTACCACCTTCCTGAAGGAAAAAAGTTTTTTATAGAAAGATTGCTTCGAAGATACTGACTTTTGAATTTAGCTACTGTAAGCCTAGGAGCGATACAAGCCAAATGTTTGCAAAATTCTTGTTCTGGTTGAGTAGCTGATAGAAGAATGTCAATATCAGCATCCCTTAAGTTTACTGTCTTTAAAAAATTTCTTAGAAGAAGAGGGTTTTCTTGGTTTTTCAGATCTCTGAAGATCAATAACAGGCGCTCATCCGATTTTTCATATAAAGAATTCAACTGTTCTATATATTCTTTGATAGGATAAGAAGAAGACAAAATTTCATCAATTTTGAGCTTTTCAAAGGGAAGCTTTTCGTTGTATGTTTCTAAAAATTCTCTTGAAAAAGGATTTATCACATACGAGTCTTTAATCGATAACATCCGAGCAATAGACGGCTGAATTTTTCTTTGAATCGGATGTACAAGAATCCTTAGAGAAGCTCCTAGAATCAACTTAGCAATCGTTTGTATGCTGGGAACAAATGATTTCCATGTTGGTAGCGATTCAGTTGAGCGCAGGTAACCCGCCATCCCAATGGATCCGAACAGATATACTGTATTTGATAGGAAATCATTCATAATGATTTAATTATATAGATAAATAATATTATATTCAATCAATTATATAATTTTGTAAGCATTAAGTTAAAATGTTCTCTCTTGTATCACAAGTCATTGATAACCAATGAGAAGACGGCCCTCTGTACGACAGCGTTTCATTTTGCTGTTATTTCTTGATAAAAAATATACTTGATACTCTGTACGGAGAGCAGAAGGCAAAAGCAAGTGCTTATGCCCGAAGTATCGAAATCGTACTGAGGTCGATATATTGCAAATGTTCTGGAAATAAAAGCACACTTCATGTAAAAACATTATTTTTTTATGACAGTACGGTTCGAAGCGGTTCGCGATTTTCACAAGTTGCCAGAGGACGAGGCAAAGAGGATCCTTTATGAGGGATTGCTTTCTGCCTGTGAGAAGAAGGGTATTCAACTTGCACCTGAAGGGCATTGGCCACAGGGAAGTCGCTATGCGGATTTAAAAAACAACCAGACTACTTTTGATGTAGAGCGGGTACAGCGCGCATTTGCTTGTGCAGATTCTATCTATAAGCCTGCAAGTGAGTTTTCGGATATTGACAAGGGGCATTTTGAAGATCATCCGCAAGTGGGCTACGTAGGCGGCGGAGAAATGTTAGCCGCAATGATGTTGAAAGGATATCCAGCCAAATTTGCAGAAGAGGGAGAAGAGCCTGAATTACGTGCACAATTTCCTGTAACAAGAGCTTGTTCTCATTCCCATATTGAAGATTATCCACAAGTGGGCTACTTAGGCGGCAGAGAAATGTTAGCCGCAATGATGTTGAGAAGATATCCAGCCAAATTCGCAGAAGAGGGAGAAGAGCCTGAATTACGTGCGCAATTTCCTGTAAAAGGAGCTAGTTCTCATTCCGAAAAAAAGCGATTGTTCGAAGCTACAGAGCTTAAAAGGAGACCTATAGTCAGAGAAAGGGAGGAGATTTTAGATCAGCACGAAGAGTCTGAATTACGTGCGCAATTTCCTGTAACAAGAGCTTGTTCTCATTCCCATAAAATGCGATTGTTCGTAGGAGAGGGAAACTTTAGCGGAGTTACAGCGCTTTTAGAAAAGCACAAAAATAGTCATCCCAATTTGGGAAAGTCCATCTTGGCTACAGAGCTAAAAAGAGGACCTATAGTCAGAGAAAGGGAGGAGATTTTAGATCAGCACAATGTTCGGATAGAACAGGGTTTTGACGCAACAAAAATGCATGAACATCCCATTGCTTCCGGACGCAGCATTGAACGGATTCATTGGAATTGTCCCCACGATGGAAGTAGCTATCAAGCGCAAACATTGCCCCCCATTATTCGCGATTTTTTTGCTTCTGCAAAGCGTGTGCAGCAAGACGGACACCGCGTTCATATCACACTTGCGCAGCCTGTTGAAGAGTGGGATAAATCTTCTTTTTATCAAGGAGTTGTATATAACATCCATGATGCAGCCCATTCCAACGGATACAATCTCTATGCAAAGCGACCGTTTGGCGCGGAGCGATATCCCGGTTACGTCCATGAACAAACACATCGTGCAGCTTCAGCGCGTGGCGCAAATCGACTAAGAGAGTTTGTATTTATCAAAGGTCCGCTTCCTCAAGATCGAAAACCAACGGAGGTAGGCAGTAAATATTTCCCAGTTGTTTCAGAGAGCAGACCATTTTATGTTCGTGATACGGATAATGAGTCTTCTAGCTACTCTGATTCTGATTAATTTTTTAAGGTAGGGGCTTTCTTTTTCTTGGGGAGCCGAGCTTCTTCTTCAATAAACGTAATGCAGCTTGTTTTGAAGCGACTTGCAGAGCCTAGCATCTTAGAGAGAAGATTGCCGTAAAAAAGTCGGATCTTTTCTGCTATAATAGTGATCGGATCTCTTTTTGTATGATCTAATTTAATTGCAAGAACGTTAGGGTCTGTGAATTCTTCGACAGTGTAATTGTAATCGTCAGTTTTGAAAATGCGTTTTGAATGTTGATCTATATTAAAACGATCTTGTTGAGGCGTATGAATTTCTAAAAGTTGTACTTGGGCGTTTGAATGAGTCACGCCACATCCGAGATGTTTGCTTCCAAAATGAGTAAAGGGATCTCCCGAGTTTCTGAAAATTTGTATTACAATGGGTTCATGAACATTTTTTGCAAAATCTTCAACGACATCTGCGCGAATGCTAGGGTCATTATAGAAAATTGCGTGAGAAACGCGCGCGTGATGTTCGGCAACAAAGTATTGGGCATGAGCGCCGCCAAGGCTATAGCCGGCCACTTTGATTTTTTGCCCTTTGCCTCTAAATTTACGGTCTTTCATGAGTTTTTCAAACGTTTTTCTTGCCGCGAGCCATCCACGTTCTCCAAGGTGAGGGTCTGTATCATTTTGCATGGAGTGGAAGGAGTGTTCCTTTCGGAAATTTGGTTCTGTGCAACGGAAGACAATTAAGGGAGGGTGGTTTTCTGTGAATGGCTTAAATGCATAGCTTACGAGACCGTCTATTGCAATTTTTCGATATACGATATATTCGACAGGACCGTCGTTTGTCTGTAATGTGATTTTTTGACCTTTTTGAAGGCCATCGGGAACCTGTACTTTCACTAAATATTCAAAGTCAGCATTCAAAGAATTATTTAATAAATCGCGATGATCATGAACGCTTTGAAAATTATGCGCCCAAGGGACCTGAGTTGCTGGCGTCGAGAGAAAGATAGGTCTTGTCACGATTGGTTCTTGCGGGATTGGCTGAGTGTTTTTGGCGATATTAAAAGCAGCACAGTTAATCATTGCAGTGCATTGGTAATTATTTTTTGCAAAAGATATTAAATTGTTTGTTATTTGCTGCATAATTATCCTTATTATAGGTTAATTATACGCTATTTTAATTATTATATAAAGCCAATAGATCCTAATTTCCACTTAACAGATGCAATTGTAAATGGAATCAGTATAGGTTTTTTTATAATTTCTCGAATGGCTCTCGATGCTTCGCGAAGAGTCGCGCCAGATCCGATGTAATCGTCGAATAAAAGAATGGGTCCTTCAGGGAGGGATCCTTTTGCTGCCATTTTTTGATTTACATTGGCTGCTCGTTGGTCGTTATTCAGAAGTTCGCCTTGTCTTTTTAAAGGAATTTCTTTCCAATAGAGGATGTCTAGTAAGGGAATTTTTAAATAGTCAGCGAGGGCTTGTGCTGCATTCTTTCGTCCAAGCCATGTCGTGGACGGAACGGGAACGATTGCCGCAAAAGCTCCAGGTTGTAAATTTTTTTTACAGAGTTCAAGGATCTCAGGATCGAGCGTCACACGGGTCTTTCGCTCTTTCATAAATTGAACAAATAGAGGGTTTCGCTGTTTTCCGTCAAAAAGAGCAAGTCCCTCGTTGATGCGAGATAGTTTCATTGCTGGAATGACAATGGGTTTTTGCTGAATCCAAGAATCAATTTCAGCCGATTCATTTGTGCAACAATTGGTATTTTGAGGCTTACAAAGATCGCAGTGATTGCACACACTTGATGCAATGTCTCCTAGGTGAAGACGAAGCGTTTTCATCCGACAACCATTTTCTAACTCGGCATACCGGATCATTTTTTTGAGTTCAGCTGTTTTAACCTGCAACTGATGATCATAACGGGATAAATCAGGATGACTCAAATTATTTTGTCTTTTATAAATTTGAGTTTTGCCCCTCATTTCCTTGGCGAAAAATCCTTGTTCAACAAGTTCGGCAATGATCAGTTGAACGCGCGTTGGATGGAGTCCTGTTTTTTGCTTTATTTCGGTCATCGAGAGGTTATCTGTTGCTAGGACATTCTCAAAATCTTGCTTTTCGGGCATTGCTGAAGTGATAAAATACTCTTGGATTTTTGTATCTTTCCAATCATATAAGAGAAATCCAGCTGCAGGTAAATTATCTCTACCAGCGCGGCCCACTTCCTGATAATAAGCAGTGATTGATCCGGGTATATCAAAGTGAATGATCGTTCGAATGTTAGGTTTATCAATGCCCATGCCAAGCGCATTGGTTGCTGCAATCGCTTGATATTCATCATTGAGAAAAGCTTGCTGAATGGCAATTTTATTTTCGGGTTCAAGTCCTGCGTGATACGCGATTGCTTTGATTTTTTTCTTCGTTAAATGCTCTGCGACTAGTTCACAATTTTCGCGTGTTGCACAGTAAATGAGGGTTGTGCCTTCTGTCATTAATTGAGAGACAAGTGATAGCTTTTCGCCAAGCGAGTGAGCCTTGATACAGGAGAGTTTGAGATTCGGTCTATCTAGGCTTTCGCGTATGACTTTTGTGGCATTGATTTGCTTTTGGATATCTACTTCACAGTTGCGATCAGCTGTTGCAGTGAGTCCTAAAATCCGCGGATTTTTCGGTTCGAGAGCTTTAAGGAGTTTTATAATTTGTCTGTAACTGGGGCGAAAATCGTGACCCCAAGTGGAGATACAATGCGCTTCATCAATTACAACTAAAGAGATCGGGAGATCGCAAAGAAACTGAAATTTCTCTACATGATCGAGCTGTTCAGGAGAGACGAAAAGAATCTTGAGATTGCCTTCTTTGACCAATGTTCGAATATGTTCATTTTCAGCCATGTGTTGATCGCTATTGATGGAGGCTGCCTCAATTTGAAAACGAGTTTTCAATTGGTTCACTTGATCGCGCATGAGAGCAAGAAGGGGAGAAATCACAAGTGTAACACCGGGAAGAAGAAGAGACGGAAATTGATAGAGAAGAGATTTACCACGGCCAGTTGGTAAAATACAAAGAACTCGGCGCTCTTCTGAGATTGCAGTGAGCGCAACAAGTTGTCCCGGTCGAAAGGCATCAAATCCGAATTTTGTTTTCAGGATTTGCTGCCATTTCTCAAGTTTTGTCATACCACAACTTCTGCTACTTCTCTTGGGAAAAGAAAGTCCATGACTCTTTCAACCGCCGTTTCATGCCAGTTTAGCGGAGCGACATGATTATACGCTTTAGATTCTTCAACAAGTGTGGGCTTTGGTTGCAAGCAGATCAATTCATCTTGTTGATTCATCAGATGCATTCCTGCATCAAAAGGAATCACATCGTCATCTGGATGATAAATAACCATTTTTTCTCCACTGACCTTGGCGAAGTTTGCGGAAACATCAGCACTGTAGCCATTATAGTCAAAAATGTAGTGCAAAAGTTTACCCAAAAAGCCATATCGATGATTTAAAACGCGATCCGATGATGAAAATGAACGATCGTTAATTAAGCGGCCTGTTAAACATTCAGGATCTAAAGCCTTTGTGAGCGTTGCAATCGCACCGCCTAAAGAAAATCCATAAAAATGAATGTTCTCAGGACGTGTACCAATTTTTTCTCTGACCCATTCGACAACTGAATAGCCATCAATGACCAAATCATTTGTCCGTTTAAATTGTCCGAGAGATTCTCCGACTCCTCGATAATCAAAAAGAACTAAGTTACAGGGTGAGCCATTTTTCAAGGATTCTTCCAAAATCCATGTAGGCGTTTCAATACACAATTGAAAATTTCCATTGAAATAGATCACTGTAGGCATATCAGGCGCACAGTCATTATGCTGTAAACAAATGGCTTTAATTGCGACTTTATCCGGTGTTAGAACGGTTTGCTCCACAAGATGATAGTTTTCTCGTATGAATCGATTTTCTTCTTTAATCGGCCCGTTCCAATAGGAATAAAAATTTTTTACTGCTTTGTAAACGTGATCTACACGCATATTTTGCGCAGCAGGTAAAGCTAATCGATTGGCAAAATCTACCACCGCATAATTCACCAATCGGGCAATCCCAAGAGGGGGAAAAAGAATTGAAAAAACATCAATTGCAATCTGGGTGATCCGATCGCGCGCTGCTTGAGGCGCCAAGTGAATTGTTGAATCATTCCAGGAAGTTTCAAAACAAATATTTTCTATGCTCATAGGAGAAGATGATATCATTTTATGATTTTAGATACTTCTAGAAATGTGAGCGACACATTCTACGTGAGAGGTCTGAGGGAACATGTCAAAAGGCTGGACGATCTCCGTTTTATATCCAAAGCTTTCAAGGATAGCAAGATCTCGGGCAAGCGTTGCTGGATCACAAGAAATATAGATTATTTTTTTAGGGAAAAGACGTTTAACTCCTTCTAGGAAAGTGGGATCTGCCCCTTTTCGAGGTGGGTTCAATACAAGCACATCAATATCGGTTAAGCGATGAATGAACTCTTCGGAGTTTGCGCAGGTAAATTCAACGTTTGTAATTTGATTGCGCTTGGCATTTTCTTTGGCATCAATGATGGCGTCCGGAACACACTCGACTCCAATCACCTTTTTTGCGCGCCTTGCAAAAATAAGTGAAAGCGTTCCCACTCCGCAATAGGCATCAAGAACTGTCTCATGAGGCTGGACGTTGGCAAATTCGAGCGCTTTTAGATAAAGGTTTTCAGCTTGCTTTGGATTGACTTGGAAAAAGGAAGCTGCAGAAATAGAAAATGTGAGATCACATAAACGCTCTAAAATCTGAGATTCACCAATTAGAGTATGATAGATATCTCCTAAAATGACATTTTCTTTTCCAGTATGGATGTTGTGAATAACGCCTTTCACCGCTGTGATTTCTTGCTTAATGCGAATGGCTAAATCGATCGGAGATGTTTTTTGGCTTGTCACTAAAATAACCAGCACTTCTTGTGTCGCAATCGCACTTTTGATCAATACATGTCGAAGGGGGACAGGATTTTCTTTGAGCAACCTTTTGATTGTTTGAAAAACTTTTTCTCCTAATTCACAGTGGATCAGACAGTGATCAACAGGAATGAGATCGTGAGAGTTTTTTGCGTAAAGGCCAAGTGTTGTTCCAAAAACTGGCAATTGAATTTTATTTCGATAAGCAAAGGGCTGCGGAGAAGAGATACAATTTTGAATGATGGTCGGATTGATTTTCCCAATCCGACTCAGCGCATCGATCACTTTCTGCGTTTTTGCCTCGAGTTGCTTTTCATAAGCAAGGTGTTGGAGTTGGCAGCCACCACATTTTCCAAATATTGGACATGGCGGTTTTACGCGATCAGAAGACGGCGTAATGATCGATATGAGTTTTGCAAAACCAAATTTTTTGCGACAATCGGTGATTTTTGCGCGTATGGTTTCGTTTTTTAAGGCGCCGTCCACAAAAAAGGTAAAGCCATCTAAGTAACCGACACCTTCGCCGCTTGAGCCAAGACCATGAATAAAAAGTGTGATTTCGTCGTTTTTTTTCAGAATTTTGCTCCAATACCCCGTTCAGCTATAAGCGAATCGATTTTTCTATAAAAGTTTCATGCGATTATAGCACGATTTGGGTATATACTGGATGCGATAAATAGTGTTATTTTGTCTTATGAATGATAGGGACAAAGGATTTGGGGTCGGGGAGTTTAAAGTCTGGGGTCAGGTCGTTTGGGGTGATCTGGTACCACTTTTGGTTGCGGCCAAACATGGCAAGCTTGCCTCTCACAATGAGATCGCCCATTTCAGTCCAAATTTCTGCTTTATAGACTCTCCCATGCTCGGGATCCATTATTTTTCCTTTATAGGCCCAAGCGCTTGCTTCTAGATCCCAGATAATATCAAGCCCACAATAGAATGGATCTCCGACAAGACCTGGAGCTCTCTCAACTGGATGATAGATACTTTCTTTGATTTTACCGGTAAACGCATCAAAGGTAGCAATGATTCTTCCGTATCCTATTCCTTGATATTTGTAGATCGCGATGATGGATTGAGCCACTCCCTCTTCATTAATGGTTTTCCAAAACCCTTGAATGTCGTTTCCGGCTGTGAGCGCATTTGTAAAGAGAAGAAAAGAGAGAATGGTTTTGAAGATTTTGCTCATATTTTTTTCTTTAATTGAAAGTTGAATTATTAAGCAATAGAGGTTGGGTATAATTTGGTTGATGACAAAAAGAATTTCTTTCGCTATGAAGAACTTTAATTGGAGTAATCATATGATGTTATTGGCGATTGCAAGTTTATTATCCATGGCGCAACCAATTCAAGCTCAGAGTAATGGTACTGAAAAAATCCGCGTACTCAGCGTTGCTAAAACACCTGAAGCGGCTACTGTTGTTTTAGCGATTTCTTTGCCGAAAATTGGAGAGGCTAATCTTCGCAATCCCGTATGGGTGCAATGTCGTTTGGATGGATATCCGCTGGGTGCTGGCACGAAGAATCAGCGCGCAGACGAACTCCCAGTGAGCAATTTAGGTCAAGCGCTCCACGTAGTGATCGATAATAATCCTTACTTCCCGATCGTTGATCAGTCGATTGATCCATTTAATGAAGATGGTTTTTATTTCGATACAAGTTATAAATTTCGCATTCCCTATGAATTAGCAGATGGGATTCATACGATTCGTATGTTTCCAGCGCGCGCTTATGGAGAAAGTTTAAAGCATGAGAATACGTTCCAGGTAGGCTACTTTTATGTCGGAACGAACGGGAATGGACCAGACACAGATCTGATGGGTCCATATATTACTTATAATGAACCAAGTAATCATATGCCTTTGACTCAGAATAAACCGGTTTTACTCGATTTTTATATAAGTAACTGTGAATTAACTCCCGATGGATATAAAGTGCGCGTCACAATTGACGGCAATGTGAAGAGGACAATCACCTCTTGGCAACCTTACTATATTTATGGATTAAAAAGTGGGGAGCACACAGTTCGTCTTCAGTTAATCGATGAAAATGCAGAGCCGGTTCCTGGTGTATTTAACGATGTACAGAGAACGATTTATATTTATTGAAGGCTAATCCTTTCAAGAATGAGTCCTCCTGTACTTGTTGAGGAAAATCCTCGAACTCGAGGGTGGAGCAGAAGGGGTGAATTCCAATGATAAAGCGGAATGAGAATCGCCTCTTCTTCTAAAAGTTGTTCTCCTTTATCACACTCATGATCCGCAAGCAAATGGTTCAATTCGGGACTACTCCAACCTGGATAATTTTTTGCATTGGTTTCATCTTTAAATCGCTCTAAAATATTCATGGGATCGTGATACTGCGCAATCCAAGAAGCAAGTGAAAGCTGATAATTTTTTTGATACAATTTTTTCATTAATGATTTCGATTCAACTTGTTCAATGCGAACATCAAATCCAGAATCTTTCCAAGCTTTTTGCAGGGTTTGAGCCATTTTTTTTTCTAGCGGATGGTTTTTATAATAAAGTGTCAACGGCGTACTCGTACACCGGTTCATCAAAACATTGACATTTTTATTTTTGACCAATGAGATTACAGGATTGAAATGCTCTTCTTTTTGAAAGTTTTCGCGGAGTGAGGGGGGGAGAATGTGAGTTGTAGGAATTTGTCCCCAAGACTTGATCTCTTGGTTCATCTCAGGATGATTTCGAATCGCTGACCAAAGATCCATTCGGATCTCCTTGTTTAATGCTTTTGTATTCAGCGTGCAAAACGTGGAGGCTGCCATCGGAATCAGATGATAGGGCAATTTTTTTGGAAGTATATCTAATGTCAGTGGAGTGAGCGGACCTCCGAGCAGATCAAGTTCACCTTTTTCGAACATATGAATTGCTGTAAGTTCATCTCGGACAATGCTGATATGTATGTTTTCTAATGGTACGGTTTTCCAAAAAATCGGATTTCTTTTCAGCAAAATCTGAGAGCCAATGTCCATTTTATCGATGATGAAAGGCCCATTGAAAACATTGGATTGTGAAGGACTTGGGAAATACAGAGGAAACGCTGTAAGACTTAGGAAATAGGGTGTTGGTTTTTCCAACTCAACTTTGAGTGTATAATCATCCATTGCTTGAACACCAATGTCATGACAAAGTCCTTTGGCATAGTTCTCCGCATTTTTTATCGGAAACAGAAGATATGCACAAGGGGATGGGAAGCCTGGCGTTAATAGAGTTTTCCATGACCTTTCAAAATCAAAAGCAGTCACGCTTTGACCGTTTGACCACAGTGTTTTTCTTAAATGAAAGGTATACACTTTGCGATCTTGTGAAAGCTCTACATTTTCAGCAATCGCTAGTTCCACATCGACGCCTCCCGTGCAACGAGTCAGCCCCTCAAATAAAAGACAAATTAAAGTCGAGGAAGTATAGTCGCTACTTTTTCTTGGATCGATTGTTGCTGGATCTTGAAGAAAACTCATGCGTAGTGTGTTTGGAGGGGGTTTTGCAACTTGCTGACAAGAAACTAAAAACAGAAGAATAAGAAAACGAAAAAGCATATCTCTTGTCAAAGTAAGAAATTTGTTATATACCAACGATTGTATGACGTATTTAAAGAACTTCCTGGTTGGTTTTTTTATTGTTTTCTTTGTGAACTATTTGTTTCCCGGTATCGATGTTGTGAATCAATCTAAAATCCCGCATATTCATGGAGATATTGTTTTTGCAGCAATCCTGGGTTTTTTAAACTCACTCCTTTATCCATTCATGAACAAAGTCAACGGAAATTCTAGCATACTGAGAGTTTCAGTCGTTACTTTTTTGTTAAATTTTCTAGCTTACGCGTTACTGAAGCTTTGGCCATTTGGAATGTATGTGACAAATGTGGAAGGTTATCTTTCGGCCGTGCTAGCTGTCTCTGCTGGAAGCGTCTTGCTGAGCTATGCACAATTTAGACATCGTCGCAAGATCCAAGCACAGCAGCACACGCATCATCCTCACGATGAATACGAATAACCCCAGTCATAAGTGTTATTGTTGAGAAACACTTGCGCCATTACGTTTCAATCCAAAAAGAGCTAAGACGATAGATAAGGCCGTTAGGAAATAAAAAAGTCCATTATGGCCGCAGTAGGTCATTGCGATAGGAGCCATGAGGGGACCTGCAATGGCTCCTGCTCCATAAAAGAGGACAAATCCGCTTGTCGCTGAGATAATTTGATCATCGCTGACTTTTTCACACGCATACGCCATGCTCAATGGATAAATTGTAAATGAGAAACCACCAAATAGGAAGATGAGTAAGTAGAGTATGTTGGCTGAGGTATTTTGGGTAATCATCAAACTCAGAATCGCAGTGAGTATTGTGGCCAAGAGGAGGACTTTGTGTCGACTGCGAATATCTGCAAGCTTGCCAAGTGGCCACTGAAAGCAAAGCCCACCAAAAATAAGGATCGCCATCAAATTGCCAATTTCAGAAATCGATAGACCGATTTCTTTCGCATAGATAGGTACAAGTCCGTAGATTGCTGCAAGTAAGATCCCAGAAATGAATACTCCAGCCAGCCCGAAAGGTGAAATTCGAAAAAGAGCGCCTGTTTTTAAACGAGTGGGATTTTCGATATTTGGAACTATGGCAGAGGAAATTTTGATGAGAGGGAGTACTGAAAGAGATGAGATGAAGGCAACGATCCAAAGAGGAATAACAGATGCAGGATCGGCAAGGTTAATGAGTAATTGGCCTGACGACTGAGCGCCATAATAGAGAGCAAGATAGAGCGAAAGAATTGTCCCTCGCTGCTGGGGAGTCGATTGCACAAGCACCCAACTTTCAATGATGATGAAAATCCCCGCAGTAAAAATTCCAATCAACAGACGGAGAACACTCCAGAAAATAGGTTCTACCCAAAGAGATTGCAGTAAAACGATCAGGGTGATTGCAGCAATGCACGCCATGTACGATCGGACAAGTCCAAATTTCGAAATCCACCGATCAACCCAAAAGGAACCTAAGAAAACACCAAGATAAAGAGCAGATACTACATATCCAATGGTTTCAGGTGAATTATGATCGATCTCAAGTTTTAAGGATGTATAGGTATTGTGTAGGCCGCTTGCCAAAATTAAGAGGACCATGCTGAAAAAAGGAGCGGTGAGTGATCGAATCAGTGTCCACATATAACCACATTATACACAGTATATGTTTTTGTTCCAGAGGTTTGCAGTTTTATAATTACATTATTAACAAATTGTTGTAATAATTATATATATAACGAGGAAATCATGCGTCTAAAAGCTTCAGAAATCCTTCCTTTGCAAGAAGCAATGAACAATTTGGCGGCAATCGCATCTATTCATATGGAAAGTCCGCCTCCCATTGGAATTATCCAAGAAACAAGACTTGTTACGAATAAAGACGAAATTGAAACAGATGAAGTGCGTTGGATCAGTGGCGAAGGTGCAGATCCCATCTTAAAAGTGCTCGATTTGACTTATGCTTCTGTCCATCAACATCTTCAAAGCCTTTATGAAAATCCAGGAATGGATTGGGAAGATAAAAAAAGCCGAGACGGAATCGCTGCGATGATGGCGCTGGTTGGTGAATCTGTTCAAAAGATGAATGCTTATTTGGAATTCCGTTTTGATCACCCGATTTCAGAAAAAATCGAACAAAGAGAATCGTATCGCGCAATGCAACGTTTTTATAGTGAACGCTTTGCAAAAAAAATTGTGGGAGGAGTGGAAGGGAAAGATGCTTGGGAAAAAGAGTGGTTTGAAAAGCATTCACTTTTGCAAGCAACCGGGACAGAACTGCAGGATTTTGAGGCTCTTTTAAGAGATAAGGAATATGAGCTTTTTTATGTGGCTAATGAAGAGGGGACTCCCTATTTAAGTGAAAAGCTTCTTCGCAATGTGAAACTAACAGTTGATTTTGATATCAAGCCAGGTTCTTTTGAAGAAGATCCTTTTCTTAAAGTGAAAGCGATTTTAGATCGTGATTTGCAGGCTACAGCTGCTTGGATTGTGAAAGAGTGTGAGGAAGAAATTACTTTATTTTATAAAATCGTTAAATCAGCTTTTCAAGTTCCTGCAGTCAAAATATTGAGCAAAGCAATGATCGCTCTATTTTTAGCTGCAAATACACGTCATTTGATCCAAAGAACAACGGGGAAAACGTGTACGCACTATTTTCATGATTTTCATCTTTTCTTGCGAGAGACGATGAAAAGCGATGAATACACAAAGTGGATCACCTATTCGCCAAGCGAACATGCAGCGCAGGTGTGTATTCGATTAGTTGAAAAACTATGCTATGTCTTCATCACACGTCCCTGTGGCGTTAAGCAAGAAGCAATTGGGCTGATTCATCGAACCATTCGTCGAGGTGGTGATACGTTAACAACACCAGAATTGGGAGACAGCCCTTGGAATCGCATCATTTTTGATGATGAAAAGTTCAGAACTCTTCTGCATCGGTTTCCAAGTGGTCCGATGCTCAAAATTCTAGAAACAATTCGTGTAGAACAAGAAGAAGGGGCAATTGTTCCTTTTGATCCCTGGATGCAAGGAAATATTCCGCAAAAGCTCTATACAATGCACAAAGGAAAAAAAGAGATCGCAATGCTCTCTTTTGCAGCTCCGCTGAAACAAACAATGATTCACAAAGTTGAAATTCTTGATGAATTTCGAGGTTTCCTTCGCCATTTAAGTGTCAGTGGAAATGTCCATCTTCTCATCAATTTACAAGATCGTCTTTCTTGGCGAGAAACAGCCAGAAGTACCGCCATCGAAGATTTGCAAAAAAATCCAAACTTTAAAGATGTTTTAGTTGTGATCACCCTTCCAAAGGACACTGATTTTTACCATCAACGAAATGAATTTCAGGAATTAGAGATTGCAGGAGATTTTATTGCCGCTTTCAGATCTCAAATCACCCATGCAAAAGAAAATGGCTTTTATTTCCCAAGCAAATGGCCAAAAGAAGCACTTTTGGATTTCTGTGATCAAACCTTTGCGAAAATACACAGAGACCTTTTTGGAAGTAAGGACATCTTAAGTCGCCAGATGAGAGAAGACTTTATCGAAATCTTTTATCAACATTTATGCCTCGAAGCGATCGATCGCTTTGCTCCTGCCACCATGAGTTTTACATGCAAAGACACAGTTGATACAGGCGCATATGCGACAGGTCTATTTTATGGATTTCTCAAGGCATATGAAGGCAATCTTCTTCTGCCAGAAAATATTGACTTTACCCGTTTTCTGTTTTATTGGAGGGCACTGAGTGTCAGAGAAAGAGCTGCAGATCCCGAGCAATTTTTAAGATCAATTTCGGCTCTAGAGTCGTGGATTAACCAAGCCCAATTATTCAAAATTGCCTGGACGGTCTGATGCAAAAGGAGCATTCGATTGAATGCTCCTTTCAATGGATTATTTTCTAAAAATACCATCAAAAATTGCGGCAAAACCCAAGCCGATTTCTGCAGCAATAAGCATTTTAGCTTTTGTTGAAAGCGCAGGAACAGGTTTGGAGCTTGCTGCGTCTGTTGCAGACCCTTCTGTTCGTTGCTCCAATAATGCATAACATTCTCTTTTATGATTCCATAATCTCCGTGCTCCATCAGCTACTGCAACAGCGCCCATTACTGTTTCAGTTGGTCTTACCCAAGCATCTTTTCGATTTACGCTTAATGTCATAACTTACTCCTGTTTTTAAAAAGTTTTATAGACTACAGGGTTTAGTCTTTTTTTATCAAATTTTTTTTATTGAGTCTTGGTTTCGTGCATAAGTTCTTCATTATAAAGCTTTAAGGACTCTGAGAGACTTTGAACGGAACGAATAAGTGCGCCAAATTGATTTCTGAATTGTTCGTTTTCAGTGATTTTTCTACGCTCATGGCCTGCCATATCTAAGAGCTCTGTCAGCCTTCCAAGAGATGTTGTAATATTGTCCACTTCTCCTTCGAAATAAGAGCGAAATTCGCGTGGGGTTTCAAGCGACTTAAGTTGGTTGGCTCTTTTTGTGCGACTCCTTTGCCAATGTTTATCATATTGAAAGAGGAGCCCATAATGATTGATGTCATTCATCAATGTTTCGCCTTTGCTCATCAAAGAACTCAATCGCAGGTAAAGATCTTCGCCATTGATGAGTTTTCCGACAGTTCCGGTTCCGCGAGCGATATCTTGAGTGATTTGATGAATATTTTGTAAAGCAAGAGCTCCATCTGTATTAAACGAATCGGCAACTTGGGTCAAAGTTTCTGCCAACGTTGATATTCTTTGGAAAATGCGTTCATCTTCGAGTCCTGATCGGAAAAGCTCAAGGTTATCATTGAGTTTGTGAGATGCCCCAGTTAAGGAGTTGACAATCCCTGATTGATCAATGCTTGAAAGAAGAGCATGCCCCCGGCCTAAAAACTGATTCAAAGATTGAATGGATTGAGAAAGGTGATTTTGATTACTGACAAACCACTCATCGATATGCGTGAGTGATCCATCCATCTTTTGCGATGCTTTTGCGATTTGGGTCAGCGTATTTTCCAGTGGATCTGTCGAATTTGCCGTCATGATTTGATCGGAAATCGGATAGGCTGTCTGTCCAGGCAGCGGATTCTTTGGCAAAATAGCAATGGATTTTTCACCCATGAGTCCTGTTGTGCGAATCGCAATGTCATCTGAGCTAAAGACATGGACGCTTGAATCAAGTTTGAGTGTCAAAAGATAAAAATAGACTTTGCCATGATCATCCAGGGATGTTTCCCTGGCATCTTGAATTTCTTGAATGGATGCGATTTCGCCAACAGGTTTTCCTGCAAAAGTAACGCGCGTTCCTTGCGTGATTCCTGAAATGTTTGAAAATCGCACAAGCAACGTTTTTTTTCCGTCACCAATTTTTGGATCAAGAAATAGAATTGTTCCAACGACGAGCATGACAGCAGTCATGACAAAAAGGCCGATCAAAATATTTTTCATTTTATCAGTCACAAGACCTCTCTTCGATTTAAATTTGGGGGGCAATATCGATACTGTATATTGCCCCCCAAATTTAAAGTCGAAAATCGGCCTAAATAATTCCGAGATTCGACAAAACTAAAATCCACGCAAGAAGTCTACTTTCTATGTCTCACTTGTAAATTGTCTTTTAGATAATGGATCATCGGATCATCGAATTTCATAAAATTTTTAATATCTGCAACATGGGCAATTTTCCCATCTTTATGCAGGGCAAGTCGATCCGCCATATACAGCGCAGACTGAATATCATGTGTTACGACAATGCTCGTCCCTTTGAGCTCTTTTTGCGTATGAACAATGAGTTCATTAATTTGTTGCGCAGTCACAGGATCCAAACCGGTTGTCGGCTCATCGTAGAGAAGGATGGAAGGTCGATACACTAAAAGACGCGCCATCGCAGCTCTTTTGCGCATTCCTCCAGATAGATCTGAGGGCATCATTTTTTCAGTTCCTTGCAGACCGACTGTTGCAAGAGCCTCCTTTACTTTTTTTTTGATCACAGAATCAACAAACGGCTTTTTTGTGGAGGGATCATTGTGCTGGTTTAAATAAAACGCGGTATTTTGTTCGATGTTCATGGAATCAAATAGGGCAGCGCCTTGAAAGAGCATCCCCATGTTTCTGACTGCTTTATAGACGTCATTTTTATTGCACTTTGTGATATCGACTCCATTCACAACAATTGATCCACGATCGGGCTTTTCAATTCCGATAATTTGTCGTAGAAGAACGCTTTTCCCAACCCCTGATCTCCCTAAAATGACTAGGATTTCTCCCTGAAGGACATCGATATTTAATCCTTTTAAAACTTGGCTATTGCCATAACTTTTATACAAATTACGCACCTGGATCATAGTTGCCCTGAGTAGCGCATTTGCTGGTGGATCATATTCAATCCCATTGTGAGAAAGAAATCAGAGACTAATATGAGAATATAACTGGTCACAACGCTTTGCGTTGTTGCTTTTCCAACACCTGCAGCGCCGCCTTTTGTTTTCATTCCTTTGTAGCAGCAAACAGTGACAAGTAACGCTCCAAAAATGAATGATTTTATCGACCCAGTCGCCAAATCAAATAAGCTAATGTGAATTTGCATTGGATCGAAATAGGTGGCAGCTGACATGTGGAAAAGCGTCACAGCGATCAAAAACCCACCCATAATTCCCATAAAGGCACTAAACAATGTCAAGAGAGGAATCATGAAAATGCCCGCAATAAAGCGAGGCGCGACTAAGTAAGCAAAAGGATTGATTGCCATTGAGCGCAGTGCATCAATTTGCTCTGTCACCTTCATCGTTCCAAGTTCCGCGCACATTGCAGAGCCAACCCTTCCAGTCACCATAAACGCGGTTAGTATGGGTCCAAGCTCAGTAATCATTGCTTTACCAAC
The DNA here is from genome assembly GCA_964630875.1 of uncultured bacterium. GTDB lineage: Bacteria > Chlamydiota > Chlamydiia > Chlamydiales > SM23-39 > DAIDHZ01. The sequence goes on along the minus strand of CAZVXF010000023.1, from coordinate 697 downwards.
GAGCACTCCAGTGACTGCGGAGAGTCCTTTTTCACCTAATTGATAAAAAGACTGTGCTGCCAAAACAAAACCTGTCGTAAAGCCTGTAATTGCCACAACAGAGAGCGACATCACGCCAATGTGATAGAGCTGCTCACGAATCAATTTCCAGGAAGGGGCCTGTCGAAAAGAGGCCGCAATGACATCGCCAATGAGGGAGATATACTCTCCAATCATCTCAAGAATGCGAAGTGTTTGAGTTCTCACAAGTATAAGCATATCTGTTACATACACGAGAAAGCATTTTGAGTGCAAATTGAGAATGGAATATCTATTTTAGCATATAGAAATCCCACTTCGATATATTTTAGCATATGTATGAAGCACTCTATTCAAGACCTCACTATTCAGGTTAAAAAGGCTTGTCGAGATAAAGGATTAAGTCAGATGGCTTTAAGCCAAAAAACAGGACTGCCACAAAGTCATATCTCAAAAATTGAACAGGGAAAAATTGATTTACAACTTTCGAGTTTTATCGAAATAGCCCGTATTTTAGATCTAGAAGTAGTGCTTATTTCTAAAAATGATATGCGTCTTTTTCAGGGATTAAAAAGCTGGGAATTGGGATCCCAAAACTTGCCCGCATTTCAACTTTCTGAAGGGGGTAAACAACTCTCGCGTAAACGCGAAAGCTTTATCGTCCGTTTATAGCGGCGAT
>CAZVXF010000022.1:0-20385 GCA_964630875.1 uncultured bacterium | reverse complement strand
AACCGCCGGCATATCGCCGCTATAAACGGACGATAAAGCTTTCGCGTTTACGCGAAAGTTGTTTACTATATTTCTCGGTTGATCCGAGAATATTATGACAAACTAAAATTTTGTTCCAAGAGGTTATCAAGATAGGTCATGCACTGCTCCTGAATGTGCAGGGAGGGTATGACGGGTGCGTCTGGATGATTGATGCCTTCGCAGCGCGTCGAGGCGGCTTCCCAGTCACTTGGATCTCTTAAGTTGAGGATCCACCAAGGAAATGTGCGGCACTGAACAGGTCGAGCTTCGTATACGCTACATTTTTTTCCATCCAGAAAAATACAATCGTAGGTAGTGGGTCGATCCAGCAATGCATAGCCACCATCGACATAACGAGTGTATTTTGTCGTAAATTCTTGGGGAGAGCAATTCATATGTTGAGCCAGTCGATCGAGATCTTCTAACGAAAGAAATACATACCCAGGCTCTCCTGTACAACAGCCGCCACAGCCTGTGCATTTAAAACGAAGACCTTCATTGAACCAGGGGACTATCTCTTCCATTTAAATTCCTTAATTTCCTTTGCTGTCCATGTGTTTTGCCATGTGTATGGTGTGACATTGCATCCATCTTCTGATAGATCAATCAGATTCCAAGATCCTTTTCTTAAACTGCAGCTGCCGCTATCGAGAATGATCGGTAGATTGTCGACTTGTAAATCGGCAATTGAGTGACGATGTGTGTGTCCGTGTAAATAGAGTTTAATTTTAGGATGCTTCCGGATCAATTGTTCAAGTTCTTCGCCTCCCTCAAGCGAGCGGTCCTTGCTCTCTTGTTGAAAAAAGGGATAGTGATTCAGCAGGATAACGTTGCCAGAAATTTGATTCAGCAGCTCTTCAAGCTGGGCTGCATTTGAAAAAATACCTTTGGACGAACGAATTGGATTCGGACAGGTTGTATCCATTGGAATCACCCACCAATTATTTCCGATGGGATGCGGTTTAAGGCTTTCAAAATATTGATAATACCTGTGCGCACTTGTTCGGGTATAATGATCATGGTTGCCGGGAATTGCAATCCAGGGGATTGGCAGTTTGCTCATCCACTTTTTTGCAATCATAAATTCAGAATGCAGAGAAGAGGATGTGAAGTCGCCTGCGAAAAGAACCAAATCTACATGCAGTTCGCGAAAAAGATTTGGCAAAAGATCGATCATCTGATGATTAAAATATTTTCTACGATGAATGAGCCAATTTAAATGTCCAAAAATTCTTTTTGGAAAAAGACGTAAGGGATTGAAGGTCAGTTGCGTAAAATGAATGTCAGAAAGATGGGCAATGCGCATAAAACGCCGCCCATCATACAGGAAAGATGCTTTTTTACGCTGCTTTTCTTCCTTTTGCAATTCTTGGTGTTTTTTTTCGCGTGGCTCGTGTGGTTTTGGGCTTTTGATGATTTTTAGAAAAAAATACAGGATTTCTCTTTGCTTGCAATTTGTTTTGTTCCTCAGGTGTATAAGAATGAGGGATATGCTCTTTGCGTTTCTTTGCCTGTCTTATTTTTTCTTGTTTGCGAATTTGTCCTTGAGGGAGATGACGCTCAAGAGCATTGGTTTCAATGGTATTGTCTGAGAGTTCCTCTCTGTGCGCATCACGAATAATGCGTCGGTTGAGTTTCTGAATGTGATGGGGCAGATCTTTCATGGCTTCACCTTTATAAAAACCGGCTCTTGAATCACTTCCGGCATTAATTCCTAATTATAATTATTTATATGATTTAATGATAATTTAATTACATATTTTGTATTAATAAACGATTTCCATTTGCTTCTTAGGTATTTAAAGTAAGTCACAAAAGAGGGCGGGGTAATTACGCAATGGTACCCCCAGCCGGGTCTCCAATGAAGCATGTGTTTTGGACAGGAAGCAATTGTGACTGTTGGGATGTGAAGATAGGATGCGAGATGTCCTGGACCTGAATCTGTTCCCAGGAAAGCCCCCGATTCATAGATAAAGGATGCTAAATCTTCTAATTTTGGAAAAAGAGGTCGATTTTCTTCTGTGATAAAGACCGGGTGATAGCCTGCTTTTTTTAAGGCATCTGCGACTAGTTTGTAACGTTCAGAAGGCCAGTTTTTTTCAGCATTGCTGCTGTCTGGATGAATGACCACTCGTTTGGGATATTTTCGAAAAGTGAGTCCTTGTGGGGGAGTTAGTCCATTTTCTAGAGAATGAAGACCAAACCATTGACGCAATGCTGTTTGGGTATTTTCTACGATTGTTTTAGATAAATCGCATACAAAATCGGATGCCTTTAACGCGCCATGTTTAGCCTCTTGATGACTTCCGTAAAAACAATAGACCTTTTTCTTTAACTGTTTAATTCTTTCATGTTTGGCGCTATTGTCGTGCTGCAAAATGATTGCATCAAAACCTTCAAACAGATCATCTGTTGCAAATTGATAACCATGAAGCCATTTTCCAAAATTGGGTAAGTGTGGATTAAATGTGACGACATCAAAGCCTGCTTTCGTAAGGTTATGAGAAAAGATATGGAAAATTAGACCGTCGCCAAGGCCTGATGCTGTGACTACCGCAATTCTTTTCATACAATAGACTTAATCAGAAATGATAAGAGGTTGCAAGCGCTGCGAGTCCAAAAGTGATGATCACGATGCCGGCTACGCGGTTGATCCACAACATGGTTTTTTGTCCGACTTTTTTTCGAAAAAATGAGATCCCTTCGCTTAAAATCGTCCACCACGTACAGGCGCCTAGAAAGATTCCAGTAACAAGTAAGACAGCGTCGCTTATTTTTTGAGAAATATTGACGAGCCCAAGCCCTGCAAAAACTGCGATAAAAGAGAAGATCGTGAGGGGATTGGAGAGTGTCAGAAAGAATGTGGAGATAAAATCTGAAATGAGTGAGCGGTGAGAGATATTTCCACTGGCCATTTCTTTCGTGGAAGCACAAAAAGTTTTTGCACCCAGCAAGATCAGAAAGCATCCTCCAAGGATATGTAGATAGAAGCGTTGTTCCTCAAGAAAATCAGAGACGAGAGTCAAGCTAAAAGCAGCCAGTAGACCATATAATGTATCAGCGCAAGCTGCGCCAAGACCTGTAAAGAGACCTGAAAGCCTTCCATATTGCAAGGTTCTACGAATACACAGGATCCCGATCGGCCCCACGGGGGCTGCGATCGAAAATCCAAGTAATAAACCTTTTAGCAAAAAAATTATTTCCATCGATCATGCTTATCTGGAGCAATGATGCTCTCTGTCAGAAGAATCACTCCTGCCATTGAAACAGCATGCATCAAGCTACATTTGACCACTGAAGCTGGGTCTATAATGCCCACTTTAATGAGGTCCTCTATTTTTTCGGATATAGCATTAAACCCACACGTTTTTCCACTTTTTAATGCTTCTTCAAGCATTAAAGAGGCGTCATATCCGCTATTTTTCACAATCTGACGGAATGGGGCAATACATGCTTTGAGAAGAATTTGCGCACCTACATCTTCTTCCTTCTCGAGTTTGGGCAAGTGAGCATGATGGGCGGCTTGTAAAAGCATGACACCTCCGCCTGGCACAACCCCTGCCTCGATTGCCGCACGAGTCGCATGTAAACTATCTTCGAAGACCTGCTTTTTCTTTTTCATTTCAGATTCAGTCATTGCGCCGACTTGAATGACCGTTACCCCGCCTTGCAATTTTGCTTTGCGCTCTTCGAGTTTTTCTAAGTCATAAGCAGATGTTGCACGTTTGATTTCACCATCAATTTGCTTGATACGCTCACTGATCTGTTCGCTTTTCCCAGCTCCGCCGACAATTGTTGTTTTATCTTTCGTAATGATAATCTGGGAGGCACTTCCAAGAACGTCCGCTTCTGCATCGCGCAAGATATACCCTTGTTCTTCAGTCACAAGTTTTGCACCTGTGATCAATGCCATATCTTCAAGCAATGCCTTTCGTCGATCTCCAAACCCGGGCGCTTTAATCGCTGCAATTTTTAATGTTCCTCGCAGTTTATTCACCACTAGCGTAGAAAGTGCATCGCCTTCAATGTCATCTGCTACGATGACAAGAGATCCCCCGGTTGCAGCAATATGTTGTAAGATCGGCAGAATTTCTTGTGTAGATGCAATTTTTTTATCTGTAATGAGAATCAAAGGATTTTCCATCTCAACAGTCATTTTTTCTTGATTGGTTGCAAAATAAGGACTTACATAGCCTCGATCGAACTGCATCCCTTCGACTGTTTCAACAATTGTTCCAGTCCCTTTTCCTTCTTCAATTGTAATAATTCCTGTTTTCCCAGACTTTTCAAAGCAGGAGCTAATGATTTTTCCAATCTCTGAAATATTCGACGCTGAAATCGTCGCAATATTGCAGGTGTCTTGATTGTTTTTAATTGGAATTGCTACTTGATCAATATATTTTAATAGGGCATCCAGAGTTTTATCCATTCCTCGTTTGATGGATATCGGATTTGCGCCCGAAGCAATATTTTTCACTCCTTCTTGAACCAGTGCGCGTAAGAGAACAATCCCTGTTGTCGTTCCATCTCCCGCAACCTCTTTAATTTTCGCAGCGACTTCTTTACCCATCGAGACGCCGATATTGAGAAAAGGATCTTTGATTTCGATATCCTTGGCAATACTTGCACCGTCGCTAGTAATGATTGGTGAGCCAAAAGCTGTCTGCAAGCCGACATTTTTTCCTGTGGGTCCAAGTGTAATGGAAACCACATCTGCTAATTGATTAATCCCTTCACGAAGGGCATTTCTCGCATCTTCTTCAAAAATAATCTCTTTCGCTGTCACACAGACCTCTTTAAATCATGTATTTTTTAAGGATTGTATATATTGATAGACTTCTCGTTTAGGAATTTTTTTGATCACAGCCGCTGTCTTAATCGCCTCTTTCATTGTCAAACCATGAAACTCCTGCAACATTTCGATGGACTCTTCTACAGAAAGGCCATCAGCAATTCCGCCGCCAGCAATGACAAGCACGATCTCACCTCTTGGCGGGTGTTTCTCAAAATGTTCAATCAATTCTTTACAGATCCCACGCAGACATTCTTCATAGGTTTTTGTCATTTCACGCGCAATGGCGACTTTTCTTGCGGGATCAATCTCGTGAATTTCCTTCAATGTGTCAACGATTCTCGAGGGACTTTCGAGAGCAATCGTTGTTCCAGGATAAGATAAAGCCTGCGTGAGCACTCTCTTTGTTCCGCTTTTTGGAATAAAACCGATATATTGAAAACAGGTCGTATCCATGCCAGATAAGACGAGTGCCTGAATTGGACTACAAGGCCCTGGAATCAGGGTAAAAGGGATTTTTTTTTCAATACATGCAGTGACGAGTAGATGACCTGGATCGTTAATACAAGGCGTCCCAGCATCAGAAATCAGTGCAATTTTGATTCCTGATTCTAGATCTGAAAGAATCGCTTCTAAACTTTGTTTCTCGTTGAATTTATGATAAGAGAGAAGTCTTTTTTGAATTCCGTAGCGGTCCAGTAGAATGGAACTTCGACGAGTATCTTCGCAGAAAATGAGATCGCATTCTTTCAAAGAATTGATTGCTCTTTGACTGATATCGTCAAGATTGCCAATGGGAGTTGAAACAAGAAATAACATAAAGGGATTATAGGTGGCACTCAGATTCGAACTGAGGATGGGGGCTTTGCAGGCCCCAGCCTTACCACTTGGCGATGCCACCAAAGCGCCCATTATGCTGAAAATAGAAAATGGGGTCAATTGATTTTCTAGGAACCACAGAAAAGGCAAGCAGTTGAGAATCGTTTCAAACCTTTGAGGTGTCCAGTTCTCGCGTCAATTCAATGATGTGTTGTCAATGCTTAGAGTACTTTAAAAACAACGGGTGTCACAAATTGCATCAGCCATGTCTTTAGGTTCTCGCTAGAAGCATCGGCAAACCATTGAGGATAATGTTTTCTGAGAAGCTTTTCAATAGGCATCATATCAATTACTTGATTCGTATTGCGCGCTTTAATCCAATTGAGAAGCTCGTCAATGATTTCGAGCTCTTTTTTGTCAGTCGTTCGCTTCTTTTTTTCATTTAATCCGGCTGTTTTGTAAATCAACCAATTTTCACAAACTTCTCTGATAACAGTTCCAGGGGGTTGAGAGTTTGGACTCAAATTTTGTAAATCTCTTGGAGAGTGATTGGGCAATGTTAAAAAGGCATGAAGATCTTTGAGTTTGCCATTTTCATGAAACTTGACCAAAGCTTGCAAAGTTGCATGATTGGAAGGAACTATAATTTGCGCGGATTTTGCTGGAATATCGATCCTCATTTCCTTTGAAGACGGATCGATTGAGAGCTTCAGATAACCAACACCTGCGTATTGTTGATGATCTTCTAAAATCGCAAAGTAACTCGCGGCGATAGCATCCCAGGCAGCATCTGTTGTGGAATCAGGAAGCCTTTCTCTTAATGTATAAGAATGGCCGCCCCAGATAACCGTCTTAGAATAGGTTTTAAAAGTAGAGGAGGGAGTCACCGCACTTACAGCGGCAGATTGCTTGGATGTGACAGAGGCTAGGGCATCATCGTCATCGTCGTCGAGGCCTTCTACGGCTTCTGACTCATCGGTAGTGGAAGAGTAATCAGAACTATCGTCAATTGAGGTTAAAGCAGAGCCTCTTTGAGCCTGGGCTTGGATCTCATCTGAAGCAGCCGCAGTTCCTGCATCATCTTTATCGTGTTCCGTTGGGTTTGGAGCTGGGTATCTCTGAAGCGCAGGCTGTAGGAACTCATCTGCAGCAGCCGCAGTTCCTTCACCATCTTTATTGTGTTCCGTTGGATTTAATGCAGAGTCTTTTTGAGATGGGGTTTGTGGGAGCTCTTTTTTTGGATCCGAATATTCTGGCTGTAGCCTCTGATCTGAATGATCGCTAGAAGTCGGATCGATTTCTGTGAGTTCTGGGGCTTTTGTTCTCGTTTCTTTTTTTTCCGGGGTGGGGTTTAGGGGATGTTGGGGGGTTCTATGCAGGGTTCGGGCGTCTGATTTGGACGGAACTCGTTGTAGAGGGAGGTCTAGGCATTCTGTTCCTTGCTCATTCCCTATTGCAGAACATCTTGGCTTTTCATCTTGCCGAAGCGATTTTTGTTCAGAAGGTTCTCGGTTTGCAGTTTGTTCGAATTGGTCATCATCTTCAGGATCATTATAAGAAATTGGCATAAATGGACGAGGGAGGTACCTAGTTTGTTCCTGGCGAGATTGATTCTGAAATCCCATTGCGCAACTTGCTACTCCGTGAACTCTGCTGACAGAAGAAGCGGTTTTTGGAGCTGTTCGATGCCCTAGATTCCTTGCAATTGCACCATTCAATTTAGAAGAATAATTAAAAGATTTAATCATATTTAAACCATTACTATTAATCAATTATAACACATTTGTTAATTATTCTTGATATACAGATTTTTTAAAATTTGTAATTAATTACATCTTATTGGGGATGAGGGCGTTAGGAAATGATTTTATTTCTTATCCCAGGTGTTGTATTTTCAATACACATGACTGAAAATTTTTTGTTGTCAGAAATATTTCAAGCGTCTGGTTATCAAATAGATAGTAGGCTAATCACCCCTGGGGATGTGTTTTTTGCAATACGCGGCGAGAAAAATGATGGACATGACTTTTTAAAGGAGGTCCAATCGAAGGGGGCTAGGGCGGCTGTAGTATCAAAACATTATTTGGGCTCAGATTTTGGTCTTCGCTTATTTGGGGTAGATGATGTGGGGCAAACATTAAGAGATCTAGCAAAGAAGTCACTTGAAAATTCTACCATTCAAATTGTTGGAGTGACAGGGTCTGTTGGAAAAACGACAACGAAGGATTTTATTGCGACACTGTTAGAAGGAAAGTTTCGTGTTGGAAAAACGCAAGAGAGCCAAAACTCGAAACTCACTTTTCCTTTAACTGTTTTAAATCGCCCAAAAGATGCGGAAATCTTGGTTTTGGAAATGGGGATGAGTGAAATGGGGGATATTGCAAGACTTGTGGAGATTGCGCCCCCTGATGTTGCTGTCCTTGTCAAAGTAGGTCTTGCTCATGCTGCATATTTTCCTGGTGGGATGGAGGAAATTGCACGTGGAAAGACGCAAATTTTCGCACATCCTAAAACGAAATTTGCGATTGCAGATCGTGATTATGGACTTCCAAATATTTCGATTTTTAAGGGAGAAGATTGGCCTGTTTTTCAGGAGGCTCATCTGAATCATAATTTAGCGGCGGCAGTCAGTGTAGCGCGCTATTTTGGGATGACAGATCGTGAGATTTTTGAGCGAATTCCCCATTTAAAATTGCCTAAAATGCGCTTTGAGCGCTCTGAAAAAAACGGGATTTTATTGATCAATGATGCGTATAATGCAAACCCTGAATCGATGAAGGCCGCATTGTTTGGTTTACAAGCTTACAAGAGAAGAAAAATAGCCATTCTCGGTTCGATGAAGGAATTGGGAACATTTTCAGAAAGCGCCCATGTTGAAATTGGGAATCTCGCTTTACAAACAGTCGATCACTTATTCGTTATTGGTGAGGAGTGGAAAGTGGGAGAGCGTTTTGAAAATCATGAAAGTTTAGCACTTCGTTTGAAGGAAATCATGCGAGAAGGGGATGTCGTGCTGATTAAGGGTTCTCGCAGTTTGTGTATGGAAAAAGTAATATGTTATTGTGGATTTTAAATCATATCACGTGGAAAGTTCCGAGTGCATTTACCTATTTTTCTACGCGCATGATTTTGGCCGCTCTGACAGGTCTTCTTCTAACCATTTTTTTAGGTCCACGATTTATCAAGAAGTTGTATGAATTAAAAATTGGTCAGTCGATTCGTTCGATGCAAGAAGTTCCTTTGCTTGCGGAGCTTCATGGCAAAAAAAAAGAGACTCCCACGATGGGCGGAATCCTGATCTTATTTTCAATGGTCGTCTCTCTTTTTTTATGGATGGACTTGAACAATGTTTTCACTTGGATATTGTTGTTTACAACCTTTGTTTTAGGCTATGTGGGCGCTCGCGATGACTATCTAAAATTAAAGTATAAAAATAGCAAGGGTTTGAAGGCCCGCTTTAAAATGTTGTATCAGCTCGGATTTTCTTTTCTAGTTGCAGCTTTTCTCTTATTCCCTGCGATTTCTCGTCACTCAGAATCAAAGCTTCCGACTGCCAAAGAACAAATCACGATAAAAGGACAAGTGAAGACGACAAACTATACATTGGATCAATACATGAGTCGATTGTATGTTCCATTTTGGAAAGATCCGGTCGTCATTTTTGAGGGTTTATCAAAGATTTTTGCCCTTCTCTTCTTCATGCTTGTGATTACCGGATCTTCAAATGCAGTGAATTTGACAGACGGTTTAGATGGACTTGCCGCTGGGTGCATCGTCATGGTTTCGGTTGTATTAGCAGCTTTTGCTTTTCTGTCGAATCACATTGATTTTGCGCGCTACTTACATATTTTATACATCGAGGGAAGTGGGGAAATCGGGATCTATTTAATGGCTCTTGCAGGTGCAAGTCTTGGGTTTTTATGGTACAATGGATATCCCGCGCAAGTTTTTATGGGTGATACTGGATCGCTTGCTTTAGGAGGAATTCTTGGAGTCAGCGCCGTTTTGCTGCGCAGAGAAATGGTCCTTGCAATCGCAGGCATGATTTTTGTCGCAGAGGCACTGTCTGTGATTATTCAAGTTCTGAGCTATCGATATCGCAATAAAAAAAGAGTGTTTCTCTGTTCTCCACTTCACCACCATTTTGAATATAAAGGCTGGCCTGAAACAAAGGTTGTGATTCGTTTTTGGATTATTGGGCTGCTCTTTGCAATTATATCAGTTGCATCATTGAAATTCCAATAACGGAAAAAATTGATATGAGATATGTAGTACTCGGAATGGGGATTAGCGGGAAAGCCGCAGCCTCTTATCTTTTGCGACAGGGCCATCATGTGATCGGGGTAGATAGGAAAGCCTCTGCATTGGATCTTTCAGAGTTGAGTGGCTTGGTTCTCTCCGATGAAAATATCACATTTGAGAACGTCGATCAGGTGATTGTATCTCCGGGGATTTCTTTATCGCATCCACTTGTGCAGCAAGCGTTTGCGAAAAATATCGAAGTGATTGGAGAGGTGGAGTTTGCGTTTCGAAACATTCGGAATCGCTGCATCGGAATTACGGGAAGTAATGGCAAGACAACGACTACATTGCAGATTGCGCATGTCTTAAAGGCGGCAGGATTACGCGCTCGAGCGGTCGGAAATGTCGGAGTTAGCCTGTCGACAGTTTTAGGAAACGTAGAGGATGACGAAATTCTTGTTGTTGAACTGAGTTCATTCCAGTTAGATACACTCAAGCAGCGTTGTTTGGATTATGCTGTGATTTTAAATATTACAGAAAATCATCTTGATCGTTATCCATCGATGCGAGAGTATGCAGAGGCAAAAATTGCAATTCAGGACTGTTTAAAAGAGAATGGAACTTTATTCATCACAGAACAAGTACAAAATCGTTATTCTTTTAAAAGAAAATTTGCTTTTTTTGATGTCTTTGCAATTTGTTCGAAATTTGGTATAACTAGAGTTGTTTTTGATCAAGCTTTGGCGAGTTTTAAAAAGCCACCCCATCGAATAGAATGGATTGGTGAGAAAGATGGTGTCACATTTTATAATGACAGCAAATCATCAAATGTAGAATCTGTCATATTTGCTGTGAGACAAATGCAGAATCCTGTAATTCTCATTGTTGGCGGTACAGATAAGGGTTCAAATTATCGACCCTGGATTGACTGTTTTAAAAATACTGTAAAACATGTCATCGCGTATGGTTTGGCAAAAGAGAAGATAGAACATGAATTAGAGGGCAGCATACCTTTTACAAAAGTTGGTCCTTTTGCTGAGGCAGTTGAAATTGCCTGTAAAATGGCGCAAGAAAAAGATATAGTTTTATTATCTCCTGGGTGCTCAAGTTATGATCAATTTGCAAACTTTGAGCGAAGAGGGGAAGTATTTAAGGAGTTAATTAGGAAATGGATCGAAAGAAAACAATTCTCATAGCAGTGATGGTGAATGCAGGACTTCTTGTTGTCCTTTTTATCGCATCTCTTACGTCACGTGAAGAGATGAAAAATGAAATTGTTCAGGCAACTTCCTCAACAATCAATCATCCACTTTTCCCAAATGTTGCAGATCAGGCGCTCCAACAAAATGCCCCACAATCGATTGTCCACGTGCCAATTGCTGTCATCCCAGAAATTACGCATAAATTACCACCTCCTGTGGCGGAACAGGCTTCACTTCCTGTGATTGCAGATGTAAAAGTCATCGAATCAAAGAGAGTTGAAGTAAGCGTCAAAAAAGGGGACACACTCGATAAAATAGCGAAAGCCAATCATACAACGGCCGATGAGATTATGAAACTCAATCAGTTGCCAGGAACATTTTTAAAAGTGGGACAGGTCCTTAGAATCCCTGAGCCAAAGGCAGTTGCAGCCGCTGAACCGAAAGCCATTGTTGAAAAACCAATCGCGATGCAGGGTCCCGAATATTACATCGTGAAAGTTGGAGATAATCCATGGGGAATTGCAATGAAGCATCACATGAAACTCGAAGAACTCCTCAAATTGAATCAATTGAATGAAGAAAAAGCCCGAAAATTAAAACCTGGCGATCGATTGCGCACTCGATGAAGAATACAAGTATTTGGCTCATTTGCTCGGTTGCATTGTTGTTCTCTTTCGGCCTGTTGATGGTGTTTAATACGACTTCTGCTGAAATTTTAGAACGAACAATGGAAGGCAGCACTCATGCGCCATTATTTCGTCAATTTCTTTATGGGACGATCGGAATTGGTGCAGGAATTTTTGCTTACTTTCTCGGTTATGACTTTCTTTTAAAGAATAGTCATATCCTGCTGTGTCTTGCTATTTGTATGCTTATTTTATTGTATATTCCGGGATTGGGTCAGACGATTAATGGTTCGCGACGATGGCTTGGCTTCGCAGGCTTTTCATTTCAGCCATCGGAGTGCATCAAAATTCTCGTTCCTCTTGTATACATACGTTGGTATATGGCCCAAACACAGGTACAGTTCAAAGATTTTTTACAAATTCTTGGCTTTTTGATGATTCCGATTACGCTGATTTTATTTCAGCCAGATCATGGAACAACGGCCATCTTATTTTCCCTTCTTATTGTCCTTTTTTTTCTGACGAAAATTCGCTTGGCTTATTGGGCTTTGCCATTATTATTGGTGATGGGTGCAGGCGTTTGGGGGGCTTATCGTTTACCTTACGTTCAAAGTAGAATTCAGGTCTATTTACATCCAGAACTAGATTTGCGAGGGAAGGGTCATCAACCGCATCAGGCCAAGATTGCTGCTGGGTCTGGAAAATTATTTGGGCGAGGTTTAGGAGAAAGCTTACAAAAACTCAATTATTTACCTGAGGCGCGCAGTGACTATATCGCTGCAATTTACGCTGAAGAAATGGGCTTTTTCGGGATTTTAGGATTAATTGCGGTCTATCTGACTTTAACGTTCTCAGGCGTTGCAATTGCGATGCGCGCCCGCGATCAGGCAGGTTATCTGATTGCCTCAATTTTAACTTTTTTGATTTCCATCCAAGCCTTTTTAAATTTAGGGATTGTTTCGGGACTATTACCGAGCAAAGGGACCACTCTTCCTTTTTTTTCTCAGGGAGGAAGTTCTCTTGTCGTCAATCTCATTGCATTTTTTCTTATTCTTGGTGTGTCACGTAAACATGAAAGAGCAGAAGTTTAAAATTCTGATTGCAGCCGGTGGTAGTGGAGGGCATCTTTTCCCTGCGCAGCAAATGGCTATGTTCTTTTCTGATGTCGTTTTCGCAGGTCACAATCTTTCAAAAAGTCCTTTTTTTCAAAAGCAATTTCCTCATTATGATATCGCCGCAAGAGCGCCGAATAAATTGTCTTTTATTTTTTCAACAATCAAGGGACTGTTTCAATCGTTGAAACTTTTTTCCAAGTATAAGATTGACATCGTTGTGGGTTTTGGGAGCTTTCATACTTTTCCTGTATTGCTGGCAGCAACATTGTTGCGCAAAAAAATGATCCTTTTTGAAGCCAATTGCGCGCTTGGCAAAGTCAACCGTCTTTTTTCTCCTTTTGCATCTAAAATCGCAGTGCAATTTCCAATTCCTGCTAAGAAAACGGTTTTTGTTCCTCTTCTTCCGTGGAAGGCGCGGCCAAAGCCCGTGTCAAAACAAGATGCACTGAGTTATTTTGGATTACAACAAGCGTTTACAATTCTCATTTTTGGCGGTTCTCAAGGAGCCACGTTTTTTAATGAGATCATGCCAAAAGCAATCGATGCACAAGTCATCCATTTCACGGGAAAGGGACACGCTCGCTATACAAATGGATGCGTGAAAGAATTTGAAACGCGCATGGATTTAGCCTATACAGCGGCAGATTTAGTCATTTGCAGAAGTGGTGCAAGCACAATGGCAGAGCTCATTTGTTATGGCAAGCCATCACTTTTGATCCCGTTTCCATACTCATCAGAAGATCATCAACGAGAAAATGCAAAATTTTTTACCGAGGTTGTGAAGGGCGCTCGGATGCTTGATCAAAAGGATGCGACTGTTGCGAAAATCAAAGAGGAAATTCAGCTCCTCCGAAAAGATTATTCAAAATACGAAAAGGCGATCAAAGAGTATGATATCGGTAATAGAGTCGAGTGGATTGATTTAATCAAATGATGAGAAAAATATGACGTATCATTTTATCGGGATTGGCGGTATTGGAATGAGCGCTCTTGCCCGCATTCTACTCAAGCAGGGATTTCAAGTTACTGGCAGCGATACGAGTAGGAGTGCGGTGATAGAGGAGTTGGAAAATGAAGGTGCGAAGATTTTCCAGGGTCACAAAGAAGAACATGTGAATGACGGAATCGTCATCTATGGGAGTGCAATACAGGTTCAAAATCCAGAATTTGCGAAAGCCAAAAGGCTTGGGATGCAGATGATGCATCGCTCGGATTTACTCGATCATTTAACGCGAGAAAAGCTTCCCATCTTTGTCACAGGTACTCATGGGAAAACGACAACAACAGCTCTTTTAGCAAGCGTACTCATGTCTGCCAATAGCGATCCTTCCTTTGTTGTCGGTGGAATTATTCAGAATTTACAAGTCAATGGAAGAGATGGGAATGGCCCCTATTTCATTGCTGAGGCGGATGAAAGCGATGGCTCTTTTTTGAAGACAACGCCATTTGGTGCAATTGTCACAAATTGCGAAAACGATCATCTCGACTATTGGCATACTGAAGAGAAAATCAATCAGGGATTTCGTGATTTTTTAAAATCTGTAAAGAGTAAAGAGCATTTATTTTGGTGTAAAGACGATGCTCGACTTTGCTCATTTAAGTCAGATGGGTTTTCTTATGGTTTTTCAAAAGATGCTGATTTAAAGATTCTTCAATGGAGACAAGAACCAAATGGTGTGCTGTTTGATCTAGAATTTCAAGGAAAACGGTATACCGATATTTCTCTTTCATTACTCGGCCAGCATAATGTGCTAAATGGGGCGGCCGTATTTGGTCTCTGTATTCAATTGAAAATATCTGAAGGTACTGTGCGTCAGGCATTTGCATGGTTTAGCGGCGTGAAGCGGCGTCTTGAGAAAAAAGCTGAAGCGCACGGAGTTGTTTGTTTTGATGACTATGGTCATCATCCAACAGAAATTCAAGCGACTTTGAAAGCACTCCGCACAATGGCAGGAGAAAGGCGCATTGTAGTTCTTTTTCAACCGCATCGATTTTCTAGAACGCGCGATCTTTGGAATGATTTTTTGACGTCTTTTAAAGATGCAGATGTCGTTGTGGTGACAGATATTTATGGGGCAGGGGAAAATCCAATCGACGGAATCACAGGCCAAAATCTAGCAATTGAGATGGGCGCAATGTATGGAGAAGAGAACATCAATTTGCGACCTTTCGATGTGTTTCTAACACTGGGCGCAGGCGATGTGACCCATCGAGGCATTCCGATCTTAAAAGAGTATGAAAAAAAAGCGCCAAAATTAAAAGTGGGTGTCATTTCAGGAGGAACTTCGCCTGAGCACCCAATTTCATTGATTTCTGCGCGCAATATCACTCAAAGCTTGGACCCAACTTTCTATGACGTGATTTCGTTTCTGATTCCTAAAACAGGTGATTGGGTGACGCCTTTTGTGTTCGATCAATTGATGTCATGTGACGTGGTCATCCCTGCGATGCATGGTCCTCAAGGAGAAGATGGGATGATTCAGGGATTTTTGCAAACGCTTGGAATTCCGTATGTTGGTTGTGATTATGCATCTTGCGCGTTATGCATGAATAAAGCATGGACAAAGCAAGTTGCAAGTGCACATGGCATTCCGATTGTTCCTTATCGTGAATTAGATCATTTCGGTACACACCCCGATTTCACATTAGATATTCCATTCCCAGTATGGGTGAAGCCAGTTCATTTAGGCTCAAGTATTGGTGTCAGTCGCGCGACGAATCCAGAAGAACTTGAAAACGCAATCAAGCGATCTTTTTCTTTAGATGATCAAATCATTATTGAAAAAGAGGTGAAAGGAAGAGAGATCGAATTTGCGGTTCTTGGAAATGAGCATCCAAGAGTGACAGATCCTTGCGAGATTTTGAATGAAGGCGCGTTCTATGATTATGAAAAGAAATATGGAACGTTTGCAACAGGAGTAGAAATCCCAGCAAAGCTGACAGAAAGCCAAACGCAAATTGGAAAAGAACTAGCAATCAAAGCCTATAAAGCTGCCCGTTGTAAAGGATTAACTAGGGTTGATTTCTTTTTAGATGAAAATGGGAACTTTTATTTAAACGAAATGAATCCGTTTCCTGGCTTTACTGCGAATAGCGCATATCCTAAAATGTGGGAGAAAAGTGGTTTAAGTCAAAAAGAACTGATCAATGAGCTTGTGATTTTGGCCTTTTCAAAAGTGAAAACTTGATGAAGCTACGTTTTGTATTAATTGTTTCTTGTTGTGTAACAACTCTTTCATTTTTGAGTGTCCAACACTTTTTAAAGCAATCCAAAACAAAAAAAATTCACGATCCGAAATATGATATTACAGCGATTATCCAAACAGGTCCTGAAAAAGAGGCATTGCAAACAGCTTTCTTAGAAGAACTTTTAGAATTGAGCTGTGATCGGCCTACTAATCTCTATGCATTTGATCTAAAAGTAGCAGAAAAGAAAATCCTTTCTTCACCTTTGATTTCAGAAGCTCACATCAAAAAAATCCCCCCAAACATTGTCTATATCGATTATACAGTGCGAAAGCCGATTGCAAGACTTGGAGATTACCAAAACGTTGCGATCGATAAAGATGGGTATCTATTTCCTCTCCTTCCATTTTACGCACCCAAAGAGCTTCCAGAAATTTATCTAGGGTTACCTCCATTTGGGGGCAGTGAAGATTCGTTGGGTCGAAAAGGGGGAGAGTGGTTGACACCTTTGCAAAATCCCCATTTCCAACTAGCGATAGAGATTCTTCAATTTTTAGAAGGTTCGCCTTGGCGTGAAGGAATCAGAATTAAGCGGCTTGATGTGTCGAATGCGTTTGCAAAAAGTCTTGGCACAAGAGAAATTGTTTTGACTACTGAAGAAGAGATTTTGGTCAAAACTCATCTCTGTATTTTTCCTAAAATTTTGCGTCTTTGTCCAAAAAACTATGAAAAGCAAATGCATCATTTTCTTGTGTTACGCAAAAATATGATCGAAGATTATAGCCGTCAACTCACCGATGCTGTTATTCCCAAATCCGGGAAATTTTCATCGAGAATTGTCGATTTGCGAATTCCTCATCTTGCTTTCGTTGAAAATTAATCTGCAAATAGTATAACAAAGAGATAATACCACTTACGATATTCGATTTGTCGACAGCTTTCACGCTGCTTAAATATGAAATTATTTATTGGGATTGGTATAAGAACCTCCGATGCTATTTTTTCTTAAATTTGCAACATTGATTTTGTTTTTTCTCTGTCATCATTTGGAATGTGCGAATATCACATGGACAGGAGCTGCTAATGATCACAATTGGGACACCCCGGCAAACTGGGATACAAATGCTGTTCCAGGATTTACAGATACTGCTTTTTTCCAGACTGGGCCCACAAACTTTCCAAGTCTCGGAACTCCAACTGTATTAAATATTGTTTTTAACGATGGACCAATCACTATCGGCTCATTTTCTCCAAACGTAGCGACAGCTATTTCATCCGTTAATTCTCTAACAGGTGATAACACCTTTTTAGGAATCACTGCCACTACAAATATTATTGCAAGCACAGGTTCGAGTCTTACTTTCAGCAATCCAAATGCAAGTGAAGATACTCTTCTATTTCTTGCTAATTCGATAGTGGGGGACGGGGGTAAGGTAGTTTTTGCGGGGAGAAATTCATGGAATGGAGGATCTGATTTAACTGTCACTAACGGTGTGACATTAGAGCTAAGTTCAACAGGCGCTTTAGGAGAAGGGACAGGACTTACTCCTCCAACAATCATCAATCTTTCCTCATCAACGCTCATGATGGGCCTTGACTTCACGATCCAAACCATCCCCGTTTCTTTACAAGGGACAGGGGGAACGATCAATACAAATGGATTCAATGCCACAATGGATAGTTTAATCTCTGGAACTAAACCTTTAAACAAAGATGGAGAGGGAACTCTTTTCTTAAAAAATACATTTCCAAATACGTATAGCGGAGGAACCAACATTGTTGAAGGCACGATCAATATCATTCGTGCCGATAATCTTGGTTCCGGAACATTATCGATTGATTCCGGAGGAACAATCCAGGCGGGAGCCAATGCAATCGATCTGACAATTCCTGTTCACTTAAGTGGCATATCCAACATTGATACGAATACTTTTTCTCTTACACTGACGAGTGTCATCAGTGGAAGCGGCCTTCTGAACAAAATCCATGAAGGCACTCTGATTTTAAACAGCGCAAATAACTACAGCGGTGGGACGAGAGTCAATCAAGGTTCTTTAGAGATTTTTTCAGATAGCAATCTTGGGACAGGCCCGCTTTCGTTTCTCGGTAGTACAACTCTGTTCGCAGGGGGTCCATTTACACTGAGTGCTTCAAGGTCGATCGATTTAGAAAGCGGAATTGTTACGATTGATTCAAACTCAAATAATATTGGAATTGCAGGACAAATGACTGGATCTGGACTGCTGCAAAAAACAGGAATTGGATCCTTAACTCTATCAGGTCTTAGTAGCTATTCTGGAGGAACAACAGTGCAAGTTGGGACTCTCATCATCTCGTCTGATAGCAATTTGGGCGCAACAAGCGGAGTTCTGACTCTTGCTGGAGGCACTACACTCGAGGCTGCTGGTGATTTTTTTCTTTTGCCTAACAGGACTGTTTCTTTAAGTGGTGGAACTTCAACAATCGATTCAGTGGGATTTGATCCAACCATCGCAGGACAAATCATTGGGCCTGGAATGTTTTCGAAAACAGGCACAGGAATGTTAAGTTTGCAAGGAGCAAATACATATTCTGGGGGAACAGTAGTTTCTCAAGGGACTCTTCAAGGCACTACCACGAGCTTGCAAGGCCACATAGATATCGCAAGTGGCGCAACTGTGATTTTTAATCAATCCAATCGTGGCAGCTATGGAGGGACTCTGACGGGATCTGGTTTTTTACAGATCTTGGGGGGAGGAGAAGTTGCGATATCGGGAGAGAGTCCAAGTTTTGTCGGACCTACAACTGTCAGCGGGAATTCGACTCTTTTGGTTTCTGGTTTTTTAGGCGCTTCATCTACGACAATTGATTCAGGCTCCATTCTGACAGGAACTGGCACGGCAGGTCCTGTGTCTAATGCGGGAACAGTGATTCCTGGTTTAAACGGCGCTGGCACTTTAACTGTCACTGGAGATATCTCTTTTAATTCGGGAACTCTTCTCACGCAATTGACTCCCACAAGTACAGGACTTCTCAATGTAACTGGGACTGCAAATCTAGCAAGCGGTACATCTCAGATTCAATTAGAGCCTGGATTTTATGGATTTAATGGAGTGAGAACAATCCTTACAGCAGGTCTTGTAAGCGGTTCATTTGCCAATTTAATTTTAGATCCACGAATTTCAGGTCATTTGGTGTATCACCCAAATGATGTGCAACTGATTTTTGAAGTATTAAACCCTTTCTTAGACTTTCCTTTTGCAAACGCAAATGAACGAGCTGTTGGAAACAATATCGATGCTCTCATCACAGATGGTCAGGCGTCCGCAGATCTGATTTCGGTCATCGACTCAATGAAAGGCCTAAGCGTTCGCGAAATCAATGATGCGCTCAATCAACTCCATCCGGCGCATTTAAGTGCTTATGCAGAATTGCAAGTGGAACTTGGGGGACAGCTCCTTTCTCTGTTTCATCGTAAACCCTCTTTTTGCGGCTGTTGTTACGACTCTTGGCGCATTTGGGTAGAACCATTTGGAAACTGGCTCCACGAGAAACATCTTGGGATGCAAATTGGTTTTCATGCAACAACGCGAGGAATCGCTTTAGGAAGTGACTATCAGTTTTTGGATTTTTGGACAGTTGGACTTGGCGGGGCATACAGTTTAACTGATTTAAAATGGTCTCGATATGGAAGTTACGGATATGTTGAAAGCGGGTACGTTGCGCTTTACAATGATTTTTCGACAGGTAATTTCTTTCTCGGGGTGTCAGGATATGCTGGGAAAGATCAGTTTGAAAATCTTCGGAAAATCCGATTTTCAATCATCGACAGACAAGCAAAATCTCATTTTCATGGAATCGAAATGGGCGCAGAGCTTACGTCCGCTTACTATTTCGGGACTCGCTCTTTTCAATTGTATCCTTATGCAACTGCCGATTTTCTTTATTTAAAAAATAGTTCAATGACTGAACATGGGGCGAATTCTCTAGATTTAGCAGTGACTTCTTATTGCAGCTCTAACTTACGCGTCCAAGCAGGGGGCGCAATTTCATTTGTGGATAAAAATGTCGATGAAACAATCTGCTTTGCACCAATATTTGGAATGGGGTATGTGTTAGAATTACCAATACATCGCGATCATTTTCATTCCCGCTTTGTAGGGACTTCCATTCCTTTTACAACCACTGGGTGGCATATGGCGTGGCAATTACTCAATTTGAACATGGGTTTAGAGATTACTTATCGATTGTTTACGCTTCATTCAAGCTATAGTGCCGATATTTCGCCAGACGGCGATTCTCCTTTTTTTAATCAAAGGGCAAACTTTAACATGAGTTTTAGCTTCTAGTAAACAACTCTCGCGTAAACGCGAAAGCTTTATCGTCCGTTTATAGCGGCGATA
>CAZVXF010000021.1:0-22491 GCA_964630875.1 uncultured bacterium | reverse complement strand
ACTCTGGAGAAAGGCTGACCTCTTTGAAAGGATCTGCAAAAATCACTGAAGTTGCAATTAGCCCTATACTGAACGTGTATTTCTTAATTTTGCTCATATAACTTCCCTTCATTCATCGATTGAGCTGAGAACAATAGTATGCACATATTCTTTAAGCCTGATGTCTCAGAATACACCATCATTTTGCTTTGTCAAATCTTTTTTATATCTTTTTTATATTTAGATCGGAATCGAGCTGATATGTTTGAGGAGTAATTGAAACAGGTTCGATTTTTAGATGTTTCCAATATGTCCCGTCATCGCCCTCGTAACTAATCAAAAGCTGCTCTCCAGGACGTATGGTTTTATCCGCCAGATAGATGACTTCAATCGGTGAAGGTGACAGGCCATATGGATTTTTAGGAATTGTAAAGAGATAGGAGACAAGATTGGGTTTATGAGAATGATTCACAAATCGGATAAAATTGCCTGTCTTTTCTGCGTCGATATCCATCGAGTAAAGCCGTTTTGGATGAAAACGACTTTTTGGATCAAGTATCTTTTGTCTTTCCTTAGATAGGCGAATATCAGAGATCGGAGCAAACGAATAGACCGAGTCTCCAGGACGGCTTTGTGGGCAAAAAGAGACTTTGCCGGAATAAGTTCCGATGATGCGTCCTTTAGGGATCGGTTTTGCTTCTGGATGCAAGAAAATTCCATGCCCCAGCGCGCCGGGCAATTTTTTCAAAACGAGGTAGCTTGGAAGGCCATGCTGTTCAATTTCGTCACAAATTTTTTTAAGCTCTAGGAGTTGTCTTTTCGTTGCTTTGACCACATCAAGGTCTTGTTTTTGGATTTCTTCCTCGACAACTTCGATCATAACTTGATCTAGAATAGGGCGGGGCAAGCTAAATTTCTTACGGAACGTCTGATAATACATGTTATGTATACTCTTGTCTTGAACTTGCCTTCAGAGTGCATTGAAAACCAAATATTTTCAATCATTTGCGAACGAGATCGTTTTTAATGCGAATGAATTGCTATTTTTTCTCATCACAATGATCGAACTCATCGTTTGGCTTTCTATTCAATGAAACATTGCAGTTGTCGAAGCCAGAGTCAGAACAGTTATTTTCTCTGAAAAAAAAATGACTTGCGACACCGGCTACAGCTCCGATTCCAAGGTGGAAAAGAGGTCCACGATCTGAAAGGATTTGTTTGCTAGCAAGGGCTGCCGCATTTCCTGTAATTACGCATTGCATCATTTCAGGCCAACGTGAGATTGAATAACCCGTGATAGCTCCAATACATACGCCACTAAATGCATTTTTCTCAGATACTTTATAAGCAGTTGCGGCTCCGACTGTAGCAGCGATCCAAGGGTTATAACGAGAATTTTGGGTTGTATTCATAAAAAATCCTTTTGTGCTTCATTGATTATATTTATACACTGTCAAAAATCCATAAAAAAAATTTACATAGGGACATATATTTGTTGACAGTCTATAATTTCTCGGATTACAAATAAGGAATTATGAGAATCATCCACTCTATGGGCCACGTAGTTGGCGGAACTTTATTAATCGCCGGAACCACAATTGGCGTTGGCATGCTTGCGCTGCCAGTTGCAACGGGTGCCGCAGGATTTGTCCCATCAGCCTTTACTTATTTCATTTGCTGGATATTCATGCTTTGCACTGGACTTCTTCTCGTCGAAGTTTGTCTTTGGATGCCGAAAGATACCAGCTTTATTTCGATGGCCGATAAAATCCTTGGGACACCGGGTCGGATCATTTTCTGGTTCATGTACCTATTTTTATTCCTTACAGTCATGATTGCTCACGTAGCTGGCGGTGGAGAGGTACTCCGGGATATTACTGGAATTCATCTTCCAGATTGGGTTTCTGCGATTGTCTATACTGCGGTTTTTGCTCCGGTTGTATATCTTGGCGCCCGCTCGGTGGATCGCCTCAATATGTTCTTAATTAGTGGTGTTGCAATTTGCTATTTGGCTTTTTTCGCAGTATCGATTAGTTCTGTAAAGCTTTCATTATTGTCCTACTCAAATTGGGGAAAAGCAGGTTTTGCCCTTCCTGTGTTATTTACGGCCTTCACCTATCAAGTCATTATCCCCTCCCTCATGACCTATATGGAGCGCAATGTAAAAAAGGTTCGTCTTGCTGTGATCTTTGGCTCGCTGATTCCGCTCGTCGTCTATTTGGTTTGGGAATTTTTGATTTTAGGTATTGTCCCAAATAAAGGCCCAAATGGCTTAGATGCGGCAGCCCTAGCCGGACAAAATGCAGTTGGACCTTTACGACATTTTGTCCAGAATCCACTCATTTATTACATCGGACGTTACTTTGCGTTTTTTGCTCTCACAACATCATTCATCCCTCTAGCTTTAGCGTTTTTTGATTTCCTTGCTGATGGACTTAAGTGGAAAAAGAAAGGATCGAAAAAGTTCCTTCTCTGCATCATTGTTTTTGGGATTCCTCTTGCCATTGCACTCAAATATCCCGATATTTTTATCATCGCTCTTGGATATGCTGGCGGAATTAGTTGTGCTTTCCTTTTCGGTTTAATGCCTCCCGTGATGGCGTGGGTGGGAAGATATATCAAGCGTTTACCACACGGGCAAAGACAACTTTTTGGTGGGAAACCTATCCTCATTGTCCTCATGGCATTTGCCTTGATCATTCTTGTGGGTCAGTTCGTTCAACATTTGGTATAAGATGAAGATTGATCCTATATTGAAAAAGGCTGCAGACGATGTTCTTGATAATCTTGAAGCCCTCCAGATGTCTTTGCAGCGATGTGTCAATGAAGGAATGCTTGATGATGGCGATTACTTTTATAATGAACTGATTGATCTCATCGATGATACAGAAATTGTTCAGACGTGGGACGAACTCACAGAGATCGCTACACGAGCAAAAACAATTGAAGTGGATCTTGACGCTTGGCTTTCCATCAGAGGAAGTACTACAATCTCGATGGAGTGGCCAAAGCCGCCTTAAAGAGAAGGACAGAGCAGGCTTGAGCCACATTCAATGATTGGATTTTCCCAAGCATTGGGATATAGACTGACCGATCAGCACGCTTACAGATCAGTGGCTGCACCCCCTCCCCTTCAGAACCCATGATTAGAAGAGTTTTATCGGCGAATTGGAAGGAGTTTAAACTTTCCGATTTTGGATCAAGTATGCTCACCACTGCTTCATAACCTGCTTTTTGGAATTCGGTGACAGTTTCTGCGAGATTGGATACGCGGATTAAAGGAAGGATTTCTGAGGCGCCGCAACTTGATTTTGTCGTGACTGGTGTGATTTCAGACCCGCGATTTTTTGAAAAAACAACTGCATCAACGCCAAAACATTCTGCGCATCGAAGAAGGGCTCCGAAATTTTGCGGATCAAAAATTTGATCGAGCATTAAGACAATGCTTTTTTCTCTTTCTTCCTGCAAAAATTCTTTTGTACTGAGATAGATCCTTAAGTGCACTTGTGCGACTAGACCTTGATGAGAGTCACTTTCCACAAGTTTTGTTAAGGAATCAAAAGGGAGCGTTTGTACTGGGATATTTTTCTTTTTACAGGAGTCTATGATTTCTGATTTTCGCCCCTGACCTTTTTCTTGAGAAGTGTAGATGCGCAGGATTCTTTTTGGAGCATGATTGATCAACTCCTGAAGAGCATTTACTCCAATAACGAAATCTTTATTCATCGCTTTTTTTAATGTGGTAAATCGTGTCTACGTCATCGATATTCGAAAGATTGAATCCTAAATCGCGCAATTTTCCTGTTTCTAAATCATAAACCCATCCATGCACTGTGAGAGGCTGTTTTCGATGCCAAGCATCTTGAACGATGGTTGTGTGGCAGATATTTTTCACTTGTTGAAGTACGTTGAGTTCAACGAGTCGATTGTAACGGGCTCCTAGATCCTCTATTTGATCGAGTTCCTGTTTATTGGCAGCAAAGACATCGCGAATATTTCGAAGCCAATTGTCGACAAGGCCGAGTTGGTGATCCATCATCGCAGCTTTCACGCCGCCGCAATTGTAATGGCCGCAAACAATCACGTGTTCAATCTTTAAAATATCGATCGCGAATTCAAGGACGGAGAGACAGTTAAAATCGGTATGAGGGCATAAATTAGCAACATTGCGATGAACGAAGAGCTCCCCTGGCTCAAGACCTACAATTTCATTTGCTGGAACGCGTGAATCTGAGCAACCAATCCATAAATAATGGGGGAGCTGATCTTTAGCGGTCTTACTAAAATAATCTGGGTCCTTCTCCATCTTTGAGGCAACCCATAATTCATTGTTTTGAAATAAAATTTTTAGTCTTTTCATACCCCAGGATTATATATGAAAATTGCGAAACTCTCCACTTTTATAAAAAAAATTTATATATTTATCGGCTTTTCTCGATGGGACCAGTAATCGGGTCCATAATCGTAACAGAATTGCTCCCCTCTCTTTACGGGTCTCGATGTAATTAAAACGATATAATTCAAAAAATCAATCGTCGCAAGGGAAGATTGGAGATTCGGATATTCGCTATGGTTAATCATCCGCGCAATTCCTCCCTGATCCTGAGCATCTACTGTGTAGGGAGTTTTTACACCATTGGCAAGCGTATATTCAAAGCAATATGCATTCATCCGATCGCTGCGCCGAGATTTTCGAACAAGACCTGAATACTGAGCAATAAATTCCATTTTTGCAAAATCACGAGCTGCGAAAACACCGTAGCCGAGTGTTTGATTGATATAGCGAATCTCAATATCTGGAATCAACAAAGATTCAATTTCTTTTTTATAATAGGCGCCAAACCAAAGTTGTTGGCGAGTCAGCTCACCCTTTTTATAGAGCTTTTCAATTTTCTTACGGATGCTCTCTCGAAAAGAGGGCTTTTCAAATAAAAGACCGTTTGAAAATTTTGCTTCTGTAATCTTTGCCCATTCTTTTAATGATTTCACGTGATTTTCTTCGGTAAACAAAAAGTTTAGCAAATAATCGCCAAAAAGAGCAAACTGAGCTTTGAACAATAGGTTGAAAAATGGTCAAGTTCCCAATGAAATTTGAAGCGCAAGCCAATGCAACAAGTGGGATTACGTCCCTGTGGACCGCGCAAACAGATCTTCTTCCCCCAATTCCTTGTGCCATACCGCCTGAGTTTATGGGGCCTGGCGGCGGTTATTCACCTGAGGATCTCTTTTCTCTTGCGATTGTGAATTGTGTGATTGCTACCTTTAAGGTCTATTGTGAACGAGGAAAAGTGAGTTTTCAAAACATTTTCGGCAAGGCTGTCCTGACTGTCGATCGACTGCATGGAGAATCTGGAATCGGCATGACACAAATAGACATTACTTTCGATGTGCAGGGAGCAAGTGATGGTGAAAAAGTGAAAAAAACGCTTGAATCAGCGATTCAAGATTGCGCCGTTAGCAACTCCATTAAAACGGGCAAAACTTTTCATATTAATCTGATTTAACAGAAGAGCATCAGCAATCACTAATGCGGTCATTGCCTCTACAACTGGCACTGCCCTTATTGCAATGCATGGGTCGTGACGTGCACTATTTGGAAGTTGTAACAACGTGTTCTCTGCATTCAATGAGACCGTTTCTTGCACTTTTTTTATGCTCGATGTCGGTTTAAAGGCGACTCTGAAATACAGAGGCTCTCCTGTACTAATTCCTCCGAGCGTTCCTCCAGCAAAGTTTTGTTTGCAACGGACTTTCCCATTTTCCATGACAAATGGATCGTTATGCTCAGAGCCCCTCATTTTTGCAGCCGCAAAACCTTTTCCAATTTCAAATCCTTTACTTGCAGGAATGGAGAGCATTGCAAATGCTAAGCAAGCCTCTAATTTTCCATAAACAGGCTCGCCAAGCCCCACAGGAACATGCGCAATTCCAGCAACAATTCCGCCCAAAGAATCATCTTTTTGGATTTGTTCGAGCATTTTTTCTTGCGTGATCGGGCATGGACAAAAAATGGGACTTTGCAGGGTTTTTTCTCTGAGTTCTAACAGATCATTACGATCAAATTCAGGCATTGCAACAGCTCCCATTTCATCTAAATAAGAAACACAATCAATGCCAAAAGATTTAAGAAATTTCTTTGCGACAGCGCCTGCGGCAACCCTTGCTGCAGTTTCTCGAGCTGAGGCCCTTCCTCCGCCTCGATAATCAAATATCCCGTACTTCTGAAGATAGGTGAAATTGGCATGTCCAGGTCTATACAAATCTTTTAAATTTGCATACTGACTACTATCGGCATCCTTATTTCGGATGAGGATTGCAATCGGCGCTCCCGTGGTTTTACCTTCAAAAATACCTGAAAGAATCTCTGCTACGTCTTCTTCTTTGCGCGGAGAAACGTATAGATTTCTTCCGGGCGATCTTAAAAATAGCTCATGATTGATTTCATCAATTGTCAGCTCAATTCCTGCAGGACAGCCATCAATAACGACGCCGATTGCAGGACCGTGAGACTCACCGAATGTGGTGATTCGAAACAGGTTGCCAAAAGTATTCATACGTTCATCACTCGAGCAGGAATTGTATCAAAAATCTGACACCGTGTCTCATAAAGAATTTTGAGTGATTCCACAGGATTTTTTACATCGACAAATGAAGGGATGCCATTGGTTAAAATTCTTTCCAAAATCGTTTCAAAACCTGTCTTTAAATAAATCAGTTCACCCAACCCCTGTAAAAAGCTGACATTTTCAGAATCTAGAACAGTTCCGCCCCCTACTGCAATAATTGAATTTGTTACACCTTTAAGTTGTATCAAAATCTCTTTTTCAATTTTTCGAAATTTCTCTTCACCGTATTGTTGAAAAATTTCTCGAACACTTTTTTTATGTTGGTCTTCGATCATTTCATCTGTGTCATAAAAACACCGACCTAATTCTACACTCATTTTTCGTCCCTGGAATGTTTTGCCCACTCCCTTAAATCCAAATAAGATAAGATTCATAGAATGTCTTGAATGAAATTTGGATAGGTTTTCGCAGCGCATTCAAAACCATGAATTGTACTTTCCCCTCTTGCGCCAAGCGCTGCAACGCTTAAAGCCAATGCAATTCGATGATCATGATGCGTCTTTAAATGTGCGCCATTGAGAATCGAAGGATGAATGATTAAACCATCTGGCTTTTCTTCAATTTTAGCCCCCATTTTCTGAAGCTCTTTCCGAATGCAAGTGATTCGATCAGACTCTTTTTTGCGCGCAATTGCGCCATTGCAAATTTCTGTAACGCCATTGGCAAAACAACCGAGTACCGCAAGAATCGGCAGCGCATCAACAAATACACTCACGTCAATTCTTTGGCCAGTCAACGTTGAACCTCGATGGACGATGAGTTTTCTGTCCCCAAAACTTATGTTAGCGCCCATCTTTTGTAAAAGTGGAATAATTGCCTTATCCCCTTGAATATCAGTCATATCTATATTATCGAGTACAAGTTCTGAATCGGTAATGATTGCCGCAGCAATGGGAAAGGCAGCTGAGCTAAAATCTCCCGGCACAATGTAGTGAAAAGCATCGAGTTTTGTCGATCCTTGCATTTGGTATCGAGTATAATCCGAAGCCTGATATGCAATCCCTAGCCTTTGAAACCAATCCAGTGTTACTTCAATCCATGGTTTTTCTCCAGGATTGATGACGTTAATCTCTATGGGATGATGCGCGAATGCCGATGCGATTAAAAGACCTGAAACCGGCTGAGAATCCTCACCATGAATGATCGCCTGATTCTTCGTAAAAGGTCCTTTTACGATGATAGGAGCAAACCCATCTTCTCTTGAAGAGACTGCTTGCGCTCCCAATTGATTTAAGCCATCTAAGAGAGGCAAAACGGGTCGATTATGCCTGATCGAATCATCCCCTGTAAGTATCGTATATTGAGAAATGAGACCCGCAATGGCTCCAACAAATCGAAGCACTTGGCCTGAGTTGCCACATTGAATCACATCATCGGCAGCTTTTGGCCTCGCATTAAACCCATGAATTTCTAAAAGATTTCCCCTCACATCAATTTTTGCTCCCAGCTGCCTCATCGCTTGAATCATTGCAGATGTATCAGGAGAATCAAGAGCCTGTTCAATCGTAGAAACACCGTTTGCCAAAGAGGCAAAAAGAATGGCTCTCAGAGTGTGTGATTTCGAAGAGGGAATTGTGACTTTCCCCTTTAATTTAGAAGGAAAAATTGAAACCATTTTATCAGAATTCATGTGTAGTGTTTTTCTAGCCAATCAAGTGTTGCTTCAATTTGTTTTTCCGTCACAGGATGACAGTATTCGCCCTGGAATCGCAATGCATTTCCAATTTGATCAATAATAACGGTACGTAAGTTCCCATCTTTTTTCTTTTTATCATGACGCATCATTTCGAAAATTTTAAGACGTGAATAGTCTGCTGGCAGATGAAGTTGATATTCTTGGTAACGAGTGACGATTTCTTTGAACGTGGTTTCATCCAAGAAGCCAAGGAGCATGCTGAGGTAAGATTCGGCTAAACTGCCCAATGCGACAGCTCTTCCATGCGCGATATTCTCCCCAACTGTTTCGATCGCGTGGCCAATTGTGTGCCCAAAATTAAGTATACGTCGGAGACCTTTTTCTTCTGGATCTTTTTCAATGACAGAAATTTTTGCAAGCATCGCTTGAACAATCATTTCATCAGTCATTTTTTGGATAAAAAGTGTTGGCTCTTGAATCAAACCCATTTTAAGAATTTCAGCCATCCCATTGATTCTTTCGCCTTCAGGTAAAGTCGATAGGACATCGAGGTCTGCGTAAATCATTTTAGGGAAATGGAGGCTACCAATGAGATTTTTGCCATGTGCGGTATCAATCGCAGTTTTACCACCGATGGATGCATCGACGATCGCAAGTAGAGTTGTCGGAATTAAGATGAGCGGAAGGCCTCGCATAAAGGTTGCAGCTACATATCCCACAAGATCACAAATCGTCCCTCCACCGATTGCAACAATTGTGGTTTGACGATCGCATCCAGCTTGAAACAGTTGATCTACAATGGATTCGTAATTTTGTTTTGTTTTTTCGCTCGAAACGCGAATTAGAAGATCGCATCGGATTGTATGAATGTCTGCAATTGCTTTGTCAGCAATGACAATGACTCTTCCCGGAATCTCCAATGTTTTTAAAATTCCCCTGCCGATCACAACCCCAGAATTCTCTCTGCAAGGCAGCTTGATTGAAAAACATCTCTTCTCCATAAACAACCTG
Source organism: uncultured bacterium (assembly GCA_964630875.1). GTDB lineage: Bacteria > Chlamydiota > Chlamydiia > Chlamydiales > SM23-39 > DAIDHZ01. Next base: position 13,239 of record CAZVXF010000021.1, on the reverse strand, counting down.
GCATCCTAACTGTTTTGCTTTTTTAAGAAAATCAGTATCTCTTGGCACATAGACAATATCCATCACGATAATGCCCGGTTTTAACACACTTTCATCGCCACTTGGCGTACAATTGATGACAATATCATAATGATCGGGAATTCCTGTTGGATAGCCTAAATCTCTCTTCGTCCGATTATGTATCCAAACATGAGCTCTTCTTGCTTGCGCCTCTTTTGCAATTGCAATTGCAGCTCCTCCTGCACCTAAAATCAAAATTACTTTGTCTTTGACATCTCCAAACAAATCCATTGCCCCTTTGCCGTCCGTGCTGATCCCTGTTTTTTTGCCATCCGTAATGCGAATTGTATTGACAGAACTATCTTTTGTCTCAACAAATGGAATCACCGCAGTTTTCAAGGGCATCGTGACGCTTAAGCCTTTAAATCCAAGCTCTTCAGCTAGAGGAAAAAACTCGCTTAATTCCTCTGCTTTCACACACATTTTGACATAAACTGCATTCGTGCAAAATTGAGCATTATGATAAATATGTCCTTGGCTTTGAAAGATCGGATCGCCAATCAAACCGTATAAATCTGTCTCTTGATTCAAGCTTCGATATCGATAAATATCGACCATTTCAGAAACTGTTAATTGACCTGGAGCTGTTTTCTGATTGATACAAGCGTAATCGATCACATTTCCGACAACAGGGCCTAAAGCGCGTGCCCACTCCCCTTTTTCTCCCATGCAAATCGTACTTAAATCAAGATGTTCTCGTGAAAAAAGAAGCATGCGTAAAGCATCATTGGATGAAGCAGCATGACATGCGATCTTATAAGCAAATGCTTTTCTTTTTTTCATGGAAAAATAAATCGATTCAAGATCTTTTGGCGTGTCGGAAAAATTGTGATAGGAAAGAATGAATTTTGTGTCGGGGTAATCTTCGATATTGAATGCAAATACAGCGTCTAAATCGAAATATTGAGGCTTTAACTTTAAGCACTCATGAATCTGCTTTTTACTCCCATTGCGAATGGTGAACATGACCGGTTTGGTCTGCGATGCTAAAAAAGACTGTAAACGATCAATACTCCAGTGAGTAAAAAGGTCTAAACGCAGTTCAATTCCATCGCATCCATCTAGATCACAAGAAGGAAAAGCAGGAAATGTCGCAAAAAGCATGATTGCCTATACCGCTTTAAGGCAGTTTAACAAATCAATCTTAAATAGACTAGAATCGAATGCAATGGTATACCCAAACAAACTCAAAAATCGTTTTTTAGGCTTGTTTGGGTATAATTCCTTTTTTTAATATTAGACCTCTTTCGAGATTGCTTTTTGCCATTCGATTGTTTATGATTAGCAGGTACAGATTTTTGCTGTACCTAATGGGATTTGCGTATGGCTGGTAATATGATTCCGAAAATTTCCCCCCTTTTAATCATTTTGTTAGGTCCTCCTGGAGCCGGTAAAGGCACCCATGCCCCCGATCTTGGTTCTCATTTTATGATCCCTCATATCTCAACTGGAGATCTATTTCGCCAGAATATCCGCGAAAAAACTTTGATTGGGCTCAAGGCTCAAGGATTTATCGACCAAGGTAAGCTCGTCCCAGATGACATTGTTCTCGAAATGCTCTTCTCTCGCCTTATGTTAGAAGATTGTAAACGAGGAGCTGTCCTTGACGGCGTTCCTAGAACCATTGATCAAGCCATAGCGATTGATCAAAAATTGGGAGGAAACTACAGGCTCAGTGTCCTTCTTTTGATGTTGGAAGAGGCCCTTTTATTTGAGAGAATCTGTGGTCGGATTGGCTGCAAACAATGCGGCAAACCATTTCACAAGAAATACGACTCTCCCAAAAACAACCTTTGTGCATGCGGAGGGACCCTTATCCGGCGAGACGATGATTCTGAAGAAGTCTTGAAGAAACGCCTTGAGGTCTATCATAGTCAGACAGAACCTCTTATTGAGCATTATAAGCCCATATTACACGAAATTGATGCAGGTCAGCCCAGACATGATGTTTTCAATCACATGACAAAAGCTCTTTCATACGAAACGGTACACGCATAAGATCGGGATAAAAAACGTTGCCATCAAACATAAATTTAAGGGCTAACTAGAGAGGGAAGTGTTCTAATGGACAAAATAATACGAGCGCGACAGAGGTTTTCCAACTTTGAGAACGCGTTTATATTTTTACGCGACGGTCTATATAAAAAAAATTTAGATCCGCTTCAAGAAGCTGGAATCATTCAAAGTTTTGAGTTCACTTTTGAATTAGCCTGGAAGACGTTAAAAGATTACTTAGAAAGTATGGGCAATACCGTAAGCTTTCCCCGTGAAGTCATTCGAGAAGCTTTTGCTACCCAACTCATTAAAGACGGACATCTTTGGATCGAAATGCTTGAAAAAAAGAATATTCTTTCTCATACATATAACAGAGAGCACGCTACACGCGCAGTAGAATTTATACGAAATTATTGTTTTACAGGATTAGAACAAGTTTATTTAGAGCTAAAAGAAAGATGTTCGGATTAAAAAAAACTGATCTCCAAGCAATTATTCAGTTATTGAAATTTCATCCAGAAGTGAAAAAAGCGATTATTTTTGGCTCCAGGGCAATGGGGAACTATAAAGCAGGTTCAGATGTAGACATTGCAATCCAGGGAGATGTTTCAGAAGAAACTGCATGGATAATTTCATCTGAATTAAACGAAAGACTCCCTTTGCCCTATAAATTTGATGTTGTAGCTTATACAGAAAAGACGAATCCTGATCTCATCAAGCATATTGATCAATTTGGAATCTCTTTTTATCCTGTCTAGTACACGCCAATTAATTTCCACCAAAGGGCGCCAATTCCAAGCCAAATGATGACGTTGGCAACGCTTGCGATAAAGCCAATCTTCCACCATTGTCCTAAACTCATCGTGCCCATTTCGAAAAGAATCGGTGCAGGTCCTGTTCCATAGTGCGTTAAACCACCCATTAGGTTGCTAAAGAAACCAAGCGTGAGAGCTGCAACAAACGGAGGAGTCCCAAGTGCAGTTGCAATCACAAAAAAGGCAGTAAACATCGCGCCAATATGTGCAACGCAGCTCACAAAAAGATAATGAGAATAAAAGTAAAGTAAGCTGATCAGTAAAAATCCCCAATGCCAGCTAAAACCTTGCACATACTGAATCACCTCTTTGCTAAACCAAGTGATAAACCCAAGTTTATTCAAGAAAGTTGCGAAGGTAAGAAGAATGGCAAACCAAAGAAATGTATCCCATGCGCTCGTTTCTTGAATCACATCTTTCCATTGTAAAATTTTGGTTACAAGAAGAATAGAAAGACCGATCATGGCAACAAGCGTTGCATTGACTTCCAGGATCCAAAGCACGATCAAAAGAATAAAAGTTCCAAACATGATCTTTTCTCCCATCTTCATGGGCCCAATCTTTTTCAACCTCTCTCTTGCCATTTCTCTGGCATGTGGAGTGGCGCGCGTCGGCGGCGCGACTAAGCGGAAAATTAAATACGGAACAACAAGTAAGCTCAAAAGGCCAGGCACGATCGCTGCTGTCATCCAATTCATCCACGTGATCGTCACACCATTTTGCTTTGCAAGTTCAGCAACAAAAGGATTTCCTGCCATAGCCGTTAAAAACATCGCACTTGTAATCATCGCAGCTTGAAGAGTAGTTTGTGTCAAAAATGCGCCAAGTTTTGGGTCTTGCGCGCGTCCTGTAAACAGATCGATCACAGATTTTAAAATGGGATAGACAACGCCCCCGATTCTTGCTGTAACACTTGGAATTGTGGGGGCCAGAACTAAATCTGTCAAAACTAGCCCGTAACCTATGCCTAAACTATGTTTTCCAAAAATCGACATGATTTTATAGGCAAAACGATTCCCGAGCCCTGTGACAAGAAAGCCGCGCGAGATAAAAAAGGCAAAGACGACGAGCCATACAATTTCATTGCTAAATCCAGAAAGAGCATCACTCATCGATAAAGTTTGGGTAATGATCGCTATGGTCAGTGAAAAAATAGCCATTACGCCCATCGGAAAAGGACGAAGCATGATCCCAATAATCGTCGCTACAAACAGGCTAAAAAGATGCCAAGCTGCAGGCTGTAATCCATTTGGCACAGGAAGCAACCATAGAACTTGTCCAATCATATAAGCAATCAGGAGAGAGATGATTTTTTTCATAAGGATGCGATGATAATGTTCTCTTCTTTTTTAAGTGTAAAATGAAATCGAGTCAAAAGCTTTTGCATAAGACGGTTCTCTTCAAGCATATGCGCAGTGATGTGTTGTACATTTTCTTGTTTTGCAATCTGCAAGATTTTTTCCATGAGTTTGGACCCAATGCCTTTATTTTGCCACTGATCTTTGACAGTCATTGAGATCGTTGCTTCATCGGACTTAGGAACTTTAGAGAGTCGGATGATTCCTAAAATTTCGTCGTGATATTCAGCCACAATGGCGATTTCTCGGTCATAATCATTAAAGCAAATGCGCTGCAATCGCTCATGTGCGACCCGTTCTTCATATTGAATTGCTTTGAGATATCGCTGCCGTACAGTTTCATTTGAGAGATCTTTGTGAAATTGTTTCATTTTCGGTTCATCGTCTGGACGAATGGGACGTAGAATGAAATCTTTCCACTTTTCCACATACTGATTTGGATAGGCACGAATTGCTGGCTTTGGAAAATTGGTTGTCCCCGCTTCATGAAGAATGATTCTCGCATCCAGTGCGATCATGCCATCAGAAGATACTAACAGTGGATTGATATCACATTCTTTGATCCATTTTTGCTCTACAATCATCCGACTGAATTGAACAAGAATCGATTGTAGTTTCTCGAGGTCGATCGCTTTTCTTCCACGAACACCATGAAGCGCTTCATAAATTTTTGTCTGTTCCATGAAGCGCGTTGCAAGAGTCGTCGTTAACGGCGGCAAAGCAAGAGATCTATCTTTATAGACTTCAACCAACTGACCTCCCGAACCAAATAACAAAACGGGCCCAAACTCTGGATCAATTGTGCTTCCTAAAATCAGTTCGTATCCGTCCAGATGAATCATTGGCTGTACAGTGACACCTGCGAAATCATGCGCACTCACTGCATTTTTGATTTCTTTATATGCTTTTTTAACAGCCTCTAAATTCGATAGATTGAGCTTTACCCCACCCACATCTGACTTGTGTGTGATTGTGCGAGAATAGAGCTTTAGAACAAGAGGAAAGGTCATCGTAGATGCGATCTCAAGAGCCTCTTGTTCGCTTTTAGCCACTCTTGTTGTCACCGTAGGGATTTGATAGGCTTCCAAAATTCTCTTGGACTCATATTCGTCGAGAATAGTTCTATTTTCTTTCAGCGCGCTCGTGATGATTTCTTCAACAACTTTCAGTTCAATTTCAAAATCTTTGATCGAGTTTGGCACTTCATAAATTGCTTTCAAATTGTAGTTATGCGTCCACATAGAAGCAAACGTTCGGCATGCCATGTCCGGAAAGTCGAAAGTAGGTATTCCCGCTGTCGTTAAAATCTCTCTGCCTTTTTCAACTCGATCGGCTCCCATCCAACTTGTAAACACAGGAATATCCAGCTTTGAAAATGACTGAAGCGCGAGAGCAGTTTTTGTTGGGTCGGTCATATCTTGTGGTGTTAAAATGACAAGTAGACCTTCTGTATTTGGATCTTTGCTTGCAACGTCTACAGCCTTTGAATATATATCTGCGCTTGCATCGCCTAAAATATCGATCGGATTATTATGACTCCAGGCAGCTGGCAAAAAAGCATTGTATTGATCCATGGATTCAGGACTTACTTTGGCAAGCTTGCCTCCATTTAGAATCAAAGCATCTGTTGCGATGACTCCAGGCCCTCCAGCATTTGTAAGAATAGCTAAATGAGGACCTTTAGGCATTGGCTGTTTTGCTAACACTTCCGCCATTCCAAATAAGTCTGCAATCGTATCCACTCGAAGAACCCCCACCCTTCGAAGCGCTGCATTCAATGCATCATCACTTCCAGCCAATGCACCTGTATGCGATGCTGCAGCAGATGCTGATTCAGCGGATCTTCCTGCTTTAATCAAAATGATCGGTTTTGTGAGTGCAACTTCACGTGCTGCTGACAAAAAGGCCCTTGGATCACCAATGCTCTCCATGTAAATTAGGATACTTTTTGTTGCAGGATCATTGCCAAAATAATCAATCAAGTCCCCCCAATTGACATCAAGCATAGAACCAATGGATACGAATGCACTAAAACCAACTTTTTCATGAATGCTCCAATCAAGAACAGCCGTGCAAAGAGCGCCCGATTGTGAAATAAAAGCAATGTTGCCTTTTCTTGCCATATCCGCGGCAAACGTTGCATTCAGCCCATTCATAGGATTCATCACGCCCAGACAATTTGGGCCAATAATGCGCATTTTCCCAGCGATTGCATGTTTTGCGATTTGCGTTTCTAATGCAATTCCAGGTTCTCCCATTTCTTTAAAGCCTGCAGAAATAATCACAGCAGCTGAAACTTTTTTCTTCACGCACGCTTCAATGATGGCAGGAACAGTTTTCGCAGGGGTCACGACAATTGCCAAATCAACGCCTTCAGGAACTTCAGCATATGCTTTCAACCCAAAAACGGTGTCTCGATTTGGATTCACTGGAATAATCGTGCCTTCAAAAGAGATCAAATTCTGCATTAATGTCCGGCCAACGCTTCCCTCCTTATCCGTTGCGCCAATCACAGCAATTGTTTTGGGACGAAAAAAATGATCTAGCTTGCTATTTCTTTGTTTCAGAAAGTTTAAAGAGGGGTCGAAATCAGAATCGCGCATAATAAGCCACAAAACCGATAAACGTTATGATACTTGCAACGATGACTCTGATCTGCGAGACTGGATAATGAGCAATCGTGATATTATCTTCGCGGTCCCAAGTTGTCATTCCCATCATCCGCAATTTGCTCGAAGCAACGAGCATACACAAGATATTGATCACCGGTATTCCCATTCCAAGACCTCTGAGCCAGACATTAAAACTTCTTCGGAAAGCTGTCACAAAATCAAATCTAGCCTTACGCCCATGCGTGATTTTTGTGTGAAGCAGGAATTTCCCTGGTGTTATCCCCAAAGTGCATAATAGAGCAGTTTCAATCGGTATCCAAGCAAAATATTCAAAGGGAATCATGTATTCAAAAAGACTTTCTGGAAATCGCGCTCCTACAAAAGTCCGAATGAAAAGCAAAACAAGTAAGAAAAGAGCATAATCAAAAAAGCGAGCTAAAAAACGAATGGGAGGATTGACGCGATTTACTTTTTCTTTCGGCAGCCCTTTGCCATCGATGATGATCTCGGACGGCTCAACAATTTTATCACTCATTACTCTATCATATTTTTGAAAAGAGTAATTTTCCAGACATTTATACCCTGCTATACGAATTCAATCTCAACTCTTCTGGAGAAAGTTGTAAACAGGAGTAATAACCTGTTACTGCAGAACCTGCTGCAAAGCAACTGCCACAAACAAAGCCTGCAATCATCATTGGTTCATGCTCTTTATTTTTAAATCCAAACAGAAACGAGGCAACAGACAAAGCCGCACAGGCTGTCATCATCATGATAGGCAAAGCGTTCGATTTTTTTTCTTCGGCGATGACGGCTGTATCATGGACTGCTGTATCACGCGCTGGACTTAGAAAATCGGGGTCAACAGTTCTCCAAAATCGATCTGGGCTTGAAAAAACTGAGGGAATACTTGAATGTCTTATTTCCTGATTTGAAATTGTCATAGGCAAAGGAGTATATTTTTTCGCGAGATTTATAACAATTTTAAAGAGCTGCAGCTTTCTCGATTCGATTCATCAGAGCTTTCGATAAAGACTTTGTGCAATCAAGGACAATTTCAGAAATACCGATTCGATCGGCTTTACGAAATTCTGCGTACAGAGTCTTCTCATTGGGTAGGATGACATAACCATCGAGTTCTTCTTGAGTCAATGCGAGACGAATCTTTGCTCTGGGAGCGTAGTGACGATATTTCATCCCCGGTGAAAGAACTTGAGTAGAGCGATTTGGCTCGGCAATTTTTTGACCTAAAAAAACTTCGAGCTCCTCTTTTGTTATTGAGCCAGGTCGAAGGAGCATCGGCGTTTCTTCAAGCAGGCTTAAGACTGTCGATTCAATTCCAAAACAGCAGTCTCCCCCATCGATAATAAATGGAATTTTTCCATTTAAATCTTCAAGAACATCGAGCGCCGTTGTAGGACTTGGTTTTCCCGAAAGATTCGCTGAGGGTGCTGCCAAGGGCCCCACAGCCTCAATCAAAGTTCTAGCAATCGCGCCCGCAGGCATGCGGATCGCTATCGAAGAAAGACCTCCGGCCACTCGAGAACTGACAGAATCGTTTTTCTCTACAACAAGCGTTAAGGGGCCAGGCCAAAATTTTTCGACTAATGAGAAAAATAGTGGAGGTAGATTGTGACATAATTGCAGAGCTTGGTCCATGTTTGCGACATGAACAATCAAAGGATTATCGGAAGGTCGACCCTTAATCGAAAAAATTTTATCAATCGCCTCAACATTTACTATCTGAGCTCCAAGACCATACACCGTTTCAGTAGGGAAAGCAATGGGGGTTCCATTTTTCAAAAAATGAATTGCTTCTTCGATGCGATCAAGGAGTATGACTTGTGTTTTCATGAGCAAAAATTATATAGTATCCAAATAAACAAGAAAACAAGTAAAACATTTTTTATGCACTCGACAGTTTGGTTGAAACCTACATATAGAACCAGGCCTGAGCAAGCCGTTGGATTATTGATTTTTTTGACATTAAGCTTACTTGTCTATTCACTTTCATTTTCTTTGCTCCCTTATCATTTTCTCATCGCAGGCTCAATATGGATGGTTTGGCGCAGATTCTCGATTTTCACACTCAAACTCGAAGTGACTCTTTTTCTGACACAGCTCGGATTTGAGATTCTTTCTTTGACTACACAGCCACTTCTTTCCCTTTTTGCCCTTCTTTTTCTTTTATGCAATACGATTCTCTGCATTCTCCTGTATCGCAAAAAAGAGAAACTGGCTCAATTTCTTCTAATCCCCGCATTTTTGTGGATGTTTGCAATCACTGCTTGGAAAATGGTGTTCACATGATCGTTCTTACATATATTTATGCTCTATGCCTGATGGGCTTTGGGATGTTTGGTTATTACAAAGCTGGGAGCATCGTATCGCTTGTTTCAAGTGTTATTTTCGGAGTCATCCTTTTCTCAATCTGCATTGGGAATAGCAAGAGATGGAGCCAGCTGACAGCGCCCCCGGTAACTTTAATGTTAACGATCCTATTTGCCGTACGCTCATACATCACCCAAACGCCGACCGCGATTGGGTGGACAATTGCGAGCTTTATCCTCTTTGCTTTGTTTACCTACCGCGCAACGAAATTAGCGCAAGATCGAAAAGAGCGCGGTTCATAGCCTAATTTCTGAAGCACGCGGTGTCTATAAAAGTTCACCTGTTGATTCAAAGAAGCATAATTGACTGAACTGTTCACAGATAAAATCAATACCAGACGTAGGATTTTTTTCAGAAGAATTTAAAAATGTATCCATATTATTGATCAATATTTTGAATGTATAAGAATAACTAGCTTCTCCGTTATGAAATTCTGAAGGCCACCCATTTTGTTTCGCAATCGCAAAGAGTTCGCTTTTATTGGTCTCAAGAAAGTTTCTCATCTTCTCAACAAAATCCTTTACAACTTGGAGATTCCCAGGTGTTGGATCTCGCTCATATTGAGCGACTAACTTTTTATATTCATGATTGTAAGAATCTAATTCTTTTGTCAGTGAATGATTATCAGTATTTGGAATGTAATGATTATTATGTATGTTATTAATTTGCATATTAGCACCTCTGTATTAATTATATACTATTTCTTTTAATTTGTCAAGCTGACTAGATATATATATGTCTTTGATTGTCAATGGATTAGAGATTCTTAATTCGCCAGCATTGATGGATCTTCGGATCACGAAAATCGATAGGCAACGTTTTTTGCGTTACATTTAGAATTTGGCATGGCGGTAGCTTTAAAGGGTCAAGAATGAACTTACGCGAATTTGTGCTGAAGAACATCACGCCATCTGGAGCTAAAAGAGGAAGTGCTTTTGTGATCAAAAAGATATAGTCTTCCTGGATATCAAACATTTGATCCATCTTTTTGGATCGAGAAATTGTAGGTGGGTCAATGACGATAATATCGTATTCCCCTTTTTCGGTTTCTAAGAATTTAAGGCAATCGGCGCGAATAATGGGGTGATTGTCGAGCGGCAAATTGTTAAGGCGAAAATTATCCTCTCCCCATGCGGTATATGTGTTAGACATATCAACGCTTTTTGTCAATTTCGCTCCCGCAAAGGCTGCGTGAACGCTAAATGAACAAGTATAAGCAAAGAGATTCAATAGCCTTTTTTCTTTTGCAATGGATGCAACATAGCGTCGAACTTCTCGATGATCAAGAAAAAGACCAGTATCTAAATAGTCTTTTAGATTAACCCAAAATTTTACACCATACTCTAAGACTTGGAAAAACTCTTTTGTCTCCCCTACTTTTTCATATTGTTCAGTCTTTTCTCGTCGAATGCGCGTGCGGGCATAGATGGGTCTATCTCCAAATAGATCATGGATTGTCCGTTTTGTGATTTCAGCAAGATCTTCTCTTGGTTCATCAAAATCAAAATAGTGCACGCAAAAACGGCCGTCATAATAATCAATTGCAATGGGATATTCTTTGATATCGCGATCATAGATACGAAAGCAGTTTGTATTGACTCGGAATGCCCACTTCCGAATATGAAGATAGTTTTTTCGAATACAATTCTTGAAGTGCGAGCTTTTGTCGGTATCAACGATTATTGGCAATTCGATTGTCAAAGTATTCCACCCATTCTGCTGCATTGTTTCTTAGCCATGCGTGAAGAGTGGTTGTCTTTTGAGAAAACTCGTCTTCATTCGATGTAGGCTTTTCTGAATAATTTCCAAAATCAATTTCTACAGCTTTATCTCCAATAAATCCAAAATTACGCACCACAGCATGATCTGTATTTCGAATCCCTTTTCTTATGCGAGATTGCAGAAGAGCGATAAATGAATCAAGACGTTTACGAACAATTTCGGGTTCCGCATGTGTCATTGCTTCCTGAAAAGAGATTGCTTTCTTTTGGATCACAAAGCGATATTCATCGGGATTCAAAGAGATCTTTTGACCAAGAGGACCTGTCAAATGCATGATTGGAAGTTGATCCTGCGTCTGATTCAAATGAACATAGAGTATCCCCGTTTCTTCTTTTGCTTTTGTAAACGCAAGCAGACATGCTGTAAACAGGGCATTGATTTTTTTGTCCTGATTTTTGTGCATCCGATCAAATCGAAAAAATTTAACCACATACTTGTCATCGAGGCTTTTAAAAACATAGCTTTGAGCACCGCGATTTAAATACTTAAATCTTTGAGAGAGAATTTCTTGCACATTGATGTCATGATCGACTGCCCATTCCTGTCTAAACGGAATGTTTAATTGCATTTTTATCAGTTTAAAACCACATGTAAGGCGTTTAAAACAAACAGGAAGCGTGAGTACACATAGACAAAAGAAAATCAAGAATAACAAGCGCCGCATGAAAGAGTTAGTTTACCTATTCCCTATAAAATAGACAAGATGCTAGAGAGAGAAAAAAGGAAGCATTATGTCAAAACCAAGATCCAAACCAGGAAAAATAGCTACAAGCGGACAAATTGCAAGAGATGCAATCACCAAAGCCAAACCCGTAAACGAACGAAGAATCGCAAAAGAGACAACTCCGGACGATCTTCCTCCAAAAATGGGACGCGGCGGAGAGAGAGCCCATTGGGATATGAATTACCAAGAAGGCATCGATATTGATAAAAAGCGCATGCCTAATATGGAGCCTGAGCAAATCTCCGAGGATGGAACTCGAAGATTTCCTAGAAAGCGCCGTTAACGAGACAAAAACTCTAAGTACGCTTCACCTAAGGGGTATGAGCCTTTTTTTCCTTCAAAAAGGGAGAGAATCTTGGTTGCTAATACTTTGCCAAGTTGTACCCCTTCCTGATCAAAAGAATTGATATTCCAGATGAAACCTTGATAAGCCACTTTATGCTCATAAAAACTAAGAAGAGCGCCTAAAGTGTGAAGGTCTAATCGAGGCGCGAGCAAAATACGATTTGGGCGATTCCCAGTGAACACTTTGTTCGGGTTCTCATTATGCTGGCCTGTTGCCAAGGCGATGGATTGGGCAAATAAATTCGAGAGAAGTTTTTCTTGAGAAGTTGTGTTTTGAATTTTTAAATCATGTGGATATTGCGTCTTTTGAAACCCAATAAATTCCAGAGGAATTCGGTCTGTTCCTTGATGAATCAGCTGATAAAATGAGTGTTGTCCATTTGTTCCTGGTTCGCCCCAAATCACAGGTCCTGTGGAATAATCGACATTTTTTCCTGTTTTATCAATATGTTTTCCATTGGATTCCATATCAAGCTGCTGCAAGTGCGCTGTAAAGCGCAACAGCGCTTGAGAATAAGGAATAATTGCAACAGTCTCCAGTCCTAAAAAGTTTCGATTCCAAATCCCAAGAAGAGCAGATAATAGAGGAAGGTTTGAGCGAACATCTGCCGTAAGTACGTGTTGATCCATTGCATGAGCACCGCGAAGAATCTCTTGAAACCCTTTGTAACCGAGAGCAAATCCTAAAACAACGCCCCCAACCATGGAGGTTGCTGAGTAACGTCCGCCCACAAAATCCCAGATATAAAAACTGGCTAAGTAACGATTGGGATCATCCATGGGACTCCCCTCGCCTGTGACAGCGACAAAATGATCTTTTGGATTCAGGCCGAGCTTTGTCATTTTCTCTCGGACAAATTCTTCGTTAGTTAAGGTTTCAAGAGTCGTCCCTGATTTAGAAACGACAACAACAAGTGTCTTTTTCAAATCAACGCATTTTAAAACACTATTTGCATCGTCAGGATCGACATTAGAAATAAAATGGATTCTCACATTGGGTTTTTGATAAGCTGCCGCAGCAACAGATAAAGCGCGAGGACCAAGATCTGATCCTCCAATTCCAATTTGAATAAAATCGGTAAACTTGCCTTCAATTTTCGATAAAAAAGTTTCTAGCTTTTTCAACTCGCGACGGGCTTGCTCGGCGGCTGTTTTTG
>CAZVXF010000020.1:0-26210 GCA_964630875.1 uncultured bacterium | reverse complement strand
CTACGGGACCTACGGGACCGACTGGACCTACGGGACCTACGGGACCTACGGGACCTACGGGACCGACTGGACCTACGGGACCTACGGGACCTACGGGACCGACTGGAAATTTCTCTAGAGATTTTGGTATTGCATGGACAAATGCTTCAGTCGTAGTTGCAAATACGGTTCCTATTAATTTTACCAATTTTGATACATCCCCTCCGGGATCGCAACTTTCTCTGATTGCAGATCCTAGAGGTGGGACAGATGTACAAGTGGGGAGTTCGGGTTATTATCAAGTTTCTTTTGGAGCTGCAATTGGTGCAAACGCAAACACAGTCTTTCAGTTGCAAATTAACAGAGCTGCTAACACTTCGGGCTATGGGAATGTATTTTTTACTCAAGCGAATAATTTTACTTCATCCACAATCCTTGTACTCTTAAATGCTGGTGATAATCTTTCATTAGTCAATGAAAGTGGAGCAAATAGAACTTTAGGCTCTGGACCTGCACCCACCCAAGGTACAGCAGGGCCTTCAGCTTATATTACAGTTATTAAGTTATTCTTATTCTAAAATTGGTTCTATTTAAAGAGATCTGTTTATCAAAAATCTCTATGAAATGCGAAGAAAACGAAAGTGAGTAGGGGAAACAATTGCTCGGCTCCCCCCTCGTTCGAACCCGCGTAACCGGAAAATAAACCCATCTTTTTTCCATCAAACATGCTTGGTATTCTGGTAATTTTTCAAAACAAATAGTATGTCTATGCCAATTCCCGCATCCGATGACCAATGTAGAGGCAGCTTTTGTGGCATTTACCTTGAGCTGTGTAACAGGATCACTAACCAACTGATTCCGTAAACGGGTAATCTCTTCGCTTAATGCTGGCAGTTTCATCCACTCGTAATAGCAATTTCTACTTCAATATAGTTTTTCCGACATATTTCATACATTTTCTTATGCCAATAAAGCATAAAATTGCTGAATAATATGTCGTATTTGCTATCTTTAAGTGAGGGATGAAAATGCCTGAGCGTTTTGAATTTCCGGAAGGAGCAATTCCCATAGGTGATTGCAGCGGGCTCATCCCTGTTTGGGTTCATAATCTCAATGATCTCAATCGTGTCGAAGCAGAAAATATACAGTCATTGAATGTGAGCTGCTACGAGGGAGCATTGCTTCTCATTTGAAAACCAAAAACTGAGTTGCTATATTTGTTTTAGAAGAAAAACGGGTCGTTATAAGATAACGACCCGTGTCTAGAATTATGGGAACGAAATATTTACAATTTGACTATGGGCATTTTCCCGATCAATTGCGGCAATGCCATATTTTACAGAACCATTTTGAGCTCTATTATCATCAATAATTTGTAAGGTATTCGCAGGTACTTGTGTCAAGTATTGTCCATTGCGATAGATAATGTATCCAATCGTATTAGGATCAGCACTTGCTTGCCAAGTAAGTGTGTTATAATACTCCGTAAACACACCAAAGTTATTTGAACTTTGAGTGACGGAAAGATTCGTTGGTGGCAAAATCATCGATTTTTTTCCCGTAGTCGCCTGGACAGAGTTTGTTGTGAGATTCGAACTCAACCAAACTGCGGCAACCTGTAATGCGTTTGAGGATACCGATGAGACAACTCTTGGAGACCCATTGTAAGATCCCTGGGAGATGTTAATCGGTAGAGACCAATCATCATTCACAAATCCAGAAATATCTGATTCTGAAGATTGAATGATCAAGTCCAATCCATTATAAAACATAAATACGGTCACAGCATTTCCAAAGGTACTCACTGATAGATTTTCAGAATGAGAATATAAACTTCCACTCGCTATATCTACCGGATTACTCCATGAATTATTGAGCCCTTTTGTTGATGACTGAACGTAAATAATCTCGTCATCAAAAGAATTTGTCCATACAGCAACGGTATTTCCATATCCATCGAACGCAAGTCCTGATGTTAAGTTTGCTGGATTGCGAATGCCAGGCTTCGATAGATTGACAGGAGTCGTCCATGCCGCACTAAAGGGTTTATTTGAGCTTTGCAAAACAACGTTTGTGTAGGCAGGATTTGTGTATTGATACCAAATCGCTGTGACATCAGAGGATGCGTCTACTGCAACTTGCGTGTAGGCTGCATTCATGTTTGCATTTGACAAGACGACAGGAGTTCCCCAGCTTCCTGAAAAAAGCTTCGTAGAAGCTTTAATCACAGTAACGCCTGACACAAGTTCATGCCAAACAATTGCGGCTGTGGTATTGGATCCTGCGCCACCAAGAGCAAGAGACGGTGAAATTCCAGGCGAATTGATCGTAACTTTTGCTGTCCAATTCCCCCCCACAGGTTTTTGCGATGTTTGAAGTGACGTACTTGTTGTCCATCCTGCAATCACATTTCCTGCGCTATCAATTGCAAGAACAGGTGCAGATGCACCATTTGCAGAAAGTGATGCAGCTGCACTCCAGCTTCCAGCTAAGGTTTTCGAAGAAGCTTTTACAACTCCATTCTCGAGCCATATAGCTGTCGAATTACCATTGGAATCTGAGACTACTTTTGGCAACGAAGCATTGCTTCCTGATATAGAGGCAACAGTTCCCCAATTTCCATTCACAAGTTTAGAATTGGCTTTTACCACTCCGTTTTCTACCCAAACTGCGACAATATCCCCACTCGCATCCATACTCACGCGGGGATCACTTGCATTGACGCCAACTGTGGAAAGAGTCGTTGCTGGAACATTCCAGCTAATCGGTTGGCTTGATACACTCACAAAACCAAAGAGAGTACATAATATTATGAAATTTTTTCTCATCTTTATCCTATATTTAAATATTTACTGTTATTTTTTGGCTTTGTGTTCCAAAATTATCAATCGCAACAACGCTATAAGATACAGATCCATTTTGTTGCACCTGATTGTGTTCGACATATTCAAGGGTCAGATTTGCACCGACATCTGTCATATGAATTCCGTTGCGGTAAATCGCATATCCAAATAAGTTCGGCGAAGTACTCGCAGTCCACGTGAGTGTGTTGGTGTAATCGGTGAAAACACCATAACTTGTCGAAGACTGAACAACCCCTACATTTGTAGGTGGATTCAGATTCGTTAAGGTTCCAGTCACTGATTGAACAGTATTAGTTCCGCTGACTGAGGCAAGCCAAACAACTCCATACTTACTTTGGTTTTGACCTGGAATGTAAGCTGTTGCAATTTTGGGATACCCTTGATTTGTTCCATTGGACAGGACAACAGGAGTCGACCAAAAATTTTCAAATGGACCTGTCATATCTGATTCTCTGGATTCAATAGAACTTGTAGATCCATCAAAATACATATCAATAGAGGCAATGCTACCAGATGAATTCGTCGCAGCATCCGCTGCAAACGAATATAAATTCGAAGAGACAACTTCGATCGTCGTCAACCAATTTCCTCCCTCATTTACAGAAGAAGACTCAATCTGAAATGTATTATTATCAAATGAAGTTGTCCAAATAGCAACTGCATTCCCATCAGAATCAACCCTGATCGTGTTCGTCAGAAGAGAAGGATTGATCATTCCTCCTTGAGACAAGAGAGTTGGGATAGGAGCCCAATTGCCAGTATTCGCTGATAGAACCGATGTCAAAACGCTCACGTTCAGATAATTGGTTCCATCAAAGGTATATCGATACCACAATGCGTAACCATTTCCTGAACTATCTACTGCCGCTTTCGGATAATTGTGATCTAATGACGCAAGACCTGCTGGTGTAATTGTTTTTGAAGCACTCCAATTCCCTCCAATGACTGCTGTCGATGAATACACAAGATCGGCTCCATTGGAATTATTATGCCATACAGCCAGAATATTGCCATTTGAACCGATGGCAACATCTGGATGGTCCGAATTCGCAGATGAAATGACACTGCTGTTTAAATTGAAAATTCCACCAGACGGCTTTTGCTGCGCTTCAATAAAACCGCCTCTGACCCAGACAACTGCAACATCACCTGCTCCATCGACTGCTAAAGAAGGAGCCGAAGCGCCTGCCCCAGATAATGCGATCGGCAGTACTGACCATATTCCAAGAGCGCGGATAGATGTAGTCACAAAACCACTTTGCACCCAAACGGCAGTTACATTACCACTATCATCAACACCAAGTCTTGGTGAAGAACATCCACCGAGAAGAGAAACTGTCGACGCAATGCCCCAATTCCCACCTACTGGACGGGTATTTGCTTTAATGAATCCGTTTTCTACCCATGCAGCAGTAATGTTTCCACTGGGATCGACGACGACTTGTGGGTCTGATGCAATAAGAGTTGATAGATTAATCGGAGAATCCCAAACAATTTGCGCTGTTATGTGAGAAAGCATAACAACAAATAACATGAAAAATTTCTTCACGACACTCATCCTTTATCTGAGAGGTTGGCTAGCTAAGCTCGTCCTCAGACTTTCACGAACCTAACTTTTCTAATTAAGATAGCATAAAGATTTCTTAAAACTTGGTAAAGATTTTTTTAAATCATAAAAAAAATCGGGCCTAGCCTATAATCTTTGGCATGATCACATTAGGCATTGAAAGTACTTGCGATGAGACCTCCGCCTCAATTGTGAGGAATGGCGAGGAAATCCTCTCTCTTGTCACCGCTACTTCTGCGGAGATTCATGCGCAATATGGAGGCGTATTTCCAGAGCTTGCTTGTCGCCGACATATTGAAGCGATCATTCCGGTGATTCGCGAAGCGATGGAAAAAGCCAAAGTCACACCTCAAGATATCGATCTGATTGCTGTTGCGAGAGGTCCTGGATTGATGGGTGCATTGTTGATCGGCATGCAAGCAGCAAAGGGATTGGCGATTGGTTGGAATCAACCTTTCATTGGCGTCAACCATGTGGAAGCTCATCTCTACGCTGCGATGATCAATAGAGAAAAAGTATTTCCAGCTTTGGGATTGGTTCTTTCGGGAGGCCATACCCTACTTCTTCAAGTGCATGATTTGGGTCATTATACTCCAATAGCTACGACCGTTGACGACGCGATTGGAGAGGCTTTTGATAAGGTAGCAGTTCTTTTAGGACTTCCCTATCCTGGCGGACCTCATGTAGAAAAAATGGCAATCGAGGGCAATTCAAAAGCTCATCCATTTCGAGCAGGTTTTGTCAAACGAAGTCCAATGGATTTTTCTTTTAGTGGGATTAAAACAAGTGTTCTCTATGCAACAAAAGATAAGGATCTTTCGATTCAAGAAAAAGCTGATATTGCAGCCTCATTTCAGGAGGCAGCTTTTTCGGATATTGTAAATAAGACTGAACGTGCTCTAAAAAAATTTCCATCTAAGGCTATTTATCTGGGTGGGGGGGTTTGCAATAATCTTCGCTTACGAGAAATGTTTAAGCAAAAATTTCCAGAACTCGACATTTTTTGGCCAAGTAAAGATTTATGTTTAGATAATGCAGCTATGATTGCAGGACTTGGGTTTCAAAAATATCTTCGTAACCCTGTCAGCGATCCTCTTGATATTGAGGCCTTACCTCGTATTCCAATTGCATAAATTTAAAGTGGTCGTTATACTTATTCTTCAAAAAAGGAATTTCCTATGGCAAAAAAAGGCGCACGCGAAAAAGTTCGTTTAAAAAGTTCAGAATCTCACGATTGCTACTGGACTATCAAAAATAAGAGAAACACAACAGAGAGAATGGAACTCAAAAAATATGATCCTACTCTCCGTCGTCATGTGATGTACAAAGAAGCTAAGTAGTCTTTGTGTTTGAGCTGCGAATAGCTCTTAAATACCTACTGCCCAAAAAAAGATCTTTATCCGCGACTCTCATTTCCTTTATGTCGGTCGTGGTCATTTCTTTAGTAGTCTGGCTTGTTCTTGTATTTCTTTCTGTAACTGCTGGGATTGAAAAAAACTGGCTCAAGAAAATTACATCGCTACACGCACCTCTTCGCATTTCTCCGACTCCTGAATACTATCATTCCTACTATTACCAGGTGGATGCGCATTCCTCTCGTTCAAATTACTCTTTAAAAACAATCGGCGAAAAAGCAGAAAGCCCTCTGTTTGATCCCTATTCTGATGAAACTGATTACGAATTACCTTCCAACCTGCATAGAGACAACATTGATCCTGTCAAGGAACTCTACGATATTCTTGAAAAGGAAAAACTGACCTTTCAGGATTACGAGATTAGCGGCGCTTTTTTACAACTCCGTCTAAAAAATTCAGGGTCAATGATTTCTCAAATGTCGTTTCTACTCTCGTTACCAGACAAGAATCCGAACCTATCTTCTCTTTTAATTCCGGATGAAAAATATGCTCATTTTGAAAAGGGAAAATTGATTCTTCCAGATGTCGGATTAGAGACCTTTGCGATCTTACCGAAAAACTACCGCGAACATGGGATCGAGTGCGGCGATAAAGGAACGTTTAGTTTTGCGGCTTTCACCGCAAGTTCGATGCAAGAACAAAAAATTCACTTTCGAGTGGTGGGATTTTATGATCCAGGCGTAATGTCTGTCGGGAATAAATGCATTCTTGTTCCGAAGGAATTAACGCGTACAATTCACGCAAGCACGCAAACATTTTCACCTGATGGAACCCCGACAAATGGCGTTTTTGTCTGGATTGACGATTTATCAAAGGCAAAACATCTTCAAGAAGAGCTCACAAAAAAGATCAGCCAAGCAGGGCTTGGAAAATATTGGAAAGTGACCTCTTATGAAGATTTCGAATTCGCAAAAGACTTACTCCATCAATTTCGCTCAGACAGAACGCTTCTTCTCATTGTCGCCTCGATTATCTTGATTGTTGCATGCTGCAATATCATTTCTCTTCTTGTTTTACTTGTGAACGACAAGAAAAAGGAAATTGCCATTCTTCAATCAATGGGAGCCTCATTCAAAAGCATTGCGATCATTTTCAGTAGCTGCGGCGCTATTATGGGAACATTGAGCGGAATGATTGGATCGCTTCTTGCTACCTTCACATTGCATCACATCAATTCTCTTGTCGCAGCGTTAAGCTATTTGCAAGGCAGAACAGCGTTTAATCCTGCTTTTTTCGGGCAAACTCTCCCAGATTCATTGAGTATGGAAGCACTCACTTTTGTATTGCTAATCACACCCTTAATTTCCTTGATTGCAGGCCTTATCCCTGCAATCAAAGCAAGCCGCATTCGCCCCTCACTTGCATTGAGGGCAGAATGATTCTTCAAGCAAAAAACATCTCTAAATCGTTTCACTTTCCCGTCACAACTCCCCTTTTCCATGATATTTCGCTCACACTCTCTGCTGGAGAATCAATGGCAATTACGGGTAAGTCTGGCAGTGGAAAAACAACGCTTCTTCATATTCTGGGAACTTTAGAAGCTCCTGACAGCGGAGAGATCTGGATTGCCAATACCCTTTTTTCAAAATCTAAAGGCCCTAAAATCCGCAATCAACATATTGGCTTTATCTTTCAGTCTTACAATCTTCTCGAGGATTTTTCAACGCTTGAAAACGTTCTCATGCCTTCATGGATCGCAAGAAAACCTGCCTCAAAGGCCTATGGTCTTTATTTACTCGAACAAGTGGGACTTGTTGATCGCGCAAACTTCCCAACCAAACTTCTTTCAGGCGGTGAAAGACAGCGCGTTGCAATCGCTCGAGCGCTTTGCAACGATCCTGATCTGATTTTAGCAGACGAACCGACCGGCAACCTTGATCAAGCAAATAGCGAGGCAATCGGCGAGCTTCTCTTGAATCTGGTTGAGACAAAGAAAAAAGGCCTTATTTTAGTGACACATGATGAAGCCCTCGCCTCTTTATGTCAGAAAAAATACTCACTTGCAGGAGGATCTCTAATCCTTCAAAAGCCACAAATTCTATCTACCTTATCATCAGTACGTTAACATTTTTCGGAACGAAAAATCGCTCATTTATTACACTTTTTGGAACGAATAATCGCAATGAACAACACTTTTTGGAACCAATAAATGTGATTTATTGGTAAAATAAAATTATGAAGCGAAAAATCATGGAAAACCTCCGCTCTTGGAAACAGGAGAAAAATCGGAAACCGTTGCTCTTGATAGGAGCCCGTCAAGTAGGAAAAACATTCATTCTGAAAAAATTTGGAAATGAGGAATACAAAAATTCCATCTATATAAATTTTGAAGACAATCCGCGAGTGCGCAAACTCTTTGACGTGAGCTTGGATCCTAAAGCAATTCTAAAGGCATTAACGATAGAGATGAATACAGAAATCATTGAAGGACAAACACTCATTATTTTTGATGAAATTCAAGAGTGCCCCAACGCCCTCAATAGTCTTAAATACTTCTGTGAAGAGGCGCCATTACAACATATTGTATCTGCAGGATCTCTTTTAGGAGTGAAACTCGCGCACGTAAAAGGATTTCCTGTTGGCAAAGTGCAATTTCTTACACTTTTTCCACTCAGTTTTCTCGAATTCTTAGAAGCACTCAATGAGAATCTTTTAAAAAAATATATCGAAGAAATAAAAACGATAGATCCTCTACCTCCAAATCTCCATGAAAAAATATTAGGACATTTTCGAGAGTATCTTTTTGTAGGAGGAATGCCCGAAGCTGTTGCAGAATATATCTCCTCACAAAATGTTTCTAAAGTGAGAAAAATCCAAACAGCAATACTCAATGCGTACAGCTTAGATTTTGCAAAGCATGCTCCCAAAGAACACATCATGAAAATTAATCAAGTTTGGAATGCAATACCCAATCAATTAGCAAAAGAAAATAAAAAATTCATCTATTCTGCGGTGAGAGAAGGAAGTCGCGCTAAGGAGTTTGAAGGTGCATTACAATGGCTGATTGAAGCAGGATTGATTTATAAAGTACAATTGATCAGCACTCCAAAAATTCCTCTCTCTGCATACGCGGATATGAATGCGTTTAAAATCTATCTCGTCGATGTTGGATTATTAGGAGCAATGACCCAGCTCTCTGCAAAAACGCTCATTTACAAGAATGAACAGTTCCAAGAGTTTAAAGGTGCAATCACAGAAAACTATATCACACAAGAACTTGTTCATAGTAAATTTCTGCTGTTTTATTGGGCAAGCGAAGGCAAAGCGAAAATCGATTTTATTGTAGAAATTGATGAGGCAATCGTTCCTTTAGAAGTCAAATCTGGCAACGGCTCGAAGAAAAAAAGTCTCCAAGTTTACGCCGAAAAATATCATCCTAAAATTCTGATCCGATCCTCCCCAATGAACTTACGTATTGATGGTGATGTTCTCAACTGCCCTCTTTACCTCATTGAAAAACTTCGTATCTTCCTTGAACGAATTTGAGTGTTGTGATAAGAACTATCATTGCTAAAGGAGAAATTCAATGCACATTTTAATGGTTGGAACTGGGTATGTGGGTCTTGTAACGGGTGCATGTTTTGCAGAAATGGGCCATCAGGTGACTTGTCTTGATATCAACGAAGACAAAATCAACATGCTGAAAAAAGGCGAGATCCCAATTTTTGAACCAGGTCTTGATGAATTAGTGAAGCGAAATGTAGCTCAAAAGCGTTTGAAATTCACAACGGATTATGCAAAAGCTGTGGCTGAAGCGAAAGTTTGTTTTATAGCAGTTCCTACTCCAACAGGTGAAAATGGTGCTTGTGATATCAGTTATGTTGAAGCTGCGGCTAAATCGATTGCTAAACACATGTTTGACTACAAGATCATCGTGAATAAATCGACCGTGCCTGTGGGTACGGCGCAGAGAGTCGCAGATGTGATCCGTGCGGAGAGAGGCGATATTCCTTTCGATGTCGTTTCTAATCCTGAGTTTCTAAAAGAAGGAGCGGCCGTTCAAGATTGCTTAAAACCTGATCGGATCATCATCGGAGCAAATACTCAGAAGGCAATCGACACTCTCAAAGAAATCTATGCACCTTTCACAATCAATCACGATCGAATCATCGTCATGGATGTTCTCTCTGCAGAGATGACAAAATATGCAGCCAATGCAATGCTTGCACTGCGTATTTCTTTCATGAACGAAATTGCAGATGTCTGTAAGAAAGTCGGCGCAAATATTAACGAGGTTCGGAAAGGAATCGGTTCAGATACGCGCATTGGATACAGCTTCTTGTATCCAGGTGTTGGTTATGGAGGCTCTTGCTTTCCGAAAGACGTTCGCGCCCTTGTTGCGACAGCCAAAAAAGCAGGCACAGAACCGATCTTGCTAGAAGCAATTGATGCAGTCAACGAAAGGCAAAAGAAAGTTCTTGGACAAAAGATGATCCAATACTTTGCACCTCGTGGAGGCGTGAAGGATAAAACAGTGGGTATTTGGGGTTTGTCTTTTAAACCCGATACCGATGACATGAGAGAGGCGCCATCGCTTGTTTTAATCGAAGAACTTTTGAAAGCAGGCGCAAAGCTTCGTTTATTTGACCCTGTATCTATGCCAAATGCAAAAAGAATTTTAGGAGATACACCACAAATCACTTGGTGCGAGGATGAATTTGAGGCTGCAAAAGGTGCAGATGCTGTTGCATTATTAACAGAGTGGAAGCAGTTCCGACTGGTCGATTTTCAAGATGTACAATCTCGTATGAAGGGTCTTGCTTTCTTTGATGGACGCAATCAATACAAGCCATCAGATATGAAAGAGCGAGGATTTGATTATATTGCGATCGGGATTCCGGACCTGCTGCAAAAAAAGCTATGAAGCGCGCTTTTGATATTGTTTTTAGTGCCTGCGTTCTGATCCTTCTCGCACCGTTATTTCTGATCATTGGCATCATTGTAAAATGCACATCCGATGGGCCCATTTTTTATACAAGTAAACGGGCAGGTCTACACGGCAAGCCGATTCATTGTCTAAAATTTCGTTCCATGTATCAAGATGCCGAAGCAAGACTTGATGCGCTTTTGAAAAGTAATTCCGAATATCAAAAAGAATGGGATGCATATCAAAAGCTTAAAAATGATCCTCGGATTATTCCTATTGGACGAATTTTGCGCAGATTTTCCATCGATGAACTGCCTCAATTTTGGAATGTATTAAAAGGTGACTTAAGTGTTGTTGGACCCAGACCCCCAACACTCATGTCAAACTCCCTTGACGAAATCGAAAAGCTTTACGGGGATAAAACACGCGTGATTCTTTCTGTTCGGCCTGGCATTACGGGCATCTGGCAGATTTCTGGCAGAAGCAACATCACTTTCGAAGAAAGATGTGCGATTGAAGAAAGGTACGCAAAAACACATACGCTCTTACAGGATCTATCGATTATTGCAAAAACAATTCCCGCAGTACTCTCAGCTAAAGGAGCTTTCTAAATGGCGATTCTCGTGACTGGAGGGGCAGGCTACATTGGAAGTCATGCATGTAAAGCCTTAAAACATGCAGGTTTTACACCCATTGTCTATGACAACTTATCTACAGGTCACCGAAGTTTTGTCAAATGGGGTCCTTTAGTAATAGGAGATCTGCGCGATTTGAATCGATTCAGACAGACCCTTCAGGAATACAAGCCAATTGGGGTGCTTCATTTTGCTGCGTCTGCCCTTGTAATTGAATCGATGCAACATCCCGGAAAATACTACGAAAATAATGTTTACGGTACGCTTAATCTTTTGGAAGCGATGCGCGAGAAAGTGCCGTATCTTGTCTTTTCAAGTACATGTGCAACCTATGGCAATCCGGTCTTTAGTCCCATTACTGAAGAGCACCCACAAATACCCATTAATCCATACGGAAGATCAAAATTAATGGTCGAGCAGATGATTCGAGACTATCCCATGAACTCTGTTCTCTTGCGCTATTTTAATGCCGCCGGAGCTGATTTTGATGCAGAAGTTGGTGAAGACCACAATCCAGAAACTCATATCATCCCATCAATTATTGAAGTCGCAATGGGCAAAAGAAAAGAAATCGTAGTCTATGGAACCGATTTTCCAACGCCAGACGGGAGCGCGATTCGCGATTACATACATGTTGAAGATTTAGCAAACGCCCACGTAAGTGCTCTTCAGTATTTAATCGAAAAAAATCCGAGCACCTATATGAATCTTGGAACAGGAAAAGGATATTCAGTCCTTGAGATGATTCGAGAAGTGGAAAAAGTTTCAAAAACGACCATTCCTGTACGTTTTGAAAAAAAACGGGCTGGCGAACCATCCCATTTGGTCGCAAGTTACAAAAAAGCCCAAGAAATACTCAAATGGGAGCCTCGTTTTTCAACTCTTCCCGAGATCATTGAATCGGCTTGGAACTGGCACAATCGATGTTGTATTTCACATTCTTGTTAAGTGCGATCGCGCTTTTTTTACAAACAACTCTGTTTCCGCAGTTTGTCATTCTCGCATTTGCGCCATGGATCGCACTCACTATCCTCACCCGTCCCCTGCCAAAATGTCTTCCCTATGTCATGATTATCGGCGCCATTGTAGATCTTTTATCAGAAGATCCAATGGGTGTTCATGCACTCAATTATACTCTCATTGCCTTAGTGCTCTATCGATACCGACTTTATTTTTCGTTTGATCAACCCCTTCATTTAAGTCTATTTACTTTTCTTGTTTCGTTTGGCTCAACGACACTTCAGCTTTTTCTACTTTTTCTCTTTGACAGAAGAATTCCTTTTACTGGAGAATGGGTTTTTGGGGATTTGGTGCTCATGCCAATTGCTGATGCACTGATTGCAATCGTTTGGTTTGCTTATCCTTTAAAACTTTTTTCTAAGGGATGTGTCTATTGGATCAGCATAAAGAAAAGATTTTTTCCAACTACACTTTAATTGCAATTGATGCAGCTCTTCAAGCGGGAGAAATCTTGCGACAAGGTTATGGAACATCTTTTTCAATCACGCAGAAAGAAGGTCGACATAATTTAGTGACCGAATATGACCATTTAGCTGAAAAAAGTATCCTCTCCTTCATTTCTAAATATGTGCCCAATTCTCACTTTCTCGCAGAAGAAAGTGGAAGTACAGGGATCGCCACCGACATGCTGTGGATCATCGATCCATTAGATGGCACAGTCAATTTTGCCCATCAAATTCCCGTTTTTTCAGTGAGCATTGCCTTGGAAAGAAAAGACGAACTTTTCTGTGGCGTGATTTATCAACCCATCACCCACGAGCTATTTGTTGCAGAAAAAAATAAAGGTGCCTATCTCAATGGCAAGGCGCTGCAGGTCACTAAAACATCGCAACTCTCTGATGCTATCCTCAGTGTTGGATTCCCCTATAATCTTCATGAAAATCCGCATCATTGCATTGAGCATTTTGTCGATATCTTACGCCTTGGCATTCCCATTCGCAGATTAGGTTCAGCAGCCATTGATATTGCATACACAGCAGCAGGTCGGTTTGATGGATTTTTTGAAGTTGGACTTTCTCCTTGGGATTGCGCGGCAGGCATTCTACTCATTGAAGAAGCGGGAGGAAAAGTTTCTTCTTGGGATAACAAGCCGATTCATCATCGACAAAAAGAACCCATTATTTGTACCAATGGAAAAATACATGAAAAGCTCTCCAACGTTTTGATGCAAAATGAATAATCTCATTGACGGAAAAAAAATTGCATTAGAGATTCTCCATGATTTGGAGAAAAAAATTGCTAAAACACATCGCAAACCCGGCCTTGCGTTTATTTTAGTTGGAGAAAATCCAGCTTCACAAACATATGTTCGCCAAAAGAAAAAAACGTGCGCACAAATCGGAATCCTTTCAACACTCATCGAATTGCCAAATCATACCTCCCAAGAAGAGGTCATACAGCATATAGATCGATTAAATAATGACCCGGCAATCGATGGAATTCTCGTTCAGCTACCACTCCCCTTGCATATTCATGATCGCGCAATCATGCTGCGTATTGATCCAACAAAAGATGTAGACGGTTTTCACCCGCTCAATATGGGAAAATTATTACTTGGCGAAGAAGGCGGATTTTTCCCTTGTACACCTGCTGGGATCCTTGAACTTCTCACACGATATCAAATTCCAACTGCTGGCAAACATGTTGTGATTGTTGGCCGAAGCAATATTGTAGGAAAGCCACTGGCTGCCCTCATGATGCAAAAAAAGTGCAACGCAACTGTCACAATTGCGCATAGTCATACACGAAATCTCATCAGCATCACCCAAAGTGCTGACATCCTAGTAGTTGCAACCGGCCAGCCCCACTTCATCAAAAAAGAGATGATTCGAGAAGGAACCGTCGTCATCGATGTTGGAATCAATCGATTCCATACTGGCAAACTCGTCGGAGATGTCGATTTTGATGAAGTAGCGCCGATTAGCTCTTGGATTACCCCGGTTCCAGGCGGCGTAGGACCAATGACCATCGCCATGCTCATGAAAAACACCTATCTCAGCTACCTTCAATCCAAAAGTATATAACTCACTTATACTTTGTCACTCTGGACCGCGTCTAAACTTTTGATACATTGCTTGAAAAAGAAGGCTTGTATTTAAGGATTTCTTGAGAGATTCGGTAAACACTTGATTTGATAAATGTTTGGTCAACAGGATTTAGAGAGCTTAAAAAGAAGGTATGTACGCCGCTGTCTGGAGTAATATCGGGAAGATAAAGTCGATATTGAGGCGTGACACAACTCAACAATGATGAACATTTTGCGGATTCATCGAGAGTCCCTTTTTGGTGTTTGTCTAAGATTTTTCTATCATCACTAAAAGGATGACATATGCAAACACGACCAAATGGATGAGCTCGATACGCTAGTGATTCAGTTTTTTCCTTTGGCGTGCAGATCACAAATAAATTTCCCGTAGGAGAGAAGCACCACTGAATTGAACTCAGAGCCATTTCTGCTAAATTCATAGCATAGTCTTTTTGTGCGTCGGGGTAAAAGTGGAGGATTGTTTGAAATAGGACGTTTCGAACTGTTTTTGGATTGAACATGATATTGCTATTGGTCGTTAAAAAAAATAAAGATGACTCAAAAGGTTGGTAATTAAACATCAGCCCATCTACAGATAAAAGATCATCACGTACTTTCGGGTCATCATCACAAAGAGTCAATAACTGAAACCATCGATCGCGATATTTGTTAATTCCTCTTTGAAAAGAGAGGCGCTGGCACAATGACTCGACTCGACCTGGTTTACCGGTGGCGCAAGGAGCACGTAAAGGAGCAAAGTGAGAAAAGTCAAGCTCTGGGTTTTTGTCTTGCCACAGCTGCATTACTAAATAGCTCACTATTGGCCAAGGAGCCGCTTGAGCATGTAGAAATACGTAATAATCATCTTGATATAGGCTTTTGATCTCTAAAGCTTGAGCATAGATTACTTTTGCATAGATTGAAGAAAAAGATGGTTGAAAGAGCACACTGTTTTTTATCCCTTTATCTAATCTTTGCTCTGCATGAGGAGTTAAGATATTAGCACCTCGAAGCCTTTCTAGCTCTCCTCTTGGAGAACGTCTTTGGGACGCTTGAATTAAACCAAGTGCCTTATCTCTCCAAAAAGGATCCTTTGATGCTTTTAGTTCATCAATTTGTTTCTGTAGAAGTTTTCCTGATTCGTATGCTCCGGTGCCAAAAATGGATAAATTTGGAAACATTTGATCCCAAAACACAAGCCCTAAATGGATTGAAAGATCAACCGCATATAAAGCATAGCGCGCTATATCGGTAGACAATTGAACTCCTAATGCTTGGATTTTATAGAGTAGCTCTTGAGTCCAATAGCTGGGTTGAGCTGCCCCAGGCATTTGTAGCGACCAACGATCGAGCCAATGCAAAGCTCCAGACGTGCTACTCAAGCTAAATTGGTTGTAATAAGGACTTTTTATTGCCATCTAAAACCTTCAAGAAATAAATATATAAAACCATACTGTTTAATCAATGTAATTGCCGAAATAACAAATGATAATCAGTTTGTTACTATTTTGAAAGTAATTTAATTGCACATTTATCAATGCAAATCTTTTGTACAGGACAAAAATTTTTACATTTGTTTTTAAATTTTATTTTTTTTGATATTATATTATTTATTACACTTCATAGTAATTTGTTTTATTCTAAAAAAACATCAATTAGATGTAAAATTAACGATAATTTAAACGAGGTAAAATCATGACATATTTTTCGCAATTCTCAATACAGTCTTGCGCAGCTTTGTCTGCTCGATTCCCCTGGAAAAATTCGGACACTATTGAATTGGATAAAAGGATTCAAGAGTCTATTCGTGGTTTAGCAAGAGCGAAATTGACTGCTTTTTTACTACAATCAGAAGCTCAGAAGCGAAACTTAAGTGAGCGTGAAATAAGATTATTCCATCTTTCTTGCCAATTTTGGACTTTGAATGAAAATGCTTTGAAGAACCTATCTGAAAAAAAAGAAGAAATGTTGCTCGATATGGATCAAGAGTTCGCGATGGATGAACTCACGTCAAAAGATAGGCAAATTAAGTGTTTCCGTGATAAAGAACAAGGTGATGTATACCTTAATCGGTTAAACGAGCATTTGATGCGCAGGGAGCTTAGGCCTTCTTATAGTACAAATAAGGAAGAGGGTTTAACAGAAAAAGAGCTTCTGAAAAAATATTCAAGATTTTAAGCGACTATACCCAAACAAGCTAAAAAAACGATTTTTGAGTTTGTTTGGGTATATATCATTTTAGAAGCGTTTTTGTAGCCCAAACGTTTTCCTTAATTAGCAGAATCCCAAAAAAACTTGCTATGCTTGTCCAAATACCTGCAAATAAGGGCGTTGTCGTATCTGCGCTATCATGAATCGTTAAAATGGTTGCAACAATACAGCCCATTAACCAGCAGAAACTGTTGATATTTTTTCCTTTATAATGGGGCTGATCCTCGATTAAAAAATGAATCAAAAACCCAATGCAAAGAATAGCTGCCTGGCTTGCAAGATAGCAATTTGCTAAATTTTGTATCAGAAGAAAAGGCGCCGAATCTGGGAGTAATATATACGCTAAAGTTCCGATGATCCCGATGAGTATATAGCCTTTTGCTCCTTCCAGTTGTTTGATCCAGCCTTCCCAACTCGCAGAAACTAGATAAATAAAGCTCAAAAGATTGACTGTGATCGAGATCCACATCAGAAAACAAAGGGTAGCTAAGAAAAAAAAATAATTCTGGGTATAGGTAAATTTTATCCATATCGTAGAAATTTGAAATAGAATATTGATCAGCGTAATCAGCGTTAACGCAAGATAACTATCTGCCCTAGATCTCGAATGACGAAAGAATGTGGGCGTATTTGCGACAGAGGGGAAGAAAGAAAACAATGAAGCAATGATCGCAGAACCTGAGATACCCAATGTGCCAATTTCTGAAAAAGAAGGTTCGGTCCGCAATATTGCATAGACTATGTAAAATATTACAAATGGGAGGCTGATGACTGTACTCCATTTAATCAATCGGATGCCTCCCATGGATAGTATTGCAGAAAAAAGCCCGAGACCTATCCCCAAATATGACAAGGAGCTCTTGCTTAAGTAGATTTCAAGAAAAGGGAGCGTGGATCGAATTTGAAATGTAAACCAAAATAAAAAGGAAATCATCAACAGAAAGCGCATACACCAGGAGCTAAATTTCCCAAGGTAATGATTGATGTTTTCAACCGCATTGGCTCGAGATCGAATCGCCATCGTGATGATGAGGATTGCAATCAGCCATGATATCAAATTCGCAACAACAATCGAGCCAATCGCAACTCCTGCACCATATTGCTGGGATAATACATCCCCTATCGACATTGCAGCAATTTCCAAAGGGACAACTTGAATACAGGCCAGTTGAAAAAAATTTTGCTTTCGATCAATAAAATGATTATTCAAACCGATGCCTTTATAATTTTAGAAATGTTTTTGCAGCCCAGACGTTTTCTTTAATAAACAGAACACCAAAAAAACTTGCGATACTTGTCCAAATACCAGCAAATAAGGGCGTTGTCGTATCTGCGCTATTATGAATCGTTAAAATGGTTGCAACAATACAGCCCATTAACCAACAGAAGCTGTTGATATTTTTTCCTTTATAATGAGGCCGATCCTCGATGAGAAAATGAATCAAAAACCCAATGCAAAGAATAGCTGCCTGGCTTGCAAGATAGCAATTTGCTAAATTTTGTATCAGGAGAAAGGGAGCCGAATCTGGGAGTAATATATGCGCTAAAGTTCCGATGATTCCGATGAATAAATACCCCTTTGCTCCATTCAGTTGTCTGATCCAGCCTTCCCAACTCGCAGAAACAAGATAAATAAAGCTCAAAAGATTTACACAGATTAGTATCCACATGATAAAAAATAAAGTAACTAGGGTGAAAAAATAATTCTCGGTTTGAGTAAATTTTATCCATATCGTAGAAGCTTGAAACAAAATATTGATCACGGTAGTCAGCGTTAACGCGAGATAACTATCTGCCCTAGATCTCGAATGTCGAAAGAATGTGGTTGTATTGGCTGTGAATGGAAAAAAAGAAAGCACTGAAGCAAGAACCGCAGAAGCTGAAATGCCTAAATAGCCAATTTCTGAAAAAGTGGGTCCTGTCTGCAATATTCCATATAGAATGTAACCTAAAACGAAAGGGAAGCTTATTACAGTACTCCATTTGATCAATCGGATGCCGCCCATGGATAGTATTGCAGAGAAAAGCGCAAGACTTGTCCCCAAATATAGCAAAGAGCTCTTGTTTAAATAGATCTCAAGAATCGGAAGTGTGGCTCGGATTTGAAATGTATACCAAAATAAAAAGGAAATCATTAACAGAAAGCGCATACACCAGGAGCTGAACTTTCCAAGGTAATTGTTGACATTTTCGACAGCATTGGAACGAAAGCGAAAAGCCATTGTGATAATCAGGATTGCAATCAACCATAAAATTAGATTTGCAACAATAATCGAACCAATGGCAACTCCTGCACCATGTTTCTTGGCGATCATATCCCCGATAGACATTGCAGTAATTCCTAAAGGGATCACTTGAATACAAGCTAATTGAAAGAAGTTTTGCTTTCGATCAATAAAAGGATTATTCAATTTTATGCCTTGTTCTAATGTTCTGAATCGACCATGCTGTTTCTTCTGCAAAAATAATCATTAATAAAATCAACGAACAAGCGATCACACCAATAAATGCAGTTTTTTCTGGGCCCTCGTTTCCTTTGTATTTGATAATAATACTTGCAATACAACCCGCGAAATAGCAGAAACTGCTCCAAAACTTTTCTAAAGTTCGCATTCGATGCCGAGTAATTGCTCTGATAAAAAAATCAAACATCAATACAGCTCCCAAAACTACGATAAAATTCAAGATCGTTTCCTCTAAAAATTTCATCAAAAAATGTTCTGAAAAAAATATATAAAAAACAGTCCCTGTGATTCCAATGATCAGATATTTGATGCCGTCCCCGAAAGTATTAGAAATCAAATCCAACGCCGATTTAGCAAAGTAAATATTCAATATATTCACCAAAATGCAATTGCAAAAGATGAATAAAAACGTTAGAACTGAGAAACTTAAGAATACCATCTTGATTGGATTATCAATCCCTGTGATGAGTGCAAAGATCTGAAAAAAAACATGTGAGATAGAGATCAAAGTCAAAGCAATTAAAGAATTGGCCTTCGAAGATGAATATCTAAAAATGGTAGGAAGGTTCAAAGTAAATGGAAGCCAAATGAAAACAACAGACAAAATCCCAACAAAAGAAATCCCCCAAGATCCTGCAAATTCTATTTTGTGTTGCGAGGTGATGATTGAACAGATTGCAAAGACAATTAAACAAGGAAATAGATAAGTAGACAATTTTTTTATGATCCCAATTTCCCTCATGCTAAGCCAGGCCGTCATTAAACCAAGACCTACCCCAATGATCCACAAATATTGCATTTGATTTGGAAGAAAAGAACTCATTGCTTGGATGGTTACTTTGAGCTGGATAACGTACCACAGCAAAAAAGAGAAAATCCAAATAACGGCGATGACAAAGCTAGGCCGTTTCCCCATATAATATCGAATATTTTCTAAAGCGGTGTTCTCGTGTTTAGCCATTGAAAGAATCGATAATCCAATCAGCCAAAGAATAAAATTTCCGATCAAAATTGAGGTCAATGCGACCCCATTGCCGTAGAGTGTTGCTAGCTGCCCTCCAATCAACATCATAGGAATCCCTGCAGACCCCCCTAGAATGCATGTAAGACTTACAAAGCTTTGTCTTTTTGATAAAAAGGTCATTTGGGCTCTCTGATCCGATCTTGCGCGTCACTTAATTTCCAATGGATTTCAGGTTCTATGAACCAAAATCGGCAAAAAATCCTTAAAATTGCGAATCCTAAGTCATTCTAGAACTCTAATATCGTTTTAAATCCAATTTGATAATTTTCACAAGCAGTATGATTAGGAGGGAATTGCAAAACTCGCAATGTGTGCAAAATTTGAGGATTGGTTCAATTTGTGCAAATTGACATAACCCATTGAAAAAGAAGAATAAAAAGCATCGTGATGGCAAGCCATCACGTGCTCGAGAATTAGATAAAGGAGACGACCTTATCCAGCTTTTCTTTTATCTTTGTCGTTTTTGTTCGGTCTCTCGACTTTATTTTGGATATCGTTTCTACCTGTTCTATCAAACTTGTTTTGGATATCGTTTCGACTTGTTCTATCAAACTTGTTTTGGATATCATTTCGACTTGTTCTATCAAACTTGTTTTGGATATCGTTTCTACCTGTTCTATCGAACTTGTTTTGCGTATCGTTTTTACTTGTTCTATCAAACTTGTGTTGAGTATCGTATTGGTCTGCCCTTTCAACTTTGTTTTGATTCTTGCTTGAGCCCTTATTCCAAGAATCGTTTCCCTTATTCATATTCTGGTCTTTCATGTTTTCTCCTGATTATTATTTTTCGCATTGTTATGTGGGAACTGATCTCCAAGTTACCTTTGTCCTGGCCCTTTAGGCTTTGTAAGAAGAACATCATTTCGAGGTTTCTCGAACGGCTTAGGTTTTGGCACACCCGGGCTCAATATTTTTGTATTCTTCTAGACTTCTCCTTCAATCAACCATTGACATTGGAAAGATATTCTCTTCTATCAAACCCCACATAGGTTTTACTTTTATTGCCAACAGAGGTTCCTAGGAAACCTCCTCAATCTCGTTCTGAATCAGAAATCGATTCGGATATCGTCAGCTACACCACGTTTTTCGTACGAACTTGCGCTAGTTTCTACTGAAAATCTGGGCAGCTTTCTAATCCCCCTCAATTTCTGATTCACGACAGCAAAGAGGGTGCCTGCAGACATCCCCATAACACTATTCTATTAAACTGAAATAAATTATAATACTTAATTCATAAGTAATTAAGTTAATTGAATTTGATATTAACTATAATTATACGTGATTAAACTTTAGATGGAATTGCAAAACTCGCTTTGTGCGCAAAATTTGATGATTTTTTCATTGGTTCAATTTGTGCAAATTGACATAACCTATTGGGCCTTAGGCAATTTGCAAAAAATTGAATCCAATGAAAAAAGGGCAAATTTGGAGCCAAATGGAGTTTTGCAATTCCATCTTTATGCGCTTACGCAAGTCTGCAGATAATAATGAGTTAGATCCATTACTTGGGCACGCGAAAAAAGATAGAAAAAGATTTCGAAGTCAACAATTGAAGTCGTTTAATGTGACGACTGTATGCTCAAGAGCAGCATAGTTCTCTGCTGATGCTGATTTCATGTACGCTTTAAAAGCATTTTCTACTGCAACGGCTTCCTTATGAATTCCAAGCCTTTTAATTTCAGGTACTGTGGCTAAAATGACCTTCAAATGGCCTTCCATAACGCTAGCAAGACGCTGTCTTTCAACGCCCACTGGTTGCAACGTATAATGCCTTAAGGCTGCTAAAAAATGTTCGATTTCTTTTTTCAAAGATAAATGATAGTCGTTTTCTTTCATGCTATACCTTTTGCAAGCGCTTGTTCTCTACGGGTTCTATAAAGAATATATAGATTACTTCCCACTATTACTACAGCACCACAAATTGTGTAAAGATCTGGCGCTTTCTGCCACCAAAAAAAATCAAGGGCGATCACCCAGAAATAGCTAGAGTAATCGATTGGCGCAAGGGTCGATCCTTGAGCAAAACGAAGAGCCTGAGCAATAGCATATTGACCTGCCGCTGTGATAATACCCACAATTCCAAACAGAAGCCAATGTTCCCAAGGCATTGGTTGCCATTGAAATAAGAGAATGGGGGCCATTGCTAATACCATCACAATATTTGGATAGACAGCAAGAGCTAAACTGTGTTCCGTTGCAGCAAGTTTCCGCATTAATATTTTGTTCAACGCACCTAAAAATGTCGCAAAAAGGACAACAAACGCTGCCATTTCAAAGACACCACTACCAGGTCGCATGGCAATAATGACTCCAACAAGTCCCGCAAAAACAGCGAACCATTTCTCTTTACCAACACTTTCTTTGAGCAAGATTGCGCTCAATAAGATCATAAATAGTGGAGATGTATAACTCAGAGTGTAAACAGTTGTGAGTGAAGCGATTGTGTACGAAAACATGAACAGAAGAGTATACGCTAAATTCACACTCAAGCGAATTGCGTGAAGCTTATAACAACTTGTACCTAGGATCTTTTTTACCCCCCCTTGCATGAATACAGCCACGAGAAGTGGGAGGAGGCGCGTGAAAGACCGCAGGAAACTTGTTTGATAAACAGTATAAGTTCCCATTAAATGTTTAACAAATGCATCGGATAAGGGATAAAGAGCCAGACCTATAAGCATCAGTACTACACCTAAAACGGTGCGGTTTTGAATCGTTCTGCCTGAAGTTGTTGTCATGAAACCAGTTTATCACGATGTTCCTTTTTTTCTCTTGAAATATTTTATCAACAACTCCAAAAAGAACTTATGAGCAAAGAATTGATTATTGTAACAGGCAGCTCTGGGAGAATTGGAACTCAAGTTGTTAAAAGACTTGGACAAGAAAATCCAATTGTGGGCTTTGAACTTCTCAAAGCGATCTATGCTTCCGAAAAAGAGGAGCTGATCCCAGTCGATATGGGATCTGAAGAAAGTGTCGTCCAAGCATTTACACACATTAAAAATTTTTACGGAACTAAAATCAAGTCTGTTATTCATTTAGCTGCCTACTATAGTTTTTCTGAACAGCATTCTCCAAAATACGACCAAATCACAGTGAAAGGAACAGAGCGCCTTCTCAAGGAGCTCAAAAATTTTGAAGTCGAACAATTTATTTTTACAAGTACGATGCTTGTGCATGCTCCGACAAAGCCCGGAATGCCCATCGTGGAAGAAGCTCCGATCCATCCAACTTGGGACTATCCTCTCTCAAAAGCGCAAACAGAAAAAATCATTCATGAACTGCGAGGATCGATTCCGACAGTGATTTTACGCATTGCAGGTGTTTACGATGATGGTTGTAATTCGATTCCCATTAGTCATCAGATTCAGCGGATCTATGAAAAAAAACTGATTTCCCGCCTTTTTGCGGGAAATATCCATCATGGCGCCTGTTTTGTTCACATGGATGATGTTGTGAATGCAATTACACTTGCGGTGCAAAAAAGAAAAGAACTTCCTCCAGAAACAGTTCTATTAATTGGAGAAGACAAGACATTGAGCTATGATGCGATGCAAAGAGAGATATCTTGTCTCTTATTTGGAAAAGAATTCAAAACGTATAGCGTGCCCAAATGGTTTGCAAAAATGGGCGCTTTTTTACAATGTCTCTTCGCATTTAAGCATCAACCGTTTATTCGTCCTTGGATGATTGATTTCGCAGATGACCACTATGAACTCGACACCTCCAAAGCAAAACAACTTCTAGGCTGGGAGCCAAAGCATTCACTAGAAGTAACTCTGCCAATGATGACTGAAGATCTCTTAAAAGATCCGCAAAAATGGTATACAAGGAATCACCTCAATGGAAAATAGATATCGAGTCCCCTTTTGGGTTTTCTTTTCAATTGTCTTATGCGGGATTTGGCTCATTGCCTCGACAACCACTTTTGACATTCTAAGTACGCCAATTATCTTGAGCAATCTTATTTCAGGTTTTTTGCTCATCATACTTGGCTTACTTGCTCGTAGAAATATGCAAATCCTTTGGGTGATTGCGCTAATCGGAATTTGGCTGCAAATTGCTCCCCTCATTTTTTGGGCTCAGACCAATGGCGCTTACATCAACAATACTCTCATTGGAATCCTCATCATCGCCCTCTCCATCCTATTTTTTCAAAAAGAGGACGAGGAGCCTTCAATTCCACCTGGTTGGAGCTATAACCCTTCTTCTTGGGCACAAAGATTACCCATCGCTTTTTTTGCATTTATCTGCTGGATGATTTCGCACTATTTAGCCTCTTATCAACTCGGATATATTCACACTGTATGGGACCCTTTTTTTCCTCATGGAACTGAAAAAGTATTAGCGTCGAGCGTTTCAAAGCTTTTCCCTGTTCCTGATGCGGGACTTGGCGCTCTTGCCTATACACTCGAATTCCTATCTACATGTTTCGGCGGAAAAGCGCGTTGGCGCACATCTCCTTGGGGGGTCATTCTTTTTGGACTCCTTGTTGTGCCAGTAGGTATTGTCAGCGTTATTCTAATCATCGCGCAGCCACTCATTGTGGGAACCTGGTGCACACTGTGTCTTGTAACAGCGTTTTGCATGCTCATTCCAATTCCTCTAGCAATTGATGAAGTGGTTGCGGCCATCCGATATTTGCGTCACAAAAAAATAAAAGGAGCAAAAGTCGATAAAAAAACTCCGTCAGCTGATGCCCCTCTGTATCAGATCTTGAAGGCATCTCTTTGGGGAGTCTCTTTTCCTTGGAATCTTCTTGTTACATTGTTCATTGGCATTTACCTCATGACGCAAAAACAGTTAGATCCCATGCTTGGCGCTCTAACGATTGTGATTTCAGTGATCTCGTTTTCAGAATATATGCGTTATGCCCGCTATTTCAATATTTTCATCGCATTGCTAATCGTATTTTTTGCTTGGACAATCGAAGGAGCTATGATCACCCATGGACTCATTGCCCTCGCAATTCTAATTCTATCATTGAGAAAAGGTCGTTATGCGCATCGTTCTGTGTAGACACGGAGAAACACAATGGTCGCGAAGCGGACAGCATACAAGCTTTTCAGATATTCCTCTGACACAAACAGGAGAATCACAAGCAAAAGACCTCCGTCAGAAATTGTCCAAAATCAATGTGAGTCAAGTTTATACAAGTCCAATGCAAAGAGCAAAACGCACATGTGAGTTAGCTGGTTTTTCGAATTTCTTAATCGAACCCTTAGCCGTTGAGTGGAATTACGGAACTTATGAAGGACTGACAACTCCAGAAATTTGGAACACAAATCCAAATTGGAATGTATTTCTGAATGGCGCGCCAGGTGGAGAAACGCCGGATCAAGTAGCTTGCCGAGCAGACCAACTCATAGAAAAATGGACAAGAGATAAAAAAGATATTCTTCTTTTTTCTCATGCCCACTTTTTGAGAACTCTTGCCGCACGCTGGATTTATCTTTCTCCAGCAGCGGGTAGAAACTTTGGCCTAACTGTTGCCTCGATCAGTGTTCTTGGTTTCGAAAGAAACCAAAGAATCATTGAATCGTGGAACAATTAATGGTGATGTCCACCGTGGTGTCCACCGCCATGGCCGCCATGATGTCCACCGTGGTGTCCGCCGTGGTGTCCACCCCAACCCCGACCGTACCAGTAGTTTCCATAGTATGGTCTATAGTAATAATTACCATAGTACCATGGGTATGACCAAGAATCATAGTAGTAGTAGTTATAAGGATAACTATAATAGTACGGATAATAATTATCATAATAATATCCGTCGTAAGTACTTATGCCATAACCTCCAGGACCAACATCTGCTCTTACCATCGCGGAAGCGCTAGATGCGGCAAAGAAGAAAGCAAAGAGAAACAAAATTCTTTTCATATATTAACCAACGTCCTTTAATTCAAAATATAATTATAATTATATTAATAATCAAATTAATGACAATTAAACACGAAAGACATTGAATTATTATAATTTACGTACATAGATATACCGAAATTACATGAAGAATCGGGAATTTGGCAAGGAGGATCCTCAAAATTCTTGTTCGCAGCGAGCGACCCTTGCCGAATGGCAAGGCGCGAGCGAGAACAAGAATTTTGAGGTAAATCCGACGCTGGCAAAAACCGATTCTT
>CAZVXF010000019.1:0-27825 GCA_964630875.1 uncultured bacterium | reverse complement strand
GCACAGCGACTTGAATGCAAGTCGAAATATTCTGAGGCTTGGCCTATCTGTCGATAGGACAACTGGCGATGTAAACCGCCGGCATATCGCCGCTATAAATGGACGATAAAGCTTTCGCGTTTACGCGAGAGTTGTTTACATTCCCT
This sequence comes from uncultured bacterium, assembly GCA_964630875.1. GTDB lineage: Bacteria > Chlamydiota > Chlamydiia > Chlamydiales > SM23-39 > DAIDHZ01. Next base: position 27,679 of record CAZVXF010000019.1, on the reverse strand, counting down.
CTTGTTTAGTAAAAGAGGACAGTATCCCTTCGCAAACTTATTTATGGAAAGAAAATTATTCTTGTGAGATCTGGAAGATATGTACTACCCAGTTCTTACATCGCAGGAAATGAAGAGAATTGAGCAGCTTGCAATCCAAGATGGCTGCAGCGAAGAAGCGTTTATGCTTGTTGCGGGTCAAAAAGTGGGGATTGCTGCTTTAGAGTTTCTTGAAAACGTGCCAAAAAAAGTTGTCTTGTTGATTGGCAAGGGAAACAAAGGCGGCGATGCCTTTGTTGCAGGTCTTTATCTTTTGGAAAAAGGAGTACAAGTTCATGCGGTGACTTTATTTGCTGCGAATACTTGCTCTCCATTGAATCAAAAATTTCGCGAGCGTTTCCTAAAAAAAGGGGGCTCATGTCTTAGTGATTTCTTTTTTGGCGACGCAAGTTTAATCATAGATGGTTTATTTGGAACTGGATTTCAAGGCATAATTGATGGGAAAATTGCAGAGCTGATTCAGCTCGCAAACAATTCTGCTTTGCCGATGATTTCGATCGATATTCCTTCAGGATTAGATGGGACAACAGGAGACGTGAGAGGGGAAGCAATCAAAGCGGATATGACGGTAGCTCTGGGTTGTTATAAATCTGGATTTTTTCTGAATTCCGGATGGAATCATGTGGGAAACATTCGATTCGAGGAATTTGGCCTTCCTCAAAAATATTTAGATCAAGCAGAGCTTGTGGCTCGTATACCGAGAACAATTTCTCTACCGCCCATTATTCGTAATCGACACAAATATCAGGCAGGTTACGTAGTTGGATTTTCTGGCTCAAAAGTATTAAAAGGCGCACCAAAACTTGCAGGTCTTTCTGCGCTTCGTTCAGGCGCTGGAATTGTGCGCATTTTTCATTTGGAAGAAATTGGTGAAACTCCTTTTTCTCTCATTTGCCAGAAATGGAATTTGCCTTCTTGGAAAAAAGAGTGTCAACGCGCTGGATCCTTGTTTCTAGGTCCCGGAATTGGAAAATCGGCCAAGATTCTTCAGTTTTTAAAAAAAGAGGTCAAAAAGATTCTTTGGCCAATTGTAGTCGATGCAGATGCGATACAAAGCAATATTCAATATCCGAAGAACGCTTTAGTGACTCCGCATCATGGGGAGGCGATGCGACTCTTTGGAGTCAAAAAAGAAAGAGAGCTTTTTGCATATGCGCAAAAGTGGGTAGACCGCACTGAGTGCATTCTCGTTTTGAAGGGAGCTCCGACCTGGATTTATTCTGCAAAAACAGCGCCAATCATTATACCATTTGGCGATCCTGGAATGGCAAAAGCTGGAACGGGTGATGTTTTAACGGGAATATTATCAGCTCTTTTAGCTCAAAAAATGGATCCGTTGCAGGCAGCAATTGTAGGCTGTTCTCTCCATGCGATTGCAGGAGAGATAGCAGCGCAAGATAAAACGTCTTATTCAATGATGGCAGAGGATATCATCAACAATATCCCCCTTGCCATACAGATTATCGACCGCGGAATTTAGAGAATCCCTTTCTAGGACCTCCGCCGCTACGACCGCGATTTCCAAAACGGGAATTGCCACGACGACGAGGGCCGTCTTTCGATTCAGGTTTATTTTGTGGTTCCATGCCTGGAACTGTATGAATTGCGATGGGTTTTCCCATTAAACGCTCAATTCTAACCACCATGCTTCGGTCTTGTCGAGATGCGAATGTGATAGCGTCACCTTTTGCTCCAGCTCTACCTGTTCTTCCAATGCGATGCACATAATCTTCTGGTTTGAATGGAAGATCAACGTTAATGACAAATCCAAGAGATGGAATATCAATCCCACGTGCAGCAACGTCTGTTGCTACGAGAATATTGATTTGATTTTTGCGTAGTTTTTCAACAGCGCGTGTTCGTTGTCTTTGATTCATGTCGCCGTGAAGAGCTTCCGCGCGTTTGCCTTGTTCCTGTAAGTTCTCAGCAATTTCATCGGCTTGTCTTTTTGTCGATGTAAAGACAATCGTTTGACCCCCTTGATTTTCAAGGAAATGGTCGAGAAGGCGCATTTTGTGTGCGAGATTGTCTGTAAAATAGAGCTTTTGGTCGATATTGCTCTTCGACATATCATCCGGCTCAAGTCGGATTTCTTCTGGATTTTTCTGGATTTTCTGAGAGACTTGAAGAATTTTCTTATCAATCGTAGCAGAGAAAAGAAGCGTTTGACGACCCTTTGGGCATGCGCTTGAGATAAACTCTACAGGCTCTAAGAATCCCATATCGAGCATGCGGTCTGCTTCATCAAGAACTAAAGTTTTAATTTTAGAAAGATTGATTAAACCACGATCCATATGATCCATTAAACGGCCAGGCGTTGCGATCAAGATGTCAAAAGGTTTCGAAAGAGCTCTTTTTTGTGGAGGATAAGGAACGCCGCCATAGATACAAACAGTTTTAATCTGATTCAAATATTTGCTGTACTTTTCTGCTTCCTTTGCAATTTGCATGGCAAGTTCGCGAGTGGGTACTAAAATCAAAATTTGAGGGAATTTTTGTTGTGGCGATTTGCACAATGTGTGTAGAGCCGGTAACAGGAAAGCGCCCGTTTTCCCTGTCCCTGTTTGAGCACAAGCCACGAGATCTAAGCCATTCATTACCTTAGGGATCGCTAAAGCTTGGACGGGGGTTGGTTTTTCGTAACCAATTTCCTTGAGAATGCGTAAAATCGGTGCATCAAAGGAAAAACTATTAAAATCAGACATATTTTCTCATTAAGTTGGGAAGCCCCTTTCTTAATTAAAAAAAGAGCCTTCGATTGTTTTGCATAGTTATTTTCTGATAAATGAAGATTCTACGCCAGGTATTTCTTTTGTGACTGTCATTTTAATTATTTTTAAATTGAATTAAATTACGTATTAATTAATAATTACCTCAAAATAAGTAAACGTGAGGTTTTTTAATGTTAAGTGAAATTATTGATAATTATAAAGGATATTTACCTGGTGAAATCCCCGCTGCGTTACTCAAATCGGCTGTTGGGACAGTAGTTGCGTGTGGATTGCGCAGCGATACGACAACAATAACAGCCAAAAAGATTGGTCATAGTTTAGTAAATTCAATCATTCATAATTGTGTTTCCTCTCCCATTGCACGATATTTTTTTCGAATCAATCAGAATTATTCAAAAACATGTCTGCTTTTAGCATTACAATCTTGGGGAATGGTTTCTGGTTAAGGATGAATGCAGAAGATTGGACTCTTCCTGACTGGTTTCCAAGCACAGGCTGGAGTACTTGTTTGGTCAATGCGTGCTTGATTTTCGATCAGAAAGCTGGCAATGCATGGACCTTTGTTAATTAAGTTTAACCCAGGGAAAGTCTTCCTTTACTTTTTGGGGGTGATTCTTTAGAATAGACATCATTCTAAAGAATAACGGGGTCTATGGCTTCAGTAAAGAAAAAGCGTCGAGCGAAAATCGCGCGTCATAAACGGAAAAAACGTAGACGCCGCGATCGTCACAAGAAGAAATAAGCGAAAGCCCTCTAAATGAGGGTTTTTTTATCATTATGTGGCAATATCCAGAAATTTTTGATGTTCTCGTCATCGGGGCAGGACATGCAGGCTGTGAGGCAGCGCATATCGCTGCACGCATGGGCGCGCATACGCTTTTGCTGACAATGAATTTAGATACCATTGGAAAAATGAGTTGCAATCCCTCGGTCGGAGGAACTGCAAAAGGTCATATCGTCAGAGAAATTGATGCTCTCGGTGGTTTGATGGGCAAGGTTGCCGATCGTCGAAGTCTTCAATTTAGAATGCTCAATTCATCCAAAGGTCCTTCTGTTCGATCTCCGAGATCGCAGGCAGATAAAGCTGCCTATGCGCAAGAGATGAAATTCCGCCTTGAGCAAACTCCAAAACTAGAGATTAAGCAAGGGACCACTGAATCTTTAATCGTAAAAGATGGGAAGATTCAGGGGGTTGTGACTCTAGAAGGGATTGCGTATCGGGCAAAAACGGTCGTCCTCTCCTCTGGTACATTCATGAGGGGGCTTCTTCATATTGGAGAGACGCATTTCTCTGGTGGTCGCGGGGGGGATAAAGCGGCAACAGGCCTTTCGCCCTGTTTAGAAAGCCTTGGTTTCAGATTGGGTCGGTTAAAGACGGGGACGCCACCTCGCATCAATCGGCGCAGTATCGATTTTTCAAAATGTGAAGAGCAGCCAGGCGAAGAGGGGGTCCGATTCTCTTATGATGAACCTGAAGAAAGAATCGCGCAAATTTCTTGTCATATCACTTATACAACTCCCAAGACACATGAAATCATTCAGAAAAATCTCCATCGTTCTCCAATGTTTTCAGGAACGATTAAAGGAGTTGGACCGCGCTATTGTCCGTCGATCGAAGATAAGGTCGTCCGTTTTGCGGACAAGGATCGTCATCAGATCTTTCTAGAGCCGGAAGGGCTGACAACAGAAGAAATTTATGTGAATGGCATTTCTTCGTCTCTTCCTTTTGATGTGCAGCTTGCGATGATTCGAACTGTTGTGGGGCTGGAAAATGCAGAGGTGATGCGACCTGCTTATGCGATCGAATATGACTATGTGATGAGTGATCAAATCTATCCAACACTTGAAACAAAACTGGTTTCAGGTCTGTTTTTAGCAGGACAAGTCAATGGAACGACAGGTTATGAGGAAGCGGCAGGGCAAGGGATCATCGCAGGAATCAATGCTGCATCACAAACACTTGGGAAACCACCCTTTATTTTAAAAAGAAGTGATGCCTATCTCGGTGTCATGATTGATGATCTCATCCGATTTGAATTATCTGAACCGTATCGCATGTTTACCAGTCGTGCAGAACATCGACTTTTATTGAGACAGGATAATGCAGATCTTCGCCTTCGATGGATGGCTTTTGAGTGGGGAACGATTACTCAAAAGCAATACGATCGTGTGGTATTAAAACGGGAAACCATCGAGCAGGAAATCAAGCGTCTTTCGAAAGTGTATAAAAATGGTTCTTCCATCGCACAGATTATTTCTCGTCCTGAATGGACGTATTCCTCTGCCTTAGAGAATTTCTCAGAAGTCAAGAATTGCGGCGAAGAGATCAATACGCAGATTGAAACGGAGCTGAAATTCGCAGGTTATATTCAGAGACAACAAAAAGAGGTCGCAAAATTAGAAAACTTGGATAGTGTAAAAATTCCAAGAGACTGTGCGTATCAAAACATCATGGGACTTCGCACGGAAGCAAAACAAAAACTCCAACGCTTCACGCCTGAAAATTTAGGGGCAGCCTCTCGAATCCCTGGAGTGACCCCGTCGGATATTTCAGTCCTAATGATCTCTTTAAGAAAATGATTCACCTGATTGAACTACAAAATGTTCCGATTTTCGAGCAATTACAGATCGAAGAGGCGCTGCTTCGAACAGATACGCGCAATTTCTGTGTGATCAATTATGGCAGTCCAAAAGCCATTGTGATGGGAATTTCAGGTCAAGCAGAGAAATTATTGCACGTTCCTTTAGTGCAACAAGATCAAATTCCGGTGATTCGTCGCTTTAGCGGAGGAGGAACCGTTGTCGTCGACGAAGAAACTCTTTTTATCACCTTTATTTTTTCTAAAAATGCACTCGACGTTTCTCCATTTCCAGAATCGATTATGCGTTGGTCTGCTGACCTTTACGCAGATGCCTGGAATATTCCCGGATTTTCGCTGTTAGAAAATGACTACATTATTCAGGACAAAAAGTGCGGAGGAAATGCGCAGTACATCCAAAAAGATCGATGGCTGCATCACACTTCATTTCTTTGGAATTATCATCAGGAAAATATGGCCTATCTTCAACTTCCTTCCAAAAGGCCTAAGTATCGGCAAGATCGGGGACATGTGGATTTTCTCTGTACGCTTCGGAATGTGGGGAGCATACCTGAATTAATCGATCGATTAAAAAGTGCAATTGTAAAGCGGTTCAAAGTACAAAAATTGGACCCAAAAGAGATCGAAGTACAACCCCATCGACAAAGTGTAGTCTACACACACCTGTGAACAGGTTTCTCCTCTGAAAAAAGTTTTGCATACAAAAGTTTGATCTCGACTCTTCATCAACGAAGCGTTGTTTTTATGCCGAACTCATTTAAAATCAGTGATTTAAACTTTTGATTGCAATTTTGCGCTCCTTTTCATAAAAAGGCTACTAGCGTTTTCAAACGTTGATCTTGCCACATCTTCAAGAGAAATACCCTTTACGTCTGCAATGCATTGAGCGGTTTCTGCAATAAAACTTGGCTCATTCATTTTACCTCTTTGACTCTGTGGGGCAAGGTAAGGTGTATCAGTTTCTATGAGCAATTGATTTAAAGGAATCATTTTTGCAACTTCGCGCAAAGCTTCACTTTTTTTGAAAGTAACAATTCCGCTGAGCGAAAGAAACCAACCTCGTTTCAGCACTTCTTCTGCTTCTTGTATGCTTCCGGTAAAACAATGAAGGATTGCAGGACCGTTGTATTCTTGATCAACGATGGAAAAAAGATCGTTAAAGGCTTCTCTGCAATGAAAAATCACGGGTAGCTGCGTTTCGCTTGCGAGGAAGAGATATTTGGAGAGATATTTTTTCTGAAGTGAAATCGGTGCATTCGAATTATAGTAATCAAGACCTGTTTCGCCAATTGCAACGAGTTTTTTTTCTTTGGCGGCCTTTTCAAAGATGGGAAAAAACAATTCGCCTTCAGTGTCAACGTCATGAGGAGTCGTGGCACCTGCATTGAAAATATGAGGATTCTTTTTAGAAAGAGCGATTCCTTGCTCAAGTGATGTTTTGTCTGTACAAATGTTGAGGATATGCTTGACGTTTTTTGCTCTGAAAAGAATCCCTTCGAGATGAGGGATTACATCGAATGAAGTTAAGTGAGCGTGAGAGTCGAAAAACATAGAAATATAATATCAGTTATGGCAATTTTACGGATATGTTTGCTGCAGGAAATCCATTTGTAAACGCTTACTTACACACCGATTGGTTGGGTAAGGGGATCTTTTGGTTATTGTTTGTTTTATCAGGGATCACTTGGACAATTCTGATTCATAAAGGCTGGGTTTTTTTTCATGTGAAAAGATTATCGAGAGATTTGCTTTCGCAATTTTCGCATGATGATCCGTTGAGTTTGCAATTTAATCGTCCCGTGAAGGGGGTGCTTTTGGAAGTGCCTCATCCTTTATTTGAGATTTATAAGTCATTTAAGGCCAAGGCATTAGCGATTATTAGTCGCAATCATTTATTTATGATCGGCGCCTCTTTCTCGATGACCGATATTGAACTATTAGAGTCTGAAATGTTTGTCGCAATTCGTAAGCAAATGAGGAATTTAGAAAAACATCTCTATATTTTGCCAACGATTGCTAATTTAGGACCCTTTATTGGGCTTCTTGGGACAGTATGGGGGATTTTGATTTCTTTCTCTCAAATGCAGTCGCGAGCTGGCAATGAGGGATTGCTTGCTGGATTGTCGCTTGCTTTAGCAACAACAGTGATTGGTCTTTTAGTTGCAATACCGGCACTTGTAGGAAATAACTATTTTAAGAATGCTGTCCGTTCTTACGCTGTAGAGATGGACGAGTTTACGCAACTACTGATCTCCTCAATTGAGATTCATTACGCACGAGGTGAGCATGCGAAAGAAAGTGTTCATTGAGGAAGGCGATGATGAAACCCACGTACAATTAACGCCTCTACTTGATGTTGTATTTGTTCTCTTAATTACCTTCATGGTGCTTGCGCCGATGCTCAATGTCGATCATGTAGAGCTTGCAACGGCTGGCATATCGAATAAAAATCAGCCCGCTCAATCGGTCATGTCTGTGACTTTAAGAGCAGATAACTCTATTTGGTTTCGTGGAAAACAGGTTGGCCTACAGCAATTAGAAAGCATTCTACGTGCAGAGCATCAGAGATTTCCAGATCAGAGCCCCCAATTGATGGCAGATAAAAATTGCCATTTTGGAGCATATCAAGATATCAAAAATATGCTCGAAGAGTGTGGATTCCAACAATTGGATGTAATTCTCAAGTGATAAAAAGGACTTTACGAATTGTTTTTGGAATCCATTTTGCATTGATTTTGACACTTTGTCTGCACCATTTTTTTTGGAAAGAAAAACCAAAAACAAAAATTGTTGTGCGAACAATCCCTCAAAAAACCATTGTTACAGCAGAAAAGCCAAAACAAAATGCGGTAAAACCTAAAGCAGTTCCTGCGAAGCCTAAACCCGTTCCTGTAAAAACGCCTGCTCCAAAACCGAAAGAAGAGGCAAAAGCGATTGTGAAGACTAAACAGACTTCAGAGCCAATTGTGAAAACAAATGAGCTACAGCAACCGGTTGTCAAAGTAAAATCGGTTGATTTACCAGTTCCTGTGATCAAAATAAAATCTGACGATTTGCCAGCGCCTAAAGTGGAGGAAAAAACAGAAGAAAATTATGGGCAAATCTTAATTGCATACTTGCAAGGCTGTTTGGATTTACCTGAATTTGGTGAGGTGAAAGTCGATTTAGAAATTGATCGTAACGGTCATTTAGTTCACTTCGAAATTCTAGAAGAAAAGAGCAAAAAAAATGCAGAATTTCTAAAAAAGCGATTGCCTGAACTTGTTCTTCCATGTTTTAATGGCTCAATGAATGAAACAGCTATATTTACTATTACTTTTAAAAACTCTATTGTTCGCTGAAACTTTAGAAGTTTCTCTTCCGACTCGTATTGCCAAGACACCGATCTATTTATCCAAGATTTATGTTCCTCAAGAAATCGATTGGCGTTTTTTTGATGAATTACGAGGAGTCTTAGAAAAAGATTTGAATTCAAATGGGCTTACAACTGTTTTGCCCACAAAGCAACAATTAGAAGAATCGCTTCATTTTCCAGATATCCGTCAAGGTTTTGACAAAAATGTCTGGAAAAAAGAGAAAATTCCCTATGTCGTTGCAGCTCAAGTGCGAGAGAATCGTTGTCAGTTGATTGTTTTTGATATCGCAAAAGGGTCTTCAAAAAAATATCCCGAATTTGCGTTATCTGGAAAAATTGATCTCGATCGCAAGGAGATGCATAAGATTGCCGATCACATTCAAAAAGATATTTTCGGAGTTCCAGGAATTGCTTCTTCCCAGCTCATCTATTCAATGCGAATAAAAGACGGAGATCATTGGAATTCAGAGATTTGGGTTTGCGATGCAGATGGGGCCAATGTGCGCAAGGTCATTGAAAATGAAGGGTATTGTATTACACCTAATTTTTTCCCGCGAAGTGCAGATTTTTATTATGTGACTTTTCAAGAGGGACAATCAAAAATATATCGCTCTTCTTTGAATCAGCGAACAGGCGAAAGTATGATTCAGCTGCGAGGAAGTCAAGCATTGCCTGCGTTGAATCGAAAAGGGGATCAAATTGCATTTATTTCGGATACCGCAGGAAGACCTGACTTGTTTGTTCAAAATTTGGATAGCAGAGGAAAAATGATTGGAAAACCGCGTCAATTATTTTCCTCTCCAAGAGCGACTCAAGCATCTCCTACTTTCAGCCCAGATGGCAAACAGATTTCTTTTGTGTCTGATAAAGATGGCGTTCCTCGAGTGTATTTAATGGATGTTTTAGATCCGAAAGAGACAAAAAGAGCAAATCCAAAACTGTTAACAAAAGCAAATCGAGAAAATACATCGCCTGCGTGGTCACCAGATGGAAAGAAAATCGCTTATAGTGCGAAGGTGGATGGAGTGCGTCAAATTTGGATGCTTGATGTAGAGTCGGAAGTTGAAATTCCCGTAACAACAGGTCCGGAGAATAAAGAAAATCCATCTTGGGCGCCAGATAGTTTGCATTTAATTTACAACACTGAAAGTGAAGAATCTTGCGAAATTTACCGTATCCATATTTTTCATAAAGAACCGATGCGCCTTTGCAATGGACGTTTTGCTGCCTGGTCTACAATGTAAAGGGATTGAGTATTACTTCGACTCTTCTCAAGAAATAGAGCTTTCGGTACTCTGAAGTGAGATTTTTTTGCTTATGGGGTTTATATGTTTATATTTCGCTTATTTTGCGTGATGCTTGTCGTTTTCGCAACAAGTTGCGTGCGCAATAGTTCTGAAACTTGGGAAGATATGAAAACTGCAGGCCGCTATATGGGCCGCGGTATGGATGCAATGTGGGGAAAAGATTACGAATCGAGAATGCTGACTTCTGATGAGGAATTCATCGGCCCATACGATGAGGAATTTATTCCGTTAAAAGATGGGGATCTACGCAGATCCATGGCTTCGGATCAACCCATTGCACAACCAAAAGGAATCCCAGGTCAAAAAGGGGTCCCATCGCTTTCCGATTTCTATCTCCCAACAGATAGTTTAGCAGCTGTTTTTCGCCCCGTTCATTTTGAAACAGATGATCACACCGTGCGTGAAAGAAATGAACTGCAATCCCTCATGGATATTGCGGCTTATTTAAAAAAGAATCCAAAAACGTATTTAGTCGTTGAAGGTCATACAGATGAGCGTGCTTCAGCAAGCTATAACGTTGCCTTGGGAATGCGTCGAGCCAATTTCGTGCGTTCATTTCTTGTAAAGCAAGGGGTGGATCAAAATCGTATTTACACGGTTTCTCACGGAAAAGAACGGCCCATTGCATTAGGCCATTCCTCTGAGCAATGGAAGCTAAATAGAAGATCGGAATTTAAGATTTGTCAGCAATGAAGAAATTATTCATTTTTAACTGCGTCAGCGAAGCCGCAAATTTTTTGTCTTCACTCGCGCCTTGGCCTAAGGCAATGGTCGCTCGCTCTAGACAAAAAAATTTGCGCTGCTTTCTTGTTAAATTTATGACTTTATTTTTTGCATTTGGTGTTATCTCTGCTCTTTTAGTTGGGTGCTCTCCATTGAAGACATCTCCCCACGATGAAAAATATCAATGGGAGCTCACTTTGCATGAAGTACAAACGAATTTGGATGACTTGCGGCATGATACAAATTGCTTTGCGACAGAAATTCAAATTCTGGATGGAAGAATCAAATGTTTTGAAAATGCTTTGGCGTCATTGAAGCAACAAGATATTGAAAAACAGCAAACGCGCATTGATCAAATTGCACATCAATTACAGCTGATTGATCGGAAGTGGACAGCTTTTGAAAAAAAACAAGAAACCGCTAAAGAAAATGTAGAGAGTCTCTCGACGCACGCAAAAGAAACAGGCATTGCTTTATCTCAATTTAAAAATCGGATGATGGAACTGGAAACAGAGATCCTTCAGCAAGGCCGAAAACTGGATACAATTGCAAAGCTCAAAGATGGACTGATCAAATCGACGAAGGTCTACAAAGTGCGTCCTGGCGATTCGTTAGAAAAAATCGCAAAAACGCATAAAACAGATGTTTCGACCCTTAAGCTGATCAATCATCTGCAAAATGATCTCATTGTAGTTGATCAAGAACTCAATGTCCCATAAACAACCGATTGCAATTTTCGATTCAGGAATTGGTGGGCTTACTGTAGTCAAGGCTTTGAAAGAGGCGCTTCCTTGCGAAAACATCCTCTATCTTGCCGATAATTTACGCATGCCATATGGAAGTCGTGATCGTGCAAGCATTGCACAATTTACTAATGAAGCACTGGGTTTTTTTCAGAAACAACATGTGAAGTTGATCATCTTTGCTTGCCATACAGTGAGCAGTGTTTTTTCAGAACATTTTTCGATTCCAATTATCAATGTGATTCAAGGTGGGATTCAAGCGATCGGAGAGATCCCCGCCTGTAAGAAAGTGGCAATTTTAGGAACTGAAAGGACAATTCAGTCAGGGGTGTATGAAAAAAATATTCGCTTATTATATCCACAGATAGAAGTCTATTCAGTTCCATGTCCAAAACTCGCTCCTATGATCGAATCCCAAGATAGAGAAATTGAAAAAGTTGTTCAGGAATATTTAAAACCAATTCCGAGTGTTGATGCGATCTTACTTGCCTGCACGCACTATCCTTTAATTAAACCCATTTTTCAACAAGCGATCGATATTCCAATCCTTGATTCTGCAGAAAATACAGTGCGGGAAGTGAAAGCATTCTTGAGCAAAGAAAATCTGCTCAATGCGTCAGGCTCACCACAATATCAATTTTTTGCGACAGAAACGAACTTTTCAGAGAAGGCAAGTCGCATTTTAGGGCATCCTGTACGATCGACGCTTGTGAATCTTATTGAAGAGAACAGTTTGTCAGAGTATAAAGAATAGCTTATGTCATTAAATGCACAAATCATCATGATCGAAGATGAGGAAGACATTGCATCTCTTGTCAAAATGCAAGCAGAGATGTCCGGCTATAAAATTCAACTTTTTGGCGATGGAATCAATGGCTATGCAGCTGTTGTGAGAGATAAGCCTGATTTGGTTATTCTTGATGTGATGCTTCCAGGAGAAAATGGATTAGATGTTTGTCGGAAAATCAAATCCAATCCTGAAACCAAAAACATCCCTGTGATTATTCTCTCAGCCCGAGGGGAAGAGATCGATGTTGTTTTGGGTTTAGAACTCGGTGCGGATGATTACGTCCCAAAACCTTTCTCACCCAAAGTGCTTTTTTCAAGGGTGAAAGCAGTTCTTCGAAGATGTAGAGAAACAGAAACACCAAAAATGATGGTTAAATTTGGTGATTTTACTCTTGATATTGAACGATACCTTTTGCGTTTGAAAGATAAGAGCTATCCATTAACGCTCTCTGAATTCGGGATTCTTCGAAAATTAGTTTCACATCGAGGCAGAGTTCTGACGCGCAATCAACTCCTCACTGACATTAGCGATGAAATCGGTGGGATTGTCGATCGAAATATTGACGTACATATCGCATCACTACGCAAAAAGCTCGGACCCACCTTCGACTGGATTGAAACCGTTCGTGGGGTGGGCTATCGCTTCCGCGAAGACGCGATCTACTAACCCGCTGATCTTACTAATTCACAGATCCTATAGTGATGATTAGAGGCACATCCTTGTCATATGGCCCACTCACCAACACCTGTGGCCAGAGACTATCGTCATAACCAGTCGTATAAATATAGCCTAATGAATGGAGAGCTTTGGAATAAAGATCGTACCATGGTCCTCCAATTAGCCTCGAAGAGGAAGAAGTATTCGATCCACTGCTAGATAATGCGCATGAGGGGGTGAGTGCAACTGTGGAAAGGACATCTTTCTGTTGGCAGATAAAGTCAGCGTAAAAGGTGAGCAAATCATCAGATGTAAATGAAGGATTCAGGATTGATTTTCCGTTTCCATGTCTCAAAAATGGGTTGTTTTGGTAGTAATTGCTTTGATTTGACTGGAGGTAATCGAGGGATAAAGTTTGGCCTGGAGGGAGAGGAAGAAGGCCTGTGATAATGGCTCCTTCGAATAATCTCGTAACGACATCTTCTGCTGATCCAGCGACAGGTCTTGATCCTGATAAACTCAATGATGAGAAAATTCGATACGTGGTGGTCTCAGTTTGAACAGGCCCTGTTACAGGTGCTAGAAAGATGATTTGAGGTCCTCCATTTGATGAGGTAAAAAGGAATGTATTGTCAGGTTGGACTTGTCCTGTGTAATTATATGTAATCGGAGCGAGAGGTAGCTTTGCCGCGATGTTCAACGTTGCGTGTTGTCGATAAAACGCGTTCGCTCCTGTCCAAATGTTTGAGATGTAACTGTAGTCATAGGCAGGTTCATTATCTAAATAGTTAGGATCAAAAGAGGGGAATGACATGGATTTGCCTGGAGACATCAGGCGAAGAATATTCCCATTATTGCGCAAAAATAGTTTATTCCATTGAACGTTTTCAGGCGACGATGCCGAACTGAATACAGAGGCTGCACGAGACATGATCTCGCTTCTCGATTGAGTCAGACCTGTTTCTTTGCTTAAGCTGTGGGCATTACTGAGAGAAATATGCAATGGAATGGAGAAAAAGGAGACTGCAGTTGCATCTGCTTGGACAGCTTGATCTGATGTCGGATGATCGGGGTTAAAAGTAAACTCGATAATGTCATAATTAGTGAGATAATTAGGATCTCCAGAGCTTAATGGATTTGGTTGTGTTCCTGCATCGAAATCTAACTTATTGTTAATCGAAAACCAAATAAGTCCCGAAAAAAGTTTAGGAATTTGAAGACTATGAAGATTATGTAATGATACACTGTAGGTTTTGCTATTTCCCGTTGCGTTCACCCCAGTCACAATTCCAGTTCCTGTATCGATCTGTCCCCATTGTAGGTTCCCTGCTTCATCTCTTGCAGTAATGACGATATATACCTGATCATCCGTGTATCCACTCTGATTGAGGAGATTGACAGTCAGATAATCAGGGGCGCCAAAGCATGTCGTAAGGCAAAGGACTAGGATTGAAAAGAGTGCACGCATCACTGGATACTCCATTTTTAAAAAAAAGAATATACACAATTTGAACGACAATTTTCCAGAAAAGAATTTTTTTGATATTTTTTTAGACTTTTTTCGTAAAAAAATATAAGAATGAGTCTAATGAGGGAATTGCAAATGAAAACAATCATTACATTTTGCGCACAAAGCGAGTTTTGCAATTCCCTCTAATAACTGTAGGTTGGTAGATATGTGGAAACGAATTTTTTTTCTTTATTTTGTGGTGATGGGAATTGCGTCTTATGCGCAAGATACAGAAAGATGCAATCTTGTTGAATTAAGGAGCAACGCTTCTTCCGAAACAGCACGATATAATCGCTCAAATCCTCCAAGAGATGAGACGGGACAGGTTTATTGCGAAACAGATTGTTGTCTTCCCTGTTTTCCGAAATATCATGTTGAAATCGGGGGAAGTTATACCTATGCATACTTGAAGCCCGAAGATCGCGATCATTTGAGTGGCAATATGGGAGGAATTCAGGCGCTCTTCGAATATCAGAGCGTGAAGAGTATTTATCAGGGAGTGACTTTTGCTTGGAGACAGGGAACCGTTGAAGACTCTGTAAAGCGCGATTTATTTGATATCGATACTCAAGCAAGATTGGGGTATACATTCGGAGATTGTTGCGGAGATTGGTTAGTTTCAGTCTTTACGGGTTTAGGTTATAGACATATTAGCCATGATCTCTCTACAGGCGGAAGTAGTGTGGCTTTGTTCTATAATACACTGTATGTTCCAGTAGGGTTCGTGTCAAATTGGAACTTTTCTCAAGATTGGTATCTTGGACTGAATTTCCAGTGGAGACCGCAAGCATATCCGACTGTGAGGATCGATCCGTTAGATGGCGCTCGCTGGATGACGGAATATACATTGGCAAACGTGTTTGTTGAGCTTCCACTGACTTACGTGTTGTGCTGTGAAAATCGTTGCTCACTTATTCTAAAACCATTTTTCGAATATTGGCAAGATGGTAAAACAACAGCAAAAGCATTGGGGATTGTTCTTGGGATGCCAAAAAATACGTACCTATTTGGTGGGTTTTCTTTGAACTTTAGATACTCGTTCTAATTGGGAACAGATAGGACACAACTTCGGGTTGTGTCCTCTTGCAGGACAATATTGCCTAGCAAAAAGAATCATTTGCAAATGCAATTTTTTCCAGGATTTTTCAGGGAACAGTTTTTTCAAGTCTGCTTCTGTTTGTTTCACAGATTTTCCAGAAGATAAACCCCAACGCGCCGCACAACGATGAATATGTGTGTCGACAGGAAACGCTGGAATATCAAAAGCGTGAATCAGTACAACAGATGCGGTTTTACGCCCCACTCCGGGCAATTCAATGAGCTTTTCCATCGTATTTGGAACGGAAGAATGATGCTTTTCAATCAAATCGCAAGAAAGTTGCCAAATCGCGTTAGATTTTGTTTTGGCAAGCCCACAGGGTCGAATGATCTCTTCGATTTCCTTTGGCGAGAGTCGAATCATTTTCTGAGGCGTATCGGCTCTGTTAAATAGGAGCGGAGTGATCTGATTGACTCGTTTATCTGTGCATTGTGCAGACAAAAGAACTGCAATTAAAAGGGTGAAAGGGTCTTTTGAATCGAGAGGAATTTTAGGGTTTGGAAAGTATTGATCGAGGATTTTGGCAATTTGTTTTGCTTTCATAATTAATGAATTATTTCCCAAGGCAGAATTTGCTGAAAATTGCGGAGAGAATGTCTTCTGTCACATTCGTTCCGATGATGGTTCCGAGTTCATTTAAGCAAAAGCGGAGATCAGAAGATGTGAATTCAGGGGATACGCCCTGTTTCAAACCATGGATCACAGCCTGACAATAGTCGATTGCATTTTGAAGGGCTGTATAATGACGCAACTGAGTGATCGTCACCTCTTCTTTAGACGGATGTCCTTTTTCCCAGATCAAGTTTTCAATGGCATTTTGTAACTTTTCGAGGCCTTGTCTTTCTTTTGCAGAAATTTCAACAGACGCGTGCCACGAGACTGCAGAAGTCGGTTTTTGAAGATCTGTTTTATTCCAAACAAGAATTGTTTTTTCACTCGGCACTGTCCGAATCAATTCATAGTCATTTTCAGTCAGTGGTTGACTTGCATCGAGAAGAAGCAATACAAGATCTGCATCTTTCATTGTTTTTTGTGATCTGCGAATGCCTTCTTGCTCAACGACTTCATTCGTTGTTCGAATGCCTGCTGTATCGATGAGACGAAAATGGAGTGATCCAAGACGAAGGTCTTCTTCCAGAAGATCGCGTGTGGTGCCGGCAATATCTGTGACAATTGCCCTTTCTTTCCCAAGTAATGCGTTCATCAATGAAGATTTCCCGACGTTTGGGGAACCCAGGAGGCAAAGCGAAATCCCATGATGAAGAATTTTGCCATGATCGAAGGTGTTGCGAAGTTGCTCCATCCGTTTGCAAATTTCTTCAAGAGAAGAGCAGAGCTCATCGATGGTCGCAAATTCGAGACCTTCTTCAGGAAAGTCAACAGATGCCTCTAGGATGGCAGCAGTGGTCGTAAGATCCTTTTGAAATTGACTGATTCGAGTGGAAAGTGCGCCTTCAAGTTGATGTTCCGCAGCTTTTAGCGCGAGTTCATTTTTTGCATGAATCAATTGTTGGACTGCTTCTGCCTGCGCAAGATCGAGTTTCCCATTGAGATAGGCGCGGAGTGAAAATTCTCCTGGATTTGCAGGTCTACAGCCAGCTTCGTAAACTCTTTGCAGAACTTTACGAGTAATGAGACTTCCTCCGTGACAACAAATTTCTATAGAATCTTCTCCGGTATATGACCGCGGAGAGTGCATAATTAAGAGCAGAACGGAGTCGAGTACATTTCCGGCTCGATCAAGAATTTTTCCATAGTGTGCGCTGTGAGATGCGTATTTGTGTATTTGGCCGCTAAAAATTTTTTGAGCAATCGGAAAAGCATCGCGTCCAGAGATGCGGATCATCGAAATGGCCCCTTCTCCGCTGGGAGTTGCAATGGCGGCTATTGTATCGTCGTTCATGCGAACAATTTTATCACATAAGATGACTAAAAATGGTTAAATCTTTTTTAGAGCAAGGGTGATGAGTTTGCCGAGGTCTTTTTCCTCTAACGCATCGTCTCTTGCTGTTTTTACCGCTTTTTGTGCGTCCATTGGTCCATAACCCAAATTCATGAGGGCGTTGATCGCATCGTTCAAAAGCGTATCGCCGACCGAGAATCGGATGGAGGCTTTGGGATCTTTTTTGTCTTTGATTTTATCGCGCATTTCTAACACAAGTCTCTCAGCGGTTTTTTTGCCAATGCCAGGAAGTTTACTTAATATACGCGTATCAGCAGCAAGAATTGCATGATGAAAAGTGTTCATGTCCATGTGACCGATGATGCCAACGGCAGTTTTGGGGCCGATGCCAGAAAGTGTGATTAAGACTTCGAATAAATCGCGTTCTTGTTTTTCTAAAAAGGCGTAGAGTGTGTTTGAGTCTTCACGAATGACTTGTGAAAGATAGAGAAAAACAGAAGATTCAAGACTGGGCAATTGCGTAAAAGTGTTCAGGGGAATTGTCAGCCGATATCCAATGCCATTGACTTCAATCACTGCTTTTAAAGGTTCTTTTTCTTTTAAAATACCTTTCATCGAATCGTACATATAGATGTCCTTTGGTGGGAGGCGCAAATGGCGAGTGCTAATGCATCAGATGCGTCTTGGGGTTGCGGGAGAGTGGGTAATTGAAGCAATATTTGAATCATTTTCTGCACTTGAAATTTACTTGCGTTTCCTGTTCCGACAATTGCTTGTTTTGCTTTTTTTGGGGCAAATTCTTTGACTGGGATGTTTTTTCGCGCAGCTGCAAGTATGACCATTCCTTTTGCCATTCCTAGTTTAATTGCGCTTTGTGCATTTTTCAACACGAATTGGGATTCAACGGCAACTAATGTGGGGGAATATTGGTGAATCAGGGCTTCGACACTTTCGAAAATGATTTTGTAACGTTGTTCTAAAGGAAGATGAGCAGGGGGGCGAATGCAGCCAAAATCCAAAGCAATCATTGGATGGCCTACGACAATAATCCCATATCCAGTGATTCGAGTTCCAGGGTCAATTCCAAGAATGATTTCTTTTTTGTCCATATTCGATTATTCTGTTTATATTTAACGGATTTGTCAATGGAAAGCATAATTGTAAGAATGCCGAATTGGGTTGGAGATGTGGTCATGGCTACTCCCATTTTAACAGATTTACGAAAAGCTTTCCCGAAAGCATCGATTACAGCGATGTGTCGTTATCCGATCTGCGAACTTTTGAGTATGGATACATCAATTGATGAACTGTATTGCTTTCATCAGCTCAACAATCAATTCTCAAAGCGTGTGGAACGAAGAAATATCATTGCAAAGATTCAAGCAGGTAAGTTTGATTTAGGTCTTCTTTTAACGAATTCTCTTTCTTCGGCTTGGTTGTTTTGGCAGGGGAATGTCAAAAGACGCATTGGATACTCCTTTTTCCCACGGAATTTATTACTGACAGATCCGATTCAGTGTCCCACAAGAAAAATGCACCAAGTAGATCGATACAAAGAACTATTACATCCTCTTGGGATCAAGCATTCTACGACGCCTCCTCGCCTTTTTGTGACGGAAAAAGAGGTGGCGATCTCTAAAGAATTACTCTATCAAAGAGGGTATCATTTTGGGAAAAAACTTGTTGGGATCAATCCTGGAGCCTCTTATGGCTCAGCAAAATGCTGGCCTGTCGACCGTTTTCGCTCACTTGCAATGGACCTGATTAAAGACGATGTGTTTGTTGTTTTTTTTGGAGACTCAAGTCAAATGGATCTAGTGAAAAAAATCTGTCAGGATTTGCCCCAAAGAGTCATCAATTTAGCGGGTTGCACAAGTCTTCGAGAATTAATATGTCTGATTCGAGACTGTGATGTTGTCGTAACCAACGATAGCGGTCCAATGCATATTGCGACTGCACTCAATACACCTCTTGTCGCACTGTTTGGATCAACGGATGTTACGGTGACCGGACCTTACGGACAAAACAAGGCAGTCATTCATAAAAAAGTGCGTTGTTCGCCATGCTTAAAACGAGAATGTCCGATAGATCTGCGATGCATGACGCAAATTAGCGTGAATGAAGTTGCGCAACGAGTCAGAGACATCTTGTATGTTTAGATCGATTCGTCGCCTTCTTTTGCCCAATTCTTTTGATGCAAATTTAAAAAAATGTGCAAAAAAAGGCGGAAAAAAAGTGTGTCTCGGTTGGAATCGAGGACTTGGCGATATTGCATTAGGTCTCTATGCAATGATTCAACGCATTCGAGAGTTCATACCGGATGCGGAAATTACATTTGTAACGCGTGCGAATTTAAAAGACGGTTTTTCTCTTTTGAAAGGGATCAATGTTTTAATCGATCCAGATTTACAAAGAGGCATGTGTTGGGACCTGTCTTCAAGTCTCAAAAAAATGGGCAAGGATCCAAAGTCTTATGATTTGCTGATTCCTCGGCCGAATCCAACAGAATGGGTCCGATGGCAAAGAGGAAAAGTGGTTCCAAAACTGCAATGGAAAGAGGAAGAGCTATGGAGGAAATTTGATTTGCCAGACGGCTATATCTATATCGGCGTCCAATGTGTCGTTGAAACAAGTTATGGACTTTGGCGTAATTGGCCTCTTTCTCACTGGGAACAACTCTTTTCTCGACTCGTTGCTTTTCCCCATGTAAAAATTTTGCTGCTCGGAGGTGTTGAAAAAACGACATTTAATCATCAAAACTTGATTGATTTGCGTGGGAAAACATCACTCTTCGAACTGCTTTCGATCGTTCGACATAAATGCTCGCAAATGATTTTGCCCGATTCTGGCATTCTTTCAATGGTCTATTATTTGGATATCTCGTTTCCAATCCATGTGATCAGTCTGTGGGGCGATCCAGATCATGGGATTTTAAAACAAGCCGTCGCCTCTCCAAACCCTCAGTGCAAACATACGCCTCTGATTGGAGCTCTTCGAGACTTATCGACGGTTACAGTTGATCAAATGATGAATGCTTTATTTCCTCCCAAACCACTTCGTGAGTGTCCCGAAGCAAGAATCACCGGCTCATTGAAAGGCGTTGGAACGATTATTTTAGCGGGTGGTCAAGGCTCGCGTTTAGGTCACTTCGGGCCTAAAGGGACTTTTCAAATCTTAGGGAAAAGTCTTTTTGAGTGGATTTGCGAAAAGGCTCCTAAAGAGCATTTTCCAATCGCCGTCATGACATCTCCAATCAATCACGAAGCGACTGTGGAATTTTTTGCAAAAAATCACAATTTTGAGCGAGAAATCTATTTTTTTCAGCAGGAGATGGCATCTTTTCTTGATGAGAGAAAGAAAGAGACCTCTGTTCAAGTTCCCTCTGGAAATGGCTCAGTATTTGCAAGTTTTGCAAACTCTGGCCTACTTGAACTTTTTCAACAAAAAGGCATCGATTTAATCACGATTGTCCCGGTGGAAAATCCTCTAGCAAATGTGGCTGACCCTCTGTTAATTGGACATGCTCGCGGAAGTGATGTGACCTTAAAGTGCGTGAAGCGAGAATCTCCGCTCGAATCCATGGGCGCAATCGTCGAAAGAGAAGGGAAAATCGAAATTGTAGAATACATGGATCTTGATCCTAAAGAGGAGTATGTTTACTCCAATACAGGAATGATGGCAATTTCCCTCTCTTTTTTTGAGAAAATGAAAGACATTGTGCTTCCAATTCATTGGGTCAGAAAAAAACTCCCAGGTACAAAAAAATGGGGATGGAAAGGGGAGAAATTCATTTTCGATGTGCTCCCTTTTGCGCGAACGTCTGCTGTTTGTTTTTCGAGAAAATCATGTTATGCCCCTTTAAAAAACATAGACGCGCAAAAAAGAATCGAAGAGACTCTACTACAAATGAATCATTTGGCGGGAATGTCTAAAATCGGGTAAAATCAGCTTATGAAAATAGCCTACTTAGGTGCTGGAACTTGGGGTTTTGCACTCGCTGCCATCCTTGCCGGAAACGGACATAAAATCGTTGTTTGGACAAGGGAAAAGTCTTTTGCAGATCTGTTGCAAAAATCGCGCGTTCATCCAAAGCTTCCGGGCTTTTCG
The DNA here is from genome assembly GCA_964630875.1 of uncultured bacterium. Classification (GTDB taxonomy): domain Bacteria; phylum Chlamydiota; class Chlamydiia; order Chlamydiales; family SM23-39; genus DAIDHZ01. The sequence continues at coordinate 6,114 of CAZVXF010000019.1, read as the reverse complement.
ATGCCGGAGAGTGTTGAATTTACAAGTGATTTAAAGAAAACATTAGTGGGGGCTGAGGTCATCGTAGAAAGCGTCACATCGTCTGGGATTCGCTCTGTTTTTGAAACAGTAGGTCTAGTGAACGTTCCGATCATTTTGACATCCAAAGGGATAGAACAAGGGACAGGTTTTCTTTTGCCTGAAGTCATATCAGATGTCATGAAAATTCCCAATTGTCCATTGATCGGTGTACTGAGCGGACCTAGTCATGCAGAAGAGGTCATTGAAAATAAACCAACTTCGGTTGTTTGCTCTGCCTACGATCCAAAAGTGACAAAACTTATTTGTGAACTCTTCACAACGCCTACATTCCGCATTTATCCAAATGACGATATTCATGGTGTTTGCTTTGGTGCAGCAATGAAAAATATTATTGCAGTCGCGTGTGGAATTTCCGATGGAATCACTGATAGCGCGAATGCAAAAGCTGCGTTAATGACACGCGGACTTCATGAAATGCGTAAGCTTTGTGTTGTTAAAAACGCAAAGCCTGAAACGCTCAATGGGCTTTCTGGCATGGGGGATCTGTGCGTAACGTGTATGTCCACTTTAAGCCGCAATTATCGTTTCGGTAGATATATTGCCGAAGGGAATACGCCGGAGCATGCGCGTGAAAGAATTGGGATGGCTGTCGAAGGAATTTACACCTGCGTTTCAGCTTTAGAGCTTGGGAAAAAATACCACATCCCAATTCCTGTGACTGAAGCAACCTATGCAATTATCTTTAAGGGCCTTGATCCAAAAGTCGCTGTCAAAGCTCTGTTAACGCGTGTTGTCAAAGACGAGCATCTGTAAAAAAAGCTTATCCTGAACTATCCGGTGCTATGGTGGAGCATAGGCATTGAATGATACGATTTAAACCATTCAATAAAGCGCAATATTCCCTCTTCTAAAGGAACAGAGGGTTTAAAGTTTAATCGACTCGAGCTTTTTTCTATATCCGCATAAGTCTCTGTCACTTCGCCTGGTTGCATAGGGAACATATCCTTAATCGCTTTTTTCCCAAGTGCGTTTTCAAGGAGCTCGATGAGATAGAGCAAGTTAATGGGTCTATGATTTCCTAGATTAAAGATCTCATAGGGCGCGCCGAGGTCGATAGCGGCAGCAGTTCCATCGATAATATCATCTATATACGTAAAATCTCGACGCATCAGTCCATGATTGAAAACTTGAATTGACTCTCCTTCACAAATCTGTTTTGTGAAACGATAATAAGCCATATCTGGCCTTCCCCAAGGCCCGTAGACTGTAAAATAACGGAGCGCTGTGACATGCAAGCCATAGAGATGGTGATAGGAATGGGCAAGAAGTTCGTTTGCCTTTTTAGTGGCTCCATACAAATTCGTAGGAAGATCCGTTTTGTCATCTTCTCGGAAAGGAATTTTCTGATTTAAGCCATAGACTGAAGAAGAAGAGGCGTAAATGAGTTTTAGGTGAGGAAAATAGCGACAGGCTTCTAATACAGAAACAAATCCTTCTAGGTTTGAAGAGACGTAATCATCGGGTTCTGTTAAAGAGTGTCGGACTCCTGCTTGAGCTGCTAAGTGTGCAACATGTGTAATTCCGTAGCGCAACATCACAAGTTTTAAGAAATTCTTTTCGCAAATATCTGAATGAAGAACTTCGACTCCTATTTTTTGAAGAAATGCTGCTCGATCTTTTTTTAGGTGGGGATCGTAGTAGTTATTAAAATTATCAACGCCAACTACAAAATCGCCTCGGGCTTTGAGATGCATCGCAAGATGAAATCCAATAAATCCTGCTGCGCCTGTGATTAAAATTCGTTTCATGTCTTCCATATTAAAGTTCTGTATTCTTATTTTGCATGGTTTTTTTTCTAGCATTCGCTTTTCGACGGTGAATTCGCAAGTTCGTATACGCTCATCCATAATGTAATTGCAAGAGAAAACAAAACCGATTAATATACCTAAACAAGCTCAAAAATCGGTTTTTAAACGCGCCAAAGCGCATATGAATTCTTTTGTATGAAAGACCAAAGAAAAAAAAGAATCTTAGTTACCGGGGGAGCTGGATTTTTAGGCTCTCACCTTTGCGAAGAGCTTCTGCATTCTGGCAATGAAGTTCTCTGTGTAGATAATTTTTATACAGGAACCCGGGAAAATATTCTCCATCTTATGGACAATCCTTATTTTGAGGTTTTGCGCCATGATATTTGTCTTCCAATGTCTTTTGAGATCGATGAAATTTATAACTTCGCATGTCCTGCATCTCCTCGTCATTATCAAGCAGATCCGATTCAGACGATTAAAACAAGCGTGATAGGAGCCATGAATTTACTTGATCTTGCAAAGCGATTACAATGTAAAATCTTTCAAGCATCCACAAGTGAAGTTTATGGAGATCCTCATTTCCATCCGCAAAAAGAAAGCTATTGGGGAAATGTCAATCCTATCGGGTTTCGATCCTGTTACGATGAAGGCAAAAGATGCGCAGAAACTCTTTTCTTTGATTACAAAAGAACCCATTTGGTACCCATCAAATTAGCTCGTATTTTTAATACGTATGGACCCCGAATGCACCCAAATGATGGCCGCGTGGTTTCAAACTTTATTGTTCAAGCTCTGAGAAATCAACCGCTAACAATCTACGGAAATGGGATGCAAACGCGTTCTTTTTGCTATGTCGACGATTTAATTGATGTCGTGATTCGATTCATGAACGCGCCAGAATCCATTGCAGGACCGATTAATATTGGAAATCCAGCAGAATATCGCGTTCTTGATTTAGCTCGGGAAATATTACGCCTCACAGGATCGAGCTCCCCGATTATTCATAAAGCCCTGCCGTCTGATGATCCAAAACAAAGATGTCCAGATATTACGCAAGCCAAAACTCTTTTGGATTGGCAACCTAAAACAACTTTAGAAGAGGGTCTTAAGGCCACAATTAGCTATTTCGATCAGGTATTATCTTCGTCGGCTCTTCATTTTTAGAGCGAATTTCTCTCCATTTGTGAATCATTTGAGCGGCTATAGGAGCCGCATCTTTTCCGCCTCCACCAAAACGCAGCATTACGACGACAACGAGTTCTGGCGATTCCCAAAGAATTTTTGAAGGCATTGTTGCGTCTCCTTGAAAAGCAATCGCGCCAAACCAAATATGATTATAAACCTGTGGGATGCTTGAGGGACATCGAGAGGGATTAAAAACGACCTGAGTGGTGCTTGTTTTTCCAATCATTTGATGTTGGAGCTGATGGTAGTCATGCATCAATAAAGGATTTGAAAGAAGAGACCTGATGACTGATGATCTGGCAGATCCTTTACTTCCCCACACGCATCGATCCATCCCTTCAAAAATAGTGTTTCGAATATTCGTAGGTAACCAAACAGAGTGCTTAATGATTGGATCATCATTGGATTTTTCATCATCGATATGATGCACGATTTTTGGGCGTAAAAGATGTCCTCCATTAGCAAGAGTTGCAAGCATGAGCGAGGATTGCAGGGGAGTGTTGAGTAAAGTATGTTGACCCATTGCGTAAGAGTAAAGGCCTGTTCGATTTGTTTTTAAATCTCTAGGAAGATTTCCTTTGGCTTCTCCTGGTAATTCGATGCCAGTTTTTTCTCCGTAACCAAATAGGGAAGCAGCGGTATTGAGATCTTCAGGCGTCTTTAAATAGTCTCCTGCAAGGATAGAAAAATAGGGGTTACTCGTTCTTTCAATCGCTCCAATGATATCGATTTTTCCAATTTGCCATGAGGCGCTCTTTGGAAGTCTTCCCCCTTTATATAAACGAGGATATGGAATCATATTTGGAGTATAGGCAACGATTTGTTTTTTCCCCGCTGGCGCATTTGGATCGACACCCCGCTGGTCAATAATGGTTAAAGAATGTCCCTGTCTGAGTCCTTCATATGAAGTAACTAATTTAAAAATAGAGCCTTGCGCACTGCTCGATTGATAGGCATAAGATCTGCAAAATCCAAAATGATCAGAGGGATAAAAAGCGCGAGCTAAATCTTTTTCTGTCTTAAAATTTTTCGTATAAGTGCGTCGATCCAATGTTTCAAAAAAACGGAATGAGCGAAGAAGTTCTTCAGCTAAATGAGTGGGTAGGGAAGAGAGTGCTTTATTTAACATTTCGCATTCTCGTATCGATCGCATCACAATCGCGATGCCATGTTCATCCCAAAACTTGGAAAAAAGCTCCTTTTCCTGTTTGTCTAAATAATCGATGTATGGGCGAGCAAACGTTTTTTTCGCTTTTTCTTGTGCTCTTTTTTCGCGTAAGAACTCTTTCTTATGCTCTTTTCGCCAAAGTGAGAAATCATTGGTGTGGAATAGGTTCAAGGCTTCCTCTTTTTTTTGTGTGAAGAAGCGACAAAAAGCTTGGTTGAGTTCTCGATAATGGGGAATTTTCATTGATCCGATCAGCGATAAAAGGTCATCGCTAAAACTTGCGCTGTGAATACATAATCCGCATAAATCGATTGCAAAAAGGCGGTCCTGAGTGGACGGGATTGAATGAAAGTGATGATCCAGTCGCCGAAGAGGCGCGCTCGTGTCATCCATGTTTTTAAAATATTCCCAGAAGGGCGAGCCTTTATTTGCAATACTCTCTGCAATCAATGTTGGATCAGTCGATCCAGAAAAATAAAGAAGCGTTTGAAAATCTTCCTGAATCTGCACAAAGCTACGAATGTCATCCGCTTTTTCAAAAAAAGAACGAAGAGGGCCTTCAGGTGCGATGACTTCATTGAGGAAAAAAGGCCAAGTGACTGCAATTTGTTCCTCGCTTCCTTTGCGCTCCCTTGTTAAATTTTCTCTTCCATCCCACAGAGCGCCGATGATTCTTTCATTTTCGAGCCAACGCGAAGAATTTTTTCCGATAAAGTCATTCGGATCAAATCGTGGATAACTTGCGAGCGCTAAAATTTCTCCACTTTTTGGATCCATTGCGACAATTGCGCCACCTTTCATCCAAGGCTGCTTTTGCTCTTTTTTCTTCTTATCTACAGGATCAAGCCCAATGCTTTTATGATCTCTTTCTTTTTCAGCGGCGATCAGAAGTTCTTCTGCATATTGCTGCAGCTCTGCAGAAATTGTAAGACAAATTTTTCCACCAGCGTGTGGAGGTTTACTCGTTGGAAGTTCTCGCTTTGGTTTGCCCTCATTATCCACATACAGATTTGTGATTCCTAGGCGCCCTCGCAATTCCTCCTCAAATTCGCCTTCAATACCCGTTTTCCCCACTTTGTCATTCATGGTATAGGCTTTATCCTTCAACATGACAAGTCGCTGATAAACATCTTCGATATCTGGGGTTTCAACTCCAAACGATTCGTAATTTGTGACAATTGTCTGCAGTTGATTGATCTCTTGGGCAAAGTTTGAAATTTCTTTTTGACTAATGGAGCCGAGAGTTCCAATAATCTGACACCCCACCTTCCCTAGCGGATAATGTCGAATCGAACCGATCTCCGCAGCCAGGCCTGGCCAATCTTTTTCTAGCATTTTGAGCCGATAATACACTTCTTCCGGAAGATTCGACTTTAGAACATAAGGAACGTGTGGAAAGAGTGTTGCCTTCGAATGGATCAGATCCTCAATTCTTTCTGCTTCCATATGCAGCTCATTTGCTAATAACGCAGAAAGTTTTTTGATATGTTCGCGCCGGGGATAGGTACGGACACGATTTCCAGCTTCATCAATGCCCCAACTACGTCCTGGAATCTGATTGATCTGGCTGTAATAAATCGATGCGTTGTAAGAAATGCGATTCACGGCCATTGGAATGCCAAACCGATCGCAAATCTCACCTCGATCAGCGCGAATCAAAAGAGATCGCAGTTTCGGCTTTTCCGCCTCTTTGAGCATGCTTTCTCTTTGTACAACACCCAGATGAAGAACGCGCGCGCCTATAAAAAGAAATGCAAAACAAAGGATGAGGAGAACGCGATTGGATTGAAAGGCAACTGTTTTCATCCTAATGACGTCGCGGAAACCCAGTCCTTTAGGACGGGGAGGAAGCGCCGCTCCTTGCGTGTTGAAAAAATTTTTTTGAGTCTTTACAATCGCTTTTGTGAAACGAACAATTGCGATCAAATTGAA
>CAZVXF010000018.1:0-29056 GCA_964630875.1 uncultured bacterium | reverse complement strand
CAATCGCGAGGCTTTCACGCGGTCAAAAGCATGCGAAATTACGGGATTAGACACTCGTTGTCTTGCCTTGGGCCAATGTATCAAACATCGTTTCTCTTGTACTCACTGTGGTAGCCTACAGCACAGCGACTTGAATGCAAGTCGAAATATTCTGAGGCTTGGCCTATCTGTCGATGGGACAACTGGCGATGTAAACCGCCGGCATATCGCCGCTATAAACGGACGATAAAGCTTTCGCGTTTACGCGAGAGTTGTTTACAGAACCTTTAGTAATGAATTTCTAATCCCAGATTTGCTCCGAATAAATTCAAGCTTCCGGGACAACCGATTTGGTTAAACTCTGAATAGCGATGATGTTCTAAACCAGTTCTCAAGGTGACATATTGCGTTTCATAGCGAATTCCAATTCCGAGATCGATCACAAATGGCGATGCGCAGGAATGACCTTTGCAATGAGTCATTTTAGAAACAGCTAAACTTCGATCTTCATTTTGATTTTCAGTTTTAAAATACCCATAGAGAATGCCTGTATCGATTGTTCCGTAAATACTGAAGCCACATCGTAAATACCAATCCGTTTTTAACCCAAAAATGGGCCCTAAAGCCCTAAGTTTTTGACCATTTCGACTCGTTGTCGTAATATGGGTTATTTCTGTCGGAGCTGTATAGATTGTTTTCAGATCGATGTTTAATCTTTGGGCAATTTGCGCATATCGAAGGGTTGCAAAAGGGAATAGATCAATACAAGTATCGACCCAGAAATGGTGTCCACAGGCCCCATCGATCGTATCAAAATGGAGCTGCCAGTGTGCGCGATTGATTCCATCTCGAGTATTGGTTTTTTGATAAAAGCGTGTCCAATAAAAGCCAAGATCTGTTCCACAATGCGCAAAATCATATCCAATACTTGCTCTAAAAGCTGCATCCCAATCAAAATCGAGATCTTTATTGGTTTGAGTAAACGTTGTCGTTGTTAAGATTCCAGCTATTTTGTTAACAATTGAAACATCTCCGAAACTGTTCGAAAATCCATCCTCGCATGCTCGCCAAATGAGAATCTCAAATCCTGTCCAGAAATTGTCGCAGCGAAACGGTGAATAGGTACATGGCTTCAAATATGCATCGCACATTGGAACGGGATTTTCAGTGCAAAACTGACAATCTGCAACCAATGGTTCTAGATTGTCTATGGAAACGATAGAAGAAACAGCCAATAGACAGTAGAAAATCATCAATTTAAGTTAAAGATTCAACATTTTGATGACAAGACTTTTTTGAATTTGACAGAGTACTCAGTTTTAGTATAGTAGTCATGTATGAAATGCCAAAATCTCAAGGACTTTGAACAGACGATCGGAGAAGCACGCGTCTTTTTAGTCATCATTCCTTCTGACCAAGAGCGCTTCGATGTATTGCAGAAGGTCATTCAAAAAATCCCTTGTTTTGCGCAAACTTTTTCAGCAGATGTCGATTGCGGAGCTTTATTTGATGCTTTGATGAGTCCGCCTCTTTTTGGAGGACAAACGCTTGCTCTGTTAGATGAGTGTGAGTCCTTAAAGAAAAAAGAAGTGGACATGATCGCAGAATTTTTGGAGAAAAATTCAATCGCAGGTTTCCTTCTGTTAGGCTCCCGAGGAAAAACCCCCCTTTCAAAAGTGGTGGAAAAAAAGGGTGTTGTCTTCGATATGAGCGAAGAAAAACCGTGGGAAAAAGAGAAGAGGATCGTAGACACTCTATGCGCACTTGCAAAACAAGAGGGGAAGATTCTTTCCAGTGACGCATCGAGGCTAATCATTGAGAAAGTAGGAATGGATTTACCGACACTTTCCCAAGAAGTGAAAAAATTGATCTGTTTTGTGGGCGATCGAAAGAGCATTGAACGAACTGATATTTTTTGTCTTTCAGCAACAAGTGATCTCGAAACGCCATGGCAAATCGCTGAGGCAATCATATGGGAAGGGGAGGATGCACGTGTTGATCCATCTCAATTTGTTCCGATTCTTTTTTCTCTCCGCTCTCAACTCCAAGTGGGTCTTAAAATCGCAAGTCTATTAGAGGCGGGTACTTCTTTTTCTGAATGGACACCTTATTTTCCCAAAATGTGGCCAAAAATCTTGGAAAAAAGAAGAGAGCAAGTCGTCCGCAAAGGGTATGCTTATTTTAAAAAGGGACTCGACGTGTTATACAAAATTGAAACTCTTTCTCGCTCAGGTTCGGTCGATCCAATTGCACTTTTTGATTTCTTCAAAGCGAGTTTATATGTCAGGTAAACTTTTTTTATTGCCAAATATGCTCGATGAAACACTTGCAACGGACCTTCCTCCATCTGTCGGACAGGCTGTCATGCAAATACAGGGACTGATTGCAGAGTCTGAGAAAAGCGCGCGAAGGTATTTGCGTCGCTTTTTATCTCATGAACAAATGGTGCAAATGCCGCTTCGCCTTTTGAATGAACATACGCAAAAAAATGAACTGGCAAGACTGCTTGAGCCGATCATAAATGGAGAAGTTTGGGGACTCATTTCAGATGCGGGCTTACCCTGTATCGCAGATCCCGGTTCTGATCTTGTCTTTCTAGCGCACCAAAAGAATCTATCCATCGAAACCTTCATGGGTCCCTGCTCGATTGCAATGGCTTTGCAGCTTTCAGGATTTTCAGGTCAGAATTTCACTTTTCATGGCTATCTTCCAAGAGATTCAAGCGAGCTGAGTGCAAAGCTGAAAGAACTTGAGAAACAAAAGGGGACTCAAATTTGGATTGAAGCGCCTTATCGATCCGCTAAAATGTTAGATACGATCAAAGATGTGCTTTTGCCAACGACTCTGCTTTGCATTGCGAGCTCACTCACCAGCCCCGAGCAACGTGTGTTAACGAAAGCAGTCTCTGCGTGGAAAGATATTTCCATAGGGAAGGAACCGGCTATTTTCTTAATTGGTTAAGATTTTCTTGACTCTCTTCTTTGAATCCTCAATAAGGAATTTCATAAGGGGAGAGTTTAGATGATCGAGAATGGCCAAAAAATTTCACTAGAATATACAGTCTGTTTAGAGGATGGAACGCAAATTGATAGCAATATCGGCGAAGCTCCTCTTGTATTTGTCCTAGGCGCTCATCAAGTATTCCCAGCACTCGAAGTTTCTTTATTAGGAATGAACATTGGCGATGCTAAGCAAATAATATTGAAGCCTGAAGAGGCTTATGGACACGTGGTCCATGATGCTTACCGTGAAGTTGCGCTTGAAACAATTCCAGAGATTTATCGGGAAGTTGGCGCAGTCCTCGGAATTCAAGATCCAGCAGGCGGCGTCTATCCAATCCGTGTTCATCAAATTAAAGATGAAAAAGTAATCCTTGATTTCAATCATCCATTAGCTGGAAAATCGCTCCGCTTTGACGTAAAAGTCATTGACGCCGATTAAAAAGCGTAATCGATGTTGGCACCCACATAAGGCGCGCCGCCTATATCTGTGTAGTAGGCGTGGTGTCCTTCACGATCTTTGATATAAAATTTTCCGCCCCAGTTATAGCCCGCATATAGTTCAAATTCGATGCGATCTTTTTGCTCGAACACGACATTGCACTCAGCGCCCATGGAAGAGTAATTGAATACTGACTGAGGTTGCTCTTGATGTTTACCAACTCGAAAGCGTTCCTTTAAAGGTCGTCCTTTAATCGCTACTTTGCACCAATCTCGGAATCGATACTGCACAAAATAACTGAACGGAAATATGGCCTGAATCAGCCACTTTTTATTGGGGGCGTAATCGGCACCAATGATTGGATAAATTGTTGATCCTTCGAGGCCAAAATATCCTGTTGCACCTACATGATAATGCCACTTTCTGTGGATCTGGTAAGATCCCCATAAAAGTCCTGTAGTTAAACCATACAATCCTGGTTTAGAGAAATGTTTTGTGTCCAGATTGTAGTCGGCACGCAGAATCCATCGCCATTTTTCAAGAGCAATGGAGTACATGGTGAGGCCAAATTGTAAATAGTAAAAGTGAGTTTGGCTAAACTTCGGATTTTCATTCCAGTCCATTGTGAAACGATTCCATTCAACACGCGGGAAAAAATAGGTTTCGGCACTGATCGGAAGCAACATGAAAAGGAACGCATTGGTTTTATTAAAGCGAAGATGTCCGTCCTCATGGCCTTTTCTTGGGCTTACCTCTGCTTCACCTATGTAAATCGTATTTCCCCCGATATGAAGCGGATGATAGTCCCAAAGTGAGCGCGATGGTTCTTCAGCTGCAACAACCACTTCTTCGCAGCACTCTTCCTGCGCATACAAAGATGAAAAGAGACAAAATGCTAAGAGATAATACTTCATGCTCGTAAGAATTTATAGGGAAGTAGTATTTTTGACAACCCCTAGCATCCGCTGATACTCTTGTTGTTTTTCAGATTCGTTGAGCTTATTCACCTGAGTTTTCCCTAACTCCTCGAGCTTTCTGACTGCAAAATGCGTTTGTGCAAGGCGAGCTACCTGAACGAAATGTGTGACACAAATCACCTGTTTTTTTTGTGAAATTTGTTTTAACTTATCTCCAAGAATAGATGCCGTTTGGCCTCCAACATTGCTATCAATTTCGTCAAAAATAATGCATGCATTGTTTTCTTTTCCGCTGAGGATTACTTTCATTGAGAAGAGAAGTCTTGAGAGCTCTCCTCCGCTTGCGCAATCGCTGATCGGTACAGGTAAATGGCCTACGTTTGCTGAAAATAAAAAGGCGATTGTATCGATTCCTTGCGCGCAAAGATTTGATTCCTGAAATTCAATTGAAAATTGAGCGTTTGGAAGATTTAAGCTATGCAATTCATTGAGAATCGCATGAGAAAAAGGGGATGCGTGTTTTTTTCTTTTCTCGCGAATGATTTGAGCGAGTTCTTGATTTTCTAACGTCTTTTTCGAGAGTTGCTTTTGAGTTATTTGTAATTCTGATTCGAGATTTTTGAGCTTTTCAACCTTTTCAAAAAGGGCCCTTTTTTTCTCTTGTACTTCAGAAAAGGTTTTCCCAAAGCGGCGCTTGAGTTGTTCGATTTGTGAAATTCGCTCTTCTACTTTTCCTAATAAAGTCGGATCTGCCTCGAGACGATTCATCGAAGAAATGATATTTCTTAAAACTTCCTCTAATTCGAGGCGAATACTTTTTAAAGTTTCTGCTTGTGGTCGAAGAGAAGAATCAAGCATTGCGCAACGATCAAGTAATTGAGCTGCTTTATTCATTGGAATCTCATTCAAAAGAGTAGCAAGAGAATCCATTTTTTCGATCAATTCTTGCGAATGCGTCAAAAGATGATGTTGTGAGTGCAGTTTTTCTTCTTCATCTTCTTTCCAGTGAACCTCTTCGATGAATTGTAAATCTTCTTCTAGCCATTGAAGATCACGAGTCCTGGTTTCGCTCATTTCCAGAAGCTCGTCATTTCTTTTTTGAAGAAGTTGCTGCTCATGAAAAGATGTTTCTAGTTTTTGAATGAGAGGAATTGTTTCGCAATAAGTATCCAGGATCGTTCTTTGCGTATTCAGTGAACTTAACAGATGAGAGCTTGATTGATCGACGATTTCAAAGGAATGACCGACGATTTGGCGCAAAGTGTTTAGACTAATTTGTTGATCATTTGCAAAGCAGCGGTTTTTGCCCAGTTTGGAAATTTCTCTTCGTATAATGAGGGGAGTACCCTCCTCTGGCTTTTCTAACTCTTCCGGCATAGAATAGACCGATAACGCAGCTTCTACAATCGCAATTTCTCCATGTTTACCAATGAGTCCAGGATCTGCTCTTTCTCCAGCAATTAATCGAATGGCAGAAAGAATGGCTGATTTACCAGCCCCCGTTTCACCAGTAAGAATATTAAGACCATTCTCAAAAGCAATTTCGGCTCGATCGACTAAAATTAAATTCTGAATTTTAAGCTGTATCAACATGTTGCGTTGTTTTAAAATGTGTTTTTGAGACTTTTGGAAGGACATCTTTGCCAAATTGATTGACGAGTTGCCTTGCCACTTCTTTCACTTTTGCAGAAGCCCCTTTGGGGATTGTCATTCCATATTCTTCACTCAATAGAGCCATACCGTCAAGGAAAGCAGCTCTAGCAAGAATGGATGCAGCAGCCACGACAAGATCTTCTTCCCCGCGCACTCTTTGTTCCAATTGGATACTCAGTTTTTTCTGCTTCAAAAAGCTTTCTACGACGCCTTTATTTGCAAATTGGTCAAGGATTGCATTTGTGCACCCAGTTTTTTGGCTCAAATCGCCAAGCGCTGCCACATGCGCCCAAGCAAGTAATCGATTGAGATTTTTAAACTTCGTATAAAGTTCATTGTATTTTAGTGGGAATAAACGGATGACGGTATGTGGAAATTTTTTGCGTAACTCCGAGGCGAGTTTTAAAATTGCTGAATCAGAAAAGCTTTTACTATCGCGAACTCCCATCCTTGATAGTTCTTTGACCCCTTCCTCGTTTGCATAAGCACAAGCAATGCAAAGAGGGCCAAAAAAATCACCCTTACCCGCCTCATCCATACCAATTCGAGGAGTTAAATTGAGATTTGCATCAGGATTTGTATAGCGAAATTCTTTCAAGATCTCTGGTTCTAAATAAAATTCAATGAAATTAGCCATCTCTTTGCCTTGTACAGTCAATTTACCAGATTCGTAGAGTGTACAAGAGACTCCCTCCTTTTTAGCGGAGAACAAAGTGTAGGGAGGTTTGGATAAAGAGAAGCCTTGATCGCGTAGATCTGTTTCCAATTTGTTTTTTAGGGAGAGGTCAATTGTTGCCGTAAAACAGTTGATTTTAGCCATGCTAAATAATATAGGGGGTGGAAAGAAATTACACAAGTAGAGGAAGTGGCTTATTTCCGATATCGTTGTTTCGGATGATAAAATTTTATCATGTCCAACTTGCATATCCGATTGATCATGTTTCCTGTTTTTATACCCCTAACGCTTTTGATTTGACTCAAAATTAGAGAGCGAGTTGCAACATACTCCCTTTATCGGTACAATGTGGACCGACGAGGTAAATATGGAAGGAATTAAGAAAATGGGTGAGTCGTTTCGATTGAAACGAGAAGAGATGAACCTCACTTTAAAAGAAGTTGAAAATGCGACTTCAATTCGAATGACATATCTGCAAGCAATTGAAGAAGGAAAGGTCCAAAAATTTTTATCTACCGTTTATGCACTAGGATTCATTCGTCAGTATGGTAGCTTTTTAGGCTTTGATCAAGAAAAGCTCCTGAAAGATTTTCCCGATGCAATGAGAATGCAAGTTGAGCAACAGGAATTTTCCTATGGAATTGGCACAATGGAAGCAAGAGGTAGCCCTCAAAGCGGAATTCGATCTTTACCAAATCTTGCTTGGGCGGTCGGGATTGTTCTTGTTTTGGGAGTCGCTTGGTATTTTGGGAAATTAATTGGTGCATTCTAATTTATGATTCGGTATAGAGTCTGATCTATGGATCTACTTGGCGATTACACAATTTTAAAGGAACTTGGCAGTGGCGCATTCGGCACCGTTTATCTTGCTGAACATCGTTTCATTAAAAAAATTTTTGCTCTTAAAGTCATTCCAGAAATTGTGAGCCAAGATTCTAGTTTTGTCCGAAGATTTGAAACTCAAATTGCCAAAATTGCAAATCTCGACCATCCAAATATTGTGAAAATCCACAATGTTTCTTGCGCTGATGGAAAATACTTCGTTGTCATGGATCCGATTGTTGATTCTCATTTTGAGACCATGACAATTGAGAAATATTTAAGTAAGCCACTTTCAGAAGAAGTGAAGGAAAAAATTCTTCGCGACATCGCATCCGCACTTGATTTTGCTCATGATAAAGGGGTTTTTCACGGTGCATTAAAACTCTCGAATATTCTTGTAAATGGAGATCAAATTGTATTATCTGATTTCGGAATTACACGGCTGATTGGTGAAGGCACATGTTTTTTAAAGATCTGTAACGAAATTGCAAAAGCGTTTCTCCCACAAGCTCAGTTTAGTTCTGAGCGATTGATCCAACAGAGCCGTAACTTCGTACGCAGTTTTACTTTTTTGGCTCCTGAGCAGAAATGGTTAGATGGAACAATTGTAGACGAAAAAGCAGATACTTATGCATTCGGCGTCCTTTCCTATTTTATTTTCACCGGAAAGATGCCAGAAGGTCATTATGAACAAATCCCAAATACCAAACAAAATTGGGATCTTTTTATTGAACGATGCCTACATCCAAGTCCGCATGCGCGTCCTCAGAAAATGATATTCGCTATGAACGAAACTTTAAGCGTATCAAGATCTACAGAATTATCACATCTTTCTGAAATTGAGGAAGTTGTAGAAAATACCCAGCAAATGGCCTTTGAATTCCAACCACTCACTCCGGAAAAAATCTCGAATTTGAAGCCTGTGATTCTTCCCAGAGAAATTGCCCGTCCAGAGTATGAAACAGACCCAGGAGCCATTTTTCATCGAGATCTTCTCGTGTCGCCTTACACGCCAACAATCACAGAGGTGAAAGAGATCGAACCCATTCTCACGCCTATGGTTGTCGTTGCGGGAGGAAAATACATGCGAGGAAGTACTGAAGGAGCACGGGATGAGTTGCCGCGTCACGCCATCCAACTCTCAAGTTTTGCTCTAGATATCCATCCAGTCACGAATGAACAATTCGTCCGATTCTTAGAGGTCATGGGGGGAGAAAAAGATCAAAACAATAATGATATTATTCGTTTAAAAGATGCGCGAATCAAGCGTCACGGCAATAAACTAACAATCGAAGCTGGATACGCAAAACATCCTGTGATTGGGGTGACTTGGTATGGAGCTTCTGCCTATGCGAAATGGGTGGGCAAACGCCTGCCAACAGAAGCTGAGTGGGAAGCCGCAGCGGGAGGCGGAAAGGAAATCGCGCTTTTCCCAACGGGATCTGACATCGATCGTACGCAAGCCAATTATTTTAGCACCGATACCACCGCTGTGAAGAGCTATGCAGCAAACGCATTTGAGCTCTATGATATGGCGGGAAATGTCTATGAATGGTGTCAAGATTGGTATGCATATAATTATTATGACTTATCTGCTCTAGAGCCTGAAAATCCAAAAGGCCCTCAGCAAGGTGTCTATCGCTGCCTTCGAGGCGGGTGTTGGAAAAGTTTACGTGAGGATCTTCGCTGTTCCCATCGCCATCGCAATAATCCGGGTGCTGTCAATAGCACTTATGGATTTAGATGTGCAGCTGATGTCACAAGTTAATTAAATTGCGTTGAACTATTTTTTGAAAACGATTAAGGTCTGGTTTTATGAACCATGCCGCAAATCGTGTTGTCCAACTCGCTAGAAAAAACTTAAAGCGTGTCGTAGGAGCAAAAGAGCTTTTTGCTGTTGGATATGGTGATGTTGGCTCTTCCATATATTATACTCTCGGAGCCACTGCCCTCTATGCCTTAGGTGCAACTCCAATTGCTTTGATGATTGCAGGTTGTGTATTCATATGCACAGCACTGACTTATGCAGAGCTTTCGACGACTTTTCCTGAATCGGGTGGATCTGCAACCTATGCAAAGCACGCTTTTAACGATCTCATTTCCTTTATAGCAGGTTGGGGTCTACTTCTTGATTATTTACTGACTCTTGCAATTTCTGCATTCACAATTCCTCCTTATTTAAAGCATATTTTTGGACTTTTTGGAAAAGAGGCCTACATTACTGGCCCAATGCACACGGTCAGCGTCATTATTATTATTGTGGGTTTATTCATTATTAACTTAATTGGTATCCGATCTTCTGGAAGATTTAGTTTAATTCTTGCAGTTTTTACCTTAGTGACACAGGTTGGAATTGTTCTGATGGGAGCTCTTCTAGTCTTAAACCTTCCTTATGTGATTGAACATATTCGCATTGGTATCGCTAACGAAGCATGGTCACCATCATGGTGGCAATTTTGGCAGGGGACTGCGATGGCCATGGTTGCTTATACCGGCATTGAAGCTGTCTCACAAATGGCATCGGAGACAAAACGCCCGACAATTAGTATTCCTAAAGCGATTAAATGGACAATTACGACGGTCATCTTTCTTTATATTGGCCTTGCAAGTGTTGGTCTTTCTATCGTCAGTCCTCATGAACTTGGAACAAAGTATCTTGAGGATGCAGTTGGCGGTATTGCAATGAATTTCCCAGTCGGTGGGCGTGTTTTAGGACCTTGGGTGGGTGTCACTGCGGCCATTATTTTAATGATTTGCGCAAACGCAGGTTTGATCGGATGTTCTCGTTTGATCTTTTCGTTGGGCTCTAACTATCAAGTTCCAAAAATATTTGCCCGACTCCACTCGCGCTTTCGAACGCCTTACATTGCTTTAGCGATTTTTTCTTTGATTGCTATAGGAATTATCATTTGGAGTAAAAACCAAATGCTAGTTTTGGCGGATTTATACAATTTTGGAGCGCAAATCGCTTTCTTCTTTGCCCATCTTTCTTTGCTCACTTTACGAGTGAAAAGACCGACTCTTGAAAGGCCATTTAAAGCACCACTGAACATCCCTCTTGGAAAAGGAAGATCGGTTCCTCTTACTGCGGTTTTTGGAATGCTTGCCTCTTTTTCCGTTTGGCTTCTTGTCATCATTACAAAACCTGACGGAAGAATTGCAGGGCTAGTATGGATGCTTATCGGCATTATCATTTATGCATTATATCGTAAAAAATCGAAACTGAATATTGTTGGGACATTAAAAGTCGAAGAAATACGAATTCCTGAGCATAAAAACTTTGTTGTGAAACATATGTTAGTGATTGCCCGTTCGAAAGGTGGAACAGAAGGTTTACAAACAGCTTTTCAAATTGCAAAATATCATCATGCGAAAATTACAGTCGCATATATCTTAGAAATTCCTGAATCAGTTTTATTTGATGCCGAAATTAAAGATCAGGAACACCTAGGGGAAATTGTCCTAAAAAAAGCAGAAGCTTTAGCAAGAGAGTACAACTGTCAAGTCAATTTAGAATTGGTTCGAACCCGTGCTGTTGATCAGGCATTAATACAACTTGTTCGCGGGCACTCATTTGAATTAGCTGTAATTCCAACCGTAAAAAATGATTTTACAAAACAAACAGGTCTTATTTTTCGGCTTGAGAGGTTTTTGGAAAAAGCGCCTTGCAAAGTCATCTTCTACAATATGTAAAGGCAGTTGCCTTCCCACACTCAAACAGCTCCCTTGTATAAGGGTCTAGCATACTTTCCGATTCGATCACCTCTACAACTCGTCCATTTCTCATGACTGCAATTCGATCGGCAATCGCATGAACCATCTGGAGATCATGAGAAATAAAGAGGAGGGTAAGTCCTAGATCATTTTTTAGTTTTAAAAGAAGTTTTATGATTTGAGATTGAATTGTGTGATCAAGAGAAGAAACGGGCTCATCACAGACTAATAATTCAGGATTTAAGGCAAGAGCGCGGGCGATGCCGACACGTTGCCTTTGGCCTCCACTTAATTCATGGGGATAGCGGTTTTTCATCTCAAGCGGAAGAGACACCATTTCAAGTAACTCATCAACTCTGGATGGCAATTTATGAATGCGCGTTGGTTCTTCGATGATATCGGCGATTCGCATGCGAGGATTTAAACTTGAATAGGGATCTTGAAAAATCATCTGAAAATTTTTTTTCCCTTCAACCTGGATCTGACCCCGAGTGGGTTGAATCAGTCCTAGGATGATTTTTGCAAGTGTGGATTTGCCAGATCCGCTTTCTCCAACGAGGGCCAGAAATTCTCCTTTTTTGATCGATAAAGAGACATCTCGGAGGGCGAAAAAATGACGATAAGATTTTGTCATATTTTTGACTTCAATCCAGGGTGGATAATTCATTTTTTTTGTTCGGGTTAAAGACCGTGCGGAAAGAAGCAATTGAGTATAGGGATGGCGGGGATGTTTCAGGATTTCTGACGCTTTCCCTTGTTCGACGATTTTGCCATTAAAAAAAACCAAAATTCGATCACAAATTTGGCCTACCAATTTCAAATCATGAGAGATCAAAACAAGACTCATTTGAAATTTTTTTTGTATTTCTTGGATGAGTTGAAGGATTTGATTTTGAACAATCGCATCGAGCGCGGTGGTCGGCTCGTCTGCAATGAGAAGGCTTGGGTTACAGGCTAAAGCGATTGCAATTGCGATGCGTTGCCGCTCTCCTCCACTAAATTCATGCGGGTAGTGTAAGCTGCGACTCTTAGAAATGCCTACGAGCTCTAAGAGTTCAAGTGTTCGAGTATATGCCTGTTTCTTTGTTGCCAATCGATGGTAAACCATTCCTTCTGCAATTTGCTCACCGATATTCATTGTGGGGTTTAATGAGCTCATGGGTGATTGAAAAATCATACCAATTTTGGTGCCGAGTAAATTTTTCGGAACTAACCCATCATAAGATACTTGACCTGTGACAGTTGCGTTATTTAAAAGGCCTGCAATTGCATGAAATGCTGTCGTCTTGCCAGAACCGCTTTCTCCAACAATTCCAACCGATTCCCCGGGATTTATCTCGAAACTAACGGCTTTTACAGCTTGCGTTTTTGCAAAAGATACGCTTAAATTTTCAACTTTTAACATGTGTGTTGTATTAGAATATACAATCGGTTATTTATTAAGTATGTTTACGCGTACAAAAATTGTCTGTACTATCGGTCCTTCTGTGATCGAGTATGAAAAAATGGAGGAGCTAATCCATGCGGGTATGAATGTGGCTCGGCTCAATTTTAGCCATGGAACATATGAGGAACATGCGAGAAATATTGATCATTTAAAAAAAGCTCGCAAAAAAATGTTACTGCCAGTTGCTTTAATGCTCGATTTGCAAGGACCCAAGATTCGCATCGGGAATGTCCAAAATGGAGGTCTCTGTTTAGTCTCAAATCAGAGAATTCGTCTTGTTGAAAAAGGGGACGGCTCTGCAAATCAAATTCCCTTCGAACCTTTTATTCTAATTGAAGCATTCAAAGAAGGGATGAAGATTCTTTTTGATGATGGTTATATTATCGGAAAAGTCGTTGAAGTAGCTCCAGACTTTGCAACCATTGAAATCGAAAATATGGGAGTTTTAAAGAGTAAAAAAGGAGTCAGTATCCCAGGAGCAAAGATTCCGCTTCCTGCATTGACCAAAAAAGACCTCGCCGATTTGCAATTTGGGTGCGAGCAAGATGTCGATTTTATCGCGGCTTCCTTTATTCGTTCAAGGGCGCACATTCTTTCGATTAAAGAACACATGGCAAAATTTGGAACTCAGCTCCCTGTCATCGCAAAGATTGAAAGTACAGAAGGTGTAGAGAATTTTGATAGCATTGTACAAACAGCTGATGGAATCATGGTTGCTCGTGGGGATTTAGGCGTCGAATTAGATTTAGCCTATGTGCCTCAGCTGCAAAAAATGATGATTCGCAAATGCTACCACGCCTGTAAGCCAGTGATCACAGCAACGCAAATGCTTGAATCAATGATTACAAATCCAAGACCCACACGCGCTGAAGTATCGGATGTTGCCAATGCAATTTACGATGGCACTTCGATGGTCATGCTTTCTGCAGAAACTGCTGTGGGCAAATACCCAATCGAGACTGTCACTCTCATGAAACACATCGCCGATGTCACGGAAGCTGATATCGATTATGAGCAATTTTTCAATCGTCAAACAAATCGCGAAACTCATGATATTTCTTCGTCTGTTGCACTTGCCGCGGTAAAAACAGCGTATAGTTCTAAAGCCAAAGCAATTTTCGCGTTTACTGCAAGTGGCGAAACAGCACGTTTAGTTTCTCGCCTTCGTCCTTCAATGCCGATCATCGCTGTCACAACAAGTGAAAAAATATACCATCAACTCAGCGCTAGTTGGGGGGTGATGCCAGTGCTTGCACCAACATGCAAAACACCTCAAGATGCCTTTGCTGCAGCAACAGATTTTGCAATGGATAAAGGGATCATATCCTTTGGAGATGTCATTGTTGTGACCTCTGGAGTTCCTTTTGGCAAAAAGGGTACGACCAATTTGATGAGCGTTGAAAATATTGGCAACGTACTCATTCGGGGGGATCATGGATTGGGTCCCAAAGTCAGTGGCGAAATTTATATTCTTCTCTCTTCCGAAAGCAACAATTCCATTCTTAATGATAAAATTATTGTTATTACTCATTGCGATGATACTTTTATTGAACCATTAAAAAATGCAAAAGGAATCATATTACAAAATTGGACTAGTGATACAGCATCTGAGCAATATGCAATCACTCTCGCAAAAAGCCAAAATATCCCCATTATTACAAGAGCTGAAGGGGCAACCAATATTTTAAATTCGGGTGATTTAGTTACGCTAGATCCGAAAAAAGGATTAGTCTATAAATTATAAATTGTGCACAAAAGGCTTGCTGCAACAAGGGGGGCGGTTTCTGCTCTTAACACGTTGGCATTTAAGCGTACACCACGGCCATTTTGAGACAGCAAAGTAACTTCATTTTTAGAAAATCCGCTTTCAGGTCCAGTAATCAATAGAACATTTCCAGAAATTGCTTCGATTGGAGGAGCATTTTCACGAGTATCTCCAAAATAGATTGGAATCTCTTTTTTAAAGAGTGAATCTAGGTGCGGGAGGATCTCAAGATGGGGAAGATAGAGACGTTTTGACTGTTTTAAAGCGGAGATCATGATATGACTCAGCCGATCGATCTGATGATCTGATAGAATTTCTTGGGTCGAATTGTCAGCAGGATAAAGAAAGAAAGCATCAGCTCCAATTTCTGTCCCTTTTTCGATCACCCATTCAAGTTTTGATGGACGCATCAGGGGAATTCCAAGATAAATCAGACGCTTTGGAGGATCTTGTCTGCGGACATTCAGAATATGGAATGATGTATGTTCTTTTTCAATGGATTCAACCTTCGCATGCGCAAGTGTTCCATCTCCATTGACAAGCTCGACCTCTTCGCCTACGCGAAGACGCATCACTTTAACATGATGATGCTCCGTCCCTTTTAAGTGGACAAACTCATTTTGCTTAAACTCTTGTCGGAGGTAAAATCGTTCTGCCATATCGAACCTGGTCTACAAAGGGATCGTTTAAAAATTTCTGAAATATCGTCCTTTAAATGCTCTGGCAGATGTTGGTCTGCTAGTTTTTTGAGTGTACCAAGATCGACAATTTCAAAGGCGCTTAATTTTTCATAATGCTTTTTGGCAGGTTCATAGTCTGCAAAATTAAAGATGAGTTTAAAACGGTAATCATTCAGTAAAACTTCTTTAAGATCCACATACTCAATGACCTCGTCCACTTTCGGCAAATTTGCACAATTTTTAGGAGCAAGAATGGAGACAAAATCATTTGCGTAGATGGATTTTAAAGTATGTAGATGGGGAAGCAAGCGGTTTAGTTTTTCTTCATCTTGGGGCAGAATAATGCAAATACTATCCATGCGAAAACGTTTATAGAGCGTTTTAAGAGATTGCTGTTTCCAACGATTGTGTTGCCAGAGCCACTCTCCAGGATGTTTTTTGATGTTTTCTTGCATCAGGGATAAAACTTGATCCATCATCGTAACGACTGCTGATTCGATCGGTTGATTGGCATTGGGCCAGATCGGATCTGAGTAATGAATCCGATAGCCTCCTTTTACTCTTCTAGTCGATGCATAGATAATTGGACAACCCGTTTTATAGGCTAAAAGCGCAGGCGCTGTAGATGTCCAAGCTTTTCTTCCAAAAAAAGGGAAAGAGTAGCCGCTGTCAGGCATTCCCTGATCTCCCACAATTCCCATAAAAATTCCTTTTTTTAGGGCACGGAAACCTTCGCGAACAGCATTTTGCGGGGAGATAATTTTGCCACCATTTTTTTCTCGGATAGAAATGATCCAATTGTATAGACGCTTATTTTTGATTGATTTGCCAATCGCTACGCCTCGCATACGAGTATTTCCATCTAAAAACAACACTTCCCAATTCGATTGATGTCCGCAGAAGAAAATAATGCCTCTACCTTGCTTGTAAAGATCATTTGCAACTTCAGGATTTACGCATTGGATCGCTTTGGAAAAATTCGAGACAAAGGATAGTTTTGTGTATTCTAAGCAGTTGATTGCTAAATTTTGGAAGGATTGTTTCGCGATTTTGATCACATCTTTTGGACTTAATTTAAGATCTGTTGCAAGGCTCAAATTACTGAAAGCGCGCTTTCGATATTCTCGCATGCAATAGAAGCCAACGATACCGAGACCTTTTCCGATGAGATGAATCCAAGAATAGGGGAGTAGACCAAATGGAAACATGAGAATTCGAATGAGGTAGTATTGAACTGTTTCTTTATTCACAAAGATCCATCAATTGATTGAGCTGTTTGGAATAATCGAGATGTTTCACGCTATTGCGAATTTGTTGTGAAGAAAAATTTTGAGAAAGGCAACTTTCGAGTGCAAGTATCACACTGTCAATCTCTAATAAATTTTCGATGACGAGGCCATTTTCAGAGTGAAGTACTTCATGTCCACCATTGTGTTTGGAAGATACAACAAAGAGTCCCATCGCTAAGGCTTCAATTGTCACATTCGCGAAAGGATCGTAAAACGAGGGAATAATTAAAGCGTCCGAATTCTGATAGAATGGCGTGATATTTTCTACAGGACCAAAGAAGCTAACGTGATTTTTTAAGCCAAGTTTTGCTGCATAAAATCGGAACCATTCAAGTTGATTATCTTTGCCAACGACACTTAAATGAAAGTCTCTTGAGCGCATTTTTGAAAGAGCTTCAAGCAAGATTTTAAGTCCTTTTCTCAAATAGCCATTTCCCACGAAAAGAAATCGAAAGACATTGGGATTTCTTGTTTTTTTTTGGGAAAAAGCCTCATTCATTTCAAGCCACTCAACGCCATTGTGAATCACAGCAATTTTCTTCGCATCGATATCGTAATGTTCAAGAAATTGTCGTTTTACCATGTGGGAGTTGGCAATCACTTTTTGTAAGCCTGGATGCTCCAAGGCAGATCTTTCCAATTCCAAAATCTTTCGATGCATGGGATTGATCAGACAAGACAAATATTTCCATTTCCCTTCAGCCGCGATTCTACTTTTCAGGTAGGCGATATGAACGCCGTTTCCTGCTCTAAAATGGGTTTGAAATCGGTTCCGATCCATTCCAAAGATGAGATCTGGTTTTTCGTTTTTAAGCCATGCCTGCACTCGAGAATCAAATTGCTCCATTCTGACAAAAGAAGGCCACCGCATTGTTTGAAATGGAACAATTGAAATATTCGAAGAATAACTCTGACAGTTTCCTGTCGTTAAGAGCGTAACTTTCCTGCCAGATGCATGAAAAGCATTCGCGATTCTAGAGGCCGCTTTTTCAAGACCTCCAATTTGTTGCGCTTTAGATTTCAGTAGGACAACATGCTTCTTCGGCTTTGTATCTTTTTGTAAGGGCATTTCCGAGACAATGGCTGGCATACTCGTCATTTCTTTATTCATAAATTGGGCAGCTCAAAAATTAGACAAAACCGAAGTCTCATTCTTTTGTGGGATTGTTATTCTCAGGAATGACAGAAATCGATGTTCCTTGGAGCTGAATTTTTAAATTAAGCTTTTTACGATCTGAGTTGTAAAAACGGAAACGATTCATGGATTGCCTAAAGCGATTGCGATAGTAATCTTCTCTTGCGGTTCCTAAAATATCCACAGAGTCTTCCTCTTGGATTTCGGCAAGAGCTTTCGCGACATAACGTGTCTCAAGCTCTTGAGGATTAATAAATTGAGCGCTCCAAAGAAGAGTTTCTCTTTCTGATTTCGGCGCTGCAACAACGCAAATTTGTAACATATCTTTGATCGTTTCTAAAAAGCGTCTAGAGACACCTTGTGTATAGAGCGGCATTTTCAGAACTTTGATCCCATTTTTTTTCATCACAAAATCGTTTGAGGCAATGATATTTGTTTCAGGATTTAACGTAGCGCTATGCTTTGGGGGAAAATAGATATTAATCGGAAAAGAGTTGCCGACAAATAAATAGTCTTCGCGAGAAAAAATGAGCTGTAAGTTTTTGGCTGTTGGATCATCAATTTCGATGGGTTCCTCTGAAAGCTGATGGACATTCACTTTTTTCCAGCTATCGGGGATTGGATAACTGATTTCCTCACCTTGATTTTCTCTTTGCAAAGCTTCTAAATCAGCTTGGGATATGTCGTTTAAGTTGAGTGGAAGGATTAATCCTTTCATTTTGAGAGTTTTGATCACTTTTTCGGGACCAGTTAATGTCACATGAAGGTGATCTGGCCAAACATCAAGATATTGAAATCCCTTTGGAGATTCCCCAGATGGAGGGGGCACTAGAATCGGCACTTTTTCTGTAATTAATTTCGTTTTTTTGATACTCAGTTCGATCGGTGTAACTTTTGCAATTGCTTTATTCAGATCGATCGCGCTATCTTTGCAATAAAGGCTTTTCTTATCGATGATTGCAGTCCATTGATCTGGTTGACCTGCTGCGTCGATAATGATTTCGAGATTTTTTCCGGACAATTCATCGAGAGTTGATTTATTTCCGTTCAGGCTTAAATTCATTGTTTTTAGAATTCCGTTTCCAAGCATTCCCTCAACGGTTTTTCCTTCTGGTAGATTGATCACTTTCACAGGTACGGATGCAACTGTTTTATTCACTGTTAAAGAATGATGCGTGATGATCCAAATACAAACAGAGAGAAACAATGCGATCAGTTTTCTTTGCCAATGATTGATGAAGAGATATTTAAAGAGAGAAATCACGTTCTCAGCCAGTCCATGATATTAAATTTACGATGGCTCACTTCGCTAGGATTAAAGATACTACGAATGATCCCTTTAAATCGATCGATTTTTATTCCTTTTGTCATAATGCCATCACGTGCGATGGAAACTCGGCCTGTTTCTTCTGAAACAACAATCACAATTGCATCTGTCGTTTGACTCATTCCAAGACCTGCACGATGACGAGTTCCCATGGATCGGGTGAGTTGTGATGTGTCTTCAATTAACGGCAGAATAACGGCCGCTGCTAAAATTGTTTGATCGCGGATGATCACAGCTCCATCATGAAGCGGAGCCTTGGTTGTGAAAATTGTTTCTAAGAGTTCTGGTGAAAATTCCCCATTCAGCACAACTGCTTTTTGTGCATATTCTTGCAAAGAATCATCATTTTCTAAAACGACCAAAGCCCCAACCTTTTTTTCTGCAAAACGATAAATCGAATTCGACAATTGCTCCAAAAAGCGATCAAATGTTGTCACTTCACGAATTTTGCGTCTTTTCAAATTGAGCTTAGAAAGTGCCATCCTTAATTCGGGCTGAAAAATAACGATGACGGCAATTGCAAGGACATTACCGAAGAGGATCATAATGCGATGCAATACCGGCAGGTTGAGCCAACTCGAAGCGCCTAAAATGAGCAAAAATGCGATGAATCCTATGACAAGATCCATAGACTTAGTGTTCCAGAGAAAAGAGAGAATATAATTGATCATCGTCGTGATGATCAAAATTTCAATGATCGGCATAGGAACAGCTTTTTACATGGTGTGAGACAATCTTTGCAAGGAATTATTTAAGATTGGAAATTAATCACAATGGAGGTCGGCACCCATGGAATATCTCAGCTGATAGTACGCTTCGATTAAATCGTAACTGGCTTGATTATTTTGATTGCGTGCCTGCAGTAAAAGATTCGCACTATCTCTATACTCGAGAGGCGGAATCTTACCATACGACAGTTTATCTGCTGATTGGCCTCTTGCTTGCTCAGCTAACAACACGGCGCTTTTGGAAGAGAGATAGGACATGAGAGCTTCTTCAAGTTGATAGAGATTATTGCGTATTTCGACTTCTACTTGTTGATATGTCTTGTCGTAATTGATGCGATAGGAATGACGAAGGGATCGCGCTTCGCGAATTTCATGTTCACGTAAAAAGCCGTCGAAAAGATTCCATGTAAGGACAATTCCACCTGTCCATAAGTATTTCTGAGAGCCAAATGGGGTAGGGCCTAAATTTTGATCGTTATATGAATAACGAGCATAACCCTTTAGAACAGGAAGGTAATTCCCTTCCTTACTCCGCACATTTTGATTGGCAATGCTGACTTGCAATTGACTTTTTTGGAGCTCTGGCCGATGAGAGAATGCGTAGTCTAAATAATCGAACACTTCTGCTTCCGAGAATAATGCGGGGGATCTGGAGTTTTCTATCGAATGGATATGATTCAGAAAGTCATCCGTTGTTGGAAGTTTTAGGCTTAAGTAATGAAAATTTTGGTCAATTTCCTGAAGTTTGAACGCGATCTCTTGGATGCTATCAATCGGTACTTCTTTTTGGTTTAAACACATTTGCGATTCCAGCAATGGATCGATACCGAGTGTCAAAATGAGTGTGTTTCTTGCCGTTTTAAGCTTTTTGAGAGTTCCATAGTACTGAGAAATTGCGTTTGCTACAGAGACTTTGCTTTGATTGACTTCTAAAATTGTCGAGCTTCCGGCATCTAATTTTTTTTGTTCTTGCTCCAAGGCGTATGAAAGATATTCAATATTTTCTCGCTGAATACCGAGTGATATTTCCTGAGTCACAACTGCATAGTATGCTTTTCTGACCGCAAGAATGAGTTCATTCAGAGTGCTTGCTTGTTCAAAATGGGTTGCTTCCTCCATAAATTGACTGGCTTTAAGATTATTCAGCAGATCAGCTGAAAAAATAGGCTGATCGAATTGGAGAGAACTCATGTATCCCGTGTGGGAAGCCGTAAATGGTTTTAAAGGGGAATAAACATTAAAAAATAATTCGTCTTGTTCAGTGCCCCTAAACTGCGCCAAATAACGCAAAGACGGAAGCCAACGAGAAACCGCTTGTTGTGTTCTTTCTTTTGCTTGTACGATTCCTTGTTTTACAATGAGAAATTCTTTGTTATAAGTCTTCGCAATGTCCTCAGCTTCTTGCAGACTCAAATTGGACAAGCATATCTGTCCAAACAGAGGAATTGCACCGAACAATAAATAAAAACCAACGCGCATTCTTTTGTCTATACATGAAAGGCATAGATATTCCAAAAATGATTTTTATCATTATCAATCTTTGACATGTCGCTTGTCTTGCAGATTCAATAAAAGAATTGACAGACAATTCACCGTTTTCTGATACTATTTTCCATGGATGTAGTTACACTTTCTCGAATTCAATTCGCAGTCAATAGCTGTTTTCACTATTTGTATCCCCCGATGAGCATTGGGTTAGGACTCATGCTTGTCATTATGGGCGGTCTTTATTTAAAGACCAAAGAGATTAAATACCGCGAGATGACCAATTTCTGGATCAGGATTTTTGCGCTTACATTTGCTTTAGGTGTGGCAACAGGTCTTGTTCAGGTGTTTGCCTTTGGCACCAACTGGGCTCGCTATTCGCGATTTGTAGGAGACGTCTTTGGAAGCGCTCTTGCATGTGAGGGGATTTTCGCTTTCTTTCTTGAATCTGGGTTTCTTGGGATCCTGCTGTTTGGTGCGAATCGCGTGGGGCCGAAACTTCACTATTTTTCGAGTATATGCGTCTGTTTGGGTGCACATTTTAGTGCCATATGGATTATTGTCGCAAATTCATGGATGCAAACACCTGCTGGGTATCGGATCGAAGAGACTCCTCTAGGGCCTCGAGCCATTACAACAGATTTTTGGGCGATGGTGTTTAATCCATCGACAATGGATCGATTGCTTCACACGATTTTAGGATGCTGGCTCACAGGTGCATTTTTTGTGATTAGCGTTGGTGCGTATTACTTACTCAAGCAAAGACATCTTCCTATAGCGCGTACAATGACTCGACTTGGGCTTTGGTTTGCTTTTGCGTTTTTGATTATGCAGTTTTTCTCAGGGGATAGCAGCGCAAGGCTAATTGCGAAGTATCAACCTGCTAAACTTGCTGCTTTTGAAGGGATTTATAAAACAGGGGATGGGCCAACTCCCATTTCAGTGCTTGGTTGGGTGAACAATAAAACGCAGGAAGTACACTCACTTAAGATTCCTGCCGCGTTAAGTCTTTTAACCTATCACAGTCTTGAACCGGTCACAGGTCTTGATCAAATCCCGAAGAATGAATGGCCAAATGTTGCTGCAGTCTTTCAGACCTATCACATTATGGTTTTGATGTGGCTGCTGATGATGATTGTTACTGTCTGTGGCTTATGGTACTGGAAAAAAGGTCGATTGGAAAAAAAACCATGGCTTCTCTGGTCAATGATTATTTCTGTTGGGTTTCCACATATTGCACAACAATGTGGATGGATATCCGCTGAAATGGGCCGCCAACCATGGATCGTGTGGAAAATGCTGCGTACTGTAGATGGCACAAGTCAATCGATTTCAGCGCCACAAGTGGCGGGTTCAATTGTCATGTTCATCACGATGTACGTTCTTCTCTTCGTTCTATTTATTTTCTTGCTCGATCGAAAAATTAAGCATGGTCCTGAAAAAGAAGATGAGGTAGATCTTGTCTACCGCAATATTTTGACACAAGGTAGAAGAATCGCAGGCAAAAAATGAATTTAGAAACACTTTGGTATGCGGTGATTGCGATCTCCGTTCTGATGTATACAGTTTTGGATGGATTTGATCTCGGAGTTGGTGCTTGGCATCTTCTCGCTCGGAACGATCATCAAAGACGTGTTTTTCTGAATGCGATCGGACCTGTATGGGATGGAAACGAAGTGTGGCTTGTGATCATCATGGGAGGATTGTTTGCAGGCTTCCCAAATGTTTATGCGACCATTTTTTCTGGATTTTATACCTTGCTCATGTTCTTAATTGCAGGCCTGATTATCCGCGCTGTTGCAATTGAATTTAGAAGTAAGCGTGAGTCAACAGGGTGGCGTTCTACTTGGGATGTGTTATTTAGCATTTCAAGTATACTTGTTGCATTTGTACTTGGATTATTGATTGCGAATATGATTCGCGGAATTCCTCTCGATGCAGAGCAAAATTATGTCGGAGATTTCGCGTACTTTCTCCATCCTTATTCGATTCTTGTCGGGTTAACAACCGTTTCTCTGTTTGCAATGCATGGCGCCACATTTTTGAACATGAAAACAGAGGGAGAATCGAATGCTGTGATTAAGAAATGGATCAACCCAGCCATCGGGTTTTTCTTATTCTGGTATATAGTTACAAGCGTTGCAACTCTTTATTACATGCCACACATGCTCACACATTTCCATAAACATTTATATCTCATTATTTTCCCAATTCTTTCATTTCTAGCGATTTTAAATGTTCCATACCAAGTCCACAAAAATAATGAAGGGATGGCTTTTTTATCATCAGCTGTCAGCATTGCTCTTCTTTTGATTCTCTATGGGCTTGGTACATATCCAACGATTGTTCCTTCTACAATTGATCCAGATATCAATAGCTTAACAATCTATAATACAGCATCCAGTCATAAAACCTTGATCATCTTATTGACAATCGTCGTAATTGGTGTACCCCTTGTGCTAGCTTATGGGTTCTTTATTTATCACATTTTCCGTGGGAAAGTGCGCCTTGAAAAAAATAGTTACTAAAGAGGGAATCCAACTACTGCTTTATAGCACTCTAAGAGATGCTGAACTCCATTCATGGCCCTGTGTGGTGACTGTTCGGGGGGGAGCTGATAATAGTGTGCGATTCTATCTTTAGAAAGGCCTGTATCCCAGGGAAATGGGCCTGACTGATTTTTGGCTTTTTCCATCGTATTTGCCCAGTGCATGGATGCGAGGTCTAGCCAATGATAGGGGAGGTTTAAGAGCTCTTGAGTATCAGGATCAACGATCTGACCAAAATAAGTTCTATCAAATGATGGGTTTTGGCAAATAAATACTGCCTTTTTTCTTTGAATCCCAATTTTAGTAAAACAATCAATAATTTCTTGACTCACTGTTAATATGGGCTTTCCACAAGACACCTCCTCCCATGTAAAGCCGGTCACTTTTAAGCTGCTCGCATCGCTTCTCTCCCAATCTGTAAATGGATGCGTGATAAGGGTTTGGTATTTTGCTTTTAATACGCCTGTTTTCAGGTCGACAATTTGAAATGCGATTTCAATAATTTTGTGAATTCGGGGGTTTAACCCGTTTGCCTCTGAGTCTAGAAACACACCAAGCATACTTTGAAAATATCAATTGTCAAAAAAGACTTCAATCATTTTTTCTCTGTTTATGCTATAGTTTTGGATATGGCGCTACCCCCACAAAAATTTAGGGAAATTGTTTTCCAAATTCTGTTTAGCTCTGACTCCACAGAGGAAACAGCATTGATGCTCATGGCTGAGCTAAAGGTGACTAAAAAGGCCGTTTTAGAAGCCAATAGCATCGTTTTGCAAATTCGAGAAAGGCTTTCAGAGATTGATGAAAAAATTTCTTTATACTCGACCGACTATGCATTCGAACGGATTTCTCTCGTGGAAAAAACCATCTTACGCCTAGGGATTTTTGAGCTTGAAAGACTTCCTCCACCCATTGCAATTGCTGAAGCAATACGCCTAACCCGAAAATTTGGGACGCCTGAGAGTGCTCAATTTGTGAATGCAATCCTTGATAAGGCCATGAATGTTCAAAACCAATCGCAGCCTGTCTGAGTTTTCTACTTTCGGAATCGGTGGTCCAATACACTACTTTGCAGAAGTTAAAAGCATTGAAGAAATGCGAGAAGGGCTTCTATTTGCAAAAAACCAATCTCTTCCATTTTTGATCCTAGGAAAAGGATCCAATTGCCTATTCGATGACCGCGGCTATAACGGCGTTGTTCTTTTAAATCGCATTGATTTTTGCGAATGGAAAGACCAATCTGTTCAAGTCGGAGCAGGATATAGCTTTTCTTATCTTGGTGTACAAAGTGCAAAACTTGGACTTTCAGGCCTGGAATTTGCATCTGGTATTCCTGCAAGCGTCGGGGGCGCTATTTTTATGAATGCCGGCGCGAATGGAAAAGAGACGTGTGAAGCGCTTGTGTCGGTCCAATTCATGGACACGTTTGGAAACCTCAAAGAATACACAAAAGATGACCTTTTTTTTTCATATCGCCATTCATCATTTCAAACTCAGCTTGGCGCAATTATTTCTGCAACTTTCCGATTCACACCCGTTGCAACATCTCGACAAAAGCAACTTGAAATCATTGATCATCGAATGAAAACACAACCTCTAAAAGACAAGAGTATTGGTTGTATTTTTCGTAATCCCGAAGGCAATAGTGCAGGACATTTAATCCAAGAAAGCGGGTTAAAAGGATTGCGATGTGGAGGGGCAAAAGTCTCTGAAATTCATGCAAACTTCATTGTCAATGATCAGCAAGCTACATCGAAGGATATTCTCTCTTTAATGCACGAAGTACAACAAAGAGTTTTCCTAAAAACTGGAATCCACCTTCAACCTGAAGTTCGAGTAATTCCATATGACTAGCTTATTTAGAGCCGACCTTCATTGTCATTCCATATGTTCAGATGGTTCTGATACCCCGCTTGAGCTTTTAAAACTTGCAAAGAAGGCCGGCCTATCAGGTCTATCAATCACAGATCACGATACAATTGAAGCCTATAGCCCCGAAGTTTTGGCATCGGCGCAAGAAATTGGAATCCAACTTTTATCGGGCGTTGAACTCTCAACAGAATTTGGAAATCATACCATACACATTCTAGGCTATGGTTTTGATACACAATCCAAAAGTCTCATCTCCTTCCTAGAAGAAATGCAAAGACGGCGCAATGAACGTAATCGCGCAATCTTAAAAAAACTTGCTTCCAAAAACATCATTGTTACAGAAGAAGAACTCGCCACTTTTGTCACTGTCGGAGTAAAAAAAACAATCGGCCGCCCTCATATAGCGCAAATCATGCTAAAGAAGGGGTATGTAAGAAATTTGCAGGAGGCTTTTTCGAATTACTTAAGCGAAGGAACCTTTTATTACGTCCCTGGTTTTAAATTCACACCGCTTGAGGCAATTCAAGTCATTCACGAAGCAAATGGGAAAGCCGTCCTAGCTCATCCCCACTATATCCAAAAAGGAAGAATCCTGAATTCTCTACTTGATCTTCCGTTTGACGGTATTGAATGTTATTATGGAAGCTTGCTTGAGCATCAAGAAAGACCCTGGATAAAGATCGCGACTGATAAAAATTGGATAGCTACCGGAGGATCCGATTATCACGGCCATTTTCGTCCTCGCATTAGCCTTGGCTGCTCATATGTCAATGAATTCACATTTAAACGTTTATCAAATTCATTCTAAAGTTTCAGATATACTTTTCGTAAGTCATTGAAAAGCAGTGTGTTGCAGTTATTTCAAGACTTCTACCCATTTTCTACTATCGCAAGTGCCTTAATATTAACCTGAACTTTGAGTTTATTTGCTTGATATTCAATCTCTTTCGGCATCTTTTTGACTTTTCGTCTCAACAAGATGCTCGTTCCGATATTGTCTTCGACTCCAAAGTGCAAAAATATGCTCGAAATATTATTGAATCTCATAGACAACTAATCCCAAAGTTCAGGTTATTAGAAAGATATACCCAAAAAGCCTCAAAAACCGATTTTGAGGTTGTTTTGAAATAATTTATATTTATTTTTAAATTGAAATTATGTATAATTATTATTATGAGTTATATTACAGGATTATTGCAAAGTACTTCTCTAAAAATGGGTTCGTTGGAAAAACGGAGTCGATCATTAGTTGCTGCAGCAGCATTTGTTGCGATTAGCAATATTGCTCATCCAAATGAAGATAGCGTTTTTATTAGGCAAGTACTGAGCTTAGCTCATGTTGGTTTGGATGAATCTGATAGCAATACTCTAGTTCAACACTTTTTGCAAATGACAGTCGATGAAAGAAACTCTTTTATGAGTCAAGCGGTTTGTCTTGCGACTCCTGATTTATTTGCATTTAGTAGAACTAGACTTCTTTTAGGCATGATACAAATGACCCCAGACAAAAGAAACGCTTTTGTCAGTCAAATATTGGGCCTAATTACTCCAAATATGAACGCGTTTGTCAGATCAAATCTCATCTTTAGTATTTTACCGATGACAATAGACGAGGGGAGCGCTTTTGTGAATCAGGTGTTGCGTTTACAGACTCCAAATATGGACGGAGATGACAGAGGTTTTCTCATTTCAGCACTCGCGGATGTAAATCTCAATGAAAGAGAGGATGTTGTCAATCATGTGTTGAGCCTCACAACTCCACATATGAATGGAAGGGAGAGAGGTATACTCATTCAGCGCATAGCTCAAATAACTTCTGAAGAAGAAAGGCAAAGACGTGTCCAGAGAGCTGCTGCAGAGTTAGAGAATCCGCGGTTTAATTTAAGAGAATTTGAAGGTGTGGCTCCGATTTTAGTTCTTCTAGAGACACCTCTTGATGAGCCAGTTCCTCCAAGGATTGGGATGGTTGATATAGGTGCAAATGATAGGGAAACTGGAATTAATGTGCATGATAGCGACCGGGACATGCGCACACGGAACGCGCTTGAATTATTGCGCACAAATACTGGGGATATGAGCGATGAGGAGACCAATTTAGCAGTGGCGCTATTCTTATCATATCTTCATTCTTTCTCAGATGAAATGATACGAAAAAAAGCGCAATTTGTTCTTTCTGGCATGAATCGGACTCCCCAGGACTTCCCTCCGTTACTCGGCGATGATTCATTTACGGTTGCAGGCTTAAAGATTTCTGGTGAAGAGCTCATTGCTCGTTTGTGGCGCTTTTCTCAAACGTATACTGATCTGCGAGCACAAGATATGGATCGTGAGAAAGAAAATGTTGTGGTCTCGATTGTAAAAGCTCTTTGTCAAAGTATTGAATCTGACGGGCATCGTGTTTGTAATCCAGGAAAGGTGCAACGCTTAGTTGTAGGAGTATTGCAGGGACGCCTCGAAGGCGTAGATATCGATCATCTCGTCCTGGAGGATGTTACACCTGTTTCAACAAAACAGGCGATCGATATGTTTATGGCAGTTGCGAGCAATAAAGAACTGTATGTAGCAATGAATAGTGATACAAGTCCCGAGGCGCAAGAGCGCTTTTTAACAGCTGCGAATCGTTTTTGTGAGGAAAATCAGAATGTAAACCGTCAGGAGTTTATAAGTCAGATTCTAGCTATTCTTGACCTTGAAGATAAATAACCTGAACTTTGAGTTTATTTGCTTGATATTCAATCTCTTTCGGCATCTTTTTGACTTTTCGTCTCAACAAGATGCTCGTTCCGATATTGTCTTCGACTCCAAAGTGCAAAAATATGCTCGAAATATTA
Source organism: uncultured bacterium (assembly GCA_964630875.1). GTDB lineage: Bacteria > Chlamydiota > Chlamydiia > Chlamydiales > SM23-39 > DAIDHZ01. The sequence continues at coordinate 746 of CAZVXF010000018.1, read as the reverse complement.
TTGAATCTCATAGACAACTAATCCCAAAGTTCAGGTTAATAGACCTCTTTCGAATTTAAGGGTTCATCGATTTTGGGGATTATTTGCACAGCGGGTTAATCAATATTCTCAACCCAAATAAAGATTGGGGATTTGGGTTTATTGATATATTTGTGCTGGCAAATCTTCCATTGACGAGGCGAAAGAGAACAGAGAAATTCAATGACTTTCTGCTCCTCTCGATAACCCTCTTCGTGGCCTGGATAACATGTGATTGAAAGTGCTCCTCGGGGAGCTAGGATTTTCAAACTTTCTTGGATGCTTTGTAAAGTGGTCTCACTTTTTGTTGTGATCGACTTATCGCCACCCGGTAGGTACCCTAAATTATAAACGATTAAACGTGGTGGGTTGGGGACTGGGATTTCATGGATAAGCACATGCGATATATGGAAAAAGGTGGCGCTTGAACCTAAAAGTTTTGCCATCTCCAGAGCCTGCTTTTGGATATCTAAGGAATAAACCTGACATGATAATGTACACAAAAATAAAGTATCATGACCGTTTCCGCATGTGGCATCAATTACCACATCTCCTGGAGATAGATGCTCGGCCCAATATTTTTTAGCAAGTTTCAGATGATGTGATTGCATTTTTTACCTTTAATCATATACTATTTGACCTTTTTACGGGGTGTTAGCTCAGTTGGTTAGAGCGCTACGTTGACATCGTAGAGGTCGGCTGTTCGAGTCAGCTACATCCCATTTTTT
>CAZVXF010000017.1:0-29776 GCA_964630875.1 uncultured bacterium | reverse complement strand
ATGGCCTGGGAGCAATCCCTAGAAGCCTTCGCCTTTAGGCGAGGGAGCAGTCACAAAGTTGCGAATTCCTTCAGAAAGCTTTTCTGTTGCCATGGCATCTTATTGAGCATATAGCGGAAGGTTTTCTCGTCTAGATGGACTTGCGAGTGAACACAGAAAATTTAGGGAGCTGCTATTTTTTTTTTACTGATTGAATTTCTGAAGTGCGGACTGGCGATCTTGATATGTGACAAATCCCATTCTGTAAGAATAATTCGAGTTGGTTGGCATTATTTGACTTCTGAGTACATTGCCATAAACATTTGCCAGTTGTCTAAACTGTTCGGAAGAGATATCTGTTGGTAGGCTCTTTAGGACTACATCATTGGGATGATTCGGTGAGCGTGATGGCTCCATTCGAATCGTGCATTGTCTGCCAAGACTTAAACAACGATCACAGAATTCTTGGATGTGCTGGCCGTTATGTATCCTTTCTATTTTATGATGATTGCCTTTGGCGTGAAGACTTGCTTTCAATGAATTAAGCCATGATTGTAATTCTCCTGTTGAATTTTCGCACAAACAAGTTAGAGTTCGGTCGATGTCTTCGTGAATTAATGTGAAGATTTTTGTTTCAGACGTTCTTCGGTATCCATCGTTTGTTTCGATTTCCCTTTGAAATGGGGTGAGGCCTGTTTGTTCACAGGCTCTTTGAAAACAGAGCGCTTTGTTTTGAAAATTTGCTTTTGCGCTTGCTGTCTGATTTTTTGCAGTGGATCGAGCAACATAATTCGATGCTTGAAACATGCGATCAGAGGTCCATGATTCATCATGATCAAAAACAACGTGAAAAAGGTGGTGAATTGCGTTTGTATTGCGATCGTCCCGAGTCAGCAGTCTTGCCTGAAAAGTATTTGTAGCTCCAAAAAAATAGGAGGTGCCACGCGATTCTTTATCGCTTTCATGCGTGATGGATGTAAACTTTTGAGACAATGATAAGTTGATCATTGCTCCGATTTTAAACCAGAGCAAATATTTTTTTGAAGAAAAAAATTAACCTTTAAGAATTTTCTCAAGCTTCAGAATATCTTTCACAAAGTTGCGAATTCCTTCAGAAAGCTTTTCTGTTGCCATGGCATCTTCATTGAGCATATAGCGGAAGGTTTTCTCGTCTAACTCTAATTTTTTTATCGATGCACTCTTTGCAATTGCTGCATCGAGTTTCCGTGTCACAGGTTCGTTACTTGTTTTTAGTTCTTCAAGTAAAGATGGAGCGATTGTTAATAAATCACAGCCCGCAAGTTCAAGAATTTCACCTTTATTTCTAAAAGATGCGCCCATGATTTGAGTCTTGTAGCCAAATTTCTTATAATAATTGAAAATTGCTGCAACAGACTTAACTCCAGGGTCTTCCGCAGGTGGATAAGAAGCAACACCTTCATTTTTTTTGTGCCAATCAAGAATTCTGCCGACGAAAGGAGAGATTAAGGTCACTTTCGCATCAGCACATGCAATTGCTTGGCTCAAGCTAAAAAGAAGGGTCATATTACAATGGATTCCTTCTTTTTCAAGGATTTCAGCTGCAACAACACCTTCCCACGTCGACGCAAGCTTAATGAGGACTCTTTTTCGGTCAATTCCTGCTGCTTCGTAAAGAGAAATCAGATGCCGCGCTTTTGCCACGCTACCTTTTACGTCAAAGGAAAGTCTCGCATCAACCTCTGTTGAAACTCTTCCTGGGACAATTTTTAGAATCTCTATTCCAAAATTCACAAACACTTTATCAAGAGTGGCTTCAAGATTGCCTTTCCCATATCGAATCGCATCATCGACTAATGAACGATATTGTGGCTGCTGGCTGGCTGTGTAAATGAGAGATGGATTTGTTGTAGAATCTGTAGGGCTATATTGTTTTAAGGACTCAAAATCCCCTGAGTCTGCAACGACAGTCGTGAATTTTTTCAGTTGATCCAGTTGATTCATAGAAAGGCCCCTTTTTTTCATGCGATTGATCGGCAGCTTTCACCGCTAGCCGAAAGCGCAAAAAATCATTTAAACGACGATATCGTGAAGATAGCAAAACAAACAATTATTGAGTAGTAGTTGTTGTCGTCGTGGGAGCTGGATTACTATCGATTAAGGAACAGAGAATTGCGATTCCTGCGAAGAGAGTAACGCCCCATCCCATCATAGAAAGTACGGATGCATCGCGGGTTGCACAGGGGGAGGATCTTCTGCATCTTCGTCGGTCCTCACATTCTTCTTGAGCAAAGCCTGAAGAGCAGAGGCAAACAAACATTAAGGATAGTAGGATCTTTTTCATGGGTACCCCTTTGAACTCCTTCTCTCAGATTAAAGATTTTTTTAAAACTGTTTTCTAAAAAAAATAGCTACGACAAAAAGGGTCGCGATGATTAAAATTGGTAAGAAGGCGGTGACAATGAAGGGATTAGAAACTGGGAAAGAAAAGATTCAGAGAATTTGCGATGCGATTCGGACTGAAACATTAGAACCTGCTAAACAAGAAGCGGGCGAACTCATTGAAAACGCCCATCTTCAAGCAGAAGAGATTCTAAAAAAAGCAGAAAAAAAGGCTGAAGATCTCATCAAGAATGCAAAGGAACAAATTGCTGAGAAAGAAAAAGTGTTTCAATCTTCATTGCAACTTGCTTCAAGACAAGGCGTTGAAGTATTAAAACAAAAAATTGAGACAAAGCTATTTGATCAAACGTTAAGCGAGCTTGTAACAAAAGAGATGAGCGAATCTAAGTTCATTGCGCACATCATTGAGTCTTTCATGAAAGCGATGGTAGAAAAGGGAATTGATGAGGACTTTGTTGCTGTGATTCCAAAGGATGTTCCTCCACGAACAATTAACTCTCTATTAACAAAAGAAATTTTGGAAAAATTGCAGGGTAAATCTGTGATTGTCGGTGATTTTGATGGGGGTGCTAAAATTCAAATGAAAGGAAAGCACCTGACAATTGATATCTCTGACTCTACAGTGAAAGAGTTGATTGCAAGATACATACATAGAGATTTTAGAGAGATGATTTATAATTCATGACAAAATATTATTTTGTTGTATCAGCTCTGCCTCCAATTCAACTAGGAATGCCTCCTGAGCTTTCTTTTAAGGAGTTGCGTGAGTTGGTTGCCCAGAATCTAACGGCTCGCGACTTCAGGCAATTTAATCTGCTTTTAGAACAGGTTGATATTTATAATGTTAAAGCTCTTTGGCTTGGGCTTCCTTTGGATGAGAGGGGAACAATTCTTGGAAAAGAGCTTGAAGAAGCTTTGCTTGTTTCCGGGAAATTGCCAACGTATGTGAACGATTTTGTAGAACGTTACGAGACAATCGATGACCGTTTGCGCTATTTTTCTTCACTTTACGTTTCTATGTATCAGCAGAAAAGAGAGGGCTTTTTAGCAACGTATTATGCTTTTGAGCGGGAAGTCGCTCTTGTTTTAACGGCTCTTCGAGCAAAAAAAACGGGACGAAACATTGTCAGAGAACTACAATTTGAAGATCCTTATGATCCGTTGATCGCTGACATTCTCTCGCAAAAAGATGCACCGGATTATATACCACCGATGGAATATGAAGATTTAAAAGCCATTTTTGTGGAAAATAGTTCCGATTCTCGTAAACTATATGAGAATATTTTGAAGTATCGCTTTAAAAAGATTGGCGAGTGGTCAGAAAATGAACACTTTACGTTGGGTAGAATATTGGCGTATGCTGCAAGATTGTTGATCGGAGAAAAAGTAATGGAAGTTTCTGAAGTTGATTCGAAAGTGGCAATAGAGAATTTAAGCAATGGTTAAAGCAACAGGTTTTGTAGTACAGGCTTTCGGCAATCTTTTGCATGTGCGATTCGAGGGCTCGATTCGACAAGGAGAGATCGCTCGCATCCACGTGGGAAATGAGCAACTTCTTGCGGAAGTCATTGAGATTGCTGGAGATGAAGCAAAAGTACAGGTTTTTGAAGATACTCGCGGTGTAAAATTCAACACGCCTGTCAAATTTGAAAATCATTTATTAGAAGCGGAATTAGGTCCAGGTCTTCTGACATCCATTTTCGATGGATTGCAAAATCCATTGGAAAAAGTTGCGATGGAAACGGGTCTTTACCTTTCGCGTGGGGTCTATTTAGCGCCCTTGGATCGTGAAAAGCTTTGGGAATTCACACCGATTGCAAAGATAGGGGACGAACTCTCTCGCGGAGATGTGCTCGGAACGGTTCCTGAAAGTCGATTTTCTCATCTCATTATGGTTCCTTTTTCAATCTTTGGAAAAGTAAAAATCACCCGAATTGCGAAAAAAGGTTCTTACAATATCGATACCGTGATTGCAGAAGGGGAAGACGAAAAAGGAAAGCTTGTTCAATTTTCAATGGTTCAGAGATGGCCTGTAAAAAAAGCTCTCCAAGAAGGAAAGAAAATTCGCCCCTCGAAAATGATGGGAACGGGCTTACGCATTCTTGATACGCAATTTCCTGTATTGAAAGGGGGGACTTTTTGTTCTCCAGGGCCGTTTGGTGCTGGAAAAACTGTGATGCAACACCACCTTTCTAAATATTCAGATGTTGATATTGTGGTGATTGTTGCGTGTGGTGAAAGAGCAGGAGAAGTTGTCGAAGTATTGCGTACCTTCCCAGACTTGATTGATCCACATACAAATGAACCATTGATGAAGCGAACATCCATGATCTGTAATACATCCTCTATGCCGGTCGCTGCGCGTGAAGCTTCTGTTTACATGGGAGCTGCGATCGCAGAATATTACCGACAAATGGGCCTTGATGTTTTATTGCTCGCAGATTCGACCTCTCGTTGGGCTCAGGCCATGCGTGAAATGTCTGGCCGTCTAGAGGAAATTCCTGGAGAAGAGGCGTTTCCAGCTTATCTTGCATCGCGTATTTCATCCTTCTATGAACGGGCAGGGGTTTTATCGTTAAAGAATGGAAAAGAAGGTTCGTTAACGATTGGTGGGAGTGTATCACCTGCAGGTGGAAACTTTGAAGAACCGGTCACTCAAGCATCCCTTGCGATTGTGGGAGCGTTCCATGGTCTTTCTAGAGCTCGTTCTGATGCGCGTAGATATCCTGCGATCGACCCATTGATTTCTTGGACAAAATATTTAGACCTCACAGGAAAAGAACTGGATCACCAACTTGAAAATTGGGCAGAAAAAGTGAGATCTGCTGCGGATATTCTTCGTAAGGGAGATGAAATTGGTAAACGAATGGAAGTTGTGGGTGAAGAAGGGATTGCACTTTCTGACATGATCGTTTACTTAAAATCAGAGCTATATGAGTTCTGTTACTTGCAGCAAAATGCCTTTGATAAAGAAGATGCTTATTGTCCGTTAGAGCGCCAAATTGAAATCTTTCGCTTACTTCAAAGAATTTTTGAGGCGCGCTTTGAATTTGACGCACATGATATTGCAAGAAGCTTCTTTCTTGGACTTCAAAATGAAATTAAAAATATGAATTTCCTTTCCTTTCGTTCTCAAAGCTATAATCAAGCAATGAAAGCGGTTGAGGAGAAACTAAACGAAGCTCTAAAGACATGAGAAAAGTATACGATCGAATCATTGATATGCGAGGAAATTTAATCAGCGTGGAAGCTGTTGGCGTCCGCCTTGGAGAACTTGCTCGCATTCACAAAAGCAACGGTACAACCACCTATGCTTCCGTTCTCCGTATTGATGAAACCATAGTGACATGTCAAGTATTTGAGAATACGCGTGGGATTTCAACTGGGGATCAAGTGGCTTTTTTGGGACGCCAATGCCAAGCAACATTTAGTCCTTCTCTACTCGGCAGGCGTTTTAACGGAACAGGTGAGGCAATTGATGATGGTCCTGAAATTTTTGGAGACCAGGTCGATTTAGGAAGTCCCTCATTCAATCCGACAAGAAGAGTCATTCCTCATCAATTAGTGCGAACAAATATTCCCATGATTGATGTGTTCAATTGCCTTGTGAAATCGCAGAAAATTCCGATTTTCTCGATTGCAGGAGAACCATACAACGCGCTCATGATGCGAATTGCGAACCAAACTGACGCAGATGTTGTCGTGATTGCCGGAATGGGACTTCGCTTTGATGACTACTCAGCTTTCATTGATAACTCTGAAAGAGCAGGTTCTATTGAAAAAACAGTGATGTTTATTCACCAAGCTACGGATCCTGCAGTGGAATGCTTACTTGTACCGGATATGGCTCTAGCTGTTGCTGAAAAGTTTGCAACTGCGGGTAAAGACGTTCTTGTGTTAATGACAGATATGACAGCGTTTGCCGATGCAATGAAAGAAATTGCGATCACCATGGATCAGATTCCAGCTAACCGTGGCTACCCAGGATCGCTCTATTCAGATTTAGCAGCGCGCTATGAAAAAGCGGTAGATATCGACGGAAGTGGTTCAATCACAATACTTTCTGTCACGACAATGCCAGGTGGAGATGTGACGCATCCGGTTCCAGACAATACAGGTTACATCACAGAAGGTCAGTTTTATCTCCATGGCGGTTCAATTGATCCTTTCGGTTCTTTATCAAGGCTAAAACAGCAAGTGATTGGAAAAGTGACCCGCGAGGATCACGGTGATCTTGCCAATACCATGATTCGTCTGTATGCAGATTCGAAGAAGGCGCGAGAAAGACAGGCGATGGGATTTAGACTCTCTAGATGGGATGAAAAACTTCTTCGTTATTCGTATCTCTTTGAAGATAGAATGATGAATCTTCAAGTAAATCTGCCTTTAGAAAAGGCGCTTGATTTAGGATGGCAAACGCTTGCCGAATGCTTTGATCTTGAAGAAGTGGGTGTAAAAAAGCAAATTGCCGACAAATATTGGCCAATCACGCAATGACATCTGCGGGGATCACCTTAGAAAAAATGATGAGAATGGTGATATGACTGTAAAGCTCACAAAAACAGAACTTCGTAAAGAGCAAACACGTCTGAGTCAATTCCAACGATATTTACCGACGCTGCAGTTAAAAAAAGCAATGCTCCAGTTTGAAGTGTCTGTTGCGACCATGGAAATTTCTCGCCTGATTGAGGAGATGAGACTTGTCCGTATTCAAGTCGAAGAATTTTCTCCATTTCTTTTAGAAAAAGTCAGTGTGAATTTACTTAGCTTTGCAGACGTTTTACGGGTCAAGAAACGTTACGAGAACATCGCGGGTGTTGAGATTCCCATTTTTGAAGATATCACGTTTAAAGAAGCAGACTATGCACTCATCGATACTCCCGCATGGACCGACCAATCCATTGTGGTTTTGCGAGAGCTAGCAACAACGCGAGAAAAAATAAGCATTGCTGAAGAAAAGAAAAGAGCTCTGGAAAAAGAGCTTCGCGCAGTATCGATTCGTGTGAACTTATTTGAAAAAATTTTAATTCCTCGATCGCTTGCAAATATCAAAAAGATCCGTATTTTTATTAGCGATCAACAGCTCACATTAGTTGCGCAAGCTAAAGTTGCTAAAAAGAAAATTGCAGCAAAAAAGGCAGCAGCTCAATGATTGTAAATTTAGAAAAATATCTCATCTTTGGAAGCTCTGCAGATATGAGCGAGTTTTTTGCACTTGCACAAAGAGCTGGCTTTTTAGAATTTATTGGGAAAAAAAGAAAGGGAGTCGATCTTCCGCAAGAAGCCAAAACGTTTCTTTCTGCCATTAAAATTGCAAAGCACTATTCCATACATCCTCACGAAGCACCTGCAACGAATCTACGTCCATTGCAAATTGCTGAAAAAATTGTCTCTCTGCGCGGAGAAGAAGAGGCATTACTTGAGGAAGAACGAGTCATTGAAGCAGAGATTGCACGTCTCGCAGCATTTGGCGATTTTTCGCAAAGCGATTTAGATGCAATCGAAAGGGAAACAAAGCTTGTTTTCCAATTTTTCGTCATGAAAAGTGATGTGGCAAAAGAGTTTGTTCCTCCGCCTGAGATGATCAATGTAGGTACAGAATATGATCTAGACTATTTCGTCGCGATCCAGAAAGAAAAGCAACAATATCCGAAAATGATCGAGATCATCATTGATAAGCCAGTAGGTGAGTTGAGAAATCGTCTTTTTCAGATCCGCGAAGAAATCGGTAAAATCGAAGGGGATATTAAAAATTTTTCAAACTATTTTCCTCAACTTCAAGAAGGGCTCACTGAACATCTCAATCATTATTATTTAGAGATTGCAAAACATAATGCGTCACTCAAGTTCAACAATGGACTTTTTGCAATTGAAGCATGGGTCCCGACCACTCGTATCAAATCATTATTTGGTTTGATCAGCCACCTAAATGTTGAGTGTGTCAAAATTGCCGTCGAACAAAAAGATCAAATTCCTACCTACATGGAGAACACTGGGGCAGGCAAAATTGGAGAGGATCTTTTAAATATTTTCGATACCCCAGCGCATACGGATAAAGATCCTTCCCTTTGGATCTTGGTTTTTTTCTCACTTTTTTTTGCGATGATTATTTCCGATGCTGGATATGGGCTTATCTTTTTACTCATTCTCTTTTTTTTACGTTGGAAATTTCCAAATCTTCACGGTGTAAAAAGAAGAATTTTAAGACTTGGTTTTATCCTATCCAGTACCGTCATTGTTTGGGGGATTTTCACAGGCTCTTATTTCGGGATGTCTTTTGCTCCCAATAGTCCAACCCAAAAAACATCGATCTTAGCTTATTTTGCAGAAAAAAAAGCGGACTTTCATTTTCAACAAAAAGATGATGTCTATCAACCTCTTTTGAAAAAATATCCGCAAGTAGCCAGCATGGATGGCAAGCAAGTCCTGCAAATCAAGAATAAGAGCGGGTATCCAATTTTCGAGCAATTTTCTGAAAATATTCTATTAGAGTTTGCCTTCATCGTAGGAATGCTTCATATCGGTCTATCCTTCCTTCGCTATATTCGACGTAACTGGTCAGGAATTGGTTGGATCCTCTTTATGATTGGTGGATATCTCTATTTCCCGTCCATCATACACGCCACAACGATGATGAATTTTATGTATTGGATTCCAAAACCTGTTGCCTATTTTTGGGGTCTTTGGATTTTAAGTGGTGGTTTAGTCATTGCCTTTATCGCAGCTCTGTTTCAGAAAAAACTGGGCGCTATTACCGAGCTATTGCACGTAGTTCAAGTGTTTGCTGATATTCTTTCTTATCTGCGTCTGTACGCATTAGCGCTTGGAGCCATGGTGATGGCGCGGACATTTAATGATACTTTAGGCGTAGAAGTTGGTGTTGTATTAACACTCATCCTCATTCTTTTTGGCCATACAGTCAACATCGGACTTGGTTTAATGGGGGGAGTGGTTCACGGACTTCGTTTGAATTTTTTAGAGTGGTTCCATTATAGTTTTGAGGGCGGAGGACGATTGTTCAACCCTCTTAAACTACATAAGACAAAATAGGAGAAAAATATATGAATATGATCGGCCCTGCAATTGTTCTTGGACTTGGATGCGCAGGCTCTGCAATTGGATGTGGAATCGCTGGGATGGCCTCTCACGGCGCAATGACACGTGTTGAAGAAGGTCATGGTAAATTTATTGCCTTATCTGCAGCACCTTCTACCCAAGCTATCCTTGGATTTGTTCTCATGGTTTTGATGAAAGGCGCAATTCAGTCGGACACAGTCAACGCAATCAGCGGAATAGGCATTGGCCTCTTTGTGGGTCTTGCTCTGCTCATTTCAGCGGTTTATCAAGGAAGATGCGCCGCGACAGCAATTCAAGCAACAGCAAAGCAACCAGCCACTTTTGGTAAGTGCTTCTTGGCGATCGGCATTGTAGAGTCCTTTGCGATCTTTGCCTTCGTCTTTGGTATGATGCTCTTGAGCTAAAGAAAAGTTGTTTTTGATAATTGGTATTATTCCATACCTAGAGTATAATCTTGGTGCAAAAAATGGAGTCATTATGGATCTAATGCCAATTTCAAGTTTTTCTGATGAACTGACAACAATTGAGGCGCAAGAGGTCCAAAGTCTACCCCATAAACTTCTTCATGAACTTCAGGAAAAAATTCGTATTCTTGGAGAGATGATTCAAGAGGTTCAATCAAAACAAGTAGTTGATTTAACAGCGCTTGCGAAAAGAGTTATGCCGACTGTGGTATTGATTGAATCACAAGGCGGTCATTGTACGATCAATGGTTTATACATTGAAGGTTTTGGTTCAGGATGCGTGATTTCTGAGGATGGTTATATCGTTACAAATAGCCATGTCATTGAAGGAGCACGAAAAATCAATGTTGTTTTTTGTCATAGAGGACTCAATTTTCCTGCAACTCTAGTCGGATCTGATCCAGAAACAGATATTGCTTTATTAAAAATTGAATCGGAAGAGGCTCTTGCCTTTTCTAAATTCGGTAATTCAGATTTGGTTGAAGTAGGGTCTCCCTCTGTTCTCATTGGAAATCCTTTGGCTTTTCAGAATTTATTAACGACAGGTATCATTGGAGGCAAGTCTTCAACGCTTGCTAGCGCAGGAAAAGGGCATAGCTATGTTCCGTGGGATCATGGGATTTACTCAGATTATTTATTTTCCGACACGTTAAGCAATCCTGGGAACTCAGGAGGCCCTCTCTTTAATCTTGAAGGCGATGTGATTGGATTGGTTGCAAGAGGAGCAAGAGGCCCATGCGGGGGAATTGCCATGAGTATTACAAGCAATACTGCGCAGAGAATCGTTTCTGAATTAAAGGAAAAAGGATTTGTGACAAGATCCAGTCTAGGAGCTGAAATTGTCAGCTTGCAAAGTCCACTTGTCCCATATCTTTCTACTTTAGTCTTACCCGAATCAATGGCTCTTTGGGAAGAAAATCCGATGGATGGGTTATTCGTAGCAGATATGCTCAAAGATTCTCCTGCCATGAATGCAGGCTTGCGCAAAGGTGATTTCATTGTTGCTTACAACGATATTCAGGTAACGACCCAAGAACAATTTTTTGCGTATCTTGCGATGAAAACGGTTCCTTTTTCAGAATTGAAGCTTTCAATCCTTCGAGATGGAGATATCGTTGATGTCATGGTTCATTTAGGTCAGCGCGAAGTCAATAAAGTAGTGCCAATTCCTAGACTTGGCATTTGTGTTGAGAATCTTGTTGGGGAAAAATATTTCACCTTTGAACTTGATTCACATTTAGAAGGCGTTTTTGTGAATTCAGTCGAACAAGGATCTGATGCAATTTTTATGGGACTTCGACCTGCCGATGTGATTACTTCTGTCATCATGGATGGACAACCAGAAATTCCCGTGAAAAATGTAACAGAACTGGAACAAATAATTGATCAAACAGATGGAGACCATCAATGTGTACTCGTGGTACGGTCACACGATCGAAGCCGCCCAATCTATGTCCATATCGATCTTTGTTAAATATTTTCTTGTTTGTTTTGTAGATCGTGAAGTTGCTTTTGGGTCTGATCCAAGGTTTGCTCTAAATTTTGGACGATCTCTTGAGGGGCTCTTGCTCTAAACTCAGCATTGTTTAGCTTGGCTCTTGTGTTCGCTAGCAGTTTTTCGAGTTTTTCTTCTTCTTTTTTCAAGCGGGCTTTTTCTTTTTCTTTTAGAGATTCTGGAATCGGAATAAATAGTTTTATCAATCCGATTGACCCGGTTGCACCAAAAGCAGTCGGTTCTTGATCTGTAAATACGATGTTTGAGGTCGGTGTTAATGAAAGAAGGATCTTCTGATGTTGTTGCAATCGTTGAGACTCAGAGCCGATGACATAGAGGTCTGTTTTTTCCGATGGGGGAATTTGCATTTCGGTTCGAATATTGCGAATTGTGCGAACATGTTCCATCATGAATGCAAAATCTGTCTCGACTTGCTCATCCATATCTTCATCAGAAAAAACTTTTGGAAAAGGAGCAACAATACAGGCATCAGAGAGAAGAGCCTTGATCAGTTCTTCTGTGTAATTATCGCTTTCTCGGAAGCGGAGTTTTGGGAAAAGATATTTGATATTTTGGAAAATTTCTTCTGTAATAAATGGTGTAATTGGATGCAGTAAACGAATCGCATTCACAAGAAGTACGAGAAGAAGTTTTTGTTTGTTGATCTTCTCTTCATTGGATCCTATTTTCCCAAATAAAACAGGTTTAGAGAGTTCTACATATGTCGCGCAAAAATCATTCCAGAAAAATTCATAGGCCCGCGTAGCTGCTTTATCAAATGCATAAGTATCAAAAGAGCGGTTAATTTCTTGAACAGTGCGATTGAGGATTGAAAGAATCCAGCGATCTTCAAGAGCAAAAAGATCAGAATTAAGGCCACTAGAAAGTTCGACAGGTGAAAGCGTTTCGACATTCATTAGAACAAATCGCGCGCCATTCCATAGTTTATTGGCAAAATTCTTATATTCTTCAAAACGTCTTTGGTCGAGATCAATTTGACGCGCATGGGTCGTGCTTGAGCAGAGTGTAAAGCGCACAGCATCAGTCCCATATTCATCAATCATGGCAATCGGATCGATGACGTTGCCTTTTGTCTTAGACATCTTTTCCCATTTGGATTCGACATCTTTTGGAAGAGCCTCACCTAAATCGTATTTCTTTTTTTCTTCGCCTGTAATGTAGGTAACAGATCCATCAAGACCTGTTTTCCAATACGATTTTCCATAAATTAGGCCATGAAGAAATGTCTCATAAAAGGGCACTTCTCCTGTCAAATATTCGCCCATCATGATCATTCGAGCGACCCAGAAGAATAGAATATCGTGCGCTGTTACAAGCACAGATGTAGGATAGAATTTTTTTAGATCTTGTGTTTGGTTCGGCCATCCAAGTGTTGAGAGTGGCCAAAGAGCGGAAGAAAACCAAGTATCGAGGACGTCAGGATCCTGTGTCCATGAAGAATCGATTCCTGGAGGAACTCCTTCACCATCATAACAAACCATTTGGTCACCTTTGTACCAAATTGGAATGCGATGACCCCACCATAATTGTCTTGAAATGCACCAGTCGCGCAAATTTTCAATCCAATGAAAATATGTTTGTTCCCAATGCGCGGGTATCAGAGTCACTCTTTTTTCTTTCACAGCGGATATGAGCTGCTTTTTAAAATGGCTCATTTTGACAAACCACTGCTTAGATAGATAGGGCTGCAGCGTTGCTTTAGAGCGGTAGGAAACTCCGACTCTCAAAACATGAGGTTCAACTCTTTCAAGATTGCCTAAAGTTTTTAATTCTTCGACAATTTTTTCGCGAGCCTCTTCAACGTTGAGACCCGCGAATTTTCCCTCTTTAATTTTTGCATCAGGAGTCAAAATATTGATCCGAGGCAGATTGTGTCTTTGACCCATCTCAAAGTCATTAAAATCATGAGCTGGAGTAATTTTTACAGCGCCAGATCCAAACGTTGGATCTACGAAATGGTCTGCAATAATTGGAATTTTCCGCTGCGTAATTGGAAGGATGACATTTTGACCAATGAAAGATTTATAGCGCGGATCTTCAGGATGCACTGCGACCGCAGTGTCTCCGAGCATCGTCTCTGGCCGTGTTGTCGCTACGACAATGTAACCATTGTTATTTTCTAATGGATAACGAAGATGCCACAAAAATGAGCTTCTCTCTTCATGTTCCACTTCATCATCAGAAAGAGCCGTCTGCGTTACGGGATCCCAATTGACGAGGTAATCACCGCGATAAATGAGCCCTTCATCAAACATTTTTTTAAAACAGACTCTGACCGCTTCATTGCATCCTTCATCCATTGTAAAGCGAAGTCGGGACCAATCGCAGGAACAGCCTAGTTTTTTGATCTGGCTTAAAATCTCATTTTCGCTTTTTTCTTTCCAATCCCAAACATGCTTTAGAAACTCTTCTCGGTCAAAATCTTTGCGCCGCTTTCCTGTTTTCGCATAGAGCATTTTTTCAACAACGCCCTGCGTTGCAATGCCTGCATGATCAGTGCCTGGAACCCAAAGTGCAACATATCCCTGCATCCGTTTCCATCGGATTAAAATATCTTGAATGGTATCCACAAGAGCATGACCCATGTGGAGTTTCCCAGTAACGTTCGGAGGGGGAATTACAATTGAAAACGATTCTTTTTTTGAATCAGAATTTGCGCGAAAAAATTGTTTTTCTTCCCAAAAGGAATACCATTTTTCTTCAACAAGCTTAGGATCATAGGTTTTGGATAGAGAAGTCATAGGCAATAATTATACGCAATGCTGCTTTTTACCATAGATAAAAAATTACTCGTTTCTGACGGGGTGAATGTTTTCTTTAATGATTGTCACCGCAGTATCAGGGGTTGGATGATTGACTCCATTGAGAACAAAGTCAGCACCGGAAAAATCGCTTCCGATGGGTTCTGCTTTTCCTCCAAGGACGTCAGCTAAGAATTGTTCAGTAAGAGCATAGAAAGAAAGGCGATTATTAGGATTTGCAAATCCATGACCTTCTGATGGATATAATGCATAGATCACTGGAATATGATTCATTTTCATTGCATCAACGATTTGATCTGCTTCGGCTTGTTTCACTCTTGGATCAAATGCACCTTGAGCAATGAGTAAAGGTTTTTGGATTTTGTTGACAAGCGAGATGGGAGATTTTTCGCTTAACGCTTTTGCTCCACTTTCCGTATCCCAATCACCAATCCGTTTTTTCATATCACTGATGAGAGGTTTCCAGTAGGGAGGAAAGCTTTGGCATAGCGTCATTAAGTTAGAGGGGCCTACGATATCAACACCACAGGCAAAAACATCGGGTGTAAACGTGAGCCCAACTAAAGTTGCATAACCTCCATAGCTGCCTCCCATAATCCCGATTTTTTTTATCTCTGCAATGTTGTTGCTAACTGCCCAATTGACGCAGTCAATCAAGTCGTCGTGCATTTTTCCGCTCCATTCGAGATTGCCTGCATTCACAAATTTTTTCCCAAAGCCGGTTGACCCGCGATAGTTTACGCTTAAGACTGCGTAGCCGCGATTCGCAAGCCATTGATGCGTTGCATTTAAGCCCCACTCATCTCTTGCCCAAGGACCCCCATGGACGAAAAGAATCATTGGATGTGGACCTTTGCCGTTAGGTTGTGTTAAGTAGCAAACCAAATCAAATCCATCACGAGATCGAATGACGACGGGTTTCATCGGAGCGAGCTGTGCTTTTTCTAAGGCAGGATTTGATGTAAATAAGTATTCAAGTTTTGTTCGATCATATAGATAATATTTTGCAGGCGACTGATCATCGGCATAGGCAACAATCCATTTTTTATCATCTTTTGACCTGGAGACGATTTGGAAATGGCCCTTGTGGAATGTGTTTAAATGCTCAATCTCTTTTGCAATGGTTTTGTCAAGAACTTGAATGCGGGGTTTGTCATAATTGATTTCGATGGCTTGAATATTTTTATTGGTTGGGTGCGTTGTAAAGGGTTTCAAGTCTGCTTTCGAGTCTTCCGCTATGACCTTCGTGACTCCTGTTTTCAAATGAAGCGTCTTTAGAACGGCAGTATCAGAGTCTCTAGAATCGAGTATGTAGATTGTGTCATTTTTCTTATTGAAGCCGAGAATCGAGGAGTTCATCGTATTCTCCATCGGTATTTTCATGAAGAACTTCCACCCATTTTTTTCTCGTTCAAAAATCTCCTGATCTCCATGTTCATTTAATTTGATGCCAAAACGAATGTGCAAGTTATTATCAGCAATGAGTTCAGAGTAGTCATCATTTTCTATGACAAGTTTTAATTTGCCACTTTTTAAATCTAAAAGATAAACATCAAAGTACGATTGATTCCGTGCGTTCATCCCTATAAGAAGCTTTTTTGGTTTTGCAACACTTCCTGCAAAAATCACAGTTTTTACATCTTTTTCTGGCGTCAAAAGCCGTGTCTCATGAGTCGCTAAATTGTAACTATACAGACGAAAGTTCTCATCGCCTTTAAAATCTTGGAGATAAAGAATATAATCTGGGTCATAGCTCCAGAAATATTGACGAATTCCTCGATCTGTATCATTGCTAATGACAGTTGCTTCTTGAATATGATCGACTGGCGCTATCCAAATATTCAGCACTCCATGATGCGGAGCTAAATAACTGATCATTTTCCCATCAGGACTCAAACGCACCATGGTCTTGTCTGGATTGCCAAAAATAATTTTTCGAGGAATGAGATCTGCATGAATTGCACTCATGCAGAAAAGGACAACGATCAGTTTTTTAAACATAGATTTCCCTAAAGGTTTTTGTTGAAGTTATACTATTTTTTTTAGAATTTCAATGAAAAAGTGCAAATTATTTAGTTTGCTTTCCGACAACGCTGTGAAATAATTCAAGAAGACGGTGAAGTTCTTTCTTTTCCCACCAGAATGCTTGGTTCATCCAACCCTTTTTTTCATCGATACGATCGGACATAAAGTGACTTGGAAGAGCAGCTGTTGGGGGAAAGGGTGTGTCAAGTACGGCAGAAAAATGAGCTTTTGCCATTTTTGGTCCTTTCACAAGATAAAGCCATGTACCGAAAGGGAAATGAAGAGGAGAATTTTCTTGAGTCAGCAGCGTGGATGGGTACTTGCGAAAAATCATTTCAGCATTTTTAATTTGTTTTTGTAAGAGGTGATACCATAGCTCGAACGAATCAAAAAGGATGCGATCTTCCTTCATCATTTGCACTTTGTCTAAGCGCTCAAAGCAAGAGGCGAGTTCTTTAAAATTTCTCATGGAGAGAGCATTTTTAATGAGATAATAGAAAATGCGTGTTTCTCTTTTTGTCCAGACTTCTGGGATTTCTTGATCGAATGAGAAAAACAACCGATCGATCGAAGCGACGAGAGGGAAAGATTGGATTTCTTCTTGTGCGTCGAGTTCAACCAAGCAATAAAGAATATTTCCAAGCAAAGTTTGGTTAAGAGGTTCTTTTTTAACGATTTCTTTTGCTATCTCGACAAGAGTTGGAACTTTTCTCAGCCAAAAACAGAGTTTAATAGCGATCAAAGTCATGCGGTCTGGATCGTCTTCGATGAACGGAAGATGTTCCCAATTTTTTTGCAAGCTATCGAGGAGTTCCTGTGTATCAGAAATCTGTCCGAGAATGGGAATATGTCGAATGGCAAGAAGAATGATTCGATAGGCAGCTTCTCTTGTCTTGAGCGAGCTTTCGTGCATGCGATAGATGACATGTTCCTGAATCATTGGAGTGAGGGGATGTCTTGGAAACTTTCTTAAAGCAAGCTCAAGGCATTTTGCTTCTTCTTCCGCGTCTGACATGGCCTCGTATACAAGAGACTTGCCTAAATATTCTAGCGGCGCGCCTGGAGTTTTAAACAGTTGCTCGAATTCTTTTAAAGCGGATGAATAATATTTTGGATCATTGAGTGATTTTCCTTTTTCAAGAAGTGTTAATCCTGCTCGAAAAAGCGCTTCACGTCCCTCAACTCGTCCAGGAAAACACTGGCCAATTCTACGATATTCTTGCAATGCGATATCGTACAATCGATGACTCAAAAAACTATTGGGAACCGCTAAACAGTTCACCATTGCATTGAGACTTCCGCTATATATTTTTAGATTTTTTACGGCAAAAGAGCCATCTTTATATAAGAATCCAACGTGAGAGCCTGTAATGGGTAAATAACTGACAAAGCTGATTTTCAGATGATGATTAATATATAGCTTGATTTGATCCTCATTTTTCTCAATGCGGATATGATGGCTTTTTTTCGGATCTAAATAGATCGCGTTTGCTTCAAGCACTTGCACATTGTTTCGAAACAAACGATGCGAAGGATGTGATGCAGATCCAAGCCAAAGGCAATATCCCTCCTCCAATCCACGGCGAATATCCGCTTCAGGAACGCTAAATAGAAACCCAACCCCTTGACTTTCTGGTGCGAGTGAGACTTCTGCCTCAATCTTAATATTATCGACAAATGTCTTCCTGGAAATTCTTAATGCAGCCCATGCTGTGCTTGCGAGATTTTTTGTGATGGCAATGTGTTTTGCAAGGAGGATGTTTTCTTCAAGTAGCCAGTCTTCACTGTTCTGGATATCAAGCGAGGCCATTAAAACCCACTCAGGCTTGCCATCCACATAATGTTTAATATCCGCAATGAGCTCTTCAACATGTTTGTAGCGATGCGCAATATTTGGGCTTAAACATTTGACTGCAACGGCAGCTAATTGATGCGGAATTTCTCGATGAGGAGCCATTTCCATTGGAGGAATAATTTCCTCTTTGCTCATTTGTTTTCTAAATGACGCAATCGTTTTTCGTTGAAACGGGATTTGCAAAGTCAGCATTTGGTAAAGAATCACACCAAGCGCGTAAATATCTGTTTGAATCGATGCAAGTTTTCCTGTGATCAACTCTGGTGCCATATAAGCTAATGTCCCTGCCACTTTTCCTGGACGCGTTACAAGATCTTTGGCATTGCTTTTTTTGACTTTTGGGGGAGTTTCTTTGCTGATTTGATCAATAAAATTTGCAAGCCCCCAATCGAGAATCATCACCTCGCCGTACTTGCCAACAATGATATTTTCAGGCTTTAAGTCGCGATGAAGAATTCCTTTTGAGTGAGTATGCGCGATCGCCTGGCAGATTTGGAGAAAAATGCGCGTTAACGCAGGAATAGAACGTCCAATTGGATGGAGTTGTTTCCCAATCCTTTCTTGTTCTCTTGTTGTTGAAAGGATCCTTCGCAGAGTTTCTCCCTCAGCATAGGGCATCGTATAGTAAATATCAGGAAGCTCCGAGTGAATATTTAAAATGGGAATAATCGACGGATGCGTCAAGTGAGAGGTCACCCTTGCTTCTCTTAAAAATCGTTCTTGGATCAATTTTTTTTCTTGAAGCTCGGGTTTAATTCGTTTGAGCGCAACTTCTCGATCGCAAATGGGATCCTTGGCTAAAAATACCTCTCCCATTCCACCTTTTCCAATGAGGCGTAGAATTGCGTAAGGTCCAATATTTGTTGGTGTCTGATCTTTCTTCATGAATCTGAATTATTTTTACCATAACCGGATGCTTTTGCAAGAAATTTCGTGATTTTTTTTCATCGGCTACCTATATTTTTTTTTATACCATCGATTTTGAGCCCGATTTCTTCGCATCTCGTAGAGTTTTTTGAGCTTGTTTGGGTATAAATGTCGAAAAGGTATATTTTTGAGCGAAAAGAAGAGAAAAGTTGCTAAAAGATCTATAAAATTCGAGTGAAATAAACTCAAAAATTAGGTTCACATGTCTAGAAAAAAGATTGCATTAACGGGAGACCGACCGACAGGTAAACTCCATCTTGGCCATTATGTCGGTTCACTCTCCGCTCGCGTCAAGCTTCAAGAAGATCATCAGCAGTATGTTATGATTGCAGATGCTCAAGCGCTCACCGATTACGCTCACGACCCGCAAAGAGTGAGAGAAAATATCCTTCAAGTTGCGCTAGATTATTTATCGGTGGGGATCGATCCGCGAAAAACAACGATTTTTATCCAATCGTTGATTCCTCCGATTGCTGAATTGACCATGTATTTCTTAAATCTAGTCACATGGAATCGTTTGAAACACAATCCGACGGTTAAGGCGGAGATCCAACAAAAAGGATACGGAGAAGAAGTTCCTGCAGGTTTTATGATCTATCCCGTTTCACAGGCGGCTGATATCACCATTATGAAGGCAGAAGTGGTCCCAGTCGGGGATGATCAGCTTCCCATGATCGAACAAACAACTGAGCTTGTACGGAAATTCAATCGACTCTACAACACAGACGTGCTCGTTGAGCCAAAAGCGCAGCTTTCTTCAGTTGCTAGACTCCCTGGAACAGACGGTCTTGCGAAGATGGGAAAGAGTCTCGGGAATGCTATTTTTCTTTCAGATTCTCCCGATGAGATTACCAAAAAAGTAAAAGGAATGTACACCGATCCAAATCACCTTCGAGTAGAAGACCCTGGAAAAGTGGAAGGCAATCCCGTTTTTACTTATCTCGATGCCTTCGCAACCGATATCGAGAAAGTGGAAGAGATGAAAGCTCATTACAAACGGGGTGGACTTGGCGATTCGGTTGTGAAAAGATATCTGCTTGAAGTCCTGCTTGGTTTCCTTGACCCTATTCGAAAAAGAAGAGAAGAGCTCGCAAAAGACCCAAAGCATGTTATGGATATATTATTTCAGGGAACTGAAGTTGTGAATGGAATTGCTCACCAGACTCTGAAAGAAGTCCGTCAAGCCATGGGCATTAATTACTTTAACTAGAGGGAATATGTTTCGTTGTATCATGATGCTTTTTACAGTTGTTTCTTGCTGCGCGCAAGAACGAGTTTGTGTGTATGTCGATATCGTAGGCGATTTATTTCATGCAGGACATGTTGAGTTTTTAAAAAAAGCAAAAACCTTTGGCAATTATTTGATTGTTGGAATTTTAGCCGATGATGTTGTCGAAGGATATAAACGGACTCCTGTATTAAGCTTAGAAGATCGAGTCAAAGTCATTTCGGCCTGCAAGTATGTGGATGAAGTCGTCGTAGCGCCCCCCCTAAGACTGACCGAAGAAATGGTTCAAGATCTCGGAATCAACGTTGTTGTTCATGGGGATGATTTCAACAAAGATCTTCTGGAAGATCAATACGGCGTAGCACTCAAGCTCGGCATTTTTCGCACAGTGCCATACACTCCTGGAATTTCTACAACCGAAATCATCAAACGCATAGCAACTCGTCATGATCAGGGAGACTTTTAATGTTCCTCTTTTTATTAGCCTGCGCACTCACTGACTTCTCTTATTGGAATGAAAAGAAAACGCAATTCGAGGATCAAGGGTACGTCTGGATCAAAGGGTATTATTCGCCAGAACAAGTCATGCTATTGCGCGCATGGTCTGATCTGATTGCAGATCAGGCAAATGCACTTCTTGCAATCTCTGAAACTACAGGGCAACCTCTCAAAACCCTGCAGCAAAATATTCCGGGTTCACTCATTGTTGTGCCTGAAGCCAAAGATCCGCACACGGTTTGTCGAGCCGAAGATTTACTGACTTGTTATCCAGATCTCTATCGCTTTGTTTATGGCACGCTCACATCGTATCTCAGTTGTCTTTTTGGTGAGCCATACACTCTCTTTAAAGACAAAATCAACTTCAAATGGCCTGGGGGTGGCGCTTTCCCTCCTCACCAAGATTTCCCAGCATTTGAGTTTTTTGGACCGCGCGAACACATTACTGCGATGGTTTGCATTGACGAAGCGACCATTGAAAACGGCTGTTTACAAATGGCTCAAAATTGGAAAGGCATTGATGACGAAAGGATCAATCAGATAGAGCTGCAGGAAGGAAAAGCCATTCTTCCTTACATCGTAGGAGGACCGTCTCATGGAACAATTAAAAAAGAAATTTGTGACAAAATCCATTGGTTGCCTATCTTAGCCCAACCTGGCGACGTCGTTTTTTTTAATTCTTATGTGCCTCATTATTCTGAAACAAATCAAAGTAATGCACCTCGTCGCGCTATGTTTTTTACGCACAATCGACTCAGCGAAGGGGATCATAAACTCGCGTATTATCATACAAAACGCAATGACCCTGATAACCGGATGTTCCATTTTGGAACGCCAACAAAGGCAAGAAATAAGTGATGAGAGAATTGTAAATCTTGCTTTGTGCGTAAAATTGGAAATAATCCAATTTATCCGTGGACGCGAATGGTTTCTTCGAGCTTTTTAAGGCGATCGCTGAAATTTTCTATGCGGCGAATGAACACCTCTTGGCGATTGTATTCATGGATAGGGATGGCTGGACTTCCGCGATAAGTGCCAGTTTTTAGTGATTTAGAGACGCCACCACGTGTTGCGACCATAACTTTATCGTCGAGAGTCACATGACCCACAATGCCAACTTGTCCACCCAGCATGACGTGCTTTCCAGTTCTGGAGGAGCCTGCAATGCCTGTTTGGGCTGCAATGACATTATCTTCACCCACTTCCACGTTATGGGCAATTTGACAGAGATTATCAATTTTGCTACCTCGATGAATAATTGTCGCTTTAAAGCGGGAACGGTCAATCGTTGTATTAGCGCCAATCTCGACATCGTCTTCAAGAATCACAATCCCTAACTGCTCTAGCTTTTGATAAGTGCCTTTCTCATCGAGAGTGTAACCAAAGCCGCAAGAACCAATCGTAGCTCCTGGCTGGAGAATGACGCGATTGTTAAGGATGCATCTCTCTCTCACGACTGAATGGGGATGTAAGTGACAGTTTTCGCCAATTTTTACGCCAAAGCCAATCGACACATTAGGTCCTATCGTTGTGTTTGCACCAATTTCACTGCCTTGGTCAATGACAGAATAGGGGCCAATATTTGCTGTTGGGTGGATTTTAGCAGTTGGATGAATGACAGCTGTTGAATGAATTCCTGTAAAACCGCTTTTTTGCGAACAGGATAAAAGCAGCTCAGCGATGATTTGAAAAGTGCGCGAGGGATTTTCAGAAATGAGGTAATTTCTCCCATCGTCTATTGGCGAGCTTGCACAAATCGCAGCTGCTTTAGATTGCTTCATTGCCATAGCATATTTCGGATTGGCAAGAAAGGAGAGATCGTCACGTGTTGCATCTTCAAGTGTATTGACACCTGATATGATAGTATCTGGATTGCCAATCAGTTTAGCGGATGTGAGTTCCGCTAAACTTGCTAAAGTGAAAGTCTTCATTATTGCTTGATTAAGGCTGGATTTGCTTCGATTTCACTGTTGTCTGAGATTTTCTTTTGCTTTGCGTCAATTTCAAATTTTCTATCCATTTCCGCGATTACTTGAGCTGTGACATCAAGACCTGGACGAATATAGAAACAAGCTTCCTTATTGATCACGTAATCAAGTTTTGATTTTTCAGCAATTTCTTTGGAGGCAGCAGCAATCGCAGTATTAATTTTTTGAACGACTTGCTGATTTGCGTGTTGAAGCACTTGGTAGAATTGATTTTGATATCGGCTTAATTCTTCCTGAAGAGATTGGAATTTAACTTTTAATTCCTCTTCTGCTTTTGGAGTTAAAGAATCGAGATATTCTGTGTCTTCACATTTTGTCGCAATTTCCTTCATCTGGCTCTCTGTGCTTTCAATCATTGTAGCCATTTGTTTGCGAAGAGATTCAAAATTTTCCTGCTCTTTTTTGCCATATTTGGAATCAGAAACACAGGATGAGAAATTGACAACACCTGTCATTAAGGTATCTGCAAATACAAAAGACCCTGCAATGAGCGCTGCTGCTAAAAAGATTTTTTTCATAGTTCTCCTAAATGATTATAATATTTCAGAATTGTCCGCCCATAGAGAAAAAGAATTTCTGCCACTTGCTCTCTCGTTTTTGGTGGTTGCCTTCTGCATCAACCCATTTTCCATTATGTCGGTCTTTTTTGACTAGTGGGTAGCCATAACCGAGGATAATTGGTGTTCGATTTCCAATATCAACCCTGATTCCAACACCTGTAGAAGGTCTGATTTGACTGATTTTAAATGTATCAAATTCAACGCAACCTACATCGAGAAAGGTGAATACATCTAGCATGCGGAAAATTTCATGATTATATTCGAGTGATAGAAGTGATGAAGATAGGCCTCCATATGGAGTATCTGTCTGATTGTAGCCACCCGTTGCGTTTTGCAGTTTTACAACAGGACCTAAGGTAAATGGTTCATAACCACGAACTGAATCTACGCCGCCTAAGAAAAATCGTTCGCTATAAGGCACTGTTCTTTTTGTAGTATCCGCATAAGGCACGATAAATTTGAAATCACCGCGGAGCTTAAAGGTGCCTCGTCTCCATGGAGTATAATAGATTGCGTTGAGATAACTGAATTTAGCAAATTCGTATTTACCGATAAGTCCTGTGATTTCAGCTTCTAAATAGGATCTCCAGCCGAAGTGTGGCTTAATTGCGCTATCTGTGGAGTCATAAGAGATGTTCGCGCTAAAACCAGTAATTAACCCGTCTTGATTGAGCTCATGACGTACATGCTGAGCGGATGCTGCTGCTATCGTAGACTCATCAACAGGATTGATGTCCAAACTATCTTGCGCGTGTCTCGCTCGTTCACGAATCCCAACTGTCCAGAAAGTAGACAGGGGATAGTTTGCATACACCGATCCACCATATGTTCTGACCAGGACATTCTCTTGAAGTTTGCTCCAAGTATAGCTTAAATCGAAACCAAATCTCCAAAGAGTGTCAAATACGTATGGATTTACCCATTGCAGGAGAACGCTGTTTTGCTCCTCTCCAACGGTTCCTTTTAGGTGGAAAAATTCTCCACCTCCTCGAAGATCATTAAATCGGCCGACAAAGATCTTATTCACGCCTCGGAGATTGAAGTTTCGTTCGGTGAGGTCCAAACCTCCGAAAATACTATCTGAGGAACTAAACCCGCCAAATAAGCTGATGTTCCCTGTTGTTGTTTCTTCCACCTCGATATAGACATCTCGATAGCAATCGCTAAGCACATCTTCATCTGCTGTGCGAACTGCATAGACGTTCACACTTTTAAAGTAACCGAGTCCTTCGAGCTTTTTTTGCGTTGCGTTCAGTTTGCGGCCGTCAAATGTTTCGCCAGGAACTAATTGAGATTCGCGCAAAATCACATTGTATTTTGTCGAGGTATTCCCAAAAATGTGAATCAGACCTACTTTATACGACTGCCCTTCATCAATATAAAATTCAACATCAAAGACAGGTTCATTTTCTTTTAGATGTGTTTCAAATTGCACGCTTGTATCAATGTAGCCTCGTTGTCCATACAAATCCTTAATCGCTTGAGATGTCTCTCTTATTTTTTCTGGTGAATAAGGAGCGCCTGCTGTAATTAACGATTTTTTTAATAAGTCATCCGCTGGAAAGAGAACATTGCCTGCAAATTGAACAGATCCGAAATGAAATAATTGCCCTCGATGAGCCGTGATCTCTACAATCAGTTTTCCATTTTCTGGATCATCTAGGAGCTGAATTTCTACTCTTGCATCTGCATACCCTTTGTTATGCAAATAATTCAGAATGGTCATTTTATCTTGTTCGAGCGCTTCATCACGGTATGTTCCAGTTCCCGTGATCCAGCTCAGTAAGAAATTGTATTTCTTTAAATACATTTGTTCTTCAATGTCTGACTTTTCGTCATTTGTAAAGCCATTGAGTACAATGTTCCCGATACGACCAGGTCTTCCTTCTTGGATGTTGATACGAACATCCACTTCGTCTGTATTCGGGATGGGTTCGAGTGTATATGAAATTTGCGACTCGAAGTATCCTTTTTTGAAATAGTATTCTTTGACCTTATTGAACCCTTTATTAAAGGATTGTCTGTTAAAAATTGTGTGCGGCTTGATCTCCAGTTCTTTCTGTAGAGTAGAGGATTTGATCTGCTCATTGCCAACCCAATGAATTTCTCGAATTGTGGGTCTTGGCGTGACATGGATTGTAATCGATACTTGACCATCTTGAAGGCGAACGGATGGATTGACTGCTGCGAATTCTTCAGAAAGTGTTTTTAGATCGCTGTCAAAAGTGAGTTGTGAAAAAGTATCCCCAGGACGAGTTTTCATGCGCGCAAGAGCGGGTCGGGGATCGATTTGTTCCTGAAGGGGACTATCTACAATGATTTCAATATGCGAGACTTTTTTTTCGTCGTAGAATTCAGCTCCGATCAAAGGTGCAGTCGTGCTTAGCAAGAAGAACAGGAATAGGAACAGATTTTTATTCATAGTGGGATCAAGTATAGGCGACATGATATCAAAATGTCAAACGGACTAGAAAGATTGACGGCCTTTCAAAGCGCGTGTTAATGTGCTTCCATCGATATATTCAAGACTACTTCCCATTGGCAAACCAAAAGCTAAGCGAGACATTGAAAGATGTGTCCCGAGTTGGCTCTTGATATAAAGGGCTGTTGTGTCTCCTTCAAGAGTGGAATCGAACGCGAGAATGATTTCGCGCACTTCATTTTTCTGAATGCGGTTTTGAATTCTTTCAATGTTTAATTGACTTGCGTGTCTGCCATCTAATGGAGAAAGAAGGTGTTCTACTACATGATAGAGTCCTTGATACGTTTTGGTCTCTTCAATGGCGAAGGCATCGCGAGCTGTTGCAATGATGCAAAGCTGCGAGGCATTCCGCGTGGTTTGATCGCAAAATGAACAACGCCCTTGATTTGTGAGACATCCACAGACGGTACAAGGTGGGATTTTATCCTTGATTCCCAAGATAATTTCCCCTAAAAACACCAATTCTTCTTTTGGCCAGTTTAAGAGTTCGAAGGCAAACCTTTCAGCGGTACGCGTTCCTACGCCTGGTAATTTCTTAAGCTCTGCAATGAAGGGAGTTAATTCGGTCGGATAATTTCGTGCCATAAGAGGAAGCTTAGCAATTCCCCATTTTAGAGTAAAGTCATGTATTTGTAAGGTTTAGTTTGTGTTTTTATAATTATATTGTAATTAATATTCTACTATTTAATAATAATAATTATATAGATTGAAAGGTAATATGTCTGATATGCATGCGGATTCTACAGTTGATCCTTCTGAAATCAAGCTTGAAATACCAACTCTTGATATTCCGATGTATCGGAATGATCCGCACTCGTTTCTTCCTTTAAATTCGGATCCGCTATCATCACATCTCTTGCGAACATTGAATGAATTGGATTTGCATATTGAAGAGGAGAAAAGGGAAACGCACAAATTACAAAAACAAATCGCTCACTGGGAAGAGAGAATTCGCGGGAACTATTTCCAGATGGGTAAGAATGTCGATCAGATCAAAAATAATCAACTTGAAGCCTCGCATGAAATTTTGCATAGAGATTATTGGTGGGGAAAAGAAAGCCTTGTCTTAGCTGATTTTTCTTTAGCGAAGAGTTCCAATCGTCCGGCAGACTGGGCTTGGTTGATTAAAAAATATGGATTAAAAAATGCCGAAGGAATCCTTTTAGATGCTCATACACAGTGTATCGAAGAGGTTTGTTTAGGAGCGATTCGCGATTTAGTGATTGAATATAAAGAAGCAGGGGTTCGTTACGATCTTGCACAGAGCTATAAAAGGTCTGAAAGCGAACATTTAACCAATATCAACGCAAAATTATCTGCGACAAATAAGCATTTACGCAATTATATAAACAATGTTCAATCTTTGGGTATTGAGCCGATCCAAGATGGAATTCAATTTCTGACAGAGTTTGGATTAAAATTGAAGACATTTGAAAAACAAGAATCTCCCGCTAAATTTGGAGAAATGAGAGCTTGGGCAGAAGAGCATTTAGATCAGTTTTTAAAAAAATATCCTTCGATACCGCATCGAGTCGTTAGCACATTTCGCTCTCTTGCTTCGATTCCGCTTCCATTTCAAAACTCTTAAGATTTAACCTAGAGTCTGCTATCTTTTTTCCTCATGTTTAAAGATACCCTTGAATCCGTTTATCGCGATCACCATGAAAAAAAGGCTCGTTACGGGTATCTTTATTGTCATGGGGAACGGGGAATATACTTAAAAAATTGGATCGGTGTTGGAAAAAAGGTCCTTGATTTAGGGTGTCGCGATGGGATGCTCACTTCCTATTTTGCAAAGGGAAATGAAGTTCTAGGAGTTGACGTCGATCGCAATGCGCTTGCGTTAGCTCAAAAACGGCTGAACATTGAAACAAATTGGACGGATCTCAATACAGAATGGCCATTTCCTCCGCATTCTTTTGATGTCATTGTCGCATGCGAGATCATGGAGCATCTTTTTTTTCTTGAGGTTTTTTTAGATAAGGTGAAAGAAACTTTAAAGCCTGGTGGCCTATTTTTAGGTTCTGTTCCAAATTCTTTTCGGATGCGTAATCGCTTAAAGTTTCTCTTTGGATATCCTTATGAAAACGATCCAACGCATGTGCGTCAATTTTCAGGACTCAGTTTACAAAAACATTTATTGAAACATTTTCAGAATATCGAAATTGTTCCTTTACAGGGAAAGATTTTGCCATTGATCCCCGTATCACCGAAAATGCCCCATTCCATCAATCAATTATTTGCGAAAGATTTGCTCTGGAAATCGACTCTCCGCGGATAGCACTTCAATTTCCTTATTCGTATAGATATTTTCTGGATCTTTTAAACGAGCGTGGAGCAGATCATTGTCTGATTGAGCAATAAATTCATTCGGTGTTTTTGCTCCGTTTTGAGCAATAGCAAATCGGTACTGTGGTCGATTGACTCGAAAAATAGATTTTCCTTCGAATAAATCACAGTTGATTTGCGTCACATAATCTAAAATTGTTGGAAAAATATCGATATGCGTGACGGAATTGGTTTGGACTTTTGGGTGATTTGGGAATTTAAATACAATTGGCACAGAGGTTTGCGCTTCATTTAAGTGAGTGCCATGAAATAAAGACCCTTCTTCAAAAAATTCTTCTCCGTGATCTCCTGTGATCGCAATCAATGCTTCCTCGTAAAAACCTTTGTTTTTCAGATGCTTTATGAATTGGTTTACGAGCTGATCAATATATTTTACAGAGTTGCGGTAGCGATTGATGATGGGCTCTATTTTATTTACATTCAGTGTTAAATAATCAATTTTTTGAACAATGGGTTGAAAAAAACAATCTTCTTTTGGAAAACTATACTCTGAGTGTGTCGCATCTAAGAAAAATAAATATACATTTCCGTGTTTTGAGTCTTCTTTCTCAAAAGATTTCATAACAAGAGCGTCTTTTTCCCAAGATTCAAGAGGCTCTCCTGCATATTCTTCGATGACATCTGCAAGAGCTCTATGAGGGCCAAAAATCATTTGATCCATTTCAAAATAGCGAAGATCCGCAGAAGAATAGACATGGATCTTATAGCCTAGATTTTTCAATATTAACAGAGGCGCGCTTCCCTGTTTCCAAATTTTGGGGAAATTTGTCCAATGAAATGGTAACAGGGAATGAAAAATTGCAAACCAAGAATGTTGGGTCGAATTTGCATTTGAATGAGAGCTTGCAAATTCAAGGTTTTCTCGACTAAATGCATGAATATGAGGCGCAATTTGCTCGGTTAGAAAATCTTTGCGCAGTGTTTCTATGATGAATAGATAAATATTGGGTTTTGCATTCACTTGACAGTTTTCATAGCATTTCAGAATTTCATTCTGATCCACAGGTGCAGAAATACAAACCGGTAACTCTGAACATGGAATTTCAGGTGACAGAAGAGTGGTTCCTAACGTCAGTGTTTTTTGAAATTTAGCATAATCTGTATAGGGCATTTTTTTGATTACAAACCATTCAAAGGAAAAAAGGAAGAGAGTCATCGGTAAAAGAACAGAAAGAATCTGAAGAGAAGAAACATTTCGAGGTTTTACGATTTTTTTTGTGATTCGATCAATTCCAATACTCATGAATGGCAGTAAACAAAAGGCTGTAATGATGAGCGCAATCATCGACCGATTCATATTGAGCGCTTGGAAAACGGTAATGACATGATTGAATCCATGACCTGCAAAAAACTTGAAGAAGAGTCCAAGCCCTGAGTCTGTTAATCGATGGATCGTAAAATGAGCATAGTGAAGCAGTAAAATAGTAAAATAAATACAAAAGACCCAAGCGCGATGACGAAAAAAATGTGCGATGAGAGCCAATATTGCTACTTCAAATATGTTTTGTGCTAGCGAGTATGAAAAAAAATAAGGGGAAATATCTAGAGATAAAAATCGAAGCCCACTGAATGTCGCGATGCAGATGAAGTATAGAAAAAAATAGAGTGTATTCATCCTAATGACGGCGTGGAAACCCAGTCCTTTAGGACTGGGAGGAAGCGCCGCTCCTTGCGTGTTGAAAAA
>CAZVXF010000016.1:0-32561 GCA_964630875.1 uncultured bacterium | reverse complement strand
TGTGATCATGTCATTAAAGTGGCTAAGCCACACTTAGTTGCATCTAAAATTGTCGATGAGATGAATACAGGCGAAGTGGCAGATGTCAGAAGATTATCTCGTGGTTTTTTTATTCCTACAGATTGGAAAGATACTCTATTGAGAAGCATTGAAAAACGAATTGCTGCTTTAACAAATACGCCAGTAATAAATGGTGAAAACTTACACGTGCTTCATTATGGAATTGGTGGAGAATTTCAGCCTCATTGCGACTTTTTTAATCCAACTCCTGGGGGAAATGAATGTGCACGCTATGGTGGACAACGTGTGGCGACTGTCGTCATGTATTTGAATTCAACAGAAGCCGGAGGAGAAACGATTTTCCCTTGCGCCAATATTTCGGTCACTCCAAAAAAAGGCGATGCAGTTCTTTTCTATAATCTAAAACCAACCGGAGAAACCGATCCTCACAGCCTTCACGGTGGATCGCCTGTCATCGCTGGAGAAAAGTGGATCATGACGAAGTGGATTCGGGAAAAAGCATTTGTGAAAAACTAACTGATTGAGTCATTAAGAATATATTTTACTCTTGGGGCCTCATCAAGCTTTCGATAAATCGTCACACAAAAGAAGGGCTTGCATTTCTCGGTATTGGCATTATACCCAAACAACCTCAATAACGTTGAACGTAAAGTACAGTTCCCTTAAACTCCCCATGTATTATTCGAAAATATCAACAAAGATGGTTTTATATGAATCCAGTGCCACAATCTCGCAACAATAATTCTTTCGATAACTTCTCTGAATATCGCAAACAGCGTATAGAGTATATAGATGTCCCTTATGAAAAGTGTATGGAAGCTTTTATGAATCGCAGCAAACTATCCCCATCATTCAATTTTGAAAGTTCGGACAAGATCTGCGCCTTGAAGCCCGTTCGCTATGAGCTAGTGTACGCGCAGAACGAACAAGAAATGGCAAACGATAGTTTTCGACCGGCTTTATCTCGTGTAATCGATCGGATGGGAGGTCAAAAGGCGGCAAGATATCACGCATTCGTTGAAGAAAAAATAATACATGACGAGGATCTAATTCCAGACGGTTTTGTATTGAACAAAGGAGATTGTGTTCTATTGTTTAGATTTGAATTTAAAGAAAACTCTTGGAAGGTTGCTGAATTCAACACAAAAAATGGCTTTCGGAAGGACATCCTAAACCCAAGCAAAGAAATGAAAGAGCTACAAAAGGCGGTTGCCGACGAGTATGCTTCTCGCTCACGCTCCCCCTATAAAGACGATCAACTTTGTACAGATCAAGAGTTTCAAGCTTATTGTGATCTTGTCAAGACACAAGGTCTTAACCCAAAAGCACTACCCGAGATCGTTCAAGACATCTACAATCGGCAAGTTGCTTCTCAAGCAAAAAACTAATTTTTTAGGCAGAGGTCCCCTTATCTTCGAAATAATACCATTTTATCAAAATATGGGGGTAATCGAAGATATCAGTCACTTAAACCATAGTGGTTCGCAGCTCTCTTGCGCCAAAACGTCAACAATCGACGCATCGAGCAGGAAGGAACCTCTCGACTCCCGTCCTCTCACGCCACCGTACGTACGGTTCCGTACACGGTGGTTTCTTTTTAGTTCCCTGAAGTTTTTTTCATCGTTTATTCATCTCTCTCATCCCTTTGAGGACTCCTTGGGTGATGGACTTTCTCCAGATACCCTTTTCAGATTTTGCTATATTCCAAATCATTAAGCGCACGACTCCTTTGCACTGTAAATATTCGCAACCTCAATAAATTTGTTAAGCACGAGTAAATATTCCAATATAACCTATCCAAGCAAAAAGTTTACTTGGAATAGGTTCAATGCCCTAAAAGCAAAAATCCGAGAACAATCATCTCCGGTTCAAGTATTAATCCGTTTAATTTCATAAGCTTACAAAGGAACAAAGATATGTTTTTTAAATGTCGAAAATTTGCTATTGTCCAAATATCGACATCAAGAATACACTAGAATTATGAAGAATTCTATCTCCGGATTAAATCTTTTGCGATACTTAGCTGAGCAAGGATTAAAAATTTTTTCGATCAAACAAGCCCAGGCTGCAGCTTCAGAAGTTGGAATGAATCCGGCTTATGTTTCGGAAAGCCTGCACAATCTGACCAAGGGAGGGTGGGTGGCTCGTCTTAAGCGTGGAGTCTACGTGATAACAGCTTACGGTCCCTCACCTCATGAATTTGCTGTGGCAATGGCGCTTGTTACTCCCTCTGCAATCAGTCATTGGACAGCAATGCATTATCACCACGTTACGGAGCAAACTCCTAACAAAATTTTCGCTAGCACTCCTCGGGGCACTTCTATTCCGAGATCCTTGTCCAAAACCATATTTCATTTCATCCAAGTAAAAAAGGAACATTACTTTGGCATAGAAACAATCTGGGTCGACGACATGAAAGCGCAAATAACGAATCTCGAGAAAACTTTGCTAGATGGACTTACTTCACCAGAGTATTGCGGTGATTTTAATGAGGTACTGCATGCATTCAAAATAAGCAAAGATAGAATTCGGATTCAAGTAATTGTCGAATATGCCCTCAAACTTGGAAAAGCTGTCGCTAAACGCCTTGGTTTTATTTTAGAGAACTTAAGAATCGAAAAAAAGCACTTAGATCCTTTGCTAAAACTTCCAATGACAAGTTATTGCAAATTGGATCCTAGTAGTCCCGTAAGGGGATCATATAATTCAAAATGGAAAATTCGGAAAAACATATGAATATTGTAAACTGAACACAAGATCTATAATTAATCTCATGGGTACACAATACGACACGACAAGATACAAAACTTCTTGGTTCGCTTATCGGACCTTTTCAAGCCCGAACAATCGGAAATCCCGTACATTCGTGTATGGAGTGCAGCATTAGTGTAGCATTCGAGTGTGAATGCATAAAAAGGCAGCTAAGTTTTTGATCTTAACTGCTTAAAAGACAAGATCTCCGGGTGCTAGATTCGAACTAGCGACCAATGGATTAACAGTCTTGGGAAGTCTGATTCCAGTCGTTTCCTTGAATTTCTCTAAATTTACCTAAGCTACCTAAATCTTATAGGGAAAAACAGTTTTCAAACAATCTTTTTTTGGAAAGACAGGCCAAGGGTGGGACATCTTGGGAAATTTTCAATTCCGGCGATACTGCGGCACTGTAAATATTAGTTAGCGGAGGAGTCATTCACGTAAGATTAAGTAATCTTGGATGAGCGAGCAAAAGGCTTGCTTTTTCTCTATTTTGCAACGCCTGCAAAAATAGCATGCGAGATTTGGTTTGAGACTGACTTGGATCTTCAGAAATCCAAGAAAGAACTTTATCTATATGCTGTGTTACCCAGTCGACTCGTCCGTTCAAGATATTCATCTGAATGAGAAGTTGATCGACCATCTTATTTTCGGGGAGAGGACTTCCGTTCAGGCTTAAAGAATGCCCATCCGCATCAATTAACCAAACTCTTTCATCTTTGGATTGCTCTGGAAACCAAGAAGTGCGAAGAAATTCACTTTCGGCAAGTGACAATAGAATTCCACTGATCTTTTTTTCTTCCTTAGGTCCATGCTCAATCATGAGCATTTGGAGGGCTGGTTTATGATACGTACTGAAAATAGGAAGAGCATTTTGATGCCAGTTTTTTGTCGCATAAAGATTGTCTGTAAAAACTCCAGGATAAGGATGTCGGTAAGAATAATCTCTAAGAAGAGCTTTTAAGGGACTGATTTTTTTACATTGGGAGTGATTAAGAATCTGACCTTTTTGACCGACGAGACTGTCTGCTTCATCTTTTGTCCAGGAGCTTTCTTTCTCTATTCGAGGCCGCGTTTGATAATAAAGCCATTCACTTTCAAAATGGGTCAATCGCTCATTTTCTTTTTGCATTTGTACTTCCTTCTGCAGATGTTTTTCACGACTTAAGTCGAGATTTTTCTCCTGAACAGAATGAGGCAAATCTATTAAATGAGCTTTGGCATCTTCTACGATTGATTGTATGATTGTAACGGCTTTAGGATAACGGTATCTGTATTGATCAAGTATCATCTTTGCGTGATTTTCAATTCCAACAATTGGAGAAATCTGAGCTTGCAGTTTACCAAATTCGTGATATGGAGAATTTGGATGAGAGATTCTAAGTAAATTTGGATCGGCTTGAGTCTTAGAATTTTCTTCTAAAAGCTCATCTAAATGGAAAGATCGGACCACATGGTTTATTTCTTGAATATAATGTCGATAAATCTGAAGGCGCAAGGCATCTTTTTCGAGTAACATACTTCTCTGTAAAAGAGTCTGAATATCCAATTTTTTCTCTTCTTCCTGAATAGCCTTCATCGCGCTTTCGTCAAGAGCATAAATCACATCTTGGCTTGATGTTAGTTTGCGACATCGCGCGACTCCTTGCAAAATTTGATGAATCTGATCTTCTGGTTTAAGGAGTGTCAATGCCACGGTCTTTGAAGGTAGAGGAAAATCTGTTCCTCGAGAATGTAAATGATCGTAAAAGAAAAACAACCGGTTCGGATTAATTCCTAGCGCCTTCCATGTATCAGGATGGGTGTCAACAACATCAATGGCCTCCGCCTCCCCCTTTTTCCATAGAGAAATCCGGGAAGATTCTTTAAAAAAGATCACCCCTTGTACAGATGGATCCTTTTCAAAAATGGTCAAAATTTCTTTGGCGTATTCTTCATTACTTTTTGTAAGTAAACAACCTCCAATATCAATGATTGCCCGGAGATGCTTGCTAGCTTGAGATCTTTTTAGCACCTGAGAAAGGGTCTTTTCTAAATTAGAGATTTCTGAAACAGCGTGAATCTCTCCATTTCGTTTGCCTAAAAGCTCGGTCAATGCATTCACAGATTCTAAGTCAAGAATTGGAGCAATGCTTAAGTTTTTGGGGTATGCGCCTCGATTATAAGGAGTCCCTGTCATGGCAAGGGCTTTAGGGAACATCAACAAATTATGGCTATTGCTTGAGAAATAATTTGGATCATATCTTACTTCTCTTTGAATCAATTTTTCTTCGAGATAGAACTTTTTTTCTATATCCGCATTGACTTTTTTTAGAAATTCTTGTTTTACGGCCACATCTTGCATATCCAAAATGGATATTCCTAAATGCTCTTGAACTTCATGAAAAATAGGAGTTTTGTGAAGAGGACAGTTCCATATTAAACTTTCTTCCTTAGCAATGGCTACAAAGAGCTCAACTATGTGTGAGAAAAGCTCAGATGACATATCTGAGCTCAGCGCTGTTTGAAAATGATAAGCGACCAATTCCCAGGGGTGCCCAAATTCTGTGATCGCAGGGATCCCTGCAGCAATGTAAGGGACCACTTTTCCACTATCAATACTTGCACGTCCATAATCGCGCCTGGTCGTTTTATGTAAAGTGTGGGGCAATATTTCTTGAATCACATGGCGAGCTAAAGCCATAAGATGGGCGGTTTTCAAATCTGTTTTTGCTATTCTATCTCTCCAAACCAGAAATTTTTTATCTTCTGTTTGCGCTCGATATACTTTTTCGAGTTTTGGATCTATGATTCCTTCGAGATATCGCTGAAAGCTTTCGCGGTATTCTACGGGAATCTCTGCAAAAAACGGATTTACAGAGAGAACAGCTGGAAGTTGTAAGAGCTGTTCTTTGACTGGGAGATCTTTCAAATCAACTGCAAGAATGCGATAGATGATTGCGATCAAGGAAATATATTGAGAATCAAGAGGTAGTTTTTCTCCCGAGGGAAAATTGGTTTCTTTGTCTGTGCGAAGTACCTCATCAGCCTCATCTATGATGACTGCCGTTTTTTTGCGTAAGATGTTTAAAATGTTTTTAAGGACTTGTATTTTTTTATCATTTTTTGTGGTAGCGCAAACTAAAGTTGCAAACTCCAACTCGAGGATTTGTGGCATTTCAGCACGTAATACAACCAGTCTTTTAGTATCTATTGCTTCAATCAATTCCTGTTGAATATCTTTTAGAACATCTAAGGTAAGTTCATGCCTGTTATAGTCAAATGTGCAGATTCCCTGTTTAAAACAACGCCATTGCGAAGAAGCTAGGTTTCCCTGCACTGTTTTTAATTGAGAAACTGGTGTTAGAAATAAAGATAATTGATCCTTTTTTGCCCAAAGACGGCCAAGCAAGGATGCAAAGACATCTGTTTTGCCCCCTCCCATAATCATATGAGTTAATAAGAAAGGATTGTCACTGTCCATTCTATGTACAATTTCTTGTAACTGAGAGGCTTGTAAAGGACGCAACCGTTTGTTACTCACATATTCAAAAACAAGTCCAGGGCGAAAATTCGGGGGGTAAGAACATTCTGCATGGATTTCTAGTCCAAGAAGATGTTCTTCCTCTGGATTTAAAGAATGCTTAATCAAATTTCTGGAACGTTTTAACTGCTGTAGATAGCAACTTTCAATTAGAAATGTCTGTAGATCCTGATTGAGTAGATCAATTTCGTGCATGCTACATCTAGGAAGCGCTTGCAAAAAACCACCATAAGTTCCTTCGAGAAATAATCCTATTAAGGAAGAAAGTGTAATAGAAAAAACAAAATGTCCACTTAAGATTGCAGCCTGCTCTTTTCTTCTTGTGCGAAGTTCTTGAGATTCCCCATATGCGGTTGCCAAGATTTTGTCTTCCAAAGCAGATAGTTTTTCTTCTATTTTCTTTTCTTCTTCTAAAAGTTGTTTTTTCAAAGAATCAAGCGTGGTTTCTTTTTTCAATTGATAAAAACCTGAAAGTAATTTTTCAAAATAGACAGGTCCTAAATCCACTTTGGGGATATCTCTAAAAGGAAGCGCAATCATGCGATCATCTTGCACAGGAGGACTCTGTGTCTCGAGTTTTAAATGATGCAAAGGAGCTGGCGGGGGATTTTCACTATGCGGAGGGAAGGATGGTTGTCCTCCTAAGTTTTTAACACCGGTTTTCGTGAAAATAGCGTTCTTAATTTCTTCAGTATTGTCATCTCCGATATCTGGTAATAATGAAGGACGCTCTACATGGCAAGCCAGATATAAAAGTTTAAAAAACGTTTCTGCTCCCTTCGCTAGGATATGATAGGATAACACAGAAGCAAGATATTTTCTTTCTTCTGGAGTGCTCCATCGAATCCAATCATAGTACGGTTGAAATTCATTACAGTTGATCTCTGATAAAAAATATAGATTCTGAAGCTTCTTCGGTGAAAAAAAGGAGAACGAAGAAAGATCGTATTTATACGAATTGAATAAATCCACGGAAGGAAGCGTTCTGGAAACAGGGGCAATAAAATTAGGGTTTTCAACTTTTCGAGCACTTGATCTTTTTTCGTTAGAGAATCGTTTTCTTAATTCGTCTTCTTCAATTGTCGTTAGTTCAAAAAGTGAAGACCTATGATTTGTATCCTCAAGATATTCTGCATAAATAGTTTGTAGGTTTTTAGGCAATTCTTGCGGTATACGAACATCAGGATGTCTTATTTCCCTACAGACCAAAGTCCAAGCCTTTAATAATATCGCGCTTGCTTCAGGGGTTCTATCATTTAGATTCGTCAGCCATTTGATGACTTGCAACAGATCTTGCCATTCTTCTTTTGTAAATCGATTTTTGTTCTCTATTTTCTCGAAATAATTAAGTGCTGATTTATAATCCCTCTGACTTAAAAAAAGATAGGACAGATAAAGATTTTCAAGCGGTGTCCTTCCAACAGGTTCATCATTTTCTATATCGAAAGCAAAAAAATCAATTTTTGGATCTTGTTCTATTTGATTAATTGTTAAAATTCCTGAAACATCCTCAAAACCAAACGTCCTTGATAAGGCTGAGTGAGAAGAAAGTACTGATTTTTTATACAGTGGCCCCATTGGAACTAGAATCTTTCTTTTATGAGAATTCTGATTTCTCAATAATAAATACTGGGAAGAAGTTCCAAGCAGCCCATTTTCTTGATCTGTTAGAATATATTCGGGATTTTCTCTCCAAGATATTTCTTCGGACAAATTCACATCGAAACGAAGAATTTCTCGATTGCGCGATTGCATGAAGGGATATTCAATCACTTTTTTACCATCTCTATTCATCCAAGAAAGAACAGCACCTTTTCCTTCTAATCTATAAAAAACAGAAGGTGTTGAGATCAAATGCCTAGATTCTTGAGAAAGGCAAAGATTGGGGTCTAAACGGTAGAGCTCTTTTCCGGTATCTGGATCTGATAAAGACCAAAGATTGTCGAAGAAAGTATCACTGGTAGAACAAGGAATCCACAAGATCGCTTGAGATCGAATAGCTAAAGGTATGAAGGCCTCAACAGTACTCAAATCAGAACAAAAATAGTATTTTTTCCCATTTTCATCTTTTCGTATGATTCTCGGCTGACCAACGTAGGCTTCCCGAATTTCAATCTCTCCCCAAATAGGATCTGTAAAAAAGCTACTCTGTCCTGCTGTGCACTGAATTTTAGAAGGAGTACGGTCTTTGAAAACCCTCTTAAATCCAGGGACTTTTAACATTTCATCTGAAACGTAGTTACTTGTATAATAATCTTTCCCATCTATTTTTATCGCTCTCGACTGCAAATCAAGAGCAATGGCTTTTCCGTTGCTGGAAGCAAGAAAGACACGATTTCTCTTGTCATAAGACCATTTTAAAATTTTAGAATTTCCTTTTCCCTTCCAAATGCTTTGAGCAACCTTCTGACATAAATCTGGGGATCTCTCTAAAATCTCAGAAATTGCGGCCAATTTTCCCCAAACAAAATGTTGCACTTGCGTGATAGAATGAAAATCTAATGAATCTTTACTTGCAAAATGACGATCTAGTCCAAACCAACTTAAAAGGACTTCCTCGATTTCATTCTCAGCAAAGCTTTGTTGATTGATATAACTTAGGAGAAGATGGAAATTGATATCGGTCTTATCAGTTTGTGTCTCTTCATTGAATAAATCGCGTAAAAATTGACGAATATATTCATCACTAAATGTTTGCGAAGATTGAACATTTTGAGGAATCCAAGATTTCAAGTTTAGAGCCACTCGGATGAAGAAAAGAGTAGATGTTAGATCCCGATCATTTTTTCGTGGAAAATTCCAATAATAATTGATCCCTTTTAGGATAAATTCTTCACATCTTTTTAAGAATTCAGGTTGAAGACAGAGCTCCTTCAAGTGAGTCCTTAATTCATGAGAAACAAGATCGCTGCGAAAAAAATCAATGAGAAAAGAAATACGCTCCTTTGGATCTTTAAAAGAAGAAATTGCATGCGAAGCTGCTCCTAATATGTGTATCGGTCGAGCCTTTGGTTCTTCTATATTTCTTAATTCCATAGAAGGCAAAGCAGCGCCCTCCGATCGAAGCATGGGTCGCAACGCGTGCTCTGGTTCTTTCCTAATTTTGAAAGCAGTAGGGTTCTTTGTATGAGAAAAAACGGAACGCCATCTATCACTAGGCGTTTGTTCAACGAAATACTGCTTCTCTCCAATCTGGAAAAAATAGATCATCCGTTTGACTGGACCAAAATCATGTGTCAAAGTACATTTGATTTGACAATCTTCACCTCTAGTGCCTTTTTTGCTTTTCCAATTGCCTCCAGCAATATGTGCGACTAAAGCAGCTTGATGGAGATACGCGAGTGAAGAATGTCCACTTTTTTGTAATGCCTGAAACGGGTCTAACATCGTTAGGAATGCTTGCTTTTCAATTGGATTTAAGTCCATCAAAAAGGCATTCCTTTCCAAACAAATGAAATAAGATAGTTCCATCGACGGAGTGATCGCTGGTGTTTCTGTGATTGCATTATAACGAATCAACCGAAGATAATGCTGAAATTCATCTCTTTTTCTAAGCTCTTCAGTAAATCCTTGAGTATCACCTGGAAAATCTGAAAAACTTGATGAAAAATCATGAAGAAAAGATTTCTCACAGTGATGATTATTATACTCAGAAAAATACTGAATAATCTGCTGTCTTCTAGCGAGTGAGGAAGGAGAAAAAAATACAATGTTTGGATCTTTCTCTTGTAACTTAGTAGGATCTCCGATGCGGTAATCATTTAAAGAAACTGATTGATTTTTTTCGACTCGCAAAGCAAGCGTATGAAGCATTGTTAAGATCGCAAAGAAAACATTTTGTTCTTCAGGAAGAACTGCAAGCGTTTCTTCCTGAAATCGTTGAAAATACATTATCAAAATCGTATTGAGCGCTTCACTGCATGCATGCAATTGATCTTCTGGAATTTTCTTCCAGAAATCCTCTGCATTTTGAGTCGGAATAGGAAGCGATTCAATAAGCCATTGCAATTGTGCTTTGATTTCAGAAGGATAGTTTGATGTAGACTCTACTTGAATAGCCGCTAATTTTTTTTGCAAATAGCGACTACAGATACTCGGATCGGTAAGCTGTGGAGATTTATCAAGAGGAAAACAAGGAATCTCCTTATCGAAATTTTTCAAAAAAGGCCGATAAAGAAAATGATCGCGATTCAAATGTATTGGTAAATTCCAAGAAATGCCTTCTACTTCTTTCTTTGCTGCACTTTTAGTTTCTGCTCTGCACTTTGCGAGATTAAATAGCACATTCGATCCCAAAGATTGTGCCACTTGTATTTCATCAGTAGAAAACCAAGGTTTTCCATGATCAATATACGTAGGTTTTACGCTATGACTTAAAATTCTTTGAGCTCCTCGCTCGAGTAAAGACAATAAATAGGATTTTTTGTCGATTTCCCCTTTCCAACTTTCCCAGCCTTGAGTCAGCGTTCCTAATCGTAACCATAACTGAATTTGCTCAAATAAACCAAGATTGGCACCTGCTCGATATCGAAGATAGGCAAAAAGTGTACTGCATGAACAAGTTCCAGCTCTTTGCGCTGTCATAAACCCCATTGATGATGGATCCTGTAATTCTCCCTCTAATTGAAAAAACGCCTGGTAAATGAGTTTTTTACAATTCTCTTGGCTAGGGTTGACTTTAGTAATCTCATAGTTTTCCAAAGTAGTAGCTGCTCGATTTTCCCAATAAGGCAATATTTGGGGTTCCAATAGAGCTTGAAAAAAAGCAAGCGACAGTGCTGATGCAGGAATAGATTTTTTCAATAAAACGGGAACTATTTTCTGCTTTGTCCCCTCGACCATCTGAAGATGATTCTCCGTTCCGCTTCCTGTATTAAATATTCGAAGTTCAAATCCTTCCTCTTGGCGGATGAATTCGTAGAGCATTCCATGGCCAGAACTCCCTCCCCAACCGCCAATCATCAAATAAGGAACACCAATAGGAAGCTGTAAAATGGAAATCATTCGCTGCGATGCAACCTCGCATAATTTGTTTCGATTTTGATCTTCATGCGACATGTTTATTAAGCATTCCAATTCCTTCTCTTGCTTCTGCAAAGATTGAAGTTGAGGAAGAATTGACTGAACAAGTTCTACACCCTCTTTGGACTCAGAGTGTTTCGAAAAATATTGAAACCATTCTTCGAAATATCCAGAAATCTGTCCAAAACTACTTCCTTCAAGGCCCGAGTTCTTCAAATAGGTTCCTGAAAAAATATGCGCATAAATTTTCGCTTGCTCATTTTTATCTCTTGGCCATCCCACAGATTGTTCAGGCAAATTCCTAAGAAGTGGTATTGGATAAACTTCGTTTTGTTGGGCTAGGGGTATAGTTACCGAAGGTATAAGTACGTTAAGAGCTGATTGGATCTTAGGAAGCTGCTCTGAGGAAATTCCCGGAGGATAAACTCCTTTTGCCTTAATAAGGGTAGGATCTACAGAAGTTTTTTGAATTTGAGGCATTATTCCACCAAAGAAAGTCGGAATAGTAACACAATTAACATAAAAATACAATCTGCTTAAATTACAAAACAATTTATTTATTATCACATCAAAATTAATAAATATTAGAATCAAGAAAATAGCACTGAAAAAAAAACATTTATTAAAAGCGATGTTGTCTCGGATCAAAATCTCTATCTAGATATGTCTTGCCTGATTGAGATAATCTTTCGATAGAATAACCCAAAGTCCTGCATGAATTCTCCGATAACGAATGAGAACCTATTGTTGTTTTCCCTCCAAAATATGAGAATATGCTATAGCGCAAGGAGTCCAAGCAATGATCTGCTCTCTTGATGGGGCTGTCTTCCCCTTTTTGGGCTGCTTTTGGGTCCCAGCAATAGTTTTGCACTTCTGCAATAAGATTGCGACAGGCTTGCAAGATTTTCAAATCTCCCATAGATAAATAACTAGATAAAATTTTAATTCCCTCGCGTACATTATTGTTCGCATCGCGAATAGGAATTTGTTGAATACCAGCTCTTCTTAGCTCCACTTTGAAAGACGCAGCGGCCGGATCGATATAAATAAATTTGATATTACGTCCATAAACAAACTCAGCCAAATCAAGTGCGAATTCTGCATCTGTTTTTTGCCTCCCCGCTTTCTTGGAATCATAGTAATACTCAGCTTCTACCCACAATTTAGGAGATGCTTGCTCATTAACTCCAAGTAAAGTAAAAGCAGTCGGATTTGTAAATCCAATATCACAACCAACTAAATAAAATTGAGCTGATGCATGGGGCCTTGTGATTGTATGCATTCTTTCATCGAAAAAATCAAAGATCGCACCTTCAGCCAAACACCACTCACCTTTAATGAAACGACGGTAAAAAACACCTGTATGTTGCCTTTGTAAAAATTCCCTTTCTTCTTGACGGAGCTTGGGATTATCCAGTAACCCAAAATAAAAAGTATTTACATCAAGATTGTCGTCGATAAAATCCTTTTTCAACCAATGCATAGGAGAATCAGGATTCGTAGTCGCAAATATCCTTCCTCCATTCATTGCAACACGCTGAAGAAGAACAATCCAAGAACTTTCTGGAATTAGACTTGCTTCATCGACAAGAGCAGCTTGCAGAGTACAACTTTCTTATTCTCTTCGCATAATAATTTCTGTTTCTTTTCAACGATGACTGCCGGACGGACATCCTGAAGATACAATGTTCCTAATTCTTTTTCCCACCAATCCAAATGCCCTTTTTTTGGGGTTGTCATTGTCTTCTCTTTCCGATAACGTTCGACCGCCTCTTTAAATATATGTTTTTTTCCTTCTGAGTAAATTTGATGCCTACCACAGCGAATATCCGCCTCCACTTTCTGAACCCATGCCTTAGCATCATTCTTACGATCGAATGTAGCTGTGAGCACCGGATGACCTTTGAGACGTATTTCAGCTTGATATCTATGACCGCCTGACTTCAGTGGTCGTGAACGAATTGAACCCATATCTTGACCCTTTAAGTACGATCTCAAGATTGATAGTCCATTGACCTATCCATCTTAGAGATTCATTTTTAATAACTTAAAAGAAGTGTTTCAAAGATTGCCGCAAATTTGACGGAATCGACACTCCAAACGAGTATTGTCAAATATTTTTGACTCACCCTGCTTGGGTAATTTAAGGAAATCCCGCACTCCGGCAGAACTGCGGCATATTGAGTTTTTGAGGCTTTTTTCGGATCCTCAATTTTCTCTATTTTTCATAGAGAATCTCCGGGTGCTAGATTCGAACTAGCGACCAATGGATTAACAGTCCACTGCTCTACCGCTGAGCTAACCCGGAATGAATAAACTGTCTCTATCTTAATTTTCAAGCGATTAACTTTCAAGTGGTTTTTACTCTTTGCGTATGTTAATGTTTTTAAAAAATTATGGATGAGTCCTCCTTAGCTGGATACATTGATGCAATTGTCTATGCGCAACCAGAGAACGGGTATACTGTTGCGCGTCTAAAAGAACCCAGAAAAAAAGAGCTCATAGTCATTGTCGGGTACATGCCCTCTTTACAACCCGGAGAAACGGTGATTTGTAAGGGGGAGTGGAAAATCCATCCGACTCATGGAAGACAATTTGTTGTCACAGATTATACTGTCGAAATGCCAAACGATGTGGTGGGCATTCAAAAATATTTAGAATCAGGCCTTGTGAAAGGAATTGGCCCTATTTTTGCTCAAAGAATAGTAGAAAAATTTGGAGCCAATAC
This sequence comes from uncultured bacterium, assembly GCA_964630875.1. Taxonomy (GTDB): domain Bacteria; phylum Chlamydiota; class Chlamydiia; order Chlamydiales; family SM23-39; genus DAIDHZ01. Next base: position 18,513 of record CAZVXF010000016.1, on the reverse strand, counting down.
TCTTACTGTCATTGATCAAACTCCTCAAAAGCTCCTCGACATCCCGGGCCTTGGGATGAAAAAATTAGAAAGTTTAATTGAATGCTGGAGAGCGCAAAGCACAATCCGGGAAGTGATGATTTTCTTACGAACCCATGGAGCAAGTCCTGCCTATGCGCAAAGAATTTTTAAAGCCTATGGGGAAAAAAGCATCGAGAAAGTGAAAGAAAATCCCTACAAACTCTCGAAAGAGATCTTCGGAATTGGCTTTAAAATCGCAGATCAAATTGCATTAAAGTTGGGATTTGCGCTCCATTCTCATGAGAGGATCTCTGCGGGTATAGAGTTTGTTTTGTGGGAGTTATCCAATGATGGACATACTTGCTATCCTAAAATCGATCTCATCACTGCTGCGAAAGAAGCCTTAGAGGTAGACGCTGATTTAATCGAGACTGAAATTGTGGCACTTGTTAAACAAGATTTCCTGGTAAACATAGATGAGATGATCTGGTTAAAGCCTTTCTATGCGTATGAAATGGGAATTGCTAGAGACTTGACTTCCTTGGCCAGAAATCCGCAAGTCATCCGACAAATCGATGCATCTAAGGCATCTGATTGGGCTGAAGAAAAAATGGGCATTCAGTTCGCTTTGCAACAAAAAGAGGCAGTGACCCGCGCACTCACAGATAAAGTACACATTATTACAGGCGGACCTGGGACTGGCAAAAGCACGATCACAAATGCCATTTTGAGAGTCGCAGAGAAATTAACCACGAAAATCTTCCTTGCTGCCCCAACAGGAAGAGCTGCGAAACGAATGACTCAGATTACTCGCCGAAAAGCATTCACTATTCACGCGCTCCTCGAAATGGATTTTGGAACAGGGGGATTTAAAAAAGGAAAAGACAATCAACTCGATTGTGATTTTATCATCATTGACGAAGCGAGTATGATTGATACTCCCCTTCTTTTTTCTCTTTTACGTGCAATTCCTAAAGGCGCACGTGTTTTGCTTGTGGGTGATATCGATCAGCTTCCAAGCGTCGGGCCAGGAACTGTCCTCAAGGATGTCATTCAATCAGGCGCAATTCCGGTCACAAAACTCACAGAAATCTTTCGTCAAGCGAAAGGCTCCAAAATCATCATCAACGCACATAAAATCAATCAGGGTGAGTTTCCTTTTTTATCGAATGCTCCTGATAGTGACTTTCATTTCATCGAAGCTGAAACACCAGAAGCTATCCAACACATCATTCTTCAGTTAGTCGGCACTGAAATCTCACAAAAATGGCATTTTGATCGCATCGAAGACATCCAAGTTCTTTCTCCTATGAAAAAAGGAATCATTGGAACAGAACTACTCAATGATGCGTTACAGAAACTTCTCAATCCAAGTGATCTCCCCCTATTTCGGGCTGGCCGAAAATTTCATCTCCATGACAAGGTGATGCAAATTCGCAATAACTATGATAAAGGAATTAGTAACGGCGATATCGGTCGAATTGAAGCAATTGATAGTGAAGATCAAACGCTGAAGGTAAATTTTGATGGTAAATCGGTGGATTTCCTTTTTGCAGAACTTGATGAGCTCGTCCTTGCCTACGCGACTTCTGTCCACAAATATCAAGGAAGCGAATGCCCCTGCATCGTGATCCCCATTCACACTTCGCATTTTAAACTATTGCATCGCAATCTGCTTTATACTGCAGTGACTCGAGGGAAAAGACAAGTCTATCTAGTAGGAACAAAAAAAGCCGTGGCGATTGCGATCCATAACGACCAGGTGCAGAAGCGCTATACTGGATTAGAACAAGCAATCAGACATCTAACTTGAATGATCTCTGTGGTAATATTTTTTACCACAGAGAATGTGGATTATTTTTTTGCTTTGCGCTTTTCGATGTACTCAATCACGTCGCTGACTGTTTTGAGTTTCTCTGCGTCTTCTTCAGAAATTTCGAAACCAAATCTCTCTTCAAATGTCATAATTAATTCTGTTAGATCTAACGAATCAGCATTCAAATCTTCTACAAACGATTTGGCTGGTGTAACATCAGCAGGATCCACGCCAAGCTGTTCGACGATAATTTCGATAACTTCTTTCTGTACAGACATAATTTCCTTCATTTTTTTGTAATTTAAATAACCATTCCGCCATCGACTGTAAGCACTTGTCCTGTAATGTAAGGAGCCGTTGCTAAAAATAACGCAGCTTGCGCTATGTCATTTGATTGGCCGATACGCCCAAGAGGGATTTTTGCAATCACCGCCTCTTTGACTTGTTGCGGAAGAACTTCTGTCATCTGCGTCTCAATATAACCTGGAGCGATGCAGTTCGCACGAACGCCGCGGCTTGCTAATTCTTTCGCTAACGACTTTGTAAAGCCAATCATACCCGCTTTAGATGCAGCGTAATTTGCTTGCCCAGCATTCCCAATCAAACCAATGACTGAGCTAATATTAATGATGGAACCGCATCGAGCTTTCATCATTGCGCGTGTCAAAGATTTACATGTATTGTACACAGATTTTAAATTAACATCGAGGACTTCATCCCAATCTTCTTCACTCATTTTCATCAAAAGATTGTCTCGAGTGATTCCAGCATTGTTGACGAGGATATCGATTTGCCCAAAAGAGCTCAGTATTCCCTGAATTGTTTCATCCACTTCTTTTGTTTTAGAAACATTGACGAGTTTTGAAAGTATTTTTTGATCGCCAGTTACTCGCGCGTCTTCAAGTTCTTTAACAGCAGCTGTTGCTCTTTCGCTGTTTGTTCCAAAAATGATGACATTTGCACCATTTTTTACAAAAAGAAGAGCGATTGCCTTTCCAATCCCTGCAGTTCCGCCTGTCACAATTGCTGTTTTTCCGTGCAACATCACATACTCCCTATTTTGTCGAGATCGGATACTTTTTCAACCGACAGAATTTCTCCAGTAACGCCGATTTTGCGGTTCATCCCAGAAAGAGTTGTCCCACAACCAATTTCAACGTAACGATCGACACTTTTCTCGTTCATTGCCCGAATCCCTTGTTCCCAACGAACAGACGAAGTCACTTGCGAGATGAGGTATTTGCGTATATCACTCACAGTAGAGACAAAACCACCCACCGCATTCATCACGAACTGAATCGAACTCTCTTCAATGGGTGCAGCCATAATCAACGGAGCGAGCATGTCTTGTGCTCTCTGCATTAAGCCGCTATGGAAAGCACCAGCGACGCTTAATGGAATGACCCGTTTTGCACCTTGTTCTTTTAAAATTTGAGATCCTTGTTCAACGCCCTCTTTTGTCCCAGAAATCACGATTTGCCCAGGACAGTTGAAGTTTGCAACCCAAAGTCCTGGGACTCCTTTGAGTGCTGTTTCCACTTGCTCTGCTGTCAAACCAAGGATAGCAGCCATAGTACCTGGCACTTTTTCACATGCTTCATTCATGAAAAGAGCCCTTTTCTGCAATAGAATAAGGGTGTCTTTGAAAGAGAGTTTCTCAGATGCATGAAGGGCGCCATATTCTCCAAGACTTAGACCCGCAGTCACAAAAGGAACAAAATTTGGCATCTGCTGACGAAGCACACGCAAAATTGCGATGCTATTCACAAAAATAGCCGCTTGGCAATATTTTGTTTGCGTCAGAATATTTTCTGGACCTTCAAAAATAATTTTCGAAAGCGTCTCATTCAATATGTCATCGGCTTCTTGAAACGTTTCTTTGGCAACGCCGAAAGAGTCAAAAAAATCTTTGCCCATGCCTACATATTGGGCGCCTTGTCCAGGGAAAAGAAATGCTTGTTTTCTCATGGGCTCCCTTTTAATAGAGCTGCCCCCCAAGTCAAACCGCCACCAAAAGCGGTCAATAAGATCTGGTCTGAAGGCTTTACTTGATAATTTCTACACAGTTCATCCAGTGCAATTCCAATCGATGATGCGGAGGTATTTCCATACTTATGCACCGTTTTAAAAATGCGCTCTTGAGGAAGATGTTCAAATCGTTTTGCGATCGCATCAATAATCCGGAGATTTGCTTGATGAGGAATTAAATAGGTAATTTGATCCTCAGAGCTACCCGCTGTTTCAATACATTCTTTACAAGCAGCTTCCATACGCCTTACGGCATGTTTGAAAACTTCATTGCCAGCCATTGTAATGAAATGCTGTTTTTGATCTACTGTCTCTGTCGATGCAGGCAACCGACTGCCTCCTGCTGGCATCATTAATAATTCCGCTTGCTCGCCATCCGATCCTAAAGTCACATGCTCAATGACAAGGCCTTTTCCAGCACCTGAAACGACGCAAGCGCCTGCCCCGTCCCCAAAAAGAATGCATGTGGAGCGATCTTGATAGTTCGTGATTGAGGAGAGTTTTTCGGCTGCGACAACTAAAATATTTTTATACAAGCCCGATTCAACAAAAGCTTTTGCAACTGAGATCGCGTATAAATAGCCTGTACATGCCGCCTGAATGTCCATACCGGGAACGAGTTTAGCTCCAATCCGCTGCTGAATCAAACAGGCAGTACTCGGGAAAACAAAATCTGGGGTAATTGTTGCAACGATAATAAAATCAATGAGATCGGGAGTAATTCCAGCTGATTCGATCGCAAGTAGCGCTGCATTAGCGCCCATGTGAGAAGTGTATTCATCGGGAAGGGCAATTCGCCTTTCTTTAATACCTGTACGAGTCACAATCCATTCATCGGATGTCTCGACTATTTTCTCAAGATCCTGATTTGAGAGAACCCGTTCCGGCACATAGGAACCTGTCCCAATAATTCTCGCCTTATTCATACCCGATGAGTTTACCCGAATCTCATTTAAAAGTGAACTGTTTCAAAAAAAGATTGAGCAGAATAAAAAAAAGAGTTACAATCTTCGGCATGGTAAAGCCGCTTGCACAAACACCCGCTGCTGTATTGTCGATCAAGCCTAAAACTGCAGAAGCCAATCAAACTACGAAAGTCACAGAAATTGCAAAAGGCGCTTTTACGATCCTCACAAAACCTGGATTTTTCTCAAGTACCGAGTTTTATCAGGGCGCGGAAATCGTTCTTGGAACGATTTCTGGAGTAAGCGCAATCGGAACCGTCCTCTATTATTTCGCTGGAAAACCTGATTGTTCAGGACTTTCTGGCATTCTCTTTATCACAAGTGCCTCAAGCGCCCATTTTGCAGGACAAGTTGCGCTGAGTAAATCGCTCCAAGAAAAACTTGAGAAGATGGAAGGCTTAAATAATCAACAAGCTGCGCAACTGGCTCACTTTCAGACTCTTTTTAATGAATTTAAAAAGAATATCGGGGAATTTAAAGAATTCAACGAGCAAAACCAAGAAGAGCTCTCAAGTGCGATTGAAAAGTTTCAACAACAGATCCAATCTTCTCATCATTTATTACAAAAGCTTTTTAAAGACGAAGAATCTCTTCAAGCTTTATTAAAAGCGATTAAAGAAATAAAAGATCCCGAAACCTTCTTTCGTAGAATGAACGAATTAGAACTCGTCACAAAGAAGCTTCAAGATTCACAAAGAGATCTTGCTGCGACAGAAGCGCGTCTTGCTGAAACAGATGCGCGCCTCGCAGTCGTTGTAGAAAATTTGCGGCAGTCGGAAATCGAGCAGAAACACATACTCTCCGAGCACAGAAAAGTTCTCTCGGCGCACGCCGCCGAAACAAACAAACTGCAAGCAGTTGTTTCTTCTTTTATTTAACAATCTTCTTGAATGCACCCTGCATCTTTTTCGATTGGGATGTATTTGCACCAATTGTCACTCTATTTTTTAAACTGAATGCAGAAGAAGTCGTAGGATGAAACATTCGATCGGTTGCAACAAGTCCCGCCCCTTCAAATTTTTGACGCTTTGCACTTCGCGCACTTGGTCCATGAGCTTTCTGAGAACGATTCACTCCTTTTACCATATCATTGACCTCTTGTTTTACTAGGTTCTGTCGAATTTCAGGTTCTTTTGAACCGATTTTCGATTTAAATTTTCTTTTATTAGATGCGAAGGAAAATGTCCACAAATATCGAGAATGTGATATGTTATTCCGAAAAGGAGCCTCTGAAATGACTGACAAAGATAGAATGACTCGAAAATTGTGGTTGCTTTCTGCGATCATCATTACGATTGGAAATATGATCTTTACATATTCCCAACAGATGTTGCCTGAACTCTCTTCTCTTCATTTATTTGTAATGGCGATTGTTTTTTTTACCACTTTCGTCATGATGTATATTTATTATTATTGCGCTTACAAAAAACCAGGGACAAAATTGCTCACATTCTCACTTGTTGCAATTCCAATTTCTTGGATTGCAAATGTGTTCATATTTTTTCTAACGAATGTCCCATTGTCTCAGTCAGGACTTCATCCATTACAACTGATCCCAGCGATTTGGTTATACGTGCTCTCATGGAAGATGAGGAAAATCAATAAAAAATTGCAATCGGCATAAAACGCAATGTTTTGGAACTTATTAAAATATCTTTTTCTCGCAATCCTTCGTTTGCGTTATACAATCAAAGTCACAGGCAGCGATCAATTAAAGCGCCTTTCAAAAGAGGGTGGGATTTTATTTATGCCCAACCATACAGCTCATATGGATCCTCTCTTTCTCTTTATTCTGTTATGGCCAAAATACCGAATTCGGCCGATTGTCACTGAGCATATCGCACGTATTTCATTTATGAAACCCCTGATGAATATCACGAAAGGAATCAGCGTTCCCTCTCTTTCTACTTCTGTCAATGCACTCAGAGTGAAACTTGCAAAAGAAGCAGTTCAATCTGTGACTGATGGTTTAAAAAAGAATGATAATTTCATTGTTTATCCCTCAGGTCGATTGAAGGAAACTGCAAAAGAAGTGATTGGAGGATCTTCCGGTGCCCATGAAATTTTGCAACAATGTCCCGATGCAAAAGTGGTGCTCATTCGCACGACAGGCCTTTGGGGAAGTTCTTTTTCAAGAGCCATTACAGCACAGTCTCCGGATCTCCCTAAAACATTATTCAATGGAATTAAAACGCTGTTAAAAAATGGAATTTTCTTCACCCCTCGAAGAAAAGTGACCATTGAATTCGAACTCGCATCAAGTGACTTACCGATCAAAGCCTCACGTGTAGATTTTAATCGATACTTGGAAAATTGGTACAATCGATATGAGGATGAAGAGGGGAAAATCGATCATGAGGAACCGCTAAAACTTGTCTCTTACGCTTTTTGGAAAAAAGACATTCCTCAAGTTGTTCAATTCAATGAACCGATTAAGAAAAAACAAAACATCCAAATTCAAAAAGAAACGGAAGAAAAAGTTTATCGTGAAATTCGTCGTTTAGTTGGAAACGCGAATTTGAAAATTGAACCACAAATGAATCTATCTACAGATGTTGGAATGGATTCTTTGAATATTGCAGAGATCATTGCATTTTTGGCTCAAAAGTTTAGAACTGAGGAAATCCATCCAGAAGAGATCGTGACTGTTCGCGATGTTTTAGAAGCAGCGGAACATGCAAAAACAGAAAGAAAAGCTGCCGCTTCGAGTTTCACATTCCCCGAAGAAAAAAATAGACCTTTTCCCGTTTCTCCAATGGGCGATCATTTTGCAGAATGCTTCTTAAACATCTGCCAGAAGATGGGAAACTTTGTGGCTTGTGGCGATGATGTTTCTGGCATCACAACGTACAAAAGATTCAAGCGCGCAGCTTTAGTGTTAGCCGCTTATTTTGAGAAGATTCCAGGAGACAAAATCGCGATTCTTTTACCTTCATCTACAGGTGCATATCTCACAATTTTCGCGCTTCTTTTAGCAAACAAAACACCTGTCATGCTGAATTGGACTTTAGGTCCAAGATATTTAGAAGAAATGGTCCGAATTAGCGGATCTACTAAAGTCATCTCCTCGTGGCTCTTTATTGACCGAGCATCTCATGTAGATTTTGGGAATATCATTGATAAAATGGAACTCCTCGAAGATATTCGCAATCACTTAAGCCTAAAACTCAAATTAAAGAGGCTTTTTCTTTCTTTCCGGTCCCCTTCAGCAATTCTTAAATCTCTTAAACTTAAAAACAAGGATCCAAAAGATACATCTGTGATTCTCTTCACAAGTGGTACTGAGGCAATGCCAAAAGGTGTGCCTTTATCACACGCAAATATCATTCAGAATCAAAAATCGACGATGCAATGCATTCAGCTGAAATCCACAGATATTATTTATAGTATTTTGCCCCCTTTCCATTCGTTTGGTTTTTCAGTCACGGGAATATTACCACTTCTTGCCGGATTAAAGACTGCATTTTTCCCGGATCCAACTGATAGTTACGCATTAGCAGAAGGAGTGGAGCGTTGGAAAATTACACTCTTTACAGGAGCTCCCAACTTTATTAAAGGCTTGCTCCACGCAGCAAAACCAGGCCAACTCTCCACCATTCGATTATTTGTCAGCGGCGCTGAAAAAGCATCTCCAGAACTCTACAATACAGTTGCAAATCTTGGCTCAAATGCAGTAATCACTGAAGGATATGGAATTACTGAATGTTCGCCTGTGATTACGATCAACAGACTCAATCTTCCTCCTCGAGGTGTAGGTCATTTGCTTCCTGATATTGTTGCTTGCACAATTCATCCGGAAACATTGGAGCTATTACCTCAAGGGAGTGAGGGCGAAATCTTGATTCGAGGACCGAACGTTTTTAGTGGTTATTTAGAAAATCCCCGCTCTCCTTTCTTCGAAATTGAGGGAAAGAAATGGTATCGAACAGGTGACATTGGATATTTTGATCAAGACGGTTATTTAATTCTTTCTGGACGCTTGAAACGATTCGTGAAAATCGGCGGAGAAATGATCAGTCTTGGCTCAATCGAGCATGCCCTTTTAGAGGGTCTATTGAAAAAAGGGATGACCCCTTCTTCCGATTCTCCATTGCTTGCTGTATGCGCTCTTGAAAAAGAAGAAGCAAAACCCGAAATCATCGTATTCACAACAATTGATTTATCCAAAGAAGAAGCCAACTCGATTCTGATGGAGTCAGGGATGAGTCGGCTCATTAAAGTTGCGCAAGTTCGAAAAATCGTTGAAATACCGCTTCTTGGGACAGGAAAAACAAATTATAGACAACTACAAGATCAGATTTGATATGGAATTGCACCTTTTTAATACAGAAAGTAAAACCAAAGAGATTGTTCGTCCGCGTCACGACAATACCATTCGAATGTATACCTGTGGTCCAACGATTTATAACTTTGCTCACATCGGCAATTTCCGCACCTATGTTTTTGAAGATCTTTTAAGACGCACAATTCAATTCTTCGGCTTTAAAATCGACCAAGCGATGAATCTAACGGATATAGACGACAAAACAATTCGTGGAGCTGTTCAAAAAGGGATTTCACTGAAAGAATTTACAGAACCGTTCCGAATTGCCTTTTTTGAAGATTTGAAAACACTCAATATTCAACCCGTTGAACACTATCCTCCAGCAACTGCATTCATCCCTCAAATGCTCACAATCATTGAAACCCTTTTGAAAAAAGGGATCGCTTATGAAAGCAACGGCAGTGTTTATTACTCCATTAAAAAATTCCCCTCCTATGGGCGTCTTTCACATCTTTGTATAGATGAGCTAATGATCAATGCATCGGGCGACAATAACGCCGATGAATACGAAAAAGATCATCTTTCTGACTTTGTTCTCTGGAAAGCCTATGACGTAGAACGTGATGGCCAAATCTACTGGGATAGCCCCTATGGGAAAGGGAGACCCGGATGGCATATTGAATGTTCTGCTATGGCCATGGACATTCTTGGGGAAACAATCGATATTCACTGTGGTGGTGTCGACAACATGTTCCCTCATCATGAGAATGAAATTGCACAATCTGAAGGCTGCTCTGGACATCAATTTGTGCATCATTGGGTACACGTTGAACATCTTCTCGTTGATCACAAAAAGATGTCAAAAAGTCTTGGCAACTTCTATACCCTGCGCGATCTTCTAAAAATGGGATACACAGGTCCTGAAGTCCGCTACCTGCTTCTTTCTTCTCATTACCGATCGCAGCTGAACTTTACCTTTCCGTCTCTTCAGGCAGCACGAGCAAGTTTACAACGCATTGAAGATCTGATCGTTCGTCTTCGCAGCATTGAAGTACATGCAGAAAATCAAGAAAGCGTTTACGACTTCATTCACAAAGCCGAGCGAGGCTTTAAAGAGGCTCTTGCTGACGACATAAATATCTCCGAGGCCCTTGCCTGTATCTTCGAACTTGTTCGAGAACTCAATACCGCTTGCGATGAAAAAGCAGTCGGAAAGCAAGAAGCTCATCATGCCCTCAAGCTTTTTGAACAATGGGATACAGTTCTCGGCGTTCTTCCTCTCCACAAAAAAGATGAAATTCCAACCGAACTTTTGGAATTTTTAAGGAAACGAGAAGAAGCGCGTAAATCAAAGAATTATTTAGTTTCAGATCAAATGCGTGAAGCGATTCTAACCCGCGGATATCTCATTGAAGACACCCCAACAGGCGCACGCCTAAAGAAAAAACTATGAACGGAAAAACGATCGATGAACGCTTCCTAATCAAGCTTTACGAGCTTTCAATGGAGAAAGGAGATCCTTTCCAAGAAGTGAGTATTAAAAAAGTAACAACTGAAATCCATCAAAAAGAAACGGCAATCAAAAATGTTGTGAAAATGCTTGGGCAAGCCAATTTTATTAAAAAAGTGGGAGATACCGGCGTCCGTCTTACGCAACAAGGATTTGCCTTCGTAGAAAATGAACTCAATCTATAAACCTCTTGCAGAACAGCAAAGGCCTATTCATTTAGATGACGTTGTAGGCCAAACCCATCTCATCGGCTATTTGCGCCGGATTATTCAAGGAGGCAAACCTCTTTCCTTACTCTTTTGTGGACCTCCTGGCTGTGGCAAAACAACCCTTGCTCGCATTTATGCACAAAGCTTTAATGCCACCTTCATTCCATTTAGCGCTGTCCATCAAGGCATCGCAGATCTGAAAAAAATCATCGCAGAAAACGATGCGCTTCCCCTCTTCAATAAGCCTCTTATCCTCTTCGTCGATGAGATTCATCGATTCAATAAAGGCCAACAAGACGCATTTCTACCTCTTGTCGAAAGCGGGAAAATCACTCTCGTTGGCGCGACAACCGAAAACCCTTCCTTTTCCCTCAACAATGCGCTCCTATCACGTCTGCGCACTCTGATTCTCAACCCCCTTAGCGAAGATCATCTTCTTTTCCTAATCAACCGTTACAAGCCACTTCCTCTCACAGAAGAATCAAAAAAGACACTGGCCGCCTGGAGTTCTGGCGACGCTCGTCATCTCTTTAACATGCTTGAATCCCTTTCGCTTGCACCCGCAACACCTCTTTTAAATCCAGACCAACTCACCGAATGGGTGCAACAACGAGGTCCTCTCTATGACAAAAAGGATGAAGGACACTACAATCTGATCTCCGCTCTTCATAAATCGGTGCGCGGCTCAGATCCCAACGCATCACTTTATTGGCTCTGCCGTATGCTCAATGGCGGAGAGGATCGACAATTTCTCGCCCGTCGCATGATTCGCATAGCCTGTGAAGATATCGGTCTTGCTGATCCAAATGCACTCCAAATCGCTCTTCATGCATGGCAAGCGTATGAACATCTTGGCGATTCTGAAGGCGATCTCGCGCTCGCCGAAGCCATCATCTATCTCGCTTTAGCCCCCAAAAGCAACGCTATTTACACAGCTTTCAATGAAGCCATAGAGCATGCCAAATCGACAGGCCATCTTTCCCCTCCTAAAATCATTCTTAACGCCCCCACCCGCTTTATGAAAGAGCAAGGAAGAGGAAAAGGCTACATCTACGATCACGATACACCCAACGCCTTTTCAGGCCAAAACTACTTTCCTGACGGAATGGAGCGTCGCGAATACTATACTCCTCCCGATCGAGGATTCGAGCGCGAACTCAATAAACGAATCGAATATTTCAATAAACTTCGAGAAATGTAAGTCCTTTTTATTGCGCAACATTCGAGCTTATTGCGCAACATTCGGGCTTATTGCGCAACATTCATGTCTTAAAAGCCATAACTTCTTTTCTAATCCAGCACTATAACCACCCAGTGTTCCATCAAATGCAATCACGCGATGGCATGGAACAATGAAGATGAAGGGATTTGCTCCATTGGCATTCCCCACTGCCCTACTTGCTTTTCCATTGCCAATCGTTTTGGCAACGTCTTTATAAGATGTAGTTTTTCCAAAGGGAATCTGCAATAAAGCCTTCCAAACTTTGTTTTGGAAAGCTGAACCATTTAAAAAAATAGGTGTCTTGAATTCTTGCAGTTCCCCTCGAAAATAGGCATCTAATTCATTGCGTATTTGCTCGAGAGGAATTGTTTTACCGAATGGGTCATCCTGTTTCTCAAAGCCCAAATAATGAAGGGCTTTTTCGTCAGAAACAGCATAAATCTTACCAATTGGAGTTTCAATTACGGCGGAGTTGCACATATTTTAATAACTTTAAGGCAATGATTGATTTGATGATGTCGCCAAGAATAAAAGGAGCAATTCCAAGAAGAAAAGCTTTCTGAACGCCCAAAATCGTTGAAAGGTATGCAAAACCACAGAGGTAAACAACTAAGGTTCCAATGACGAAAGAATAGACAGGTCTTTCTTGTCTTATAAAGGCTGCAGCCAGAATATACCCGACGATGTAACCCGCTGTTGGACCCAGCAGAAGAGGAGCACTCAATGCGATAAAGATTCCTACAGCTAAAAGGGCTCTTCTTGAACCTAGGAGTAAGCCAAGAAAAAGTATTGTCTGCAAACGAAATGCAATGGGTACTGGGGTGAATGGCAATGGAATTGAAAGTTGACCAATAAGCGTGATAAAGGCACCAGCTACTAAAATGCTCAGTAAATCCTTAGCAAAGGTATTTTCTTTTCTGAGTGCTATAATTGTCATGTGACTCCTGATTGTTGAATAATGAGCTGTTCCCATTCGATTGTAGGTGATGAAAATTCTGGTTCTGCATGAGTTGACCAACCTGGAATCGAAGAAATAAGTATAGAGCCTTTTTTGCCAAGGTGTAAGAACTTTTCGTGATCAGCACTAATTTTGCGATTCTTTGAATATTTACAATGGATGGATTGATCGCGAAGAAGAGTTTTAAAACGCATGGCAAATGTTTGTGTCGTAGATGGGGTTGTTCTCCAATGACAGCTTTGCGTTGCAAAAAGACGTGAAGTTAATTTTGCATAGATTGGAAAGAAGTATTTATCATGATGATCATAAAGAGTGACATAGTCAATATTTGGGATTTGAAAAGCCTCTTTCATCACACCCACCCAGCCAGGCCGATGGATATAGTCATCTTCAACAAAATAAACAATCGTTTCTGGATGAAGAGAAAGAGATGTTACATATTCTAACATGCGTAGAAATGAACCCGCTTCGGTTCCTTCGCTCATTTTGATCGTTTTTTCGGGTAGGAGAAAAGGGGCATCTCCACCTGCCGTATCCACGAAATGAGTGATATTTGCGTCTTTCAAATCAATTGTTTTCATGAGATTTTGATAACAGCGCTCTTTAGAAAACCCTGTTATTCTTTTTTTCTTATGACTAATAGAAGAGAAAACACAATGGCGCGAAAAGACTTCAATTTTCCCAGAATAGGCCGGAACATGGATCTCTGTCTTTTTTCGAAAAAACATCAGTTGATAGACCTCAAATTAAGGTCCAATATTAAAGTTTATTAAGAATATTGACAACTTGAGAAAGAATCGATTTTCCTTCCGAGTGCGTGACTTTTTCAATCGCCTCTTCGATAGGGAGCCAAATTCCATTCGAAATCTCCGCATTCTGCAAAATCACATCGCCTGTCACTTCTGTTAAAAAGTACGAAACTCTTTTTGAAATGCGCTCCCCTCTTAAGGTGAACTGATATTGTTCCACAAAAGGATCTGTGCGCAAAGCGCCAATCGGATCGAGATTTGTCTCTTCTTTTAGTTCGCGATAGGCAGCCTCAATCGGCGTTTCATCATCTTCAGAATGCCCTTTCGGAAAACCCCAATAGTGTCCCTTACTATGCTGAATGATAAAGACTTCCCATTCATCATGTTTTTTTCGCAAAGGAATAACACCAAATGATTCTTCGTATTTCATCAAAGTTCAGGTTTATAAGGTGCAAAAACGAGAGTTGAATTATGCCCACCAAATCCAAAAGAATTTGAGAGAGCAACCTTGATCTGATGCGGTTTTGCCACATTGGGAATCAAGTCGAAATCAGAAGATTCAGGAATTGGATTATCTAAGTTGATTGTTGGATGAACTTTTCCTGTCTGTATTGCTTTGATCGTAGCAATCGCTTCTAAACCACCTGCTGCGCCCAGAGTGTGTCCAATCATCGATTTTGTCGAATTCACTTTGATATTCTTTACATGATCGCCAAACACTTGTTTCATCGCTTCCAGCTCAGCCAAATCGCCAACGAGGGTCGATGTTGCATGAGCATTTACATAATCCACATCGTTTTTATTCACGCCAGCGCAAGCTAACGCTTCTTCAATACAAAGAGAAACCCCTTGTCCATCGGGTCTCGGATCGGTGATGTGATACGCATCACAGTTCACAGCACTTCCTAAATATTCTGCATAAATTGGAGCTCCACGAGCTAGCGCATGTTCAAGAGATTCTAACACTAAAACTCCAGCCCCCTCACCCATGACAAACCCATCACGATCGCGATCCCAAGGACGTGAGGCTTTCGTCGGATCATCATTTCGCGTAGACAACGCTTTGATTGCCACAAAGCCAGCAAGACCAATTGGATTGATTGCGGCTTCCGATCCACCGCAAACCATTAGATCTGCTTTTCCTTCCCAAATCTGTTGCGCAGCTGAGTGAATAGAGTTATTCGAAGTTGCACAAGCAGTGGAAATAGAATAATTAGGCCCCATAAAGCCTACATCCATCGCAAGGAGGGCTCCAGCCATATTGGTAATAATATACGGAACGAAAAATGGTGTTAAACGCTTATAGCCTTTGGTCAAAATAGTCTCAACGCCATCATAGAAAATGCTCATGCCGCCCATTCCAGAACCAATGACAATCCCGGCACGTGTTTTATCAATTTTGGAATCCGCAGTAATCCCTGCACTTTCGATTGCTTTTTTTCCAGCAACGATTGCGTAACGGATAAATGGATCGACACGACGCGCTTGCTTTTTATCCATATAGTCGCCTGTATCGAAATTGCGAATTACGCCGGCAAATCGAGTTGGATAATCGTGACACGGAAACTCTTCGATTGGTACAATCCCGCTTTTACCTGCCAGAAGCTGATTGTAGAATTCATCTACATCACTTCCAAAGCAAGAAACAACCCCAAGTCCTGTAACAACAATTCTTTTTTTTGCCATTGCGTCAACTTCCTCTTTTAACCGCTCGCAATTCAAAAAAT
The DNA here is from genome assembly GCA_964630875.1 of uncultured bacterium. GTDB lineage: Bacteria > Chlamydiota > Chlamydiia > Chlamydiales > SM23-39 > DAIDHZ01. The sequence continues at coordinate 3,065 of CAZVXF010000016.1, read as the reverse complement.
CGGTTCTGACTTTGTCGGCTCTGCAACACATTTTCCGTTTTCACTCGCGCCTTGCCATTCAGCAATGATCGCTTGTAGCAAACAAAAAATTTGAGCAGCCTCTTTGTCATCCCGATGTTTGAATCACTCCCGGTATTTAACCACTGCCAGTATAGCAAAAAAGTCGCGCCTTAGCAAATCCAAAAGTTTGCTGCCTGCTCAAGATTGTAAGTTTTTTAGTATAAAAGAGTTAAGTTAAAAAGGGAGCGATACAGCAAAGCCCGTTTTTCCGACGTTTGCTCTCTGGGCAATCAGCGCACTTGTCATAATGACAATAAAATTATACCAGGTATGTGCAGCAACACTTTCTTTTAGAGAATGATTTTTATGCGTTAACCAGCCGTAGTAAAAGCCAAGCCCTGTCAAGAGAGGAATCCCAAAGGTATAATACCCCCTTCTATCTTCCGCTGGTAGATCAAAGGCATTGCGAATATGGGCTACCCCAAAAGCCACAGATGAAATTGTAATCGCACCCCATGGAGTACAATGTTCTGCAAGTGCGGATTGAAGAAATCCTCGAAAAAAAGCTTCCTCCCCAATTCCTATCGGAAGTGCAAGATAAGGTGTACCAAATTTTTCTATCGACGCTGGCTCAGCTCTCCCTGATAAATAAAGCGCACTAACAGCAAGTCCAAGCGTTGCAACTATGCCTCCCCAAACTTCTGGTTTTTTAATCACACTCCATTGAAAGGGAGCATAGACTAAATCGGATAAACTTTCTGTAGGCATACAATAAGAGTAGGCAAGCTGTCCGTTTTGTAGTCTGGCATCTCGATAAGCTGAATAGATGCTATAAAACCCGGTTGTCTCTAAACCAATGACGCCACTTGAGTGAACTTGCTCATTTGTTCCAAAATAAAGCCCAAGACTTGCTCCCGCACTGCCAGCTAAAGCTGATGCTGTTTTCAAATCGTTTAAATAGACATGTCCAAGACCTGGCACGATCCCAAAAGTTGCCGCCAAAATCGGACTTTTCGATGAACGGGGAATGATAGAATTTGGCTGACTGAAATCTGGCTTTGCAAAAGCTTGATTTGAATAACCCGATTCAAAAGAATTGTTTTGTGCGACTAAAGTTTGTTCATGAATGACAATTTCTTCGATAGCCGGTGCTGAAACAATCGGAGGCTGAGCTTCTGTTCGTCCATTCATTTTCCAAACCGCGAGAACGACAATCACAGCTAAAATAACAAAAAACGACCATTTCATAAGTTGTCAAATTTAATCGAATAATCCATTTTTTTCACAACCTTATCATTTTTTGCCTGAACTAGAGGTAATTGAGAGTCGACGTAATTGTGAAGGTGTTCCTTGTTTCAGAGGAGTTACTGATTTCGAAGGTGAGACTGATCTCGAAGGTGTTACTGATCTCGAAGGTGTTCCTTTCAAATTGAGCATTTTTGAAGGAGTCTGAGTTGATGAAAACTCTCCTGACTGAGCATCAGAGCTACGCGCATCAGCTAAAGAATCTACAGCCCCACGATCAAAATGAATACTCTTCGACCAACTCCTATTCCCATCTCGTTTCGCATCTCGAGTGACTTCACCCGCTTTTAAAAAGTCTTCAATAAGAGCATCCACTTTATCCGCAAGAATCCAAATGGTTTCTCCATTTTTTTTCATACCAAATTTTGCTGGATCACATCCCTTTCTGTTTAAGAATGCAATCATGTCAGGATGGGTTACAGGAATCAAATTGTTCGTCGGCATTCCGAACCAATTTGCATGCTCTTGTCTAAATGCTCTGATGTTGTTTTCTCTTGAATTTTGAGAAGACGAGCCTTTTTGTTGTGTATGACCATTTCCTGAAGAGATAGAACGAACTGAAGGTGATCGATTCGATGTATTTTGTATCAAACGCTGAATGAGTTCAATGAATCGCGGATTATTTTCTAATTCTGAGAATTGATCATTGGAAGCTGCTGCTGCTGCGCCAGAACTCGGTGTGTTAGGAGAACCATTTGCTGGATGGGCCAAAGTCCATCTCAACTGACGCTGTTCTGTTTCAGTACGAACCTTTAATTGTTCATGATCGAGCCTAAGTTTTGCAGCCGCGTTATTTGCATTTTTTACTTGTTTATCAAGCGAAACAATTTGTTCTAAAACAATCATGATTTCGTCACTTAAATTGTCAAAAACTTTTTCTATCTCTGCTTTTAACAATTCTCCATGCATAGATCCAAGCTTCATTTGTCGTTCTAATTCAGCAACTTTATTCAATAGTTCTTGAGATTGTGCAATTCTTGATCTCACTTCAGCTACGGATGCATTCTTCTCATTTTCAATCAGAGCCAATGAATCTTGCAAACGAGTCAATGTATTAGGAAGATTTGAGATTGTTGCTTGATCAATGATGTGTTTTATTTCTTGAATCTCTGTACGCAATCCCTGAACTTTGCTTGGAATTTCGTTTAACTGAGACATCCGGTCATTTAAAGAGGTTTCAATACTTTTAATTAGTCCTGACAATTGTTGCGTCTCTTCCAAAACACTGTGCTGCGTCATCAATTTTAGAGATAATAAAAGTTCTGGCCTTACAGAGATTGCTTTTGCTAGTTCCTCTCTTCGCGCGAGAGCAACAATGAGACGTGGATCATTCGCAATAGCATCTCTCAGCCCCTGATTATCACAGAGAGCATTGATCAGATCTGGATAAGCCGCTAGCGCTGTGGCAAAGTTCTGATCCTTAGCGACGATCATTGAAATAGCATTTCTAAAAGGCACATCTTGAGCAATTGCTTGAGCGAACTCCCCATTCGATGCAATCGCTTTCTGAAAATCAGGATTCGCTGCAACCGCTTTCGCAAAACCTTCGTCTCTGGAAAGAGCATCTCTCAATGCCTCATTGCGTACGATTGCTTGTACAAGCTCTACGCTTGTTGCAATCGCTTTCTGAAAATCAGGATTCGCTGCAACCGCTTTCACAAAACCTTCATCTCTGGAAAGAGCACTTCTCAATGCCTCATTGCGTACGATTGCTTGTGCAAGCTCTACGCTTGTTGCAATCGCTTTCTGAAAATCAGGAT
>CAZVXF010000015.1:0-36302 GCA_964630875.1 uncultured bacterium | reverse complement strand
CATGGGGATCGACAGTGAAGCTAGCCCGGTTGAGGAGCCTCTGCCGTTTTGAAATAACTTACTCTCTTTTATCAAGCATATCTTGCACATCAAGTTCCTTTGCTGCTCGCCTTGATCATTTAAGCCATTCCTAGTGTTTCCAATCTCGTTCTTGTGAGTTTGCTGGGTACATCAAAGAGATTTTGAACAGGTTGTTAAGACGTTCTAACTCAATTTATTAACCCCGAAGCTCAAGTTAAATAATTAAATAAATTATTATTAACTAACGATTACTAAAATTGTAAAAAACATTTACTTTTTAATAGTTTCTATGATAAAATTGTTACTAACAAAGAGGATAATATGTTTCCAACAACAATGCGTCTCATGCGCGAAGAGAATAAGGTGGAAATTGCACCATATTTATATAAATTCATAACACATCCGTATTTGCGACAATATTTTAGACCAAAAAATGAATTGTACGTACCACAAGTCGTTATAAATGATACACCTATAGAAAAAGCAAGACGGTTTGCGGAGAGTGACACTAATTTTAGTCGTGTTTATCCGCTTATTCCGGAACTCACTCAGGAAGAACGACTTGAGCTTGCTTTTTTAGCAGCAAAAAAAGTTGAAGGGAAAACGGATAGTACAAATTTCGCAAGAAATACTCTTGAACAATTCCAACTCTCAGCTGAAGGAAAATCCCAAATATTACAGGACCTAGATGCAAAAACAAATGGCTTTGTATCTGCGGCTCTCAGGTCCCAGTTCGGTCGATGAGTTAAAGTATTAGATTCTTCACCCCAATTCAGGGGTCATTCCATCCCCTTTCTGAATGACAGGAATCGGAGGAAGAGCCGCTGGAGTAATTTTCTGGAGTTCGTCGGCTGTTTTCACGCGAGCACGTTTTGTCTCCGTGTTCCAGCTTCCTTCCATAATTTCTTTGACGTCGAGTGCGTCAAGCGTCTCAAATTCCATGAGCATATCGGTCATGAGCTGCACTTGGATTTTATGCGTATCTAAGAGATCAAGAGCCTGTTTATGCGCTGCATCGATGAGCGTTTTGACTTCTCGATCAATCTTTTCAGCAGTTTCGTCTGAATAGCCTCTTTCCTGATAACTAGACTGTCCAAGATATTGTCCACCTTCAGATTTCTCATCATAGGTGACAGTGCCTAAGTTATCACTCATCCCCCATTCGCAAACCATGCTACGAGCAATCTTAGTCGCCTGTAAAATGTCGTGCTGAGCACCTGAGGACATATCACCAACAAAGAGCTCTTCAGCAGCTCTACCGCCCATTAATACAGCGAGTTGATCGATGATTTCTTTTTTCCAGTAGCTGAGGCGATTTTTCTTGGGCATAAAGTGTGTTGCGCCAAGTGAGAATCCTCGCGGAATAATCGTCACTTTATCAACAGGATCGCTATTTTTAACAAGAAGGCTGACAACAGCATGACCTGTTTCATGATAAGCCGTCGTTTTCTTCTCTGCTAAATCCATCTCTAAACTACGGCGCTCTTTACCATAGCGAACTTTATCACAAGCTTCCTTCACTTCAAGTGAAGTGACGCAGGAACGTCCGCGACGTGCAGCTAACAGAGCAGATTCATTCAAAATATTTTCTAGATCCGCGCCTGATGCTCCTGGAGTATTTCGAGCGATGTCATTTAAGTTGACTGAAGGATCAATCTTAATCTTACGTGCGTGCACTTTCAAAATCTCAAGACGACCTTTCACATCGGGAAGTTCAAGCACCACTCTACGATCAAATCGACCTGGGCGAAGAAGCGCCTTATCTAATACGTCAGGGCGGTTTGTGGCTGCAATTAAGATGACCCCTTCTCTTGTATCAAAACCATCCATCTCGACGAGGAGCTGGTTTAGGGTCTGTTCTCTCTCATCGTGGCCTCCACCAACGCCTGATCCGCGATGACGTCCCACTGCGTCGATTTCGTCCATAAATATGATACAAGGAGCATTTTTTCTAGCCTCAGCAAACATATCGCGAATACGGCTCGCTCCAACACCCACAAACATTTCGACAAAGTCTGAACCAGAAATCGAGAAGAAAGGCCGATCGGCTTCCCCCGCAACGGCTTTAGCGATGAGAGTTTTTCCAGTCCCGGGTGACCCTACTAGGAGAACTCCTTTGGGAATACGTGCCCCTAAGGCTGTGAACTTTTGCGGATCTTTCAAGAAATCGACAACCTCTTTTAACTCTTCTTTTGCTTCATCTGCGCCTGCGACATCTTTAAAAGTGACTTTATTTGTATCTTTTGTCATCAAACGAGCAGGTGACTTTCCAAAATTCATTGCAGAAGAGCCGGCACCTTTCATCTGTTTTGAGAAAATAAAGTAGAGAAACAAAATGACCATCACAACGGGCAGCAATGTCAAGACAACGCTAAAGTAATTTGGAGCAGGTTCTTGGCTTTTGAATGTTTTTTCCAAGACTGTATTTCTTGGCTGATCGGGTGCGCGATAACTCAACCCTTTATTGAAATCGAAATTTTCCCATTCTTGTTTTGCTTGCGCAAACCAATATCCAAAAGTATCAGCATCTTGTTTTTCTAAACTACGTGTTGAAATTTCTTGGTTATTGAAATACCAAATGACCGAAGAGACCTTTTGTCTGGCCTTATCAAGTTGCGTAATATTTTTCTCTAACTCGGAAGAGACTTTTGCATATTGCTGGAACTCATCAATATAGCTTCTCACGCTACGAAGAGAGGATAGTCGAACTCCATCATGTTCTGCGCCTAGATCTCGAAGGAGAGTGTTGATTCGCCCCGCAATCGTGTCGTAGATGGCAATCTGATGTTCAACTGAAAAATTGATCGCAGAAAGAAGCTGTTGATCGAGTGCTTTAAGTTCAGTTTTAAGTCCCTCATTTCCAATTCCAAGCGTTGGAGATCTGAGAAGTGAGATGAGCTCACGAAGCTCTTTAAATGCCACATCTACTGAATCAACAGATGGATTACTTCTTGCAAAATCAATGGTTCGATAAGCCAGAGGAAGCGTCACGTTGACGGGAGTGGCTTGTTTAACAATGACTGCGCCACTTTTATCTGTCGCATCAAATTGCGATCCAACAACTACGTATCCTGATCTTGGGATGACTTGGCCTGAGAGAGCTAAATAAAGACCTGCAGCCTCTCGAACACTATTGCCTAGAGGATCAAGCTCGCTTTCAAGACGCGTAGATTCATTTTTTAGGTCGTGATTTTGATTCAATAATTCGAGATATCGATAACGAGTCTGACTCTCATCTAGAAGTTTATCACTAAATTTGCCACCAAAAGTGACAAGATGATCATTCTGGGCAATTTTATGGTTCTCGTCAGGAACCGTGAGATGCAGATTGGTTAAATGCTCTACTTGATGGCTGAAGGAAACGCGAGCTTCCTTATCCGATGTCATAGATTGTACTCCAAAAAAAAGTACAGCCGCTGCGAAAATTAGAAGAAAAAAACCACCGGGCAAACCCCTTTTCTTTTCTGCTCTCATTTAACCTCAATATTACTCAGTAATTAAAGCATCTTTACCCGTTAAAAGCAAGTAGAGACACCCCCAGAAACGTCCTCATATCAAAAAAGGATTATTTTGTCCTCGTTTTTACGTAAGTAATTGATTCTTAACAAATACCATACCTTTACCTGAAAAAATCCACTTTTTATTGATATAAATTTTCCTGATTTTTCGATCGTCTACCCAATCTAAAAGCTGCTCTAAAACAGTTCTGGTTAAAGAAATTTTTTCCTTCGTAGCAATGCGTTGTAGTAAATGACGACGTTCGATTCTTTCGAGACCTTCAAAAGAGATCCCCTCTGACTCGATCATTCGCTGAGCGACTCTTTTATCGAGATATTCTTTCAACTCCGCTGCACGTTCAGCTAAAATACACAAATTTTCGCGAATATTTTTCCCAAAGCTTTGATCTAGAAAAGGAAGCATTTCTATTCTCATTCGTGAGCGCAAATAAACTGGATCTTGATTTGTCGGATCGTAAAAAGGTTTTAAATTGCGCAAAGCAAGATAGGAAATCAAATCCCTTTTTGGGATCTTTAACAGAGGGCGCCAAACTGGCATTCCTTCGAATTGGGAAATCGGCGTCATCCCTCCTAGAAACGGAAGGTGGGTTCCTTCAAACAGCCGTTTTAAAATCGTCTCCGCTAAATCATCTGCTTGATGGCCTAAAATAAGTGCTTGAAAACTCGTTTTTGCAAATAGAGAGCGAAAAAAAGCAAGGCGCGCAAAACGAGCTGCATCCTCCTTTTTTTCGACTGCATTTAGCCGAGTAGAAAAATAGGGTAATTTAAGATCTTCGATTTCTTTACGAATCTGAAGTTCCTCTTTTGCACTTTCTTCCCGCCAGCCATGATCCACATGCGCGACACAAAGGGTATTGCATCCATACTCTAGAAGCGCGTAAAGAAGTGCTTTTGAGTCTGGTCCCCCCGAGTAGCCGAGCAGTACAGGGCTTTTTTTATCCCAATTTACCTTTAGAAAATCTTTTACTCTTTTCATATGCATGTATTATAAATGAAACATGCCTATTTTGTGGCGATATTTACTTCTCGGTTATATCCGCATTTTTTCACTCAGCGTTTGCTCTTTTGTTGTGATTCTCCTTGTTTCAAGATTTAAAGAAATTGCTCGCTTTGCTGCATTAAGTGCAAACATCCCTAAAACATGGCTTTTTGTTGCATATCAAATTCCACTCATCCTTCCATTTGCAATCCCCATCTCCGCTTTCATTGCTTCACTCCTTCTATTTCAAAATATGAGCAAGTCGCATGAGCTAACAGCTATGAGAGCCTCAGGGGTTCGATTGAGCACAATTCTTTTCCCCATTCTTTTCATGTCGCTTTTTCTATCACTTTGCAATTTTATGATTTGCGGAGATATCGCCCCTTTTTGTCGTCGATCATCGAAAGAGTTAATCTATAACGAAACGTCTACAAACCCCCTCCTTCTTTTGCAAAGACAAAACCTTGTGAAGATGAAGAAAAGTTATATCAAAATGAAAATGGAAGATGATGGACTGAATGTGAAGGATCTTTTTTTGATTACGCATAATCAAAGCAACAATCGCCTGTCCCTTTTTACGGCGCGTAGATTGTCGATTTCCAATTCAGAGTTGGTCGGAACTGATGTAGCCGGAATTACGCATCTGCAATCTGAAAAAAATTACGATCCATTGATTCTTGAAAATCAATCTTGGATGTCCACCAATGCCTCGAATCTCTCATCGAGTATAAAAAAAAATCGCCCAAGCCTTGAAACCTCTTCACTAGAAATACCACTTTTAAGAATCCATGGTAAGAAAAAAGCAATCGGCGAAATCTTGAGAAGAATTTCTTTATCGCTAGCAGTTTTTAGTTTTACAATACTCGGATGTTGCTATGGGATCGAAGAAGGGAGAAGTCTTTCGAAAAAAAATCTATTGATTGCAGTCACATTGTGTCTTGCTGTTATGATCAGTTACTTACTCGGCAAAGAACTTAAAACGCCTTGGCTCACGTTTGTCATCTTCTTTTTTCCACATCCGATTCTTTGGTTTGCAAGCATCCGAAAAGGGCTAAAAATATGAGCTTTCTGAAGATTTGGAATCTCTATTTATTGAAGTCCTTAATGAAAATGTTTTTCTTTTTACTCCTCGCTATCTTCTTTATTTATACCATTGTTGATCTCTCTATGAACGGGGTTCGCTTTTTCTCGCATGGACATTTCACTTTTTTAGAAATTACGAAGTATTATCTGTTCAATTTTTCAAATCTTCACGCATTCTTTTTTCCTCTTACCTTTCTTTTAGCCTCACTCCTTGTCTTTCTTGATTTAAACAAACATCATGAAATTGTCGCGCTACAGATGGCAGGACTGTCTCAAAAGAAACTTTTAACCCCTTTTTTTGTTTTTGCAACTCTTTTAGTGATTGCCTCATATGCGCATCAAGAATGGCTCGCACCAACCACACAAATTGCTGCAATCGGCTTTCGCTCGCAACACTCCAAGCATAAGAAAAAAAACACTCCCTATCTCCACAATATTGCCCTACAGGATCAATCAGAGCTGGTCTATCAAAAATTTGAAAACGATGGGCTTTTTGATGTTTTTTGGCTAAAGAATAATCAAGATATTTGGCACATGAAATATCTAAAAATGAATCCAACTCGAGGCTTGTTTGCCGATCATTTTTATCGGAATGCACTTGGCGAACTCGAAAAAACCGAAAGCTTTACTGAAATTTTACTTCCGCAAATAGCTTTTGATCCAAACGTTCGTCTAGAAAATTTTATTCCTTTAGAACAAAGACCACTATCTACCCTAATTGCTCAGGCCTTTAAGAATAATTCTGAAAAGAAAAATGTTGTATGTCATCTTCATTATACAATTGCAGCTCCACTCGTCTGCTTTCTTCTCCTGTTTGCAATTTCCCCATTTGTCTTTCGATTCTCAAGATCGAAAAATGCGTTTCTCATCACAGCGCTCTCTCTTTTTGCCTACATTGCTTTCAGAACAATCTTTGATGGTATGCTGATATTAGGAGAAAACCAAGTCATCCCAAGCTATTTCGCAATTTGGAGCACCATCGTCGTCGTTTTAGCCATCTCATTGCCAAGATTTGTAAAATCTTAAACATTTAATTGTGTGAGAATTGCCCAAATCACACGCGCTCAAATCTATTAGTTACCGAAGAAAAAGGAGCTATGATATATAAAAAACATGACTAAAGAAACACTGGCTTTTACTGAACTAAAGGCTCTTTCCACGACAACGCAAACTCTTCACTCTATCTTGCATCTTCTTCAATGGGATCAAGAGACCTATATGCCTGAAGGGAGTATTCAATCGAGAAGTGAGCAAATCGCACTCCTTTCAACAATGATTCATGAGAAGAAAACAAGCGTTCAATTCAAGCGCTCGCTTGAAAAACTTGTGTCACTTGCCTCAGGAAATCCAAAAATCAAAGGATGCTCACGAGAACAGCAAGCGATGCTAAAAGGTTGGAGGCGCGAATACATGCGGGAGACAAAACTGCCTACTTCTTTTGTGAAAAACTTTTCTCAACTCACTTGTGAAGCTAGTCAAATTTGGGCAGTTGCTCGCAAAGAGAACAATTTCAAATTGTTTGCTCCATTTCTACAAAAAATCATCACGATGAGCAGACAAAAAACGGAAATTTTTGGTTTCCAAGACCACCCTTACGATGCATTGTTAGAAAGTTATGAACCCGCGATGACGACACATCGCGTAGAAACGATTTTTTCTGGTCTTAAAAAAGAGCTCGTAAAACTGCTTCAAAAAATTCAGAATGCCAAAGCGATCGACAACCATTTTCTTCACACAAATGTAAACGAAGCAACGCAAGTCAATATTAGCAAAGCGCTTCTTGCAAAGCTGCCAATGGAAAAAGAGTTTACAAGACTTGATATCTCTTCTCATCCATTCTCGATTGCAATGCATCCCCAAGATAGTCGTATCACAACACGTATCCTTCCCCACTCCTTCATGAGTAATATTTTTTCCATTCTTCATGAATCTGGACACTCGATGTATGAGCTCGGTCTGCCCAATAAATACTTTGGAACTCCACTATGTCAAGCCTCATCTTTGACCGTTCATGAAAGCCAATCCCGCTTTTGGGAGACAATTATTGGACGCGGACTTCCCTTCTGGCAAGATTTCTTTCCAACATTAAAAACTCTTCTGCCTAAAGAACTGAAACAAGTAAAACTCGATCACTTCTATCGAGCCATCAATACAGTCGCACCATCATTGATTCGAGTGGAAGCAGATGAAGTCACCTACTGCCTGCATGTGATCCTTCGTTTTGAAATCGAAAAACAACTCATTCAAGGGACTCTTCAGGTTGCAGATCTGCCTTACGCCTGGAATGCTCAAATGAAAGAACTCTTTGGCATTACCCCACCCACCGACACCCAAGGATGCCTCCAAGACATTCATTGGTCTCTCGGAGATTTCGGTTATTTTCCCACTTACGCACTCGGAAACATTTTAGCGGCTCACATCTTTACCGCTTTCAAGAAGCAATATCCAGATTGGCAAGAGAGAATTGCTCGTGGAGATCTAGACTTCGTTCGTGGTTGGCTGAAAACCAACATTCATCAATGGGGTAAAATGTACGATTCCGATCAGCTTGCCAAAAGAATTGCAGGGAAGCCATTAACGGAAACTGCTTATTGCAATTATCTAAAAGAAAAATATTTAGAAATCTACCGAATTAAATAATCAATACTAAATTTTTTAGTACTGTATAAATTAATTGCACCTCACTTTATAATAACGGAAATGAGGTAATAATTATGGAAATATCAAGCGGAAATGAAAATTCAGAAAATACTTGGTCTGCGAGCATAGCATCAACGGCTTCAGCAATCCTACCTAGTATAGTGAGCGACTGTCTAGTTGCTACAATAGACAATAGTGATATTAACTCTAAATTAAAAGATTGCTTTGCTGGAATTATAACTGCATTTGAATTTATATATAATGCAAACAGACTTGAAAATTTCTGTATTAAAAAAGCACAGTCCAATCAGTATAACTGGCTAGCCCTAATTGGAGATATCGGCTCAGGATTTCTGGCATATTACGGCGCGCTTTCTCTCGTGTGTTCCTTGAATTCTCTAGGAGAGTATATGAGTTCCGACAGAAGTTCAAAATCATTTTTATCGATGAGCTTCCCTCCCAAGTAAAAACTATTTTGAAGAAATTCTGAATATTGCCTGGAACTAAAAAGGGCCAAGATTTCTCTTGACCCTTTGTAATATACAGAATCCAGTAAAGATTAACGTTTAGAGAACTGGAAGCTCTTACGTGCTTTCTTATGACCGTATTTCTTACGCTCTTTTTTGCGAGAGTCGCGAGTTAAAAACCCAAGTTGTCCTAGGTCTCCGCGAAGACTTTCATCGCCAGCGAGAAGTGCTCGGCTGATTCCAAGACGAGTTGCAATCGTTTGTGACTCAAGACCGCCACCTTTAACGCGGATCACTAAATCCACTTTACTGACATCACCAAACTTTTGTAGAGGATTCAAAATCACATCGCGCTGTAGTTGAAGAGGAAAATATTCTTCAAACCCACGACCATTCACATCAATGATCCCTGTCCCTTTTCTTAAACGTACTGAAGATACAGCAGTTTTTCTTCGGCCAATTCCAATGTGCTCTTTTTCTTTCATTGTGCGAATCCTTAAATATTAACTGGGGTTGGGTTTTGCGCTTGCATTGTGTGTTCTGGACCTACAAAGATACGCAGTTTTCTAACTTGTTGACCACCTAAGCGAGTCTTCGGCATCATCCCTTCAATCGCTCTTTTCAAAATATAAGCAGGACGTCTTGCTCTCATTGTTGCGAGAGGCACTTCTCTTTGTCCGCCAACAAAGCCTGTATAGCTCTTATAGATCTTGCGAGCTTCTTTCATACCTGTAACCGCTACTTTTTCAGCGTTAATAATGACAACGCCATCTCCGCAGTCGACGTTTGGAGTGTAGTCAGGACGGTGTTTCCCACGTAGCACTTTTGCGATTTCCGCAGATAAGCGACCGAGAGTCTTCCCCTCAGCGTCAAACAGAAACCATTTTCTAGAGCTGAGCGCCTGGGCTTTTGTTAAAATAGAAGTCTTTTGCATGTGATTCATAAAACCTTTACATCTAAAACGAAAACAGAAGGATAGCGCATTTCCCCTATTTTCCGAAAGACTTTTTTAGACAAGCAATCTTTTACTATTAGGGCACAAAGGGCTCAGAGAAAAAAATCTATGCAAATGCCTGATCTGCTGAACGATATCTAAAAGAATTTCTCGAACTAATCTATCACACTTGATAGACTCATTCAAAAATTTTTTTACAGGTAATCATGATTACACCATACAGCAGTCCTTTAGGAAATATAGAGATTAGAGAGATTTACAGAGGGTCAGGAAATATCCAGCAAAATGTTAGAAGAAGTATGACGCTATTTCCTGGTTTTAAATTTGGGGGACATATAGTAGAAGAGAACCCCCCTAACACATACTGTGTTGCTGTTAGTCACTTTGCACAGGGAAAAACAAAAATCCAAGAACAAAATTCCGCGAATTCAAGCATTGAGCTGAAAGGAGAAATTAAGGTCGATGCAGTCGTTATAGAGGGTGGTGTTGGGGGATCTGCATCAAAAAAAGAAGATCAAAGCAAGAAGTCTTCCTTTAACGTAGATACCGACGGAGAATTCATAGATGTTGATATTTCAGGTGGAAAAGACACATGCTGCTGTTTCGGAGAAACAAACTGGGTTAAAATACTCATCAAGTTAGAACCAACAGGTATTTCAAATGCAGAAACAGAATTACGATTAGTTCAAATAAGAGAGGCAGAGGCACGAATTTCATTGAATGATGATTGGCAATTAACCTCCTGGGATCTTGGAAAGAGCATTAAGTTATCTCGAAACAAAACACAACAAGAAATTATAAATCGAATTGCTACGGAACTACTCAGGATCCAGACCACGGAAACGGATATTCGAAACGACTCCTTTAATTCTGAAACCGCGAAGCGATCATCCATCAAGCTTGAAGCCGAATCCGAAAACAATTCAATCAAGCACGCTCTCCTGTCAAGATTGGTGCAACAGCAAGCGATCTTAGCCTTAGAAAACGAGGGGAGAAATTTAACTACTCAAAGCCAACAATATGAATTTGATCGTATAAGATCATCTAATCAATTAGATATGGAGAGATTGACACTAGAGTCTAAGGCGCGCTTTGAGCTGCAACGAAAGCTATTTCAGGAAAATGAACTACGCAATCGAAATGCTTGCATCCTAACAGAACAAAACGAATATATTCTTCTCAATGCAAATATAAAAAATGCACTTTTGAAATTAAAGCAAGAGGAAATTGAGGTAAATAATCTGGCCTTTGGAGCTCAAGATTGGCACGACTATTTTGGAGATGTTGGTGTGATTCCTCATTTACCGAGAGACATCAGACAGAGATTAAACGGACCTTGCCCATTCTGGCCAAAGAAGAAAATAAAGGACACACATACACTTGTTCTCATCCCCTCTACAATCAATGGGACTCCTCTCACGCTTAATTCTTTGAAAGGATTTGTAACGAATCCAAGAAAAAGTACGCTCCCCTTCAAGTACGGTTACATGTGGCCTGATGCGATGACACGATTTGGTCAAGTACCTGCACAGCCTTCTCATTGGGTTTTAATGACTAAAGACGTAATTCCGAACACACGAAGGTTGCTACATAATACCCAGTTAAGCTTAATCAAAAATATAGATTCAAATTATGAAGCACCAAGTCTTCTTGATGCTGTAGTTGCGATATTTATGGGATCTATCAAAACAGGGGAATATTTGTATAGAAACGACCCTTCAACATACACTGCGTGTCAAGAGAATGTAGGCAACTTTCATTTAGCAGTCGGAGCTATATCTGACTCTGGACTAAACATAGGGAGCCAGAGTTTACCAGATGAGAAAATTGGTATGAGCGCTTTATTGAAATTATAAGTAAAATACTAATCCGTCATTCAAATAAGAGACAAGATGCGCGAGCTCGGCAAAGCCAGACTGCTTATCGAGAGGAATAACATTCTTGAAACACGAAGAATTCCTCGAGAGAATCAATCTGGCAAAGCCGCAGCAAGCAAGTTGTCACTTATTTGAATGCCGGGTTAGTTAACTAGCAAAACTAGTTTTTGAAGTTGTTTGGGTATAAAGTGCTTCCAGTTGAAAGACCCCCAACATGCCTTTCAAGCTAATTTAACAGGATTCAACTTTATTATTTGAAAGTTGTCGTTAATTCGTTGTCGCAAGAGGGGTCGGATTTACCTCAAAATTCATGTTCTCACTCGCGCCTTGCCATCCGGCAATGGTCGCTTGCTCCGAACAAAAATTTTGAGAATCCTCCTTGCCAATTTCCAGATTCTTCAAACAATTTCGGTATATACTCGTTCCACTTGAAACGTACCCAAGAAAACCGAATTTAAATCTATGAAAATTCGAACAAAAAGTTGAGGTTAATATTAATTCAATATTATCCTCAATTTTTTCTTCGAATTTTAATGATTTTAATCGGTTTGCTTTAGGTATCTTTCAAGTGGAACGAGTATATAAGATGAACGCAAAGCAAAAAACTGAATTTCTGCAAAGTTATAGCTAGTAAAAAATTTTATATATATTTACAATGATTGATCTTAATAAAAAAAAGGGGAAGATATGACAACAATTGCAGAAACATGTCCTTATAAATTCGCAGCAAGACTTACGTCGCCTGTATGGGGAGCTACTGCTTGCACTATATTGCTTGCAGGATCTTGTCTAACTCCGGTAAGTACTTGCTTCACGTGCTGTTGCTGGAACTATAATGACGCAAAAAACGGAGAACACTGTACTCCAAGAGGATTGAGCAACAAGCAACTGGATGCCTGTGGACAAGGATTCCTAAAGTGGAGTTCCTTTTACCCGAATATCACGGAAGATGATTATAAAAATCAATTTCTTGAGGAAGCTACTAAAGTCCAGCATATAGCCAATGGATTTGCACATAATGCGGTTCTTGGTGCAGGAGGGGCCGTGCCTGAAGGAAGATATACTTGGACAACCCATTGCTATGCCTGTTTGTCAAGTGCATGTCGCGTAAGTAATTGTGCTTTATGTTGCGGTGTTTTTACAACTCCCTGTGCTTGCTGTAGTACTGAAAATGATATTGCTATTATGTCATTCAAGAATTCTGCTACCGGAGCTCCATTTAAAGGATGGGATCAAATGCATTAATTCTTCATATTCTCGTCTAGAGGGACGCGAAAGAGAGCCATTCTGGGAAAAAGTGTGGGGGCTGAGTGATTGGTTTGGTTCTCTAAGAATAGAGTACAATGCAAAATTACAGAACAGAAAAGGCTAGCATTGCTACGATGACCACTTTCGAATAACCTTTTTTTTAAAGTTTTGAATGGTGCCTTGCCCCCATCATATCTAATTCACCAAAAACTATTGAAATCACGTCTGTCCTTATTATAGAATATGCTCCTATTATGATTTTTCAAGAGCCAAAAACTTATTTTATTCGAACGTATGGATGCCAGATGAATGAACTGGATACCCAGATCATTCAGGGGCAGCTGGAGAAGCGCGGCCTTACCTTTATCGACGATGAGGACAATGCCGATTTATTGATTTATAACACATGTTCGATTCGGGATTTGGCAGAAAGAAAGGTCATGGGAAAGCTCGGTCAGCTGGGAAGAGGAAAAAAGCGCCACATTATTGGCGTAACCGGCTGTATGGCGATGGCAAAAAAAGACTCACTGTTTAGAAAATTTCCTCACCTTGATTTCGTAGTAGGGACAAATAATATTACCGACCTTGGAACCGTTTTGGATGAGGTTCTCTATACACAAAGACAAGTGTATAAGACGGACGATCGTTTTGAGGAAAATTTAGATTATTTAGTTGCTAAACGAGATCATGATGTGAAGGCTTATGTCTCAATTATTCGCGGTTGCGATAAGTTTTGCACCTATTGCGTAGTGCCTTACACAAGAGGCGGAGAGGTGTCAAGACCTGCTGATAGCATCATCGAAGAGTGCAAACAGTTAGTTGATCAGGGATATAAAGAAATTACACTTCTTGGACAGAACGTGAATAGTTATGGGAAGGATAAACCGGAGTGGAATTGCCTTTTCCATGATCTTTTATATCAAATTGATAAAATCCCTGGCATGGGAAGAGTCCGTTTTTTAACTTCTCATCCTGTAGATATTACCCGCGAATTAATGCTTGCGATTCGAGATCTGCCGTCACTTTGCGAATTCGTCCATTTTCCAATTCAAGCAGGCTCAAGCCGCATTTTGAAGAAAATGCATCGTATCTACACAAAAGAGCAGTACTTTGAAAAAGTTGCAATGCTAAGAGAGATTGTTCCGAATGTCTCTTTGGGTACTGATATCATCGTTGGATTTCCGACAGAAACTGAAGAAGAATTCCTAGAAACATATCAAGCTGTCAAAGAGATTCAATATTCTGTTGGGTTCTTTTATTCTTATAGCCCACGCAAAGGAACGCCTGCAATGCGATGGAAAGATGATATTCCAGAAGAAGTGAAAGCAGATCGATTACAGCGCCTTCTTGATTTGCAAGCGACGATTGCGGGCCAAATGCGCGCATCGATGCTCGGGCAAACTTATGAAGTCTTAGTTGAGCGTTTCAATAAAGATGGAAAAATGCTCAAAGGCAGAACACGCTGCTGGAAAAAAGTGATCTTTGAGGGTCCCGAAAGTCTCATTGGAACTCTTCAACAAGTGAAAATGAATAGTTTCAGTTATGAAACGCTGATCGGTGAAAGAGTCCAAGAAAGCAGTCTAAAAATTCTTTGATATTTAATCTTTTGTTTATTTAAAATCTTCCTGCACTAGGAGAATTATGATCAATACAATTGCAAGCAATATCAATCCTGAGACCATTCAGACGATTCGCACATCGCCCAATCATGTGATGACAAGAACTGCTATTCACACATGTGCAAGAATGGCGCAAGCTGTTTTTGCTGCTGGATGCTTTTTAGCTGTGATGCAAATCCCCTACCGCATTTTGCAAATTTTAATGGGTGGATTTATCATTATCCAGGGACCTCAGATGCTTTTTCAAGCAATTCCAATCGTTGCTTACTATGATCTTGCTAAAGTTTCTTCAAATATCGCTTCGATTTTTAAGAGTCGTGTCGTCGTACAATTTGCAATTGATCACTCAAAAAGCATTCCTTATGGAACACAGGCGGCTCAATTCATGGATGAATGTGAAGAGAGCTTTTCCTTACCAAGCTCCTTAGTGAAAAATCTGAGTAACGCAGAAGCGATTGCTACAGCTTTGACGCATGAGACAATCGTAGCACATAATCTCAATCACGTGATTGCGACTGCGTTAAAGAAGTAATTCGAACTCAGCTTCAGTCAAAATTGCGACTCCAAGCTCTTGCGCTTTTTTGAGTTTAGATCCGGGATCTGCACCTGCAAGTACGTAGTCTGTATTTTTGCTCACAGATCCTGAAACTTTCCCTCCTCTTTCTTTAATCAAAGAGGCGGCCTCATCACGCGAATATTTTTCAAGAGTACCGGTTAGAACAAAAGTTTTTCCAGAAATGGCTAGAGACACAATCTTCTCCTGCATTCTCTGAGGCTTTATCCCGTGAGATAGAAGATGTTTGATTTCTTCGCGATGCTCCTCTTCTTGAAAAAATGCATAGATTGCGCCGGCTGTTTTATCACCAATGCCCTGAATTGCCCGAAAGTCCGCTTCTTTCATTTGCATAAGTACATGAATATCGCGCGCAGTATTTGCAAGCTCTTCTGCCGTTTCTATACCAACGTATGGAATTCCAAGACCCATAATAAAACGTGAGAGAGGGCAATTTTTGGATGCTTCAATGCTCTTGAGAAGGTTCTGAATGGATTTTTCTTTAAAACCTTCCAACTGAACAAGATCCAGTGCGGTTAACAGATAGATATCTGAGATTCGGGTAACAAGTCCCTTTTCAACAAGATGCTCTACGACTTTATCGCCCATATGTTCGATGTCCATCGCATGCTTAGATGCAAAATAAGCAATTCTTCGCACTCTTTGCGCGTAACATAAAGAGTTGGCGCATCGGACGGCCACCTCCCCTTCGCGATGGATCACAGATGATTGGCAAACAGGACAATATTGAGGCATACGCCAGGGCCCATTTGAGTGCTTTCGGTGCGCTAAATCGACACGAACAACCTTCGGAATGACATCCCCTCCTTTTTCAATCAGTACTGCGTCACCGATCCGAATGTCTTTGCGAGAGATTTCATCTTGATTATGCAATGTCGCTCTTGCAATTGTGCTTCCAGATAAGAAAACAGGCTCTAGTTCGGCCACAGGAGTGAGAATCCCCGTTCTTCCAACTTGTACGGTAATATCGAGAATTTTCGTTTTTGCTTGTTCTGGAGCAAATTTATAAGCCATTGCATAGCGAGGTGTTTTACCTGTAGTCCCCAATAAGTCGTGATAGATGAGGTCATTGACTTTGACGACAATCCCATCAATTTCAAAAGGAAGTCGATCTCTTTGATGATGAATTTCCGCAGCAAATTGCATGATTTCATCTTGGTTTTTCGCGACTCGTAGATTCTTGAGATCTGCGATTGGCAAGCCCCATTTTTTCATTTGTAGGTGCACTTCTTCCTGAGTTTTTACAGAAGATTGCCCTTCTGCAATACTGTAACAGAGCAGATTCAATCTTCTTTTTTCCACTTCGCTTGGATCCAGAAGCTTTAAAGAACCAGCAGCCGCATTGCGCGGATTGGCAAAGGCCTCCAACCCCAATTCTTCCCTTTCCTGATTGATCGTATGAAAAGAAGCTAAGGAAAGATAAACTTCACCTCGTATCTCAATATCATCTGGGTAATCAGTGCCGTGCAATTCAAGAGGAACTGTTTTGATGGTTTTGATGTTCGCTGTTACGTCATCGCCTTCACGCCCATTTCCTCTAGTGAGTGCATGAAAAAGCTTTCCCTTTTTATATCGCAAAGAAACAGCGGTACCATCCATTTTTAATTCGCAGTAAAAGTCGACTTCATTTTTTTCTAAAAGCTTGTATACCCGTTTTAGAAAGTCGCCAACCTCTTCTGCGGAGTAGGTGTTTGCTAAAGACAACATCGGAACTATGTGCGCTTTTTGCTCAAATCCAGTTGTAGGAGCCTCAGCAACGCGCAAAGAGGGCGAATGAGGGATGATTTGATCTGGATGCTTCGCCTCATATTCTCTGAGGCGAATCATCAGTTGATCGTACTCGTAATCTGAAATGACAGGATGCGCCTCGTCGTAATAATGACGATCATGTGCAATCATCGTTTCGACAAGTTCTCGATATTCCTGATAATTTTTAATCAAATTCAACCTCAAAAATCATTGTCGCAAGAGGGGCAAGCAAACAGACAATAGACTCTCCCTGCACTTCGACATGACTATTGATTTTTCCAGATCCACCATATTTTTCGTTATCAGAATTAAAGATCTCTTGTAACTTTTTCACTTTTTTCAGAGGTATTCGATAATTTTGAATCGCTTCAGGGACAAAATGATGCACAATCAATAAAGCATTTTTGTCGTAGCTTTTTCTAAGATATGAAATGACAGACTGTTCATGATCTGAGAAATCTACCCACTCGTATCCATCCCATGTAAAGTCTCTTTCCCAAAGCTGACTTTTTTTCAAATATAAATGATTCAAATCTTGAATCATCGTCTGTAGGCCTTTATGCCAAGGATACTGCAGCAAATACCAATCAATTTCATGGCGGAAATTCCATTCCCCCCATTGGCCAATTTCTGATCCCATAAATAGAAGCTTTTTGCCGGGGTGACCCATCTGGTAACTATAAAACAACCTGACTCCTGCAAATTTTTGCCAATCAGGGCCTGGCATTTTCGACAGAAGACTGTGTTTCCCGTGAACCACTTCGTCATGAGATAGAACGTTGATAAACTTTTCAGAAAAGGCATAGAGCAAGCTAAAGGTTAGCTCATTCTGATGATGTTTGCGAAAGAATGGATCTGTTTTAAAATATTTGAGCGTGTCATTCATCCAGCCCATATTCCATTTCAGATCAAATCCAAGTCCTTGCGCATCGGTGACTCCCATGAAGGATGTCGACTCTTCAGCGATCATTAAAACACCAGGGCATCTCTGATGAACGATCGAATTGAGATGCTTCAGGAACTCAATGGCTCCAAGATTGTAGTGACCTCCTTCCCGGTTTGGAATCCATTCTCCTGGCGCTCTTCCATAATCAAGATAGAGCATCGATGCAACTGCATCTACCCGGATTCCATCGACATGCATTTGCTCTAACCAAAAAAGGGCACTTGCAATCAAGAAATTGCAAACTTCCTTACGATCATAATTAAAAATCGCTGTGTTCCAGTGAGGATGAAATCCAAGTTTTGGATCTTCGTGCTCATAAAGAGAGGTCCCATCAAAACTGTGCAATGCGAAATCATCGACCGGAAAGTGAGCGGGAACCCAATCTAAAATCACGCCAAGGCCTTTAGAATGCATATGATCGACAAAAAACTGGAAATCTGAGACTGAACCATAACGACTCGTCACAGCAAAAAAACCTGTGACCTGATAACCCCACGAATCATCCAAGGGATGTTCCATAATTGGCATAAGCTCAACATGAGTAAACCCCATTTCAAGACAATAATCAGCAAGCGTTACAGCGATCTCTCGATAGTTTGGAAAATCATGTCCTCTTCTCCAAGAACCCAAATGGATTTCGTATATATTGATTGGAGAATTGATCGAAATCTGCTTTCGTTTTGTTTTCCACTGGTCATTCTCAAGATCGACAACGACAGATGCATTTTTTGGACGTAATTCAAAATAGTTTGCATACGGATCGCTTTTAACAAGACGCTTCCCTTTTTTTGTTAGAATCTCAAATTTATATTTTTCTCCAGCTCCCACCCCGGGGACAAACAATTCCCAAATCCCTGAACAACCAAGAGAACGCATAGGATAAATCCTGCCATCAAAATGATTGAAATCGGCGATCAGCGATACAGCTTCAGCGTTTGGAGCCCATAGCGCAAATCTAACCCCCGCAATGCCATTGACAGTTTTTAAATGAGCGCCGAGAATTTTGTAGAGCTCATAATGACAACCACTGCTGAACAAGTAGGTATCCAATTCACCTACAGTTGGAGCAAAAGAATAGGGATCGTGCGCAAGAATTCCATTTTCATAGAAGACGCGATAATCAGAAGGCTGAAGAGATTTTTTCGTTTTATAAACAAAAAGCCCCTCATCGATGACTTTTTGAGTGATCACAATTTGACCCAAAACTTCTATGTGAATGGAAGTAGCGCCTGGCCTCCAGAGTCGGATTTCTTTTCCATGCAGACCCAAAAATCGATGGGGGTCAAAGTGCTTGCCGAAACGAAGAAGGGAAATATCTTTATCTTCGAGCAGCATAGAATATCAATACTGCGATTCCTGCAATGATCAAAATTGCTGCGATCAAATTTTTTGTTCTCCTATTCATGAAAACACCTCATTTCTGTATCTTCCATCAGACATACACTAAAAAAAATTTTGCCAAAAATGAAAATTCTCCTTGCATGAATAAAAAATATCATTCATCAGTAATAGAAAAGAAGTAGCGAAGGCTAACTTCTATTTTAGTTAACAAGGATATGTATGAAGAAAACAGCAAAAAAATCAGCAAAAAAAACTTCTAGACCTAAAACAGTCAAAAAAACGGGAGCCCCAAAAGCGAAGAAAAAAGCTGGACTCACGCAAATCACTTATACAGTTTCTGATGAGCTGCAAGCAGTTGTTGGCTCAAAACAACTCACACGTCCCCAGATCGTAAAAAAAATGTGGGACTATATTAAAGCAAAAAAATGCCAAGATACAAAAAATAAAAGAATGATTGTTCCTGATGAAAAGCTTTCTAAGGTCATTGGTAATAAACCTGTGGATATGTTAAAACTCGCAGGTCATATCAATAAACACATTAAGAAATAATTAGATTCCCCTCTTCAAATATGAGGGGATTTTTTCAAATTTTATTTATTACAAACATATAAATAAGCCTAGCCATAAAGATGTAAAAAAGGTATTATCTTACCCGACAGAACGGTCATTGTCCCCCACGGGAGATGCTTAAAAAAAAGGGTTTGATGACGAAGACAAAAACTCGATCAAAATATCGTTGGGTAATCGCCGGATTAATTTTTTTCATTACCCTTGTTAACTTTATCGACCGATCCGCCATCTCCTTTATTCGCGACCAACTCAAAGCTGAATTTCACTTTAACGACACTGAATTTGGACTCATCCTTTCCGCCTTTAGTGTTGGGTATATGGTTCTAACCTTCGTTGGAGGATGGCTCGTCGATAAAATGGGGACCCGGGTTGTTTGGCCTCTTGCCGCGATCGGTTGGTCTTTATGCGTGGCTCTTCTAGGCTTCGCAACCGGATTTTGGAGCTTTATCATCTTAAGACTTGCACTCGGGGTCACAGAAGGTCCTCATTTCCCGGCGATGTCTCGATCGATTAGCAATTGGTTGTCTTCCTCTGAAAGAGCCAGAGCTCTCTCATTGGGTCTTGTTGCAATCCCCCTTTCAAGCGTCGTTGGAGCTCCCCTCACTTCTTATCTTGTTTCTGATTATGGCTGGAGAGCCATGTTCTTTATCGTAAGCTCCATTGGTATCGTCTGGGGATTCGTTTGGTTTTGGTTATTCCGCGATCGTCCGGAAGATAGCAAATATGTGAATGAAGCAGAAAGACTCTATATTTCTCCCCCGACCATTAAAAAAGAAGATTCTCAAAATATTCCTAAGTGCTGGAAATCGCTTCTCACACATCCGGTGCTGATTGTCAATAACATATCGTATTTTGCCTTTGGCTACATGCTCTTCTTTACAACTCTTTGGCTTCCAGGATATTTCCTCTCGCAACACGGTCTGAATTTGAAAGCTGTGGGCTGGTATCTCACTATTCCCTGGCTTGCTGGCGCTGTTTTCCTAAAAGCTGGCGGTATTTTGTCAGATTACCTCTTCAAAAAAACTGGGAAAAATCGAATTGCAAGATCACACCTCATTTGGGGTAGCCAATTACTTGCTGGCATTTGCTTTATGATTTTGAGTTTTACAAATTCCTTACCTATGGCAATTCTTTTCTTGAGCTTAGGAATTGGGTTTGGGCTCATGCCACAATCCGCCTTCTTTAGTACGAACATCGACGTTGCAAAAGAAAAAGCCGGAACCGCTCAAGGAATTACTTCAGGGTGCCTTGCTTTCGCAGGGATAGTTGCACCCGCCCTAACGGGATGGCTTGTGGATATCACAGGTAACTTCCAAGCTGCCTTCATGCTACTTGCTGGCTTTACCTTTATCTCTGTTGTTGCAGTAATCCTTTTCCATCATCCTGATCGCAAATGGACTCTCCGCACCTCTAACTATTAACCTAAACTTCGGGTTTATCTCTTTCACAATCAAGGATCTTTTCGCGATTTTTTGCATTTTTTTACTCACCCGTAGAACCTTTGGCTATGGGTTTCGCAAAAAAACACAAAACCTCATCGAAAATCTCGATTGATTCTGAGGAGAACAAATCCAAAGTTCAGGTTATTAAAATTTTTTACTTAGTTGCAAAGAATTTTGACTCCTGTTTATAGATAAAAAGAGGTACTTGCCTCAAAATATTTAAGGAGTTTTTTATGCACCCAATGATTAGCCCAGTTATTTCTATTATCGCAGGACTATTAATCCTCGTTTATCCAGCTATTTTGAACTATGTGATCGCCGTTTATTTAATCGTATTTGGAATCCTTGAGCTAATCAATAAATATTAAAACCTTGCTTTCGTACATAAATTGAGATAAAATCCAATCCCATGATTTGGACAGCCCTTATCTTCTGTTTACTTGGCATTGCTAACCCGATTGCGATGCAAAAGCACTCAAACGAAGTTGCTTTGATCAGCGACGCGATTGGTGTTCGCACGTTAAACTTCCACGACGAAAAACGCAATCGGCCTGTGATAGTGGAATTTTGGTACCCAACCGATGAACAAAATTTTATCTATGATATAACTGACGATAGCGTCTGGATTCATCCAAAAGAAGCAAGAAATGTCAGCCTTTCCAAGATGAAACAAAAGTATCCGCTGATTCTTATGTCTCACGGTCATCGTGGAGATCGTCGTGAAAGAACATGGCTTGCAGACGCTTTAGTTCGCCAAGGCTATATTGTTGCATCAGTAGAGCATCATGGGAATGCATGGTATCAATACAATCCCCTTTCAAGTTTTTGCTTTTGGGATCGTGCAAAAGATATTTCTTTTGCCTTAACCTGCTTACTTGAAAATCCAGAATATAAAAATCAGATCGATCAACAAAAAATTGGATTTGTTGGATATTCAATGGGGGGCATGACAGGCCTTGCTTTGGCCGGCGCCGAAGCAAAATATGTGAAAGAAGTTGCTGCTATGCAATTAAAGTTAGCAGGAGATGTATCTCAAGAATCGTTTAATACACTTGATTTTTCTGATGCTGAGAAAAGTTATTTAGAACCAAGAATTCGATCTATTTTACTCATCTGTCCAGCCACATTTGCTTATCAACCGGAAAGTTTAAAGCAGATCAAAACTCCAATTGGTTTAATTGCTTCAATCGATGATGAAGTGCTTCCACATCAAGATCATGCGAACAAAATTATCCAAAACATGACTCCCTTCAAATTGAAGCTCTTAAAAAACAAGACATCTCATTACGCGTTCCTCAATCGAATGACGGAAAAAGGTTACACACTGCTTCAAAAGGCGGTAGGAAATCCTTCTGGAATCAACTGGACACCGATTCACAAAGATGCAACCCAGTTCGCGATTACTTTCTTTAAAGAAACTCTCTAATTTCTCATTTAACGAGGAGATATCTGCGCGGAATTTGGTCGAGAACCAGCAGAAAGCAATATATACTGCCCATCATCTATCGTTTGAACTGATGCAGCACTAACAGATGAAGCACTAACAGATGAAGCACTAGCAGATGAAGAAACTGTGTCGAAATTTTCTGGGGTATTGTTCCGAGATGAGGTTCTATTATTCCCTGCTCGTGCTCTAGGAAAAGGAACTGTCCGCCCTTGATCTTCCGCTACCGATCCTGTTGCACCGACTCCCCGTGTTTGTATCCATGAAAAAGGGCCAGTGACTCCATGACCTACTGCTGCCGATCCATCCAATGGATGGGATGAAAGAGAAGAACCTCCTGATTGAACGCCATCACTTGCATATGTTGCAGTACTCGCTAACGTAGTCAGCAAATTTGATGAGCTTGGATCAAATCCTCCTTGAGGCAATCTAAGATCTCGAACGGGAACGGGTGCAATTGAAGAAGAAACTCCGACCCAAGAACTAGATGAAGAAAAAGACGGATTTTGAGAGGGAGAATCAGATGAAGAAGAAGGAACTTCGACCCACGAACTAGATGGAGTGGGAGGCGGATTTCGAGGGAGAGAGGCAGAAGATCCATCGACTAAAGTATCCCCTTTCACAGTATTTGCACAATTGAGACCTAACAAATATCCAGCAAAAAAAACAGCCACAATACCACTTACCTTGACAGTCGTTTTCAAAGCACTATTTTCAGAGCCAATAGGATCCCCAGAGTAGATATGAAAGCTTCCAATTTTACATATGCAACTTGCCATGTCGCTTCCTCAGTAATGAATTGTCTTTAAGAAAGACCTCTTGTAAAACAAGAGGTCGAAAAGATTAGCGATTCAAACTACGCTAGCCAGAGGAGATACCATCTTCTTGGTTGTGCTGGCACAGGAACTGATGCAGCATTCTTGTTGTCCTGAGTTTTTTTATTCCATAAGCCACTTATAAAGTCTACTGTCTTATTAGTTCCATTGATAACTGCTGCTTTAACTGGAGGTAGTACGACAGGTGCAACATATTGATTTGCCAATGCACCAGCAACAGCTCCCCCTGCTATGAATGCAGCCGCTGCTCCAGGTGAAATATTATTTGTTTTATTGTTTGGTTGAGTTACTCCCCAACTTACTGTTAGAGGTCCTACTGACATGCTCATTGTATTCTCCTTTGTTGAAAATTTCGAATGCAATATTAACAAATTCTTTAAAATTGTGTAAACATTTTTTTTCAAAAAAGGTAAGGGATCATTTTGTAGGGTACTTTTTCACAATACAAATCCCAGAAAGGACCATACTTGTCTTTGCAACGCTTATCATGACGAAACGCGCGATCGACAAGGAGAATTGTCAAGAAAGTCACGTAAAAATAAGGGAAAAAGTTCGTGAATAATGCAGGCAAGCTCCAGAAAAAAGCGGCGCTAAGTTCAGGAATATAATGAAAATGACGGGACAATCCCCACCAGCCTGATGCGAGAAGTAGACTTTGTTTTAGTTCGCCGTTTTGTGTTTGATAGACAGCTTCAATTAATTGCGGTTCAGATCTCCAAACTAAGCACTTGCCATTCATTGCGCGCACTCTTTGGCGTTGGCGATCGGCTAGATAATTCACAAAAATGCTTGAGCAACCTGCAAGAAAAATCACGAATGCAGCGATTGTGCTAAGTTGAATTGGGTGATGCACAAGATAAAATGCAGGAGATGTGTATATGCAAGGCACCCAAACAAGGCAGCCCCAACAGATCATAAAGCCTGCTCGATCATGCATAATATCAAGGGATCTGAAATACCCTGTTTCCCATACAAAAAATTTCGCTACGTAGATCAATTGAAGAACAACAGAAATGACCATCGCATTGCTCAAACCATATAATTCACTTTGTTTTGCTGCAAATGAAAGGATTAATATTGGCCATCCCATCATTCCAAAACGGCAATTGGTAAACTGTTTTACATCCCAGCCAAAAATGCGTGGATATAACTCTGTTCCCCAATAATAATCGAACAGGAAATTGCCAGTTTTTCCGCAATCGTTTGAGGATGGAGCGTAAATTCCTTTTAAGTAGAGCGCGAGGCAGAAAAGAAGGCTAAAACAATTCAACGCGCCAAGAAGCGGTCCCATTTCATCATAAAGAATGGAAGCAGGGAAAAGATTGAGACCATATGTTGCAACCATGAATGCCGAAATTGTGATGAGAAAACAAGGCACACCATTGGCTTTATAGACAGGAACATTTCCTTTCGGAGTGATTGGTCCAAGAAAGGGCTTTCCAGGAATTATGCGCATTAATAACAATTGAAAGGCTCCAAATCCAAAGATCATTTTCCAAGCAAGTGGAGACCCAAAGAAAACAGGTTTCCAGATGTTCCATAACACTGTGATTAACCCTTGCTCGTAAACTAGATTCCAGAATGCTAGAAAAGAGCCATCTAACTGCGATCCAACATACCAAAAAATAAATACTGCTGGCGGGCAAAGCGTTAAAAGAAGAAGAGGCACTAAATAATGATGAATCGATGGATGGGTACGTAAAGTAGACATTGTTGCTCCTCAAATATAGATTCGGGACAATCGAGCGTTGAAAGAACAAAGCAATTCATAAGGAACAGTGCCAGCTATTTTCGCCGCATCTTCCACCGTGATTGCTTCCTTTCCTTGTTTCCCTAGCAATGTCACCTCGTCCTCAATATACACGTCATCATTTCCAATATCAACCATAAATTGATCCATGCACACAATCCCTGATATGGTATATTTTTTTCCTCTGATGATCACAATTCCACGATTGGAAAATGCGCGCATATATCCATCTCCATATCCTACAGGAACAGTGACTATGCGCGTTTTATCTGCTGTTTTATAAGTGTGCCCGTAACTAATTCCCTCGCCTGCTTCGACGACTTTAAAATAGGACACTTTCGCCTTCACGGAAAAGCAAGAAGACACTAACGAGTTCCCATAACCATAACAGAGAAGGCCTACTCTCACCATATCAAGATGCGCTTGAGGATAGTTCAGAACACCACCCGAATTGGCTAAATGCCATATGATTTTTTCGTCCTTAAAAGTTTCCTTTAAAACTTGAAATTTGCGAATTTGTTCGAGTGTAATCGGGTCATTGGGTTGATCTGAAGATGCAAAATGGGAATAGACTCCAATTAACTGGAGGAATTTTTGTCCCAAAATCCATGGCAACATCTCGATTGCCGTTTCTAACCTTACACCCGTGCGATGTAAACCGGTATCTACCTCTAAATGAACTTTTGCCTGTCGATTCAAGCGTAAACATGCATCCAAAATCAAATTTGCTTTGAACCTGGAGCTGATCGTACATTCTAAATCCCACTCAATAATATCTTGAATTTGGTCTGCAAATATTGCGCCTAAAATAATAATTGGAATTTTAATCCCCGACTTTCGAAGAGCAATTCCTTCTTTAAGACAGGCAACAGCCAAAGAATAGACCCCCTCTTCCTCCGCAATCTTTCCTATTTCACATAGGCCATGTCCATAAGCGTCGGCCTTCACGCAAAGACACAATAAACGATTCCCAATCATACAACGAACAGATTGGAGATTTTTTTTGAACTGGTTTAAATCAATCTCTATCCAAGCGGGATGGGGAATATTCATAAAAAACAAGATAGCAGGATATACAGGATAAGAGAATTTTTTTTTGCTAACCTACCTGATATCCTGTTATTTTTCTTTGAATTTTAAGGCAATTTTAGGTTAAAATCGGCCCTGTATATTATGAGCAGCCCTTTTCAAATTTGGATCGATCGTCTTAAAAACGGACAAACTCAGACAATCAATGAGTCTTTTGAGTCTGATTTTCTTGATATTCAGGAAGAAGAATTGAAAATGGATTCTCCTGTGAATGTTGTCGGCGAGGCGTATCTCACAGAAGCTGAGCTGATTATCCATCTCAACGCATCGACAAAACTCAAAATGCCCTGCGCAATTTGCAATCAGATGATTGAGATAGACTTAGAGGTTAAAGACTGTTATCATGCTGTTCCAATAAATGAAATACCAAGCGGCATTTACGATTATAAAGATTTTTTGAGAGAGTCTCTATTGATCGAGCTTCCGCAGTATGCTGAATGCAACCAAGGCAATTGTCCTGAACGGAAGGTAATTGCTTCATACATGCACGAAAAACAAAAAGAAACATCTAATTTTCCGTTTTCCAATTTAGGAGATTCCAATGGCAGTACCACGTAACCGCGTTTCAAACGCAAAAAAGAATTCACGTAGATCGCACCATGCAAAAAAACCAAAGAACCTTTCCGAGTGCTCAAATTGCGGTAAAGGCAGACTCCCACACAGAGTGTGTCCAGCATGTGGTCACTACAAAGGCCAAGTAGTTGAAGCTGTCTCTGAATAAAACCTACCGCATCGGCGTTGATTTAATGGGGAACGATCATTCCCCTGAGATTCTACTCGATGCAATCCATTCTATTTCTCCTCAAGATGGGGTCGAACTGATTCCTATTGAGTCCTCTGATTTTGTTCAAATGACAGACTCTCCAGTTGTGGCTCTTCGAAAAAAGAAGAATGCATCGATGTTTGTCGGTCTTAGCATGTTAAAATCAGGGCAAATCGATGCTCTTGTTTCAGCTGGAAATTCTGGCGCACTCGTTTTAGGCTCTAAACTGATCCTCTCAACTTTTCCTGGAATTTCACGACCCGCATTTCTATCGTATGTCCCAGCAAAGAAGCACCCTGTAGCTGTTTTAGATTTAGGAGCAAATATCCAATGCAAAGCAACCCATCTCGTACAATTTGCTCTAATGGCAACCGCTTATCTGCAAACTATGGGTAAAAGTGCTCCACGAATTGGACTTTTAAATATTGGGGAAGAACCTCTCAAAGGAACGTCAGAATTAAGACAGGCTTATCATCTGCTTCAAACATATGCAAACCCTCCTTTTAAGTTTGCAGGGAATGTGGAAGGTAAATCTGTATTCGACGGAGATGTAGACGCCCTTGTAACGGATGGATTCACAGGGAACATTTTCTTAAAAACTGCCGAAGGGATGGCCAATTTAATTCTCGATCAAATCCCAAAGGAACCGCAGTTTACGCATCTTAAACAGAATCTCCATTATGCTGATTACCCCGGCGCAGTTTTACTTGGCGTAAAAGGCCTGGTCGTCAAATGTCATGGATATTCAACTCCAAAAGCCATTCTCAATGCAGTGCTGGGAACAATAGATCGCGTAAAAAAAGATTTTATGAAACACTTTCAAAACTCTCTTAAATCTGATAAGCTTTAATGTATGAACGATATTTTACTGAACGTTGAATCAAAAGAAATCCGATACGCACACCTAAAGAATGGTCAACTTTATGACCTTGTGATTGATCGAAAAAAATCGCGGCAAATTACTGGGAATATTTATCGCGGAAAAGTGACGAATATTCTCCACAATATTCAATCCGCTTTCGTAGACATCAACGAAGGCGAAAATGGATTTATTCACATTAGCGATATCTTGGAAAACAGCAAAAAATTCGAAGAAATGTTTGACATGGATTTCGAATTTGAAAATGAGTCGAAACCTTCGAATAAAGCAAAAGATATTACCCAAATTCTAAAACCAGAACAGCCTGTTTTGGTCCAAGTTGTTAAAGAGCCAATTGGTTCCAAAGGAGCTCGCCTTACATCGAATATTTCGATTGCAGGCAGATACCTTGTCTTGTTACCCAATAATTCCCATCGAGGAGTGTCCAAAAAAATTGAAGATTCTGGCATTCGCGATCAACTGAAAAAACTAATCCGCTCATTTGAAATGCCTCAAGATATGGGTTTGATTTGCCGCACTGCAAGCGCCAGAGTCTCAACTGAGATGCTCATTGAAGAGGCAACGGACTTGTTTAATACTTGGCAAATGATTGTTGAGAAATTTGATAAGTCTGATCGTCCGACATTATTATTTGAAGAATCAGATCTCGTAAAGCGTACGCTGATCAATTGTATTGATAAAAGATATGATCGTCTCTTGATTGATGATTATGCGACATTCCAAAGGTGTAAACAGCTCTATCAAAAGTACGAAGGCGAACACCCAATAAAACTCGAATTTTATCGAGACAAAATGCCAATGTTTGAGCGATTCAACGTGGAGCGAGAGATCGATAAAGCAATGCGCACCAAGATTTGGTTAAAATCGGGAGGCTACCTCTTCTTTGACCAAACAGAAGCAATGCACACAATTGATGTCAACTCTGGTAGAAGCTCAACGAATCCAACGGGTGGCGATGTAGAAGAAACGCTGGTTCGGATCAATTTAGAAGCTGTCGAGGAAATTGCACGACAACTCCGCATTCGTAATATTGGAGGTCTTGTCATTTGCGACTTTATCGATATGCGTGTGCGAAAAAATCAGCGACGTGTGCTGGATCATTTGAAAGAGTGCATGAAAGAAGATTCTGCAAAATGTACGATTCTCGGAATGAGTGAATTTGGCCTGGTGGAAATGACTCGCCAAAGAAATCGCGAATCGCTTGCGCAAACAATTTATACAACATGCCCTTACTGTTCAGGAAGCGGGTTGATCAAGAGTCACGAAAGTGTATCTGTTGAAATTGAACGCGCGTTAAAAAAGCTCGTCTTGTGTCAAAATCAATTCGCCCTCAAACTGGTGGTGCATCCTGAACTCTATCGCTATCTCGAGTATAGCGATAAATCGTACTATACGAAACTTGTCAGCAAATCCAACGCACATTTGGAATTTGCAATCAATGATTCGATCCATTTAAACGACTTTGTATTTTATTCGACGACAAATGGACAAAAAATCGACACTTGAAATTGAGTTCCAAAAAGAGCTCGAAACCACTTGCGCTGCATTAAGCCCTCAATATACGTTGCATCTGATTTTATTTTTTGAGGGGTATAAGCGTGCAGTTCTTTCTTTGAATGCATGTTTACCAACACTGATCCTCTATTTGCTTTTCCTCAGAGAACCTCCCTATCAATTTGAACCTTATCATAAAAAAGTGCGCCATCCTTTCGATTACTACAGCTTTGGAATCGACTTCATCAAACCTTTGATTGAATTAGAACATTCAAAAATATTCGGTAAAGAGCATTTAGAAACAATTGCTACCGCATTAAAAAACAAAGAAAATGTCATTTTGTTAGCCAACCATCAGACAGAAAGCGATCCACAAGCAATCGCTGTTTGCCTTGAAAAAGACTATCCAGAAATTGCCGAATCAATGATTTTTGTCGCAGGTGAAAGAGTGGTCACAGATCCTCTCGCAATTCCTTTTAGTAAAGGTTGCAATCTGCTTTGCATTTACTCCAAAAGATATATCGACTTTCCTCCAGAGAAAAAAGAGGAAAAGCAAATGCACAACAAAAAGACAATGCAGTTAATGAGTAAGCTTCTTGAAGAAGGCAGTAAAATCATCTATGTTGCTCCAAGCGGCGGTCGAGATCGAAAAAATAAAGAGGGCAAAATCGAAGTAGCCCCTTTTGATCCAGAAGCAATTGAGCTCTTTTATCTCATGGCAAAGAAAGCAAAAACGCCCACTCACTTTGTCCCTTTTACATTATCTACTTACGATCTTTTGCCTCCTCCAGAAACAATCCAAAAAGAGCTAGGCGAAGTGCGCATTACAAAAAGAACACCTATACACTTAGCTTTTGCTCCTCCATTTGATATGGAAAATTTTCCGGGAAGCAATGCTCCAGATAAACAACAACGCCGACAAGCGCGCGCACAAAAGATCTGGGAAATCGTTTGCAATACGCACGACGTTCTTGTACGATAAAAAATATCACCGAGAAAAAATGCACTCAGGAATATGATACACACTTTGACGACTTTACTCTTATCCACAGCCCCTTTTATTGACATTCCCGACACTTCAAATTTGCCCCTTTTGTCACCTGATTTGAAGGAGCGCCAAACGGCTAAAATTGAGCTTCAAAACGGACTACAAATTCTCCTCATATCAGATCCGGGTGCAGACAAATCTGCAGCCGTTGTTGGGGTAGGTTCTGGTTCTTGGTGCGATCCGGCTGAATATCCTGGCATGGCACACTTTTGTGAGCACATGCTGTTTATGGGCACAGAAAAATATCCAGATAATGAATTCTCAGCTGAGGTTTCAAATTTCCAAGGAAATACCAATGCTTTTACAGCTCCCGATAAAACTGTCTATATGTTCTCCTCGCATCATGCAGGATTCTCTTCTTTATTAGATCGTTTTGCTCATTTTTTTATTGATCCAATTTTCGATCCGTCAAATATTTCACGAGAATTGCATGCGGTCGATCAAGAGTTTGCTCTGATGAGAGAAAATGATGGATGGAGGGAATATATGGTCTTTAAAGAGACAGGAAACCCAAAACATCCAAACCGCTTTTTTTCTGCAGGCAACTCAAAAACGCTCGCAAAAATCCCACAAAGCGCATTAAAAAATTGGCATAAAGATCATTATAGCGCTAATGTCATGCGCGTTGCGATCTACTCACCATTACCTATCGAAGAGCTCAAAAGTTTGGCTTCTACTTGCTTTGCCCAAGTTCCAAAAAATCAGATTACTCATAAAGATTTCAAGGGAGCCCTTCTTTCCTCCTCTCAAAAAAATCAGATTATCTCAGTTGAGCCGATCAAAAATCAGCAAACCATGACTCTTGTCTGGGAATTGCCCACTGATTTGTCGGATGATGAATCCAAAAGTGCCGAATTAATCGCCTATACATTGCAAAGAGGCAGTCCTCATAGTTTACTTGATAAATTGAAAAAAGAAAAACTCGTCGATGACATCAAAGTTGGCGTTGAAGCTCAAGGAGGGAAAGATCATGCCTTCTTCGAGGTCAGAATTGCATTATCTGATATCGGTATTCAAAAAATCGATGAGGTCATTACTTATGTTTTTCAAGCTTTCTCTAGATTAAAATCGGGAATTAGTGAAGATCTTTTTTCAGAAAAAAATGCATTGCGCGCTTTGAATTATCAATATCAGTCTAGAACTGACGCGTTTGCGTATATCTCACAAATTGGAAGAATCCTTCTTGATGAAGACCTTTCAAGTTTTCCTAGAAAGACTCTTTTAGCAACTGAATATAATGCGAAAAAAATCGAAAGCACTCTTGCCCTACTCACTCCTGATCAATGTGTCATTAGTCTTCTAGCTCCAAAAGAAACTACGTATGAAAAAAAAGAGCAGTGGCTTCAAGTTCCTTATTCTATGCGTGCAATCCCGCAAAAATGGATTGCATCGTGGAGAAAAGCAAAACCTCATCCTGAAATTCAGATTCCAGAGTTAAACCCATTCACACCAAACTCTCTGAATACTGTTGAAAATCAACATGTTGAAAAAATACCGACATGCATTGCGAATCATGATTTTGGCTCAGCTTTCTATATCCGTTGCGAGGAATTTCAGACACCTGAAGCTGCAGTCTATGTACATATTCTAACACCTGCGATAAATGCTTCTGCCAGAAGTTATGTACTCGCATCTCTTTACATTGATCACATTACCGATCAGTTAAATCCTATCTTAAGCAATGCAAATGCAGCAGGAATTACGCCTCAGTTTAAGATTGATCAATGTAGAATTCACCTGACTCTTACCGGTTTTAGCGAAAAAATCCCTCTTCTTTTGCAAGAAATCATTGCCCAAATGCCGATGCATTCCCCGACTCAAGAACAATTTGATCTCTATGTTGCGCGCCATGCAAAAGCCTACGAAAACAGCACTAAAATTCTTCCTGTTAAACAAGCCAAAGAACTTCTGACAACTCTGATTAATGATAGCTTGTCGACAAAACAAGAAAACCTCGAAGCGCTTCGACAAATTACTTTCGAAGATTTCCGCAATTTCCATATAAATCTTTTCGATAAAACCTACTTTGAAGCACTTTTTGCTGGTAACTTAACACGAGAAACCGCATTCAATTGCTGGCAAAATGTTCAATCGATTGCAAAATCGCCATTCGAAAAAGAAAATCATCCTCAAATGAAAGCGCTGCATTTGCCCGAAAATGATGGCCCATTTCAAATCTCTAAAAGCACACAAGCTCAAGGAAATGCAGCGATCCTTCTCATTGACGAAGGAGATTATTCTCATTCAAAGAGAGCCGCTCAAAAAATTCTTAGCGCCGCCATTCAAGAGCCTTTCTTTGATACATTGCGCACAAAACAAAAAACAGGCTACATAGCGCAGTCCAGTGATGCAGAATTTGAGAAAAGGCTCTATCAGTTTTTCCTTGTCCAATCCAACACGCACCAACCTGAAGATCTTCTCCATCGCTTTGAATTATTTCTCGAAGAATTCCGTGAAAATTTCGTCACAAACGAAAGATTCAACATCCTCAAAAATAGCACGATTGCAACTCTCAAAACACAATACAGAAATCTCGAAGATAAGAGCGCTGTTTGGGACCTTCTCGCATTCCAAGAAAAAGGGAATTTTACCCTCGTTGAAACAAGAATTCAGGCACTCGAAGATTTGAGCTATGAACAATTTACTCAATATGCGCAACAATTTCTTTCTCGAGAGAACAGAAAAAGACTTGCCCTTCTCTATACTGGCAAAATCCCCTCCCCTTTTGTCTACATGCCTATGAATGTCACTGATCTATCAAAAGTGGCCATTTACGCACCCAGATGAAACTAACAACCTGAACTTCGGGTTTGTTCTCATCAGAATCAATCGAGATTTTCGATGAGATTTTGTATTTTTTTGCGAAACCCATAGCCAAAGGTTCTACGGGTGAGTGAAAAAATGCAAAAAATCGCGAAAAGATCCTTGATTGTGAAAGAGATAAACCCGAAGCTCAGGTTAACAGTTCAAGATTCTTCTACTTTCATGTTGTGATAAACTGCATCGACATCGTCGAGATTCTCAAGATACTCAATGAGTGCAATATTCTGATCTGCATCCGTATCTGAGACTTCAATCAGAGTTCGTGGAATCATGACAAGACCTGATTCTTCACATTTTATCCCCTTTTTATCGAGAACTTCCTTGACTGAAGCATAAGCCTCTACGGAACTTGTCACAATGTAGGTTTCTTCGGTCGCTGAAAAATCATCAGCTCCAGCATCTGTTACTAAAAGAAATAATTCATCTTCAGACACTGCAGATTTAGGAATCACAAATTGACCTTTCCGATCAAAATTGTAGGAAACAGCGCCAGGAGTTGCAACCGTGCCACCGCATTTATTCGTCGCGATTCTCATATCTGATGAAATACGATTTTTATTATCGGTCATCACGTCAGCAATGATGCCAACACCGCCAAAGCCATAGAGTTCATAGGTCATCTCTGTATAATCCCCTTGATCTCCAGAGGATGCCTTTTTGATGTTACGCTCCACATTTTCATTGGGAACGTTGGCTTCTTTAGCTTTCAGAACAGCAGTTTTGAGTTTCGTGTTCGATTTTGGGTCAGGTCCACCTTGTCGGACGGCAGAAATAATCTCTTTCACAATGCGGCTGAAGATTTTGCCTTTTTTCTTATCTGCACGCTCTTTACGGTGTTTTGTATTTGCCCACTTACTATGCCCGGCCATAAAATCCTATAATCTTTTTTGCATGAGTATTTTTGTTAAATATTGGCCATCTTCTTTCACAAAGCGTTGTTGCCTTCCATATTCTGTAAATCCAAATTTTTCGTATAGACCGATGGCAGGATTTCCTTCATACACCTCTAAATGAAGAATTTCAATCGAGAATTTGGTCTTTGCAAGTTCGATTAATGAACCAAGCAGTTTCGTACCCACTCCCTTTCCTCGATATTTTTCATCCACGATGATTGCGAAAAGACATTGATGCGACAATTTTTTGAAGGGTTGGATATAGAGATTTGCAATTCCGCACGGTTCGTCATCCCAAAGTGCGGTTAAAACCGCATTCAATTTTGAATAACTAAGCCAGATACGCGCAGCATCTTCAATTTCTCGGATATCGGCTAAAGGAAACCACTTAAGCACGTCTTTTTGAGATAGCCACTCGACTAGACATTTTTGATCGGAATCGAACGAATCACGAATGGATATCATGTGAAAAAACTCTCCATGAGAAGTCTAGGTCGGTATTGATCTGGCCCAAGCTTTACA
Organism: uncultured bacterium; assembly: GCA_964630875.1. Classification (GTDB taxonomy): domain Bacteria; phylum Chlamydiota; class Chlamydiia; order Chlamydiales; family SM23-39; genus DAIDHZ01. The sequence continues at coordinate 1,731 of CAZVXF010000015.1, read as the reverse complement.
AAGTCTTCTTGTCTTGCAAAAACTTTGAACTCTAAGCGATCGAGAATCGTCTCGAGATTGCAAGGAAGAAACAATTCAGCATTCATCCCCTCTAATTTAAACCGTGTTTTTGCCAAATGGACAAGATTGCGAACCATCGAAGTACCAATTCCCTTTCGACGATGCTCGGGATCAACAATCAAATAAAATGAACACTGATGGGCCACTTTCTTGTAAGGCATTAAAAATAAAGTACCAATGGCGCAAGGAACATCCTTGATAGTTCCTGTCAAACTGGCCTTGAATTTAGAGAATCCAATCCAGTTTTTAAGAGCATCTTCTGTTTCGTTTTCGTTAAACGGAAAATCATCGCAAGCATTTGGAAAGGAAAGCCAAGTCGTTAAATAGGCAAGATCATCCAACTCAGAAAAACGAATATCGAATCCTTCCATCAACCGATTTCCTTCAAATACGCCGTCACAAAGTCATCAATGTCCCCGTCCATAACAGCATGGATATCCCCTTTCTCGACTTTAGTTCGCGTATCTTTTACCAAAGTATAGGGCTGAAATACATAATTGCGAATTTGACTTCCCCATGCAATATCTTTCTTTTCGCCGCCCATTGCAGAAATTTTGGATTCTCTTTCATTCACCTCTTTTTCATAGAGCTTTGATTGCAGCATTTTCATGCAGGTTTCGCGGTTCTGGATCTGACTTCTTTCACTTTGACATGAGACAACAATGCCCGTCGGAATATGGGTCATTCTCACTGCAGAATCCGTTTTATTGACGTGCTGTCCCCCCGCTCCCGACGCGCGATATGTATCGACTTTGATCTCTTCGGGATTTACGCTCACTTTTACATCTTCCACAATCGGAGTCACATCAACTGATGCAAAGCTCGTATGCCTACGTGCATTGGAATCGAAAGGCGAAATTCGAACAAGTCGATGGACACCTTTTTCCGACTTACAATAACCAAAAGCAAAAGGAGCGCTAAAACGAAAAGTAATATTTTTAATCCCCGCCACATCGCCATCCAGTCTGTCTACAATCTCGACTTTCCAACCTTTTCTAGAAGCATATCGCTGATACATTCTTGAAAGCATGAGGGCCCAATCGCAAGACTCCGTTCCCCCTGCGCCTGCATTGATTTCTAGATAACAATCTTTTGCATCTAGTTCGCCCGAGAGCATCTTGCGCACTTCTAGATCGGTCAATTTTAGATCGATATCGTTGAGCGCTTGGACAAGCTCGCTCACAAGCTCGGCGTCCCCTAACTCAATGGCTTCCGGCAATAAATCCTGGACGTCCTGAAGGCGGCCTTTCATCTCATGATAAGGAACTGTCCACATCTTAAGCTCATTCAATGCTTGAATGACTTTTTGCGCAGCTTCCTGATGATCCCAGAAGCTGGGAACGGCCATCTGTTCTTCTAATTCTTTGACCTTATTTTCTTTAGCACCCAGGTCAAAGATACCTCCACATATCGGAAAGACGCTTACCGATTGCGTGAATCTTCTCTTGTGTTGCAAAATCCATAAGAACAGTTTAACAAACTTGATCCGCTCAGGTCAAGTTCAGGTTTATAGGACACGAGAAAACTCGGCCATTTATGGCCGAGATGAATCGTGCCTCTGGCTTTTAAATGAGAGGCGTTTTTTGTTGTTCAATGTATTGATGAATGATTTCCAAAGGAGCTCCTCCACATGCTCCAGCAAAATAGCTAGGCGACCAGAGATTATTACCC
>CAZVXF010000014.1:0-38708 GCA_964630875.1 uncultured bacterium | reverse complement strand
GCGCGATTCATCTCGGCCATAAATGGCCGAGTTTTCTCGCGTCCTATGGGATAAATATTGTCATATTGTCTTTTCTCGAATTGTCTGAAAACTTTTCTTGGAATTGCGGTGCGATTTCGATAGACTCTTGCGGTGATGTTAGGTTTTTGTCCTCTTGCTTCTGGGTCGAAAGGAAATGCGATTTATATCGGAACAAAACGTACCCGTGTATTGATCGATGCAGGAATCTCTTATTCTACGCTTGTCAAAAGACTCAATGAAATTAACGTAGATATTCACACAATTCAAGCTGTCTTAGTCACACATGAGCACACCGATCATATCCGAGGACTGGATGTCTTAAGTCATCATTTAAAGATACCCGTTCTTGCAAATCTCGAAACGGCGAAAGGTATCGCACAAGTATTTCCCATGAGACCTCAGTTTAAGATCTTCACAACTGGAGAAACTTTTGTGTTTGGGGATTTGGAAATCCATCCTTTTGGAATCCCTCATGATACTATGGAGCCTGTTGCGTTTACTGTAAAAACGGATTCTATTAAGCTTGGATTTTGCGCTGATATCGGCCATATTACGCCTGTTGTGAGACGCGCACTGACAGACTGTGATTATTTGTATCTCGAAGCAAATCATCAGCCTTCGATGGTCCATGCATCGCATCGCCCGCAAGTTTATAAACAACGCGTTTTGAGTAAGCAGGGGCATCTGTCCAATGGGGATTGTGCATTACTGCTGACACAACTGGCTCATCCTCAATTAAAGCACATTCATCTCGCGCACTTGTCGAGCGAATGCAATTCTCCCGAACTTGCATTAAAAATTGTCCAAGAAGCCTTAGATAAAGTGGGATCGAGTTCAGAATTATCGATTGCTTTTCAAGATCGTATTTCTAAATGCATTTATTTCTGAAAAAAAGTAAGATATCCCCGAAATGGATTCAAAGCATCTGCCAAATGTTTCGTTCGGAGCGAGGGCTGTTGCTTGATGGCAATGGCGCAAGTGAGACAGGGAAATTTGGCCTGCGGGGAAGTTATACCAAACACAATAAATAACGTCATATTTAACTGCGTCAGCGAAGCCGCAAATTTTTTGTCTTCACTCGCGCCTTGGCCTAAGGCAATGGTCGCTCGCTCTAGACAAAAAAATTTGCGCTGCTTTCTTGTTAAATTTATGACTTTATTTTTTTGCGTTTGGTATTATTTATTACGAGCGGTATAAGTTTTTATGTCTATCTTAAAAGTAAATGAATTAACGAAATGCTATCCTGGAAAACCACCTACGCTTGCGGTGGATCATATCTCTTTTGAGCTTAAAAAGGGGGAGATATTAGGTTTTCTTGGACCGAATGGTTCAGGGAAAACAACGACGATTCAAATGCTACTTGGAACCCTGCTCAAGACATCAGGAACAATTCAATATTTTGATTTAGATTTTCCTAAAAATGCACAAAAAATTTTACAAAACGTATCTTTTGCAAGTACCTACTTAAGCCTTCCCCATATTTTAACCGTTGCTGAGAATTTAGATGTCGTGGGACTTCTTTACGGAGTGAGCCGAAAAGAAAGTAAACGTCGATATGAGCCACTCCTTGAGCGTTTTGGAATTGCCAAATATAGAAATAAAAAAGTTTCTGAATTATCTGCCGGACAAGTCACTCGTTTAATGATGGTAAAGGCATTTTTTATTGAGCCAAAAATTGTTTTGCTGGATGAACCAACCGCATCTTTAGATCCTGATATTTCTCGTGACGTATGCACATTTTTGTTAGAGCAAAGAGAAAAAACAGGGCTGTCTATCCTGTTTACATCGCATAAAATGACAGAGGTCGCTGAAGTTTGTGATCGTGTGATCTTTCTTGATCGTGGAAAAATTATTGCGGATGACTTGCCAGAGAATTTGGCGAAAAAAAGTGCATTTTTTTCTGTCCATCTGACGATGAGAGAGAATTTGCAACAAGCAATCGATCTGGCGATTTTCTTCAAATATCCCTACCGCTGTGACGCAAACAGCATCGAAGTAGACATGGAAGAGGAACAAATTCCGATCTATCTACACAAATTAAGTCAGATGGGAGTCGTTTATTTGACGATTCGAGTGGAAGAGCCATCTCTAGATGATTATTTTCTTAAAATTGCGAGGAAAAGCCGTGTTTAGTCGTATCAAAGGAATTTTTTTGCGCTATTTTTATGTGCTTCTCAAAGGTCCGCAACAACTGAGCGATCTATTTTATTGGCCTTTGATTGATATCTTGCTTTGGGGACTCACATCGATTTGGATTGCGAGTACCGATCAAGACTCTAAATTGCCGCTTATTTTGATGACAGGTCTCATTTTTTGGCAAATTACTTGGCGCGGATCGATTGATATTTCTGTGAGTTTGCTGCAAGAGTTTTGGCATCGTAACCTGATTAATCTTTTTGCGACCCCTTTACGCATTATCGAATGGAGCTTAGGAGTCATTCTTCTTTGCCTGATGAAGCTTTGCATTACAGTCGTTTTTGGATTGCTCATGGTCTATCTTCTTTATGGACTCAAAATTTATATGATTGGTTGGATGTTTTTGCCATTTGCCGCGATGTTAATCTGTTTTGGATGGACGCTTGGCTTTTTAGCGGCAAGTCTGATCGTTCGATGGGGCCACCAAGTTGAATCCATTGCATGGATGGTGGGCTATTTGTTTGCTCCATTTAGTGCTGTTTTTTACCCAGTTTCTGTGCTTCCTGAATGGGCACAAGCGATTTCATGGTGCCTGCCGACTACATATATTTTTGAAGGCATGCGCATGATTTTGCAACACGGACACTTTCCAGCATCCTATTTTTGGGTTAGTTTAGGCCTCAATATTGTGTACATTACATCGGCAGTTTGTCTATTTTCGTGTTTTTTCAGAAAAAGCCGCGAGAAGGGCTTAGCTAGATTAGAATAGATTTTTCTCTATACTTGAAAAATAGTAGCGAAGCAGGGTATTTTAGTAGATTACAGTGGATTGATAGCTCAGTGGATAGAGCACCCGCCTTCTAAGCGGGCGGTCGTAGGTTCGAGTCCTACTCAATCCGCATTTTTTCTAGTTGGTATCAACCCAATTTCAGGTAAATATGCTTCTCGGTGATTTTTCAATTAAAAAGAAAACTTTCGCTCTTAAGCCCGTGATTAAAAAGTTAAAAACATTGGGTGATGTCAGCGAAGGCAAGAAACGAGAGAAGGTCAATCGAACCTTATTTGAACTCATTGATAAAGAAGAGACTCCCTGTTTTTTACTCTCTGCTGTTCTTGATTTTATCGAACAGATCGAAAAAGAGGGGATTTTAGAGTCTTACAATGTTTCCTCATTTGAACTTTGGCTCAACCAATCCCACATGAGTGCAGAACACAATCTACGGATTCGCGGAAAAATTGTCGGCAAGTTGGTGGATCGAAGCGATTACCAAGTTTTTTTTCCAATAGGCATGGGAAAAATTTATGAGGGGACGCATTTTGTTACAGCGCATAAATCGCCTGATTTAGACACAACCATTGCCTCATTTTGGGGATGGGTGGATGCATTTGGAGCAAGGGTAGGCAACGCCTTGCATGTTTGGAATCTTCCGGGAGGGCCTCCCTCATCGCAGATCGAGATTCAATGGATTTTTGAAGATCTTTTCGGAAAAGGCATTTTTACTCACCTTCCCAAAACGCGGAGCGCACTTTCCCTTACTGGAAAAGATTTGATGACGCAATCGGGTATGGTGCTCAAAAAACTAGAAGACACGATCTCAGGATCTGATCATGAAAGAGAGCATAATTCGATCGTTGTGGTCGATGAAGAGGGCTTTTTTTTAGGCGACTGGCGCTCATTCGATGTGGAAGAAGTGCGACAAGTCATCATTTTATTGAGCTCCTGTCTTCGCTGGTTTGAAAATCAGCTCCATTTACATCTCATCTCATTATTCGCGAAAAAGGATTTAGAATTTTCAGAAATTGAAAAATCAACAGTTCGTCTATTTTCGATGCCCATTTTAGAGTGCGAACCATCTAAAGAATTTTCTAATAAACAAAGAAAAGAAGTCGGAAAATTTATTTCTAAAGTTTTAGGAATAGAAAATGGTTTACTTGTTACTTTTGAAAAGTTAGGAGATCATTTATCTCGTCTTGCCAAAGTTCCTTTCATGGAAAGAGATACATTCTACAAGAAACTAAAATCTCTTTTTGATAAGAAGGGCAAACTCATTGAGAATCGTCCAGATATTTTTTCATTCTTAGAGGATGTCGTCAGAAATCTTCATGAGACGATCGTGGAAACTCGAGCGAGGCTCGAGCAACTTGACATTGCAATGAAAACAAAATCTGAGGTCTTTGGACATCATCCGACGTTTGTCACAATGGATTCCGATGTCGATGAGATTCGACAAAAAATGGGAGCGCACGTCTCGCTGACTGTTGCGCATCCAACTGATGGAAAAATGCTTCCTGCAGGAGTCATCCAAGCCGCAACTTTACGAAAAACGATCCTCGGCACAGTATCTCTTCGCGATTTTTGTAATCGTGAAGAGATGGGTATTCCAGCGTATCTAGATGTGATTTCTGTTATTGATCATCACAAATCGCAGCTGCACACGTTCGCGCCTCCTTTTGCCGTAATTTCCGATGCGCAATCAAGCAATACACTGGTTGCAAGGCAAGCATTTGAGTTGAATGATCAATATAGTATGAGAGGTCAAAACGCAGCTTCAATTGTTCAGCAAATCAAATCGATATGTCAAAACGACGCTCGTTCAAATCGAATCATGCAGAGACTCTTAAAAAAACAAAATCTAGCAAACCAAAAAACAGACTTTTTTATTTCCGTTGAACGAGAATATACAGAATATCTTCATTTCTTATACGGAATTTTGGACGATACAGATCTTTTGAGCAAAGTATCTGTTCTCGATGTAGAATGTGTCGTATCGCTGCTCAATCGCTTAAAATCACTGATGACGGGCAAGGAAGAGGAAATCATCAGCCTTGACGATCTTCCAAAGGATAAGAACTTTCCCAAAATAGCTGCGATGAGAATCTTACAAAATAAAGAGATGTATTCTCTCTATAACAAGGTCTACGCTCACCGCGAAAAGGAAGTTGCTGAGAATATTCTCCTGTGTCAAAAAGGCAAACCAAATCAGATCTTTGCCGATACAAAAGTGCAAAATGGGTGTTGCCGAGTTGGGCAAACTAAGATTTTTGCAAGAAACGTTCCTTTATTTTCAAAGGCCGCTTCGGATATCTCTCTGATTTGGCTTGAAAACTCTATTCGCATCAATAAAGAACAACCGCAAATAGATCTATTTATTCATATGATTAGCACTGTTGCAAGCGCAGATGAAGTGTGCAGTGGAAAGGCCACCGAATATCTCCATAAAGACGAAATGTGGATTTGGATTCCAGATCAAGAATTGGCAATCGAACATTTAAAACGCTTTCTCAACGGGTTCCAATTATCTCCTGGCCTGAAAAACAATCCGCTTGAAATCGAGCTGATTGGTCCCAAAGCGCAAGAATATCACACCTATTTCAAAACAAGCTTCATAGAAGTCCCCATGAAGCAGATGAAAGGAAAACAATCCTTGATCATCATCCGTTATAAGGCTGGGTCGCTAAATTCCCGAAAAGCGATGATTTCGCCTTTCCTGCCCACGCTCTAGAGCGGATGAGAGCCTTATTGTTTTTCTTCAAGAATTTCTAAACTAACACGGATGCCATTGCGACTTGCTACTGACATAAGCAAAGTGCGAATTGCATTGATTGTTTTTCCTTTCTTTCCAATGACTTTACCAATGTCTGATTTTTCTACGGAGAGCTCGATGATGAGGGTATTTGTTCCTCCGATCTCATTGATGCGTACTTGATCAGGGTTGTCGACCAGATTTTTCACGATGTATTCAACAAATTCTTTCATGAGAGATCATCCTTGTATGAAAAAAAACTTTACTAGAGATTTCTTTTTTACTCAACAAGAGACTTTTTGAATCCATTTCTTAAAGTCATCTGGAATTGGAGCAGATAGATGCAATGGCGCTTTTGTGATTGGGTGTTGGAATTGCAATTGGTAAGCATGGAGCAATAACCTTTCCGGCTGAATCAAAGATTTTTCGCTGCCATAAATTGAATCTCCCAAAATAGGACATCCAATATGTTTTAAATGCACGCGAATTTGATGCGTGCGACCTGTTTTAGGTTTCAAACGAACTAAAGAGATCTGTTCATTATAACCCATTGTTTCAACATGAGTGATCGCTTCGCGTCCTTTCTCAATGACGGCCATTTCTTTTCGTTTCGTCGGATGGCGGCCAATTGGAGCATCGATGATCGCATTTTCAGGTTTGCCAAAAACAACCGCAAGATATGTTTTCTCAATCTTTCTTTGCGAAAAAGCTTCAATCAAAGTTTGATGAGCCTGCAAAGTTTTTGCAGCAATCAAAAGGCCTGAGGTGTCTTTATCTAATCGATGGACAATGCCAGGTCTCACAGGATCGTCATTTGTTTCCATATTCTTGCAATGATAGAGCAGGGCATTGACAAATGTTCCCGACCAGTTGCCAGGCGCTGGATGGACGACCATACCCGGAGGTTTGTTGATCGCCAGAATATGCTCATCCTCATAAAGAATATTTAAGGGGATCTCCTGAGGCTCCAATGAGGGTCCTGGAATTGCCTGAAAACAGACTTCAATTTCATCCCCCTCAGAGGGGCAAATTCTTTTTTTGACTGGCTTGCCATTCAAAAGAACACAGCCTACATCGAGAAGGTGCTGGAAGTAAGTCCTTGAGTATGAGTCATAATGAAGAGCTAAAAGCTTATCTAAACGTTCGCCTGCTTCTTGAGAGCTAACAACTAATGTATCTGTGTCCATGGGGTAACAGTATACTCAAAAGAAGCATTCTTTTGGATGTATATCCAAACAAACTCAAAAATCGTTTTTTAAGCTGCGCGAAAGCTGCCTAATTTCAACGGTCTCATTAGTCGTCTCCACCTTCTCCAGTAGAACTTTTTCTCAGCTTTCTCATCGCCTTTAAGGCGCGAGCTTGCTCATGTTGGATTTGGCTGTTGACCTGTTGCAAAATCGTATTCCAGAGCTTCTCGGCTTCAGGGCCAGTAAACTTCATCCCTAAAAAAGTTAAAGGCTTAGCAGTCATCTCTCCATACTTTGGCGGAGGGCCTTTCCTATGCGCCGTCTCATCGGCTTGAGGGGGTGTTCCAGGAGTTTTATTCGGATCAATTGGATCAGTCATATAAACTGATAGTACTTGATCTAGATTCCCATTTCAATAAAATTGGAGTGATGGAACTGCGCCAAAGTACTTTTGATCCCAAATTTTGGGAAGTCATATCGAACGGAATCGTAATTCAAGAGATTGCCATTTCATTTCCCTTGAAAGACATTCCAAAACAATTTGCGAGCTTAGAAGAAATCGACTCATGGCTTGAAAAAACAGAAAGCAAGAAAGTGAAAAATTATGCACTTTGGTTACTTGCTAGACGGTCTTATTCAAAAGCAATGCTCCTCAAGAAGTTAAGGGAAAAAAAGTATTCTGAGAACCGATGTCAAAGAGTGATTGAAGAATGCGAAAATTCTGGCTATTTATCAGATGACAACTATGCGCAAATGCTTTTGGAACAAAAGATTCGTCAAGGATATGGCCCTCGCTACATTGAACAATACTTTCGAAACAAAGGAATAGATGCGAAACTTGTAAGAAAAAAAATGGATCTCAAAATGCAAAAAGAAGCAGTGAAGAAATGGGCTCAAAAAATCAGCAGCAAAGACCGAATGAAAGCTGTGGCATTTCTCCTTAGAAAAGGGTTTGATCTTCCTATATGTCAAGCGATTTTCAAATTATAATTTGTCAAATATCTTTTGGTTATTTAAAAGGAGGTTAAAAACTTCAAAAAAAAATAATATGGATATGCACTTTCCCTCTTTCAAAAGCTTCGTGCAGGCGGAAGTCGTTTCTCCGAACCAAGTCATCCTTTTTAATGAGAATCAATCATGTCAATTGCTTGAAGGGGAGACATATGCATTACTCGCGCCTTATCTTTCAAAAGGTACGTATTCGATTGATCAAATCATACACCGGTTAGAAAAAAAAATCTCGACACCTGAAATTTATTATGCTTTGTTTCGATTGAAAGAAAATGGACTTTTAGAAGAAAGCTCTTCGAAACTTCCCAAATCAATTCAAGCGCTTTGCAATCTACTCAACGTTTCTCTTAAAGATGCAGAAGAAAGGATTAGCAAAACGTCTGTTTCTATCTACTCTTTTGGGAATGTTTCAATCAAACCATTCGTTTCAGCACTCAAAAGTTTATCTTTGAAAGTCAGTGACACAGGAAATTTTTCCATCGTCGTGACAGATAATTATCGTCATCCAAAAATCAGAGAACTATTTCTCAAATCGATGACGCCATACTTACTAATAAAGCCTACATCTTCTAAAGTTTGGATTGGGCCCCTCTTAATTCCAGAACGTACTGCTTGTCTAGATTGTCTTTTAGATTCTCTGAATAAAAGCACTCAACAAGAACAGATTGTCGAACAGCAGCTACAAAAAACAATCCCTGTTACGATTAACAAAGCGACCCTTCAAACAACAACTTCGCTAGCCTACAATCTCGCTGCCAATGAAATTTTCAAATGGATCGTACAAAACGCCAATCCCAATTTAGAATCTACAATCTTGTCCTATCAATTTCTGAATGGATCCGTTCTATCGCAACGCATTTTAAAAAATACAAATTGTCATTGCAAAGTAGCTTCTTCTACAGAAAACCAAAACAAAGAGAATCCTTTGCGTTTTCCAGCAAAGAATGAAGAGCGCATCCCAACATCAAAAGTTTCGGAAAATCCTTCACAATCTCTTTTGAATTTAGACTTACAATACATCATTCCTAGAATGGTCGAAAAAAAGGGATGGAGCCGAGAAGATGCTCAAGATATTGTAAGAAAATATAAAAATTTCTTAGCTCTACGCATTCTATATCCAACACTCAATTGTGTACCCACTCTGGAAATTGATGAAATTTGGCACGATCATATTCTTCACACGCAACAATACATGAGAGATTGTGAACAAATTTTTGGGGGTTATCTCCATCATCTTCCGTCCGATGGATCTGATGAAAACAAAGGATCTTTAGCAACATACTTTCAAGAAACAAAAGATCTCTATGAAAAACATTTTCAAGAAGCATATACCTATGATCTTTTATAAACGATTTTTGAGGTTGTTTGGGTATAGATATATTGAAAAACAAAGAAGAGGAATTAAATCCACTTCCTCTGTTTCTTTAAAAGAATGAATGAATCAAAACAAGGAGAGATGTTAATGAAGGAAAATTCAAAAAAATGGAACCAAATGGTTGCAAAATCATGGCTGGACCCAAAATTCAAAGAAAAACTTCTCGCTCATCCAGAGCAGACCCTAAAAGAAAACGGTTTTGCTCTCAAAGCGCACACGAAGTATAAAATTATAGAATCACATAAGCATGAAGTTTGCTTAGTTTTGCCTGCAAAACCCGAAGGAAATCTATCTGAAACGGAATTAAAAAATATCGCGGCAGCAAGTTGTGCTTCTCCTTCCGGATGCTTTGGGCCACCATAATCACCTATCTAGTTGAGAGATTTTTACATCTCTCAACTAGTTTTTAGTTAAATAAATCACCAAAAGACGATTCTTACTTCTTCGTATTCTTGTTTATATTCTTTTTTTTCTGTATGAAGAATTACGATGGACAATCGATCACAAAGCGATACAATTTTAAGAAATGTGGAGGAAATTACTGCTCTGCAGGAACTCCATAAATCAGCTCGGGTGATTTCGATTAATGGCTGGGTTGCTCTTGTCTTCGTTGCTGCTTTGTTTTGCGGAATACTCATTTGGTCATTTGTAGGAAGGCTTCCTGTCACCGTAAATGGGAAGGGGATTCTTCTGCAGGATCAGGCGATTTTGGGCTTTTTTTCGCTGTATTCAGGTCAGCAGATTAAGGCGGGTATGCACGCTACGGTGAGTTTAGATTCTGTGGATTCTTCGCGTTATGGAAGAATTGAGGGGATTGTAAGGCACGTGTCCACGTATCCGGTGAGCGCAGATGATTTGCAGCAGGTTCCTTCGAGGTCTTTGAGGGAATTTTTAACTGGCGGGAAACTTCCAACAATCATGGTTGAGATTGAGCCGATTCGAAATGATCAGGGTTTGCAATGGACTTCGAAAAAGGGTCCAAGCGGAAAACTTTTGGAAGGAAGCGTCGGCGAGGTTGAAGTGACTTTACAAATCATCAAACCGATTCATTATGTTATTCCGAAGGCTTAAGACACCAAGAGTCATTCAGATGGAGGCAGTCGAGTGCGGCGCTGCCTCTTTGTCCATGATTTTACAATTTTATGGCCGATTTGTCCCTTTGGAGCAGTTGCGCATTGATTGTGGCGTGTCTCGTGATGGGAGCAATGCATTCAATGTATTGAGGGCGGCTGAGAAATATGGTCTGAAAGGGTCGGGTCAAAAAAGGACATTTGAGGAATTAAGAGAAGACAGACGGCCCGTCATTCTATTTTGGGAATATAAACATTTTTTGGTTCTTGAGGGATTTGGGCGAAATAAAGTTTTTTTGAATGATCCAGGCGTCGGACGGCGCCATGTAACTTTTGATGAGTTTAAGAAAAGTTACAGTGGGATTGCTCTATCTTTTGAAAAAACAGATTTGTTTGTGAAAGGAGGTCAACCTCCAACGCTCATTCGACAAATTTGGCATCAAATCAAAATTGTCCCAAGTCCCATCATGTTTGTCATCATTTCGGGCTTCTTTCTCCTCTTGCCTGGCTTTGCGATGCCCGCTTTTTTGATGGCTTTTATTAATACTTTTTTTACGCAAAACGTGATTGTTTGGAGAGGGGAGTTTGTTGTTGCTGTTTTCTTAATGTTTCTTTTTAGCGCGTGCTTAAATTGGATGCGAAAATACTATTTAAATCGCCTTGGCATTCACTTATCTCTTGTCTTTTCTAGCAATTATTTATGGCATCTTTTGAAGCTGCCGATTTCATTCTATCATCAGCGCTATTCCAGCGAAATTGCCTACAGGCAGCGATTGAATGATTCGGTTGCGAAGACATTGACGCAAACATTAATTTCTTCATTTATCGATTTGTTTTTGATCGTTTTTTATGCGCTTTTGATGTTTATGTATGATCCCGCCATTGCTTGGATCGGTTTGCTTGCGGGAATTTGTAGTTTTGCTGTGTTGCTAATTATCTATCAAACACGCGTCAATGCATATGCGAGATTGCAACAGAATACGGCAAAAATGGTGGCAAAGGGCATGAGTGGTTTGCAACAAATCGAGTCGATCAAAGCAATGGGTTCGGAATCGGACTTTTTTTCTACTTGGGCGGGAACGTTTACGAATGCCTTCAATGATCGACAAGAGATTGGGAAAAAAGATGTCATGTTAAATACGCTGCCTCTTTTTTTTCAGATTTTTGCAGGGGCGGTGCTCTTAAGTTTAGGAAGTAAACATGTGATTGATGGCACGCTTTCTATTGGCATGTTGATGGCGATGCAGATTTTACAAACAAATTTTTTAGCGCCCATTTCCCGGTTTGTGAGTCTCAATCAGATGATTCAAAGTATGAAAATTGATATGGATCGATTGAACGATGTATTCAAGAATCCAGTCGATCCCTATTACAAAGAAAGTGAAGAGCCGATACAGGAATTAAAAGGACATTTAGAATTTAGAAATGTTTCGTTTAGTTACGCTCCTTTGTCTTTGCCATCCATTGAAAATGTAAGCTTTGAAATCCAGCCTGGAAAAAGAGTCGCGCTTGTTGGTCCCACGGGGAGCGGAAAATCAACCATTGCGAAACTAAGCTCTCGATTACTCACCCCAACAACAGGTGAAATTTTTTTGGATGGCGTTCCAATGACAGACATTCCTCGAGAAGTTCTTTACAAAACACTAGCCACGGTTGATCAAGATATTTTCCTTTTTTCAGGAACTATCCGAGAAAATATCACGCTTTGGAATCCAGAGGTTGCAGAAGAGGGATTGATTCATGCATCGAAAGATGCGCAGATTCATGAGGAGATTGTTCTTCGAAAAGACAATTATGATTCAATGCTTTATGAGGGTGGAAAAAATTTGAGTGGCGGGCAAAAACAGCGACTTGAAATTGCGCGTGGACTTCTGCATAACCCACCTTTATTGATTTTAGATGAAGCGATGAGTGCTTTGGATTCAAAATTGGAAAAAGAGATCCTTCACCGGATTGCTCTTCGAGGATGCTCTTGCTTAATGATTTCTCATCGTTTAAGTACAATTCAAGATTGTGATGAAATTATTGTTCTGGATCGAGGAAAAATCGTTCAGCGAGGGCATCACACTGAATTAAAAGGTGCTCCAGGTGTATATCAAGATCTCATACTCAGTGAGTCGCTCTAATGGATACCTCTTTAAAAAACGCACTCTTACAGATCGGAGAAAAACTACAGATTGAATTTGTATTTTCTAAAGACGCTGATTTTTTTACGATTTGTGAGGCAAGTGGAATTCGAACTCGCAAAGTCGTTTTAGAAGAAGGCTGGGAGAAGAATCATCATGATGCACTTCTCTGTTTTCAAAATGGAATACCTGTTGCCTATATCGACAAAAAATTGCCAAGTGGATCCATTGATCCGATTGCTTACATGTTTTATCCTCCGATTCCGGAAAATATTAAAACAGGAAAACAATTCAGTGTTTATTTATTTAAAAAATATTCAAAACTTATTGTTTCTCTTCTTTTTTATGGTTTGTTTGCAAGTGTCATTGCGTTTATTCCAGCTTTTGCAACGTCTCTGTTGTTTCGGTTTGCCATTCCCCTGAGTGACACTGCTTTAGTTGATTATTTATTTTTTGGCCTGACATTTTCTGCCATCGGCGTTGTGCTTTTTAATTTTTTACGCAATTTCTGTTTCTTGCGTTTTTCAGGCCTCGCCGACCATTTTGCACAAACAGCTCTGTGGGATCGATTGCTGAAACTGCCTCCTCACTTTTTTCGCAAATTTTCAGCAGGTTCCCTCTTTTGGAAAATGTCATCCATTGATGTCATCCGTCAACAAGTCCGAGATAATGCTTCGTATACGATTTTGAATGGTGTTTTTGCCTTCTTATTTCTTCTGGTGATGTTTTTTTATTCGCCTCTTCTGACTTTCATGAGTGGTCTGATTGCAGCGCTCAGCATTGTAGTGACTTATTTTTTCATGAAACGCAATGCGAACATTCTCTCTAAAGAAGCAACTCTGCAAGAATCGCTCCAAAGTACAATGGTACAAATTGTTGGCGGTATTGCCAAATTGCGCACGACAATGTCAGAAAAAAAAGCATTCGCCCATTGGCTGGCACCATTTACTAAAAGTAAAGCTCTTCAAAAACAGGCGCAGCACAATCAAAATATTGTCGCTACCTATGCAGCCTCGCTGCCCATTTTTTCTTATGCGATGATCTATTTTTTCCTCATCGAGGTGATCGGTGTAAAAAATCTCCTCCTTCCCGACTTTCTTGCCTTTAATATCGCGTTTGGAAGCTTTATTTTGGCCATGTATCCCCTCAATGATACACTCATCTCTTTAGTTGCCATTCTCCCTTACTGGAAGCGCTCAAAAGAGATCCTTTACGCAGTACCGGAAGAAAATACCACTCGAACTAACCCTGGAGTTTTAACAGGGAAAATTGAACTCAATGAGATTACGTTTGGTTATGAAGAATCGCAACCACTTCTCAATCTCTCCATGACTGTTCAGCCTGGTGAATTTATCGGCATTGTAGGCCCCTCAGGAAGCGGTAAATCGACTCTTCTTCGTCTACTTCTAGGCTTTGAAAAACCAACTTCTGGCGCGATTTATTACGATGATCAAGATCTGTCAGCTCTGAACGTACAATTCTTGCGCAAACAAATTGGTTCTGTTCTCCAAACCTCAGGAATCATGTCAGGAACAATTTACGAAAACATAGTCGGCGGTGGTACTTACACACCGGCTCTTGTAAAATCGGCTATTGAGCTAGCGGGTTTCCAAGAAGATTTAGCAGCATTTCCAATGGGATTGCATACCTATTTGCCGACCGGCGGAGGGACGATTTCAGGAGGACAAAAGCAGAGATTACTTTTAGCGCGAGCTTTGATTGGATCTCCATCCATTCTCATCCTTGATGAAGCAACTTCTGCGCTTGATAACCAAACGCAGAGAATGGTGACCAAAAACATCGATACACTGAAAGTGACAAGAATTGTCGTTGCGCAAAGGCTCAGCACGATTCAGCACGCAGATCGAATCTACGTGCTCGAGCATGGTCAAGTTGTACAAACTGGGAAGTTTGAAGATTTAGCATGCGTGCCCGGTATCTTCCAAGAGATGTATGTTCGACAAAAGCTATAAATTTTGACGATTAATCTTCACTTTCCAATAGCCAAGGATTATTTTCTTGGGAATTTGTCTGCAAAAGCTCTCTGATTTCTGCTTGGAGTTCTTTTTTGACAGCAGGATTGATGATCACGCCTTTTTCATTAAAGGCTGTTTGCGCTTGTTTTATGCTCACTTTCGTTGGCACCACTTCTCCACCCGCATTTTCAATGATTTGCTTCAGATGCGCAAGCCCTCTTGCCCCACCTCCATTGCCAGGAGATGCGCTCATAATCGCGAATTTTTTTCCTTTAAACGCCTCAGGGGAATACCCCCCCTTCTCGCCTCTAGACATCCAATCTAATGTGTTTTTTAAAATGGCAGAAACCGATCCATTGTATTCAGGAGATGCGATGATCATGGCATCACTACTTTTCATGAGATCCCGAAGCTGTTTTGCTTTTTTCGGCAATCCTTTCTTGTCTTCAAGATCGCCATCGTAAAAAGGAATCGGATAGTCCTTAAGATCGATGACAGTCACGGTAGCACCCATCTGTTTTGCAATTTCAGATGCTTGCAATACGAGTTTTTTGTTATAGGAATCGCTTCGCGTGCTGCCAGAAAATGCAATGACTTTTTGCTCAGCGACTAAGGACATCGTAAACATTAGAAACAGAATAAAAAAATTTCTCATAAGAACCCATTTTTTTTGGGATTATATGGAAATGATCCATTTCACCGTAAACAAATTATTTGAATAGAGTCTAAAAATCGACATGCCCAGGATATCTTGGAAATGGAATGACGTCCCGGATATTCTCCATACCCGTTACAAACAATACCAATCTCTCAAATCCAAGTCCAAAGCCTGCGTGAGGGACGGAGCCATATTCACGGAGCTCTAAATACCACCAGTAGTCTTCTTTTTTAAGGCCCAAAGTCTCGATCTTCTGTTCCAGTAGATCTTTTCTCTCTTCTCTTTGAGACCCACCAATAATTTCTCCAATTTTTGGAACGAGAATGTCCATCGCAGCAACCGTTTTTCCATCATCATTTGCGCGCATATAGAACGACTTAATGGCTGCTGGATAGTTGGTGATAATGACTGGTTTTTTGCAATATTGTTCGGCTAAATAGCGTTCGTGCTCCGATTGAAGATCGGCACCCCAATGCACAGGAAATTCGAAATTTACAGGTGCCTTTTTTAAGACTTCTACAGCGTCTGTGTAAGTGAGATGGCCAAAAGATGAGCTTGCAACGGCTTCAAGGCGTGCCACTAGACCTTTTTCGATAAATTGATCGAAAAAGTTTAAGTCTTCTTTGCAATGTTCAAGTACATAATTGAGGCAGAATTTGAGATAACTTTCTGCGCATTCCATGTCATCTTTTAAATCAGCAAAAGCCATTTCAGGCTCGATCATCCAAAATTCAGCTAAATGACGAGCAGTATTGGAATTTTCAGCGCGGAAAGTAGGGCCGAATGTGTAGATGTCAGAAAGTGCGCATGCATAGATTTCGCCTTCTAGCTGGCCAGAAACGGTCAGATAAGCTGGCCGTCCAAAGAAGTCTTTTGAAAGATCTTTCGAATCATCCATTGTCGTAACTCGAAACATTTCTCCGCCACCTTCACAATCAGAGCCTGTGATGAGGGGAGTATGCACATATAAAAAGCCCCTTTTCTGAAAAAAAAGATGAGTTGCGAAAGCAAGTGCGTTGCGAACGCGAGAGACAGCTCCTTGTGTATTTGTTCTTGGTCGCAGGTGAGCGATCGTGCGTAAAAATTCAAAAGAGTGACGTTTTTTCTGAAGAGGGTATTGGGTAGGATCGCAGGCACCATACAGGTGGATTTTTTGAGCCAATAGCTCCAGAGCCTGATTCTTTCCTTGGCTTTTCTTCAATAAGCCCGTGACTGCAATAGAGGCCCCAGTGGTGAGGTCAGGTGTGAGGAGCGAGCCATCAGCAATCACTTGGAGGTTTGCAAGGCTTGAGCCGTCATTGAGCTCGATAAAGGCAAAAGATTTTTGATCTCGAACAGTGCGAATCCAGCCTGCGACTGTGACTTCTTTCTCGAGGAGCGATTCGGGGTCGTCTGTGTAAAGAATATTTTTAATTTTATATCTCATACCGACAAGTATACAAAAATCCTTTCAAAAACTGCCAGAAAAAGATTTTCAATAGTAATTAATACTTTTTTAATAATAAAAATAATTAGAATAATATATTATAATTAATAAATATGTTATAATTATGTATAAAAAATAAAATTGGAGATAGTATGCTTAAAGCAACAATGACTTTTAGAAACTTAACAGGGATTGTCAGTCCTTTTCTGTGTGCTTACCAACCGCCTGTGCTTCGTGAAGTTCTAACGTCTGGTAAAACAAGAGAAAATATTCATTTGGTCATGCAGGAAGTTTGTCGTGAACATATTCTGCGCTCTACTGCCATTTTCCCTGAAACAAGAGAATTAGTCAGGGCTTCAGCCGATTTTGATCCAAGCGGCTATTCTGCGCGTTTATTGAGCTTTGTGGATGAACAAAAGACCGATGTTCCTCTATTTGAAGTTTTATTGAGCAATGCTGACGACGGACAAATTCACGAAACTCTTAAAGTAGCTGTGAAAAAGAATGATATGGAAAGCGTGAAGAGAATTCTTCCATTTGTAAAAAATCAGCAACAAACTCTAGACAAATTGTTTATTGAATTAAGAAACACGACAAAAATTTCGCTTGCGATGATTCGAGAACTTCTTCCGCAATGTTCAAAAAATGTTCAATCTAAATATCTCAATGAAATGATCATTCAAAGAAATCGCGAAGCGGTTCGAGCAATTATTAGTTTTTATCAACCGACGCAAGATCATATGTATTTAGCAAATAAGCATTTGTCATCTGGGTTTCAAAAGGTTTTTCAAAAAACTGCTGAATCTTTACAAGGCTTTACAGGGATCGTCAACTTATCAATGGTTGAGGACATGGTGAATCGCGTGAAAGAATCCGCTAAGCAGATTGTTCACACATCCTTTGAAACCGCTAAACTTGCTTTAAGAATGTTGGGGATCTCTCCTGCACCGACTGAACTGGTCGCAGTTGAGGGAGGGAAGGATCTCATCAATATTGATGGTCTCATGTTAAACTTAGAAGATATCGATTTCTACCTCGAGCAAATGCACATTACCCTTCTCGAAGGGAAGCAAGCTCTTCCGGCTGGAAAAAGCTCGCTGATTGAAAATAGCACAAACGAGCTCACAATGAGAGATCTTCTCTTAATGATTGCTGAGAAAGGACAACAAACACCTCGTCTGACATCAGATACGTCTGAAAAGGTTCTGGGGATTGCTGACAATAAGCGATCTGACTTAGTCTCAGAAAATATCAGACTTGCTCTATCTTCTCAGAGGATTGACGACCGAGATGAAGAGACAGGTGAATTCTTCACATTTCCACGACCCTATCAACCTGTTGAAGAAGAACAAAATGATGGATTTGGAAGAGCTGCAGCTGCCACAGTTGTGGCATTAGGATTGGGTGCGTTCATGGATCGCACACCTGCAGAAGAAGAGATTGCTCTTGAGCAACCCGTAGTTGCAAATCGAGTGGCTGAAGAGAAAGCTCCAGTTCTCGCAGAACAAGTTGTAGAAGAAGAGATTGCTGTTGAGCAACCCGTAGTTGCAAATCAAGTGGTTGAAGAGAAAGCTCCAGTTCTCGCAGAACAAGTTGTAGAAGAACCGGTAAAAGCAGAAGAAAAAGCTCCGATCACTAAACCATTCATTGCCCGTAAGTATCGTCTGCATACGCCAACTTATTGGGAAAAAGTATACAATCAGATGGTCGCAGATCGAAAAGCTGGTTTCTGGAGAATATAACTTTTTAGAAGCGCGATTTCTTGCCCCCAACGCTCTTTCTCGGGTGTTTCGAGGTATTTTGGGAGATCGCGCGTCTTTTCATCGTTCATTAAGTAATAAAACGATTCCATTCCAATTTTCCCAAGGCCAAGACATGCATGGCGATCGACTCTAGAACCAAATTCTTTGGATGAGTCATTGAGGTGAAATGCTGTTAAATATTGAAGGCCAATCATTCCATCAAACTCATTGAGTGTTTTTTCCCAGCCATCGTGAGTCCGAATATCATAACCTGCAACAAAAATATGGCAAGTATCTATGCATACGCCGACTGGAATTTTATGTTTTATTTTTTGAATGATATAGGCGATGTGCTCAAATTTATATCCCACACTTGTCCCTTGACCTGCCGTCATTTCTAAGACAAGTTTTGTGTCCCCATGATGAATCAAATCTTCATTGAGAAGAAGGCTTTCAGCAATGCGATCGAGACATTCTTCAGTGGAGCTCTTTGTCGCAGCTCCTGGATGAAAATTCAGATAACTTAAATTCAAGAGATGACATCGCTCAATTTCTTCTCTAAAAGCTTTTCTGCTTTTTTCTAAAATATCTGGATCGTGAGCCCCTAGATTGATGAGATAGCTATCATGGCTCATCACTTTTTCGATACCCGTCTCGTCGAGGGCCTTTTTCCAAAGACCAATCTCAGCTTCAGTAATTTTTCGTCCTTGCCATTGTTTTTGATTACTCGTAAAGAGTTGAATCGTCGTCGCGCCGATTTGCGCGCCTTCCAGAAGAGCATTGTGAGCGCCTCCTGCAGCAGAAGTGTGAGCGCCTATCAAAATTTTTTTCGTCATAAAGATGTTGAATTTAACATTTCTTTGTGGAAAATGGAAAGGATTAATTGGAGACGATCTATATGAAGGGTAGGAATCTTTTTGTAAAACAGCCTATTTCCGCAGAGGGGACTGGAGACGGGAAAAATGGTTTGAAACGCCATCTTGGCTCAACCCAGCTCACTTCCATTGGTATCGGTGCAATTATTGGTGCGGGGATTTTCGTGATCACAGGTCAGGCTGCCGCAAATTATGCAGGGCCTGCAGTATTACTCTCATTCATCGTGGCTGCAATTATCTGTGTTTTCGCAGGTCTTTGCTATGCGGAACTTGCGGCGATGATCCCAATTTCAGGCGGCGCCTATTCCTATTCTTACGTAGCACTTGGGGAATTGCCTGCATGGATGATTGGGTGGTCTTCAATCGTGCAATATATGGCAGCTGCAAGCGCTGTTGCGATCGGATGGTCTGGGTATTTCGTGAGCCTTCTCAAAGATTTTGGAATCTATTTTTCCAGTGCCTTCACGAATGCGCCTGTTGTCTACAATGCAGAGATCGGCTGGTACCTGAGCGGTGCTTATTTTAATCTGCCGGCTGCTTTTTTGATTCTTGTGATTAGTATTTTAATTTCAGTTGGAATTAAAGCTGCAACTACTTTGAATAATATAATGGTTGCTGTAAAATTAATTACAATTTTCTTATTTATTATTTTTGGCGCTTTTTATATTAACTCTTCGAACTGGATTCCATTTATTCCAGAAAATACAGGCACTTTTGGTGAGTTCGGCTGGAGTGGGATCTTAAGAGCTGCTGGACTTCTTTTCTTCGCATATAACGGCTTTGATACTGTCGCAACACTTGCACAAGAAACAGTGAATCCGCAGAAAAATATGCCTCGTGGAATTCTTGGTTCTCTTGGAGTTTCAACAGTTGCCTATATTGCAATGGTTTTAGTTCTTACAGGCGTGGCAAGTTATTCTCTACTCAATGTCGCAGATCCGATCTCTGTGGCATTGAATATTATGGGCCCAAACTTTATCTGGTTTGCGACGATTGTGAAGTTTGCTATTTTAGCTGCTTTGACATCTGTTGTATTGGCCGTTTTATTAGCCCAAACACGTGTGTTTTTCACAATGAGTAAGGATGGTCTGCTTCCAGAACGTCTGTCTCATGTTCATCCTAAGTTTCGCACTCCAACAACATCGACTGCAATTATTGCAGTCGGAGCAATCATCATTGCAGGACTTTTCCCTGTCGATATGTTAGGACAACTCGTATCGCTTGCTGTCCTCATCGTTTTTGCAATCATGTGCTTTGGAGTCCTTATCCTTCGCTATACCCAACCCAATGCGATTCGACCATTTAAAGTCCCTCTCATGCCTTATATTCCGCTTCTCGGCATTGCATGCTGTCTGGGCCAGACATTGTTCCTTCCGCTCACAACTTGGGCTCAGTTCTTTGTTTGGATGTTAATCGGTCTATTTGTTTACTTTAAATTCGGATTGAAGCATAGCCACTTAAGACGAAAAGCTAAGATGTAAATGATCAAAAGTAACACCGAGACAAACAGAGTTCTCTTTGCGGTTCTCGGTGTAAATATTTTTACATTTGCTTTTGCCAAGAACTAATTTTCTCGAGCGCTTCTACTGGCGTTAATTCATTAAGAATAATGGATTGAAGCTCATTTAAGAAAGCGGGAGGGCCGAATAAGAAAAGTTGTTCTTCTTTCTTCATTTTCCCTTGTTTCTCAAGCTCTTTGAGCATCTCTTCTGCTCTTCGGATTGCTTTGGCTGGAAGTCCTGCGAGCCGAGCCACGTGTATGCCGTAGCTTTTGTCTGTTCCACCACGAATGATTTTTCTTAAGAAGACAATCCCAGATGGAATTTCTTGAACCGCGATCTGAAAATTGGCAGCGTTTGGGAAGTGCTGTTCAAGGCGTGTGAGTTCCCAATAATGAGTCGCAAATAATGTTTTTGCCTGTTTTTTGGCGGTTGTTAAGAGATATTCAGCGACAGCCCATGCAATCGAAATCCCATCATAGGTACTTGTTCCGCGCCCGATTTCATCAAGGAGCACAAGAGATCGAGAGGTGGCATTTTTTAAGATGTTTGCAGTTTCAGTCATTTCGACCATAAACGTTGATTGGCCTCGAGCTAAATCATCGCTTGCGCCAATGCGAGAAAACACTTTGTCGATGATTCCCATGCGAACACTGATTGCTGGAACAAAAGAGCCCATTTGCGCAAGAATTGCGATCAGGGCCACTTGCCGAATGTAGGTCGATTTACCAGCCATATTCGGGCCTGTAATCAGCATCATTTGCTCTTGCTCGTTAAGGTTCGTGTCATTGGCAATAAAAGAGTTTGGTCCGACCATGTGTTCTACAATGAGGTGCCGACCGCCTTTGATATCTAACATATTTGAATCGTCAACGATCGGACGCGTGAGATTTTTTTCAAACGCTACCCATGCACAAGAGAGTATACAATCAAGTTTTGCTATTTTCTGAGCGATTTGGTGAATCTTAAGCGCTTCTTTTGCGCATGAGATACGAAGCTCTTCAAACAGATCTGCCTCGAGAGCTTTGCTTCTCTCTTCAGCGCTTAATACCTGATGCTCAAAAGCTTTTAGCTCTTCTGTGATAAATCGCTCGCCATTGACTAAGGTTTGACGTCTTTGAAAGTTTGCAGGAATTTTTTCGCTTTGTCCTCGGCTCACTTCGATGTAGTAACCAAAAGCTCTTGTATAGCCAACTTTTAATGTTTTGATCCCTGTTTGCTCACGAAGCGTATTTTGATAATTGACTAGGTAGTTAGTCGATTCCCTGGCTAATTTACGCAACTGATTTAATTCGGGATCGTAACTATCCTTGAAAACATCCCCATCACTGAGTCTCATGGGGGGATTTTCATTGAGAGCTCTGATGATATTTTCAAAAGTCGGACGCAACTCTTGGGTCTCTGGAAGAACTTCACTTGCAGCGACAAGAGAAAGCCCTAAACTCAAGATATCGCGAGGCGTTGCATATCGAGTGCCTACTTTCATCGTTAATCTTTCTAAATCGCGCACTTTGCTTAAAGCTTTGCGGAGCGTTTTTGCTTGTTCAGACTCTTTTAAGTAATGAGCGATCGCATTTTGCCGTTCATGAATTTCTTGTACAGACAAGAGAGGATGTTTGATCCAATGGCGTAGCAATCTTCCTCCCATCGGCGTACACGTATGATCCAAGATGTCTAGAAGCGTATTCTTATCGGTGCCATCAGACATTGTTTCTGTGAGTTCCAAATTGCGCATGGAGGAACGATCAATCGACATATATTGCGATAAAGACTCTAAGCTAATTGTCAGAATATGATCGCAATTGATGTTCATTTCCTCTTTTAAATAAAGAAGCAAAGATCCACCAGCAATAATGGAAGCATTTTTTCCTCTGAATCCAAAGCTGTCGAGATTGTGCACTTGAAAATGACAAACTAAAACATCTGTTGAAAAACGCAAATCTAGCGGTTCTTTTTGATTGATCAGAAATGAAAACGAAAGTTTTAGTTCTTTAAAAAATGCTGGGTGATCTTCCTGAAATTTTTTACCCACTAAAAATTCTGCAGGCCTTAAGCGAAACAGTTCATTGAGAACATCTTGAATATCTTCCATTTCGATAGAGGTAAATTGACCTGTAGAAAGATCGAGAATGCTTAAACCAAACGTAGAACCAATTTGAACAAGCGAAACGAAATAATTATTTTTATTATCAATCAGAAGCTGTGAATTGATCAAAGTTCCCGGTGTAACAATGCGCGAAATTTCACGTTTCACAATGCCTTTGCTCGCTTCAGGATCCCCAATCTGTTCTGCGACTGCAATTTTAAATCCTAGAGCAACTAACTTATCTAAATACGAATCTGCAGTGTGATAAGGGACGCCGCACATCGGAGTGCCTTGTCTTGCAGTCAAAGTCAAACCCAAATGTTTAGCCATGATTTCAGCGTCTTGATAAAACGCTTCATAGAAATCGCCAAGGCGAAAGAATAAAAGAGCATCTTTGGCTTGGGCCTTGCATTCATGCCACTGCGCCATCATTGGAGTCATTGTCGGAGTTGTTGTCATGCTAGCAACCTCAGCTTAACAATATAGCAAATATAGACCTTTGTTTGTACACTTGAAACCTGAACTTCAGGTTTGTAGTGGTATGAGCTGTACTTTTGCGACAACTTGCTGGGAAAACGACTGGCGACACATTCTGCTGACTCCCGGATATTTGCAAACGAAAATGATTGGCAATCATTGCTTTGCTTTTGAAGAGCGCATTCTAGTCATTAACAATGTTCGCAATTTAAAAGAAGTGAAAGAGGCTGCAGAAAAGCATCTTCGTGAGGGGACGTTAACGCGCTACTTAATTGCCGATGAATGGGTAGAGCGTGCGTTTGCTTTTTTTCAGTTAAAAAAAGAAGATTTTCCGAACGATTGGGTATACTACAATGCATTAGGACCTCTGATCGCAATTTATGTTTTGCAAACTGAGTATTTACTCTATCATACAGGAGATGTTTATTTGGCAAAGCCAGTTGACTGGATTGTTTCTTCCATCCGATTCATGAGAAAAAATCCC
Source organism: uncultured bacterium (assembly GCA_964630875.1). Taxonomy (GTDB): domain Bacteria; phylum Chlamydiota; class Chlamydiia; order Chlamydiales; family SM23-39; genus DAIDHZ01. The sequence continues at coordinate 15,035 of CAZVXF010000014.1, read as the reverse complement.
AAAATTCAGGTTGCGAATCTAATTTGGAACCAACAGATTGGCGAAGTAAAACAAGAGTCGTATCGGAAGAGTTGGAATTTTTTCTATGCAAAAGAGGGCTTTTCAGATCAGCAATTTTTGGTCAGAAAAAGCACTTTCCAAGCCCCAATTTATAAAGAAATTCGAGAGGACAGTCACCACTACCCAAGAGGCGATGTTTTTGAAAAAAGAGTTTTTAGTTTCTTGAAAAATCGGCATTACGAGAGAATTATCTGTAGAAAGGGTAGTTATACCCATGAGAACATCCGTTAATGGGCACATTTTCAAGAGAAAGTTTAGAGCATCTCCGTTCCCGCATCGACCTTGTCGAGGTGCTGAATCCCTATTTAAAATTCCAAAGATCGGGGAGCTCATTTAAAGCCCTTTGCCCATTCCACGAAGAGAAAAGTCCCTCTTTTATGATTCAGAAAGGAGACAGCCATTACCACTGTTTTGGCTGTGGCGCGCATGGGGATGCGATTCAATTTTTGATGACTCATTTACGCATGAGCTTCGCAGAGGCAGTTGAACATCTAGCTGATCGCTTTCAAGTCCCGTTAGAAGAGGTTGAGACAAATCAACCAAAAGGCACTTCGAAAACAATTCTCAAAGAAGCGCTTCAAAAAGCTGGTAGCTTTTATCAGTTTTGTTTACTCCATACACCGGATGGTCACGCGGCTTTAGAGTATTTATATTCCAGAGGAATTGACTTAGATTTCATCCAAACATTTGAATTTGGCTATGCCCCTCGGACACCGCAAGTTTTTCAAAAGATGATGAATGAACAGAAAGTTTCAAATGCAATTTTAGAAGAGGTTGGATTAGTCACTCGCGGACGTGATTTTTTCTCGGATCGAATCACCATTCCAATTCGCGATAGTGTTGGGAATATTATTGGATTTTCAGCACGAAAATTTAAGCCAGATACCTTTGGAGGAAAATATGTCAATTCTCCAGAAACTGCTCTCTTTAAGAAATCAAAGGTGCTTTTTGGACTCAGTTATTCGCGCAAGACCATTGCTAAAGAGCGGCGCGCTCTGATTGTGGAAGGGCAAATCGATGCGCTGCGTCTGATTCATTCAGGCTTTTTATGGACTGTTGCAGGACAAGGAACAGCCTTTGGAGAAGAGCAGGCTAAAGAATTGATCCAACTTGGCGTAAGGCAAGTGTACCTGGCTCTAGACGGAGATAATGCTGGGCAAGAAGCAACACTTAAAATTGGTCATATTTTTCAAAAAAGCGGTGTTGAAGTGCGCGTCGTGAAACTTCCAGAAAAATGTGATCCAGATCTGATCTTGCAAGAAAAAGGGCTGCAAGAGTGGCAAAAACTTTTAGAAACAACCATCAATTATATTCAGTTCACTGTCGATCGTTTGTCGCAAACCATTAATATTCAATCGCCTGCAGGGAAAAACGAGATTGTGCAAACCATTGCTAAAAAGATTCGAGAATGGGATCACCCACTCATGGTTCGCGAATCGTTACGAGAGCTCGCAAAGATTACACAAGTGCCAGAATCCATTCTAAATACAGGAGAAGATCACTCGCCTCAAATTTTCATCAAACGATCCGCGAGTGTCACGTTTTTTGAAGTAGACCCGGATCGGATTTTAGAGGCCGATCTTTTGCGTTGGCTTTTTCTGATGGGGGATAGTTTGCCAGAGCTTTTGCCCCTTGCTGAGAAAAATTTGACTTCTGAACATTTCCGTCTCAATGCTGCGCGGATTCTTTTTGAAAAATATAAAACAGCTGTGCAGGAAGGTCGATCACGAGATTTGCTAACGCTTGCCATCGATCTAGATCAAGCTGAAGCGCAATTATTTTTAGCTGAAGTGTTACAAAAGAAAGTCAATCGTGATAGGGCTTTGGCATGTTTTACAGAAACCATTGAAAAAATGCTCGAGCGACACTGGATGCAGCAGCGTGAAGAAATTAAATTAAAGATCTATAGTGGACGCTGCAGCGAAGAAGAGGTTTTGCAACTTGCTAAACAATTTGATCAAATAAAAAAAGAAAGACCACAAATTGTGACTCATTAGCTGCGTGAAATTCGGCGCCAAATGGAGTTTTGCAATTCCCTCTGTCTATTTTTCTTTGTTGTTCTGCCAGTAGAATTGGGCGTCAATCACATCTTCAATTTCTGGTTTGTCATAGTAACATTTGATTTTGATCGATGTGGCAGGTTTTGTGACGGCTCCGGAATAGGTTGTCTTAGATGAATTGCCTTCAGCTGTGACCGATTTGGCTTTTGTTTCCGCTTTTGCAGAGGCGTCTGTACGTGTCGTGATATAATTGTACGAGGACGAACGATCGATTTCAGAAATCACTGCAAAGTAGTTGTACCCATTTGCCAGAGTTAATTCAGACGCCCTGAGCAAAGCAAATCGAAGGGCGTTTTCGGCCGATGTAAATTCATTGCCTTTGAAAGTCACAATGAAGGAGTCTCTATTTGTAATGATTTCTGAATAACCATCGCCAAAGAATCCTTCTCGATGATAAGTCGTTGCACAGCTTGTAAGAAATAAGATTAGCGCAAGAAAGGGTTTCTTCAGAGGGAATTGCAACACTCAATTTGGCTCCAAATTTGCCCTTTTTCCATTGGATTCAATTTTTTGCAAATTGCCTAAGGCCCAATAGGTTATGTCAATTTGCACAAATTGAACCAATGAAAAAATCATCAAATTTTGCGCAGAATGCGAGTTTTGCAATTCCCTCTTCATTTTAATTTCTCGGACAAGACTTCGAGTAATTGAGAACAAGGGACACGAATTTGTTGCATTGAGTCGCGATCTCGCAACGTCACTGTATCGTTTTCTAGCGTGTCGAAATCGATCGTGATGCAAAACGGAGTTCCCAGTTCGTCTTGACGTCGATATCGCTTACCAATTTGTCCACTTTCATCATATTCGCAATGCCAAAAGCGCTGCAGTTGCGAAAATATTTTTTGTGCCTTCTCTGATAAGGGCTCTTTTTTCATGAGAGGAAATACAGCAACTTTCACAGGAGCGATGCGCGGAGCAAAGTGAAGCACTGTACGTGTTTCCCCATTGTCTAGTTTTTCCTCTTCATAGGCGTCACAAAGAAGAGCGAGAAGTGTGCGTTCAACTCCAAAGGTTGGTTCAATGACGTGTGGAACGAATTTTTCTCTCGTCTCGGGGTCTGTGTATTCAATCGTTTGTCCAGAGAACTCAGCATGTCGCTTGAGATCGAAATCAGTGCGGTAGGCGAGGCCATACAATTCACTTCTCCCGAATGGGAAATCATAGACTAAGTCGACGGTTCTCTTTGAATAGTGAGACAGTTGTTCTTTTGGATGTTCTTTTTCGTGAATGCGAGACGCTTTAAGACCGATTGCATTGCACCATTCATGCATCGATTGGAGCCAATTTTCAAACGTCTTTTCCCAAGAATTTTCTCGAATAAAGTACTCAATTTCCATTTGCTCGAATTCGATGACACGAAAGACAAAGTTCCCTGGCGTAATTTCATTGCGGAAAGCTTTTCCAATTTGCGCAACGCCAAATGGAATGCGAACACGCATCGTATCGATGATGTTTTTAAAGTCGAGAAAGATCGCTTGCGCAGTTTCTGGCCGCAGATAGGCTGCATCCCCATCGGAACTTGTCTTGCTCATCTGCGTTTGGAACATCAGATTGAAATGGCGCGCTTCAGTAAAATCACTGGCGCCACATTTCGGACACTTGATTTTGCCTCGAATGAGATCAGTCATCTGCGGTAAACTCATTCCGTCAGCATCAAGTTTAAGCGCATTCTCAATCAAATGATCTGCGCGGAATCGGCCTTTACATGCTTTACAGTCGATGAGGGCATCATTAAATCCCTCAATGTGTCCAGATGCCGCCCAAGCTCGAGGGTGCAGAAGGATAGGCCCATCTAAACCCACCATATCGCGTCTTTCGTGGACAAACATTTTCCACCATAGATCTTTGATGTTTTTTTTGAGCTCAGTGCCATAAGGGCCAAAAGAGTAGGTATTGGCAAACCCACCATAAATTTCAGAGCCGGGGTAAATAAAACCGCGACGCTTACAGAGGGCAACAATCGGTTTCAAAGTGTCTATGATAGTGCTCATGAGAGGGCAGTATATTCTTTTTCAAGACTTGGGTCAAGGATGGTGATTGAGTCAACATGCAGTCGAGTGCAAAATATAACATCAAAATTTAGGTTGTTTTTGAGACCAGCGCTTGAACCATGCGTCGATGGATACGCGACCCGGTCCAAAAATAAATATCAGAAATGCTGTCACCAGAAAAGGATAGGGTGCCTGTTGTACAAGTCTCATTGGTTCAAACAGGAACCGCCACTCAATAAAAGCATCAGAATGGGCTAACGAAAGTGCTGAGATCATGATGATCATGACAGGGAGAGCTGCAAGTCTCGACATAAAGCCAAATACAAATAATAACCCACAAGCCACTTCGAAAAAGGAGACGATGTAGGTAGTAGCTACAGGATAAGTAAGATCCAAAGTTCCAAAAAATTGAATGACCGTTTCTTTGTGAGTTATTTTTTGGATTCCATGAAGAAATAATTTATGACCCCACATAAGACGCATGTATAAGAGGAAGGTACTCTGTAGGTTGCTTCCAATTTTGACAATGTTTCCGTAGATCGCATCTACAACTCGTAAAAACTTATTTTCAAAGACTAACATAGATTCGACGAACCTTTAGTAACACAAGAGGTCTATTCCCTCATTCAAATATTACATTTACAAGAAATGGGTTTTAAAACAAGAGAAGAGATGATATACTTCCTGCCATGAAGGAATTTTGTTCGCTATCCCTTACCGAGTGTCAAAATTGGATGGAGAAAAACGGTGAAAAGCCGTTTCGCGCTTCTCAAATTTTTGATTGGATTTATGCAAAAGGGGCGAACTCCTTTGAAGCAATGACGAATCTCAGTAAGCCTTTGCGTCAAAAATTGAGTGAAGACTGTACTTTCCCAGTTCTTAAATGTGTCCGTAAGCAGTACTCAGAAGACGGAGAGACGATCAAATTTCTTTGGGAACTTCCAGATTCAAGAAAAGTTGAATCCGTTTTAATCATGTCTGGCGATCGAAGAACTGTGTGTCTTTCGATTCAAGTCGGTTGCCCTGCTCGATGTGCGTTTTGCGCTTCAGGAAAAGAGGGATTAAAGAGAAATTTAAGCGTCGCAGAAGTTGTCGAACAAGCTCTGCATATTGATCGGTTTTTACGGGAAAAGGGCGAACGAGTGTCCCATATTGTGTTTATGGGTATGGGCGAGCCGATGGAAAACTATGACACGCTCGTTTCCGTGATTCAAATCTTGAATTCTCCCGATGCTTTGAATATTTCTCAGAGAAGAATTACCGTCTCAACAGTCGGCGTTGTAGAGGGAATTCAGAAGCTTGCGACGGAACAATTCAAAGTGAATCTCGTTCTTTCTCTGCATGCACCAAATCACCATATTCGAAAAAAAATCATTCCATACGCAAGGAAGTATCCTCTCGAAGAAATAATGATCGCTATGGACGAGTATGCAACTCTCACAAAACGGGATATCACCTATGAGTACACTCTTTTAGATGGAATTAATGATAAAGAAGAGCATGCGCAAGAGTTAGCCGAGCTTCTGCGAGGCAAACAGTGCACCGTGAATTTAATTCCTTATAATCCAGTGGATGGATTAAATTTAAAAAGACCAGAAAAAGATGCGATTGAAACATTCCGCTCTATTTTAGTGGAAGCTGGAATCAATACAACCTGGCGTTACACCAAAGGCAAAGATATCGCAGCTGCATGCGGACAACTTGCATTACAACAATGAATATAGCCCATTTTTTCACACTCCTTCGTATTTTCATTAGCCCAATCTTTCCACTCCTCTATTTCCAATACGAGTGGCTTGGAATTCCATTTGCAGCCGTTCCTTATATTATGCTCGCACTGCTTCTCATTTGCGAATGTTCAGATATGTTCGATGGATTTTTAGCTCGACGTCACAATCTTGTCACCGATTTAGGAAAGATTTTAGACCCCATAGCCGATACTGTTACACACATTTCCCTCTTCCTTACCTTCACACAAGGCATCGTGCAGCTTCCTCTTTCCATTGTCTTTGTATTTCTCTATCGAGAGCTCTTTATCGGAGGCCTTCGAACGCTCTGCGCGCTGCGCGGGATCGCTTTAGCCGCCCGTTTTAGCGGCAAAGTCAAAGCCGTTTTGCAAGCGATTGTTTGTAGTTTGATCATTGTCCTTATGATCCCCTATACAAAAGGGATCATTTCATTAGACAGATTCCAACAATGGTGCTTTGGTCTTTCCGCCATCGCTGCCCTCTATACAGTCATTTCAGTCTGGGATTATGTTTTTGCGAATCGCTCGCATATCAAGCTGTCCATAAAATAATGTTCTTTCGGGATTATACCAATCACCAAATTTTGCACACATTGCGAATTTTGCAATTCCTCTCAAGATTCTTTTAAACCACTATCGTAGAGACTTAGATATTTTTGTGTGGGTTTTTCCCAGCCAAAATCTTGCTGCATAATTCTTCTCGCAAGCTCTTGAAAATCGGTGGGTTTTTTATGAAAGAGTTGGGTCGCTCGAAAGATTGTGTTTGTTAGGTCTGCTTTTGTTGCGCGTTCAAAGACAAAGCCATTTCTGTGTTGGGGAGGTATTGTCTCATCCTCGAGGTCGAAGACAGTGTCCTTGAGGCCGCCGGTTTTTCGGACGATGGGAATGGTCCCATAGCGCATGGCGATGAGCTGGGAAAGTCCGCAGGGTTCGAAATTCGAAGGCATGACCAAAAAGTCTAAAGCCGCATAGAGCTCATGGGCGAGTGCTTCATTATATTCGAAGCAGAGAAAAACATTGTTATTGTTAGAATATTTTTCTTTAAGCCGTTCAAAGTGATGCTGAATTGCGGGGACAGGCGAAGATCCAAGGAGAAGAAAAGTCCCACCTTGTTGAAGTGTTTGATAGAGTGTTTCTTCGAGAAGTTCTGGGTTTTTTTGATGAACAAGGCGAGTGATTGCACCGATCCAAGGGCGTTGATTGTTGCCAAGATGAAGTCTTTTTTCTAAATCATTGCGTATTAATTCTTTATGCTTAGCAATTTCATTTGCTTTTTCGCGGGCCGAGTAGGTTACAGACAGATTTTTGTCTAAGGCAGGGTTCCAAATCGTTTGATCGATGCCGTTGAGAATCCCGTATAGTTTATCCTTGAATTTGCGGTAAGTCGCACTCATTGCACCCCCAAGTTCGGGTGTTAAAATTTCGTGTGCGTAGGTGGGTGAGACGGTGTTGACAACATCTGCATAAACAATGCCACCTTTTAAGAGATTGATTGCCTCTGGGTATTGATCGTCCTGCAATTTGTGGATATAATCGTGTCCTTTGAGTCCGATCGCATCCAAATCCCAGCTCGCACATCTGCCTTGATACTCGGAGTTGTGGATTGTCAGAACGATACGGGAATTCAGGTGAAATAAATCTTTTGCAAGAAGCGCAGCTGCAGCTGTATGCCAGTCATGAATATGGAGAATTTGAGGGGGTTGGTTTTTCAAATATTCTAGACAGGCCTTTGTAAAATAGAGAAATCGAGCGATATCGTCCGGTTCGCCGTAAATTTGCGGTCGGTTGAAATAATTCTTGGGGTGATTGACTTCGAGAAGGAGGAGTCGGCAATTTTCGACCTCTGTTGACCAAATTTTATTTGTATAGCTGACTCCATGTTCAAAACATTGAAAAGTAGATACCTCTTTAAGGTTCAAGGGGGGGAGAAAGTCATATTTTGGAATCATGACTGAAACATCTTGTCCGAGCTCTGTAAGCCTTCGAACAAGCCCTACGAGAACATCTCCAAGGCCGCCCGCTTTTGCGATTGGAGCAAATTCAGTAGATAAATGGATTATTTTCATAAAAGATTTACTATTACCCAAACAAACTCAAAAATCGATTTTTAAACGCGCCAAAGCGCCTAATTTCAACGATCTCAAGTGCCTTGAATAACAGCTTTGCATATCGATTGTCAATCTTCCTTGCAAAATATTTGAGCTGTAGTTATGATAGCCGTTTTAAATTTGCTCGCATATACATGATGGGGTGTCGCCAAGTGGTAAGGCAGTGGTTTTTGGTACCACCATTCGGAGGTTCGAATCCTTCCACCCCAAACGTTATGCTTTTCAGGAGAAAGACATGAGTTTAGCAGTATTCCCAAGAGACAATGCAAAAAAAAGCGATGTGAAAAAATTGCGCCGAACTGGACAGGTTCCTGCTGTTCTCTATGGATTAGATCAGTCCAATAAAAATGTTTATGTTCAACTGGATCAATTACAGGCTCTTCTTCGTCAAGTTCGTCCAGGTTTGCTTGCAACTACAGTATTTCAATTGCAAGAAAATGGAACGAATTTTAAGGCCGTTATCAAAGAAGTACAATATCATAAAGCGACGTATGCGATCATTCACGTTGATTTCGCGATTGTTACAGATACAACTCCAGTTTCAGTGAACGTGCCAATCCAAGTAGCAGGTCTATCTGAATGCCCAGGAATTAAGCTTGGCGGCTTTATGCGTCAGACAATCCGCGCTTTAAAAGTGCGTTGCTTGCCAAAAGACATTCCGCAAGAACTCGTTGCAGATGTAGCGAATTTAGGAATTGGCGGCGCATTAAGACTTGCTGATCTCAAAGTTCCGGCAAACGTTTCTCCTATTGGTCGTATGTCAGAAGTAGCAGTTGTGATTGCGAAGAAAGCGTAGTGGATCATTTTCTCGTAGTAGGTCTTGGTAACCCTGGTAAAGCTTACGAGAATACGCGCCACAATATTGGTTTTGCAATCATTGATTTGCTGGCTCGGAAGCATCATTTAGAGTTTCGCGATAAAGCGAAATTTAAAGGAATGATTGCTGAGGGCAAAATTGGCGAGGTTAAAGTCACTCTTTTAAAACCGTTGACATTCATGAATCTCAGCGGTGAATCGGTGGCAAGTGTTGTTCACTATTTACAGATTCTTCCGTCGAAAATTCTTGTAGTTGTCGACGATGTAGATCTCCCCATGGGGCAGCTGCGGTTGAAAATCAACAGTGGAGCTGGAACCCATAATGGACTCAAAAGCGTGGAACACGCACTCCAGTCCAATCGATATGCGCGTTTGCGTATTGGGGTAGGAGAGAAGGGTGAGTTTGATTTAGCAGATTTTGTGCTCAGTCGATTTACTCTTGAGGAAGAAGCAATTCTTCCTGAAATTAAAGAAAAAGCGATTCAGGCGATTGAAATTTGGTTGGATCGAGGAATAACCCGTGCGATGGATTTTGCAAACCGCAATCTTCCATCAAACCCAAGCAAGGAAAAAAATGAGTAGAGAAAGAAACGGGCTTTACGAAGGCATGTATATTCTTAGCGCAACGCTAAGCAATGAGTCTCGTAAAAAAGCTCTTGATAAAATCACTGACGGCATTTCCCAAAAAGGTGGGGAAATCAAGAAAATCCACGATCAGGGAAGACGCAAACTCTGTTACGAGATCAAAGGGAAGAAAGAGGGACATTACTATGTGATCTATTTCTCAGCACCGACCCGTAGTATCACCGATCTTTGGAAGGACTATCACCTCCACGAAGATCTTCTTCGATTTATGACTGTAAAAACAGACGTCGTACTCGAGAATCTTGAATTTAACCCAATCAGAATACAGGGGTAATCATGCAACAAAAAGAATACAAAAGTTCAGCATCTTCATACTCTAGCTATAATCAAGGTGCAATGGGAGGAGACTCTTCTCCTTTCTCAAAAAAGAAAAAAGCATGCCCTTTCACAGCTGCTAAAGTCAAAACGATTGATTACAAAGATATCGAGACATTAAAGCAGTTTGTAACAGAAAGAGGCAAAATTGTACCACGCCGTATTACTGGCGTTTCTTGCTATTACCAAAAAGTATTGAGAAAAGCGATTAAGCAAGCTCGTTTTATGGCGTTGCTTCCATTTGTAGGCGAAGAATAAGGAGAGATCATGAAACAACAATTGTTATTATTGAATGACGTCGACTCTCTCGGCCGCAAAGGTGAGATCGTGACAGCAAAACCAGGTTACATCCGTAACTTTCTTCTCCCGCGAGGACTTGCAGTGATTGCAAGTACACATACACTTCGTAAACAAGAGACTTTAAGAAAAGAGCGTGAACAACAAGCAATTGTTGATCGCCAAGAATCGGATTTGCTTGCAAAACAACTCGAAGGTCTTGTTTTAGAAACAAAAGTGAAAGTGGATCCAGAAGGTCATATGTATGGATCTGTGACGCCAAACGATGTCGCTCGCCTATTCGTTGAGAAAGGATTTGCAATTGATCGAAAATACATTCAGATCAATCGTCCAATTAAAGAGACAGGAATGCATAAAGTTCCTCTCAAACTCAAAGAAGGTGTGCTTGTGAATTGCCAATTGTCAATCATTCCAGAAGGATTGATTATGACAGGAACAGAGGCAGTGACTGCACCCATTGCAGAAAACGGCGCAGACATCTCAGCTGAATAAATTCGTTGGTTATTTTTAACCACCGAGGACACCGAGAACAATTTTCTCAGCGTCCTCGGTGGTTTTTTCATTTCGTCGATTCACACTCTGTCTTTTTTTCTGCTCTTGAGATACTATGATTTTCATGAAACGTATAGTGATTACAGGCGCGGCTGGAATGATTGGCTCTGGCGTTGTGCGACACTTCAATGATTTAGGAAATTCTTCTCTCATACTTGTTGATGATTTAGGAAATACAGATAAGTGGAAAAATCTTCTTGGAAAAAGTTTCGTCGACCTAATCCCTCCTTCAAAGCTATTTGAATACCTACGCGGTAGAGAAGACGAAATCAGCGCATTCATTCATTTAGGTGCTTGTTCAGATACCACTGAAAAGAATGCCGATTTTCTGATCGAAAATAATTTCCGTTTCACAATTCGTTTAGCCGAAATTGCATGCACATGGAATAAGCAATTTATCTATGCTTCTTCGGCTGCGACTTATGGTGATGGGAGATTGGGTTTTGTAGATGATGAAAACATGCTAGAAGAACTGCGGCCTCTAAATATGTATGGATTTTCTAAACATCTTGTGGATCTTTGGATGAAGAGAGAGGGGCTTTTAAATCGAGTGGTTGGATTAAAATATTTCAATGTGTTTGGTCCGAATGAATATCATAAAGCCCATATGACTTCTTTTGTTGGAAAAACTTTCGCCAAAGCCAAAAAAGAAGGAAAGGTCTCCCTTTTTAAATCCAATGATTTGGCCTCCTTTGCTGATGGCGAACAGTCTCGCGATTTTATCTATCTCAAGGACGCTGTCAAAATGACTTGTGCGTTTCTTTCAAAGCGTGTTGGAGGCATCTACAATATTGGGCAAGGCTTTGCTACAACGTGGAATCAATTGGCGCAATATCTATTCGATGCTTTGCAAAAGCAAGCAAACATTACGTATATCGAGATGCCTGAGGATATACGCAATCAATATCAGAATTACACATGCGCCAGTATGAATAAATTCAATGCCATTTTTCAGTTCCAAAGAACTCCAACCCCAGATGCGGTCCATGAATATGTGTCACAATATTTGATGAGCAATGCGCGATGGTAAATTTTCGCCCCTTTAAAGTATTAGTTTTAGGCGACTTTCTTTTAGACACCTATACAACAGGAAAAGTGCGTCGCATTTCTCCTGAAGCTCCCGTGCCTGTTATGGAAGTTCTGCGTCACGAAGAACGCCCCGGAGGCGCAGGCAACGTTGCGCTGAGCTTACATGCATTAGGTGGAGAAGTCACTTGTGTCGGGAGAGTGGGTGATGATGAGAGTGGGGAGAGTTTAAAAAAACTCCTTTCGGCCATGGATCTCAGCGCCTTGATGATTGAAGAAACATATCCGACACCTGTCAAGAATCGTCTGATTGCAGACTCGCAACAACTTTTGCGCGTCGATCGAGAAACAATCACTCCACTCAAACAGGAACTTGAAGAAACGCTTCTTCTCCGATTAAAAACTCTTATCCCAACAATGCAAGTCATTGCACTTTCTGATTATGGAAAAGGATTTTTAACAAATCGTTTGATTTGTGAAACAATTCAGCTTGCAAGGGCCGCAAATATTCCTGTCATCGTTGATCCAAAGGGCACCGATTTCACAAAATATGCAGGCGCTTCGATTTTAAAACCTAACTTAACAGAAGCTTATGCTGCGGTTCAAAAGCCCCTATCCACATCGCTTGATATTGTTGCAAATTTGATCTTTTCTCAAAGCGCAATTGCGCGTTTACTCATCACTCGATCTGAAGCGGGAATGAGTCTTTTTACAGCAGAAGGCACGCGTGAAGATTTTCCTGTTGTTTCTAAAGAAGTTAAAGATGTCACGGGAGCGGGAGACACAGTTCTTGCAGTTCTTGCTTTAAGTTTGGCGAATCGTTTGGATTTAGCTCAAGCTGTCCGTTTTGCAAATATTGCGGCAGGTATTGCCATTGAACGACTGGGTTGTGTGCAAGTGACTTTAGCAGAACTGATGTCTCGGTATTTAAAAAATCAAACAAAAATATTTGATTTACAATACAGTTTTGCATTTGATGAAAAAAACTATTCTCTATTTATCCTCGCAAAGGACCAGCCGTTAAGCATGCAATTTTTTAAGAAAATGCGCGCATCAACACATGAAAATATAGCCTATATTCAAGATGGTGATGAAGAGTTCGCTCATTTTCTCGCATCTTTTCCAGAAATCGGGAGTATCATCTGTCAAAAAGAAACACTCAAAGCGCTTTGTGAAAAAAAACGTCCCCAAGAAATACATCGCTGGGAAAAGGATGATTTCGTTCAAATTGAGTATGCAAAAAATATTCTGCAAGACCTCTTAAAAAAATAAGACCTTTAACCGCAGTTTTTAGAGACTGCTGCGCGATCGGCTGACAATCGTTGCCCCACCGAGACAGATATCCCCATCATAAAAAACGATTGCTTGGCCGGGAGTGATAGCACGTTGTGGCGTATCAAAGATGATGGTAGATTGATCAATGACGCAAGGTTGTTCAATTTGTCGGTAACGAATTTTCGCTTTGCATCGAAAGGGGAGGCTTGGCGGTTGTCCAATCCAGGTGAATTGCGATGCAACTAAACGATCGTGAAAGAGCTCAGGATGGTTTTCGCCTCGTTCAACATAGACAATATTGCGAGAGATGTCTTTTTCAATGACAAACCAAGCCTCTCCTTCACCTCCGAGGCCAAGGCCTTTTCTCTGGCCAATTGTGTAATAGGCTGCTCCATCATGGCGGCCAACGACATCCCCATTTAACCTTTGGAAATCGCCAGGTCGATAGCTGATGTATTGAGAAACAAACGGTTTAAAATCTCTTTTTCCGATAAAGCAAATGCCTGTACTATCTTTCTTTTCAGCTGTCGGGAGTCTGAATTTTCGTGCGAGCTCTCGCACTTCTTTTTTGCGTAAATGGCCAATGGGAAAGAGTACTTTTTGAAAGTCTCTTACCGCATGAAGAAAGTACGTCTGATCTTTATCAGGATCAATTCCCTTCAAAAGTCGTTTTTGATCATCCAAACAAGCGTAGTGACCTGTTGCTAGAAAGTCAGCGCCGAGATCCATCGCTTTTTTTAAAAATACATCGAATTTGATTTCACGATTACAAAGGATATCAGGGTTAGGCGTGTTTCCTTGCCGCAAATCTTCAAGGAAGGCGTCAAAGACCCTATTTCGATACTCTTCGACAAAATTCACGCTATAACAGGGAATTTGAAGCAAATCGCAGGTTCGGACGACGTCTTCATATTCGCGGGATGCCATACAGACGCCATTTGCGTCGGCCTCTTCCCAATTTTTCATGAAAAGGCCAATGACTGTATAACCCTGTTCTTTGAGAAGGGCAGCTGACAGGGAGGAATCGACTCCTCCCGACATTCCTACGACAACAGTCATTGCCTTTGAAGCCTTTCGATCCGCTCTTCAATAGGTGGATGTGTAGAGAAAAGAGAGCGAATGCCCTTTTTCTTCGATCCAGCGATCTTAAATGCAGCAATCGCCTCATTTTGTTTTGTATCTTCGTAATGTTTTAAAGACTTTAGGCTTTCCAAAGCAGAAATCATGGATGCTTTTCCAGTAATGCGAGAGCCTCCGCGATCGGCCTTGAATTCACGATATCTAGAGTATGCTGCTATGACCATAAATCCGAGGGTCATAAAAATGGCTTCGAAAAGGTAAGTAAATAATACAAAACTAGCATAGCTTCCGTTTTGCGAATTATTTTTGTTTTTCCCAAGTCCTGATAAAAGAGAGGCTAAAATACGCGCTAAGAACATCACAAACGCGTTAATCACCCCTTGTAGAAGAGTCATTGTAACCATATCGCCATTTGCAATATGTGCCAATTCATGGCCTAAAACCCCTTCAAGCTCCTGTTGGTTCATTCGATTCAATAAACCGGAAGAAACAGCCACTAAAGAGCGTTTTTTCGTAGGCCCTGTAGCAAAAGCATTGACCTCATTTGAGCGATACACTCCAACCTGAGGCATGGGGATCTCAGCTTTACGAGAGAGCGTTTGAACAGTGTATAAAAGTTCTTTTAATTGAGGATCCTGAGTCGATGGGTCAATGACATTCACCCCGAGCATCCATTTTGCCATGACGCGGGACAAGCACAGAGAAACTACGGCTCCTACCATACCCCAGACTAAGCAAAAGATCATTAGAGACTGATAATCAAGACCATAGGCATTCAAATAAGGCTGAACGCCAAGGATATTGAGAACCAAGGTAACCATTGTAATGACTAATAAATTGAGACCCAAAAAAAGAAGAATTCTTTTAAACATAAGCCCTCCTGGAAAGGATGATTTTACCCGAAAAAGACCTTATAAGCCAATTTTTCTTTTAGCCTGTTACTTCTGGTATTCTTCCCAAAATTTGTTTCAGTCCCCATCGGCTCTTAATGCTCTGAGATTGATCATCTGTGACTGCTCCCTCGCCTAAAGGCGAAGGCTTCTAGGGATTGCTCCCAGGCCAT
>CAZVXF010000013.1:0-39158 GCA_964630875.1 uncultured bacterium | reverse complement strand
AGGCTCACTTCGAGGCGTTTGTTGTCTGGAATATCAATTCCTATCACTCTAGGCATAATTTTTCAAAATCCTTACGTAAAAAAATAACACACGAATAGTTAAATTACAATGACTTATCGACCGCGGAGACGCCCCTTGGTCATAAAGCCTTCATATCTCTTCATAAGTAGATGAGACTCAATCTGTTTTGTTGTATCTAAAATAACACCAACAAGAATCAAGAGTGAAGTTCCTCCAAAAAATTGGCTGATACTTGCATCCACTCCCATTAGCTTTCCCACTAAAGTGGGCAATATTGCGATGATCGCCAAAAATACTGCACCCGATAGTGTGATACGGCTCATAGTTGACTCTAGAAATTGCTGTGTTGGCTTCCCTTGCCGTATTCCTGGTACAAAGGCTCCATTCTTCTTCATGTCTGAAGCAATCTGTTCTGGTTTAAATTGGGTAGCTGTCCAAAAATAGGTAAAGAAAAGAATTAACAGCACGTAAATCGATAAATATACCCAAGATCCCGGAGATAGATAATTAGATAATTGGCCAAGCCATGTTCCCTTACCAATAAACTGTCCAATGGTTGCTGGAAACATTAAGAATGCTGACGCAAAGATCACAGGAATTACACCTGCATAATTTAATTTGAGTGGTATATGAGAGTTTCCGCCCTGGACTTCATGTCTTCCTACAATTCTTCTTGCATATTGTAAAGGAATTCGTCTTTGGCCTTGAATGATCAAGATTGTGCCAATTGTAATGAGCACAAATAATGCACACAATACAATTAAAGTTGCAAAGCTGAGTTGCCCTATTTCTTGAGATCCTAAATTCAATTGTTGAATGATCGATCCAATTGTGGATGGAAGAGAAGAAAGAATTCCGAGTGCGATAATGAGACTGATTCCGTTTCCTACACCCTTTTCAGTGATCTGCTCGCCAATCCACATGAGCAAGAGAGATCCGGCAGTCATTGTGATCATCACAGTAAGATAAAAGAGCCAAGAAAATCCAAACATTTGGACATCTAATAATTCAGGAACAATAATTCCAGGGCTTGCTGTGTTCATTCTCATTGCATATTTGGCAAACAGCCCTGATTGAATGAGCGCAAAAACAAGCGTTGCCAAACGTGTCCATTTAGACAGTTTGCGCTTTCCTTGATCTGGGCTTTCCCGAATTTCTCTTTGCAAAGACGGAATGAGCGCAATGAGCAACTGAAGAACGATGGATGCCTGAATGTATGGCATTACGCTGAGTGCAAAAACAGTCATTTTTGCAAAAGCGCCTCCTGAGAAAATATCAACGAGCTGGAAAAGGTTTTGACCTCCCCCTGTCGCATATTTAAATAGGCTAATTGCAACTTCCGCATTAATTCCAGGTACGGAAATATATGCGCCGATTCTGCAAACCGCTAGCAGGGCCAGAGTATAGACTATCTTTACTCTCAGTTCAGGTATCCCAAAAATTCGTCGAATCGACTCAACCATAAGCTCCTAGGAAATAATGGTATGCTGGATATTTTCTTTCTCAAGTGTAGCAATTGCTGAAGCTGAAAATCCGCGCGCTTCAATCGTAATTTTTTTGGTCAATTTCCCGGCTAGAATTTTGACTCCGCCCGGTAGTCTTCGAGGAATCATTTTCTTTTCGCGCAATGTTGCGAGATTGACTGTTTCCCCATCTTGAAAATAATCATCAAGAGTCGTTAACGAAATTGCCACTGATGGTTTTACGAAAGTTCCTCTCGTGAAGCCACGAATTGGAAGCTTTCTGTATAAAGGCACTTGACCGCCTTCATAGCCGAAGCGCTTGCAATAACCTTGACGTGCGCTATCCCCTTTTCCACCGCGGCCAGATGTTTTACCGCGCTTTGATCCTGTTCCACGTCCAACTCTACGTCTTGATTGTACAGGTCTTGATGTATCTTTTAAATTTGATAAGTCAAACATATTATCCTCTTCCGCGCTCTGTGAAATATTTTTGACGATTTTTCATTTGCAATAGAGCTCTGAATGTCGCTTTCACTTGATTAATAGGGCTTGTTGAACCGAGGTTCTTCGCAATCACGTCTTTCACCCCTGCGAGTTCAAGAACAGAGCGGACTTTGGATCCAGCAACAACGCCTGTCCCAGCAGGTGCTGGTTTTAATAAAACTTCGGCACCGTCCCAAACAACCCGAGCTTCGTGAGGAATGCTAGTTCCTTCCATCTCGATTTCAAAAATGTTTTTGCGAGCAGCTTCCGATCCTTTACGAATCGCATCAGATACTTCGTTTGCTTTCGCAAATCCATATCCTACATGACCTTGACCGTCTCCTACAAGAATGAGCGCCGAAAAACTAAATTTACGGCCGCCTTTAACTACTTTAGAGCAGCGATTGATATAAAGAACCTTCTCCTCGAATTCAGTTCCAAAATCTTCTTGTCGTCTTTTTTGAGGACCTTTTGCCATATTTTCCTTCTTCCTAGAAACGTAATCCTGCTTCGCGTGCGCCTTCAGCTAACTCCGCGACCACTCCATGAAACTTAAACCGACCGCGATCAAAAATCACAGTCTCAATATTTTTTTTCTTAGCAAGCTCTGCAATCTGTTTGCCGATGTATCGTGCTGCAGCTTTTGACTTGCCATTGTGTTCAGTATTCTGATTCTCTTTCGAGAGCGTACCAATGCCAGCAAGTGTTATCCCAGCTTCATCATCAATAATTTGAGCATAAATATGTTTATTGCTCTTTGCGACTGTGAGTCTAGGTCGAACATCAGTGCCGCGAAGTTTTTTTCGCACTCGAAAAACACGATTTTTACGTGCTCTTAAACGTCTTGTTTTAGAATTGTCCATTTTTAAGCCTTACCTTTAGCTGCCTTGCCTTCTTTCTTACGGACGTACTCGTCTTTATAACGAATCCCCTTTCCCTTGTAAGGCTCTGGCGGTTTCACTGCGCGAACGTCAGCTGCAAACTGTCCAACAATTTGTTTATCAATTCCTTGAATGATAATTGAAGTTCCTTTGTCCACAGCTACCTTCAATTCTTTTGGAATAGCAACTGCTGTTGGATGAGAGAAACCCACTTGCAGATCTAACTTGTCTCCCTGTACGTTTGCTCTGTATCCAACGCCGATGAGAGTGAGTTCTACAGAATATCCTTCACACACACCAACAATCGCATTCTTTACAAGAGATCTGTATAAACCATGCGTAGCGCTATCTCCGCAAACTTTCTCATCACGCTCAATGCTAATTGCCGCATCTTCAATTGTTAACTTTAAACCGTTTGGAAGTTGTAAGTGTAAGCTTCCTTTTGGTCCTTTCACTTCTAGTTTTCCTGAAGGAGAGGCCTTTACTTCAACTCCTTTTGGAAGAGAAACGGGTGTTTTTCCTAGTCTCGACATATCTATCCCTTAAATATTACCAAACGGTGCAGAGAATTTCTCCGCCCAACTTCAAATTTCTTGCACTTTCACCATCCATCACACCTTGTGATGTACTCATAATGGCGATTCCCATCCCGTTTAATACGCGAGGAATTTCAGAATACCCTAAATAACGACGGCATCCGTTCTTTGAGATTCTTTTTAGATCCATAATGACAGATCCTCTTTCTTTCGTGTAACGAAGGAAAACGCGCATTTTATGCTGTTGTTCATTCACAAGAAAATTCTCGATAAAACCATGATTTTTAAGGAGCTCTAGAATTTTTACCTTCATTTTGCTCGTTCCTAAATCAACAAATCGATGCTGTGCATCTTTCGCATTGCGAATTTTTGTTAAGAGCTCTGCGATTGGATCGTTAAAAGACATTATTTTACCTTACTTTTGAGAAATTTCTTTAAAAGGGAAGCCTAAAAGAGTGAGCAATTCCACACAGTCATCATCGTTATTCGCGGTTGTCACAACTGTAATGTTCATCCCCTGCGCTCTTTTCACTTTATCCAAGTTAATCTCTGGGAATACTTGTTGATCATTCAAACCAAAACTGTAGTTTCCTCTGCCATCGCCTTTTCTTCCAAATCCACGAAAGTCGTGAATTCTAGGTGATACAATATGACAGAAACGGTCTAAAAAATCATACATTCTTTTTCCACGCAGAGTGACCATCAATCCAATCGGTTGGTCTTCTCTGAGTTTGAAATTGGAAATCGCTTTCTTTGAACGCGTAACTACTGGTTTTTGACCGGATAACAGTTTCAATTCGTCGCTATGTTCTTGCAACGCATTTTTATCCTTCAAAGCATCCGCAAGACCCATGCTGATCACAATTTTTTTCATCACAGGGAGGGCCATTGGGCTACGGTCTGGATGTCTTGCCTTCAATTCCGGGACAATTTCTTCTTTAAATCTTTTATGCAATCTTGACATACTCTAGCCTTAACCCTTTTTTACTGATCGGTATACAGTTTCAGTACCTGTTTTTCCGTAAACCAATTCGCGGAGTCCTTCTTGATTCGTACGATTACGTACTTTTAAGGGATTTCCTTCCTTGTCACAAAGACGAACATTCGAAATATGGAGGGGCATTTCCATTTCAATAATTCGTCCACCAGGTGCTTCCTGAGTTTTTTTCAAATGTTTTTTTCGCATGTTCACATCTTGGATGATGACTCTGTCATCTTTACGGGAGAGCACCTCTCCAGTTTTTCCTTTGCTGTTTCCTGCAACGACGATTACTTTATCGCCTTTTCGAATCCACTTGCTCATCCAATCACCTCTGGGGCTAAAGAACTAATTTTAACATATCCAGCCTCTCTCACTTCGCGAGGAATAGGACCAAAAATACGGGTACCGCGAGGATTGAGTTTATCATCGATCAGAACGCAGCTATTGTCGTGGAAACGGAGCTTCGATCCATCATTTCTGCTGATAAATGTTTTTGTACGTACCACTACGGCTTTCACTACTTCGCCTTTTTTGACGGCAGCTTTAGGATCCGCTTCTTTGATAGAACATACGATAATGTCTCCAACGCGGGCATAGCGTTTGCGCGTTCCTCCGAGAACTTTAAAGCACTTCACGCGCTTAGCTCCGGAATTATCTGCGACTTCTAGTTCAGTTTCTTGTTGAATCATAGGTACTATTCCTTCTAAAGGGCCTCAACCACACGCCATCTTTTTAATTTTGAAAGCGGGCGAGTTTCCATCATGCGCACCTTTTGTCCGATTTCAAGAGCATCAGACTCATCGTGTGCATAGTATTTA
The DNA here is from genome assembly GCA_964630875.1 of uncultured bacterium. Taxonomy (GTDB): domain Bacteria; phylum Chlamydiota; class Chlamydiia; order Chlamydiales; family SM23-39; genus DAIDHZ01. The sequence goes on along the minus strand of CAZVXF010000013.1, from coordinate 33,974 downwards.
TTTGATCTCTCAATTACTTTTTGGTACTTGGGATGTCTCATTTTGTAAGAGACTTTCACTGTGACCGTTTTTTCCATTTTGTTGGAGATAACGACGCCAACGAGCTCTTTTCGGTTATTTCTCTCTGTCATACAGCTACACCCTCGTTCTGCTTTTTGGTTAACTGACCTAATACGCGAGCTCTTTGTCTTCGCATCGCTTTGAGAAAATGAGGTTTCTCGAGTTTACGCTGAACCGCTAAGGTATTGCGCAAATCGAATACTTCACGCGCAAGCTTCTGACTCATCTCTTGTAGCTCAACAGCTGAAAGGTCTTTTAGTTCAATTTTTTTCTTTTTTGCCATAATCTCCTCACACTGTTTCCAATCGGTCAACAAATTTTGTTCGAATTGGCAATTTAGCTGCTGCGAGTTTTAACGCAGATTGCGCTTCTTGCCGAGTGACTCCACTCACTTCAAACAGAATTCTTCCTGGACGAATTGTCGCTACATAATGATCGAATCCGCCTTTTCCTTTACCCATTCTCGTTTCTGCTGGTTTCTTTGTAATCGGTTTATCAGGAAAAATACGAATCCAAACTTGACCTTTTCGACTAAAAAATCGAGTAATCGCTACGCGACATGCTTCAATTTGTTGCGCTGTGATCCAAGTACGGTCGAGAGCTTGCATACCAAAGTCTCCGAATTCGACAAAGCTGCCGCCCTTCGCAAGACCCTTCATTTGGCCCTTCTGCTGTTTTCTAAATTTTGTTCTCTTTGGTCCAGTTGCCATAAATCTTTAACCCCCAACTGCCATTGCCGGTTTTGCTTTTGAGAGAACTTCATCTCCCTTATTGATCCAGACTTTTACGCCAATAGATCCATAAGTAGTTTCAGCTCTTCCATGTGCATAATCAATATCCGCTCTCAATGTATGTAGAGGGATTCTCCCTTCTTTATAGCCTTCAACGCGAGCAATTTCAGCTCCGCCAATACGGCCGGAGATTTGGACTTTAATTCCTGCTGCACCTGCTGCCATGCTAGTTTGGAGAGCCTTTTTCAATACTCTGCGGAAAGGAATTCTACGCTCAAGTTGCTTTGCAATTCCGTCAGCAACGAGTTTCGCGTCTAAGTCGGGTCTTTTAATTTCTTCGACTTCTACCCAAACTTCTTTTCCAGTTAATTTTCTCAAATCGTTTTTTAAGATATCGATTTCAGCCCCTTTTTTACCAATTGCAAGCCCTGGTCTTGCAGTGGCAATTGTGACTTCAATCTTTCCGCTCATTCTTTTTACGAGAAAGCGAGAAGCTCCTTGAGCCGCTGGCTTTGTTACTAAAAATTCACGAATTTTCTTATCTTCGCCAATGAGGTCTCCAAATTCCTGCTTGTTCGCAAACCAAATTGAGAGCCACTTTTTACGTCGAACGAGTCTAAATCCTGTTGGTGATACTTTTTGTCCCATAATTCTTTAAACCGCCTCACTCTTCATTACTACTACTGTGAAATGACTTGTCCGCTTATTGACCGGAACAGAAGATCCTCTGCTTCGTGGTTTCGCACGACGCAAAATAGGACCTGGATCTACTCTAACTTCCAAAACTTTCAATGCTTCACGTCTTGCATCGAGCTGTGTTTCCGCATTCGCAACCGCGCTGTCTAATGTCTTCTTTAAAAGACGTCCGCCACGGATTTTTGAATAGAGAAGCTGCAATGTTGCATTTTCTACAGTCAACCCTCTAATTAGGTCAGCTGCATATCTCGCTTTACGCGGAGAAATTCTTACGTATTTTGTAATCGCCTTAGCAGTATCCATTCTTATCCTCCGGCTCCAGGTGCAGCTTGTGCCGCTGATTTCTTAGGATGCCCTTTAAATGTGCGAGTTGGTGAAAATTCTCCCAAGCGATGTCCCACCATATTTTCTGATACGTATACGGTGATAAATTTCTTTCCATTATGGACATCAAAGGTACAACCTACCATGTCTGGAACAATCATTGAGCGTCGAGACCAAGTCTTTATCGTTTTTTTCGATCCTGCTGACGCACTGTCTACAACTTTTTTCATCAAATGATGGTCTACAAAAGGACCTTTTTTTAATGATCTTGCCATGCCTATTTGTCTCCTAACGCCTATCTACGCTCTTTTACAATCCATTTTCTTGTCTTTTTCGGGCTGCGGGTTCTGAATCCTTTCGCAAATTGTGCCCATGGAGATTGTGGGTGATTTCCTTTACCACGGCCTTCACCACCACCATGTGGGTGATCCACCGGGTTCATCGCAATACCACGAACAGTCGGACGAATTCCCATCCAACGGCTACGTCCCGCTTTGCCAATAACGCGGAGATTGTGCTCAGCATTAGAGACAGAACCAAAAGTCGCTCTGCAATTTTCATTAATCATTCGAACTTCGCCTGATGGCATACGAATGGTCGCATACCCTTCCGCTCTCGCAAGAAGCTGCGCAGAAAGACCTGCTGATCGAACAAGTTTTGCACCTTTTCCAGGAACAAGCTCAATGTTGTGAATTACAGAACCTAGTGGCATAAATTTGAGTCTCATGCAATTTCCTATTGCAAATGGAGGCTCATCACTGGTTGATACAACATCCCCTACCTTAATTTTCTGAGGAGCGATAATAAAACGCTTTTCCCCATCATTGTAATGAAGCAGAGCAATTAAAGCAGATCGGTTTGGATCATACTCAACAGATGCCACTTTCGCAGGAATGTTTTCTTTATCTCTTTTAAAATCAATTACGCGGAATTGTTTTTTGTGACCGCCACCTTTATGGCGACAAGTAATATGACCGCTATGGTTACGTCCGTTGATTCGTCGCTTTGAAACAAGCAATGACTTCGGAATTGGAGCACCTGATGGATCTAACTCTGTATGGACAGGAAGTACTAGCTTTCTTTGTCCAGGTGTTACGGGTCGAAATAACTTAGGCATACCTTACCTTCCTTACACTTGCTCTTCAATTTGATCGCCTGGACGGAACGTCACAACTGCCTTCTTAAGACCTGCAGTCATTCCAGTAAAACCTCGAACGCGGCGCTTTTTTGGCTTAATTGTAATCGTATTCACAGAAACGACTTTTACTTTTTTCTCAGCATATATTTGCTCAACTGCCCATGCGATCTGCGCTTTATTTGCCTTTTGGTGAACATTGAAAACCGCTTTTGGCGAATCACAACGACTTGCGCTTACATTGCTTTTTGAATGTTGCAAGTTTTCAAGCACTCGGCTTTTTTCTGTAAGACGACGGCTTTTAATGATGTCATATGGTGTCATAATTTACCCTAAAATCGCTAAAAATTCATCCAGAGCTGATTCTAAAACAACCAGATCTTGCGCTAACGCGAGCGAATATCCATTCACTTGCGGAACAAGGGAGTACTCTTTCTTTGGAATATTGCGCATGCTTTTCATGATGTTCGCGTGCGGATTTCCCATTTCATTGCTAACCGCTTTACTCTCACCTAAAACCAAAACGCGCTTATTGGCTTGGAGCTGATCAAAGAAAAACGCCATTGTCTTCGTTTTTGGCTCTGAGAGTGCTGCGTTTGATAAAATATGCACTTTATTGTCTTTGATTTTTTGAACAATCATTGAGCGAACCGCAGCTCTGCGCTCTTTTTTATTAATGCGCACATGCATGTCAAATTTCGGCTTAGGTCCAAAAACAATCCCCCCGCCTTTGTACTGAGGCGCTGCCAAGTCACCTTGACGAGATCTACCTTGACCTTTTTGAGGATGCGGCTTTCTTCCTGTTCTCTGAATTTCAGCACGAGTTTTTGTACTTGCTGACCACTGTCGTGCATTCTTACGAATTGCAACGAGATAATCTTTCACTGACTGTGGATGAGCAGTAACTTCCAAAATCGCATCATCGATGCTATGAACACCGACTTGTTTTCCATTGATATCGTATTTTTTAAGCGTAGCCACAGTCTACCCCTTCTTTGCCTTATTCTTAAGTTTGATAGATTCGCTGATATACACAATTCCACTTCGAGCACCAGGAACAGCTCCTTCAACAAGAAGAAGATTCCCTTTCACAGCTACAACCCGTAAGTTCTGGACAGTTGTCTTATCGCCACCCATGCGTGACGCACGTTTTCCGCCCGGGAAGCAACGTCCTGGAGTTGATCTCATCCCCGTTGATCCCATATGTCGATGGAAACCAGAGCCGTGTGCTGCCGGACCACCCGCCATATTGTGGAGTTTAATGACCCCTTGAAAACCTTTCCCTTTTGAGACGCCTTCTACATCGACATAAGCGACGTCTGCAAAAATACTTGCTTCTAGCTTTTGCCCAATTTGATAGGCATCAACAGAATCAAGCCTAGATTCGCAAATTACGCTGCAAGGCTCTGCTTGCGCTTTATCAAAATGACCCTTCATCGGCTTTTTCAAGCGATTTGGGTTCGCAACAGGAGCACCAGCGAGTTGCAGAGCATTATATCCGTCTTTATCTTTTCGCTTAATCTGAAGAACGGTATTAGGCTCGGCCAAAATAACTGTACATACAACAAGTTTACCCTCGGCATTAAAGACCTGGGTCATTCCTTTTTTTCGGCCAATTAAAGTCAGCGACATAGACTTCCTCTTTTCAACATATTTCGTTGCCTGAGCGTACAGAAGAAAAGACAGGCAAGAATTGCCGGCCTAAGATGCTGCGCGCTTAACCCTCCGCGAGGGTGGCTGCGTAAACTCATTCCATTGAATAAGTTTTTCAATATTGGTTAAGGATAGTAGTGCAATCGCGATTTTCGTGCAAGCTTTTTAAAAATTTACGCGAAATGCGACTATATCTTTTCTAGAAGAATGACTTCTTGGTCCTTAAGAAGGCGACGACTTTTGAAGATTTTATGATCCCCTGTATCAATATACTTTTTTAGTTGGCAAACTTTGGTTCCTGCTGGAACAAAGATTTGCTTGCCTCCAATGGTAATCATGATTTCACTTAGAGAATCTATTGTTATCTTCATCGATTGTTCGATTCTTTGTTCCGGGTTTATTTTTTTTAAATCAGCAAATGGCGTTGGTAAACTTTTTTTGATGATTTTCTTTACAGTTGTTCCGGGCATGACTAAATATGTTCCAGGCTTAGAAACCTCACCTTCAATTTCTACTTTGCATAGCTCATGTGTTGGTAAGGGATGCGCTGCCAATGCTGATGCAGTTCGTTTTGCATTGATCTTTGCAACGATGACTATAGATAACATGACGAGAAGAATACTGATTACGAAAATCCATTCAGATTCTTTTAATTTCGTATCCATACAAAAGGGGTCTCAAGACAACGGGGCGTCAAAAGTGATTTTGACACCCCAGAAAAGACACTAGAGCTGTGTACTCATTTTTTGGACTTGTGGTTCAGGTTGACGAACAATTTGTTGAACGTGCTTCTCGCTATAGAATTTTATACGCTCATATTTCATCCCTTTTTCATAAAGGCTTGACCCGATCGATAACATCGTACCCGCGAGCGATACCGTTGCTGCTATGACTGCTCGTGCTGGGACTCCAGAAAAGCAAGCAGACAAGAAGCTTAGGCCGCAAATAAAACTCGAAACCGAGCAAACAGATTTCATCACTTTCAGAATATGGAATGTTTGGGTGGTTGATACAGCTTCTTTAAACTCAGGTGATACGCCAGGAAGCTTTTCTACTCTATTCGCAAGTGTTCTTGCTGAAAAAGCATCTTGTCCATTCTTTACTAAGTCACAAGTATCCGCAACAATTGTTGCAACGCCTGCACCCTTCAAGATTTTTTTAGATACTGTTTCTGAATCTTTCGCAATGCTAACGAAAGGAGCAGATGCATATGCAACAGCCGATACGCATGTTGCCGTCTCTTGGATTGCATTGAGCACTTTTCTTCCGAATGCACCAGGAATTGCAACGGTTGCCTTAGCAAGTTCTGATATAGCGCCATACGCTCTGGCAAAAAAACCAGGAAGACCTGGTAGGATTGTCATTGACCAACCACTTCTTAAAATTCCCGCTGCATTTTTGAAATATTCGCTATGATTTACATCCAAGCTTACAATGAGCGCGCAAATTTTATCGCAAAGTTGATTGAAACGGAATGGCCCACCTTCTGCGGATTCTAAATAATTTGAAATCAAAGCACTGTTTGATTTTGAGCTATTTGCATTCGATGGAATTGTGTAATTTTTGTCACCGATTCTACATGATATTGACATAATGCCTTCCTTCTTTAAAAAAGGCATAGATTATACAGATTGATTTGATAATGAAAAGTTTTTTTTAAAAAGAAAGTAAATTTTTCGTTCCCCGATACCAGTCTTCCCAATGCATACATTTTTTTCCTTCTGGCTGCACTTCAAGTATGCGGATTGATCCCTGACCACACGCTACGATTCCATCCTTTGATAAAACGGTGCCCGCTTTTCCTTGTTGATCAGGAATTAATTCTGAACGAAGAATTTTCATCTTTTTTACTTGCGGCTCCAGCCAAATCCAGGCACCCGGTTTGGGAGAGAATGCGCGGATTAAATGATGGATTTTTTCGGCGGGTTCATCCCAATGAATTTCACCTTCAGCTGGATCAATTTTCGATGCATATGTAGCAAGGGAATGATCTTGCGCAATGGCATCAGGAATCTTGTCTTCAAACTCTCGAATCACTTGCAAAAGGACTGTTTTAGAGATATTGCAAAGAGATGTCTCTAATTCTCCTAAATTCATATTCTGCGGAATTTCCATCTTTGCAGTTGCTATGACATCTCCTGCATCCAGTTGTCTGACCATTTTCTGAATACATATGCCTGTCACCCGCTCTCCTGCCATGAGACATCTTTGCATCGGAGCTGCTCCCCGATATTTCGGAAGCAAACTTGCATGCACATTAATACACCCTTTCGGCGGTATGGACAGTAATTTTTGGGTGAGAATTTGTCCATACGCAACGACAACATAGAGATCTGCATTCAAAGACTGTAACTGCTGAAGAAATTCCTCTTGAGAGGCTTTTTCGGGTTGAAGAATGGGAACATTTGGGAAACACTGACCTGCAATTTTCTTTACAGGAGATGGTTCTAGAGCATTCGATCTTCCTTTTGGTCGATCCGGTTGAGTCACAATTCCGACTATAGGAACATTCTGCTGGGCTAAATATTCAAGAACGTTGGCTGCAAACTGAGGCGTCCCAAAGTAAACAATTTTAGTCTTCAAAGTACTGCTCTTCACCATCGCTGCCCTGCGCCAACGCTGTAGCAACACCTTCAAGACCAATCAATCCTCTTTTCGACGCTTTGCAGAAATCAATCCAATGCTGTACTTCTTTGAACGGTTCAATCTCTTTTTGCACTTGTTGCATTGCATCTTCTAGATGAAGACCACAGCGATAAGTAATCTTGAATGCTTTACTTAACGCAGCCCTAACTTCGAGAGGAAATTTATGGCGCTTTAAACCAATGATATTGATTCCACCAAACTTATAAGGGAATCCACCGCCAATTGTGTAAGGAGGAATGTCTCTCGGTACCCGACTAAATCCACCAACCATTGCATAACTTCCGATGCGCGAAAATTGATGAACAGGGGTCATTCCGCCAATGATTGCATAATCTCCAACAATGACGTGTCCAGCTAACATTGCGCTATTCGACATGACGACATAGTTTCCCACTTCGCAATTATGCGCAATATGACAATAGGCCATAATCAAACAGTGATCCCCGATGCGCACGGTGGAGTTTTCTTGACAGGATGAATTGATCGTAACGAATTCTCGTATTTCGCAATTTTTCCCGATCACCACATAGGTCGTTTCACCCCGAAATTTGAGATCCTGTGTTTTTGTTCCAATGCTCGCGCCGGGCCAAATAATTGTTCCTTCTCCAATTGTCGTGTTTCCATCTATATACGCATGCGATTTGATCACAACGTTATCGTGAAGGGTCACTGTTCCTTTCACCACAGCAAATGGTTCAATCGTTACGTTTTGCCCTATTTTAGCTCCAGGTTCTACAATCGCAAGTGGATGAATATTAGATTTCGGCATAGATTCTCGTATTTTTATTTTATAATTTCTCTTTGTCGACGAGAGCAAAACTGATAATCGCTTCCGCTGCCACTACGTCCCCAAGCATAGCTTTTGCCGACATTTTGCCCCCTGTGCTGCTAATATGTAAGCCCTTTGCATGCAAATGAAGCGTGTGCCCTGGCAGGACCGTTTTTCGGAATTTTGCCTCAAGAATGTTCAAAAGAACAGCAATTTTCTTATCGTACCCTTTTTGGTGTACTAAAATTCCACCTGTTTGAGCCAACGCTTCTAGGATTAATACTCCGGGCATCACAGGCGCATTGGGAAAGTGTCCAGTAAAATGAGGCTCATTTACAGTCACATTTTTCAAACCAATGATTTCATTTTCTTCCAGATTCAGGTAAATGATTTTATCTACGAGAAGAAAAGGATATGCATGAGGCAAAATTTTCATAATTTGCCTTGTCGTTAATACCTCAGACATTGATACCCCCTTCTGAATAAGAACTGATCTTTTTTGCAAACGCAACGTTCGATGCATGACCTGAGCAAATTGCAATCACATGACCGCATAGGCGTTTTCCAAGCAAAGACAAATCACCAATTAAATCCAACACTTTATGACGAACCATTTCGTTCGGAAATCGAGCACCTTCTAGATTCAAAATTTTATCTCCTTGAATGACTAATGCATTTTCTAGACCGCCACCATTAATCACGCCACTTTGAATAAAAGGAAGAATCTCTTCGTAAAGAGAAAAGGTTCGGCAAGGAGCTATTTCTTCTCGATATTTTTCTGCAATCACATCGAATGAATAAAATTGGGATTTAATAAGATCAGACTGTGGATAATGAAGCGTGTAACTGATTTTAAATCCTTGATTTGGAATGACCACTAAATGCACGTCTCGACGAGAATAAAAAACAGGATTTTCAATTGTTAAGACGGAGGCTTGTTGATCTTGAATCTCAATCCCAATATTTTCTATGCATTCAGCAAATAATTTTGCACTTCCGTCACAACTCGGAATTTCCGGTCCGCTGACCAAAATACGTACATTGTCAATTTCATATGCATAGAGAGAAGAAAGAAGGTGTTCAACCATGAGTACGCTAGCTTGACCCACTCCTAAGCGAGTACATCGAGATGAATCTTGTACAAATTCTAAAAGTGCAGGAATTTCAGGAGTTCCTGGAAGATCAATTCGTTGAAAAATAATTCCTGTGTTCACCGGTGCAGGAAGAATAGTAATAGAAGACTGTTCGCCCGAAAAAAGCCCTTTGCCAGAAATCGAGATTGGACGTTTTAAAGTCTTCTGCATTTCTAAACAGTGTATCAAACAACATAAATAATACCAAATCCAGAATTGATTTTTGGCGGCATTGGCATGGCGACACATTTTGGGTCTTCGATTTTGTGAATTATTTTCTTCGACGATATATTCCGAATATCAAGCAAAGAGCACTGAAGGAAAGAATGGCTCCATCTCCCCAAAACGAATAGAGGGTTTGAAATGATTTGATTGGAATACTTGTATAGAGAACGTCCACTTTTTCTTCTGAAACAGGGATTGTTTCAACGACTCTTCCGCAGCAATCGATCACACCCGTAACTCCGGTATTGCAAGAGCGCAAAGAATAAACACCATTTTCTGCTGATCGCATTTTCCCGAGCTGAAAATGATGCTCAGGCAATCGGGATGCCGGAAACCAAATATCATTGGTCACATTGACAAAAAGCCGCGCTCCTTGATTTCTCAAATCACGCATAAACTGGCCATATGTCTCCTCGACACAAATGGACGCAGCGATCGGGCAGTGAGAGGAAAAAATTTTGGATTCAGTGCCGACGTCAAACGCATCTGTGACCCCAAATTGTTCCGAAAAGAAATGGGCAACCCACTGATTTTCAGAAAATGGAACATATTCTCCAAGAGGCACTAAAAAGCGTTTTTCAGTTTTCTCAGATGGCAAATCCCCCGGATGAAAGCAAAATGCAGAATTATATCTTCCATCTACAAAACCCAAAATGACATCTGCATTAAAATGATTTGCCAAGCTTTGAGCCAAATAGGAATTGGAGACGGTCTTCCCTTTCTGGGGAGGCAAATCTAGAAGAGCCTGTTTACCAAAATGATATTGCCAGAGGATTTCTACCATTTCGATGGGATAACAAGGATGATGCGCTCCCAAGCCAATAGATGCTTCTGGAAGAATGATCAAGTCTACTTTTTTTTCCTGATCAAGCTGTTCCCAAATTCTTTCCCATTGGCTGATCGGCGGAATGTAACTGCCTGCATGTCCATGCATACGATCTTTTTGCTCTGGGCGTATTCCCGTTTGAACCAGTGCAATCGAGAGCGTCTGTTCTTCTCGAACAAACCAATGAACCCATGTCTGCTGAACGCATCCAAAAAGGTAAGGGAATGCCGCAAGAGACGTCCAAACAATGCGATTTTTTGCGCAAAGAGCGTAGGAATTAACAAACATGACCCAGAATGAGAGCCCATATGCGCCAAACAAAGCAGCAAATTGGATTGCATAAGACGTGGTTGATAATGCCATGCCAACAGGAATCCAGTTCCCAGGAATATATGTTAAACGACTCCACTCTAAAATGACCCAAAAACCAGCGATCGCCAAACAACGTCTGAATGACAAATTCTTTGTATTAAAAAAGAATGCAAGGCTGCCAAATTGGAGCGCGAATACAATGACGACTAGAACATAAATGACTAAAATTCCTGAACCCATATACCGAGTTGACGTAAGCCAAGATAACTGCACGCTTAAGCAAATCGCGTACCAAACGAAAAAAGCCCAAAAACGATCTCGTGTATTCGTAAATTTTTGAAGAGCTACATTCCAAAAGCAAGCATATCCAATCGCAGCAGCGCCGATGCCTAACAAGGAGTTGTGCCCAAATGCAACTAAAATGATGCTAAGCACAACGAAAAACATTAGAATCTCATCGATGATGGTCTTTCATCAAATCCAAGAACTGGTTTTGCAGCGCCTTGAATAAAAAGTTGGATCAAGCAACCAAGAATTGCCAAATTTTTTAAAAACAAAATTGTTTGCAATTCATGAGTCACCCCTTCGGCCCACCAAAAGGGATGATAAAGGATTGTTGCGGGGATTAGAAACAGGATGAGCAACCCAATTCCCAACTTTTCTTTTACCCCGAGCAAAACAAACAGCCCTCCCATCAGCATACAACTACTTGCGAGTACCAATAATGCGGAAGACCAGGAAATGAAAATTGAAAAAAACACTTGCATTTCCTGCGAAACACCAAAATGTTCTTGCCAATCAGACATAGCGCTGATCAGGTTTCTTTCTGTTTCGTGCCAAGTAATAAAATTTTTTACCGCCCCAGCAATAAATGCGGCGCTGGTAAAAAAGCGAGAAAGGGTAAGTACACCAAGTCGAATGAGCTTCATTATTTCAGAATGACAAATAAACTGATATTTTTCTAGGGATCAGATATATTATTTGCATGAATCAACCGTTTATTGATCGACATATAAGGCTTTTTTTAAAACTTTTTTCGGAAACAAATAAGCCTCTTGATCTTCTATTAAGTCAATACTTTAGAGCCACAAAGAGCTTAGGATCCAAAGATCGAAGAATCATGGGCGATACGATCTATGGTATGATCCGATGGAAAAGCCTGATTGAATTTTTCTCGCCAGCCGATCCTCTTCATTTTTATCAAACGATCGATTGGGCAGAAATTAAAAAAGATCCTTCTATTCCCAATGCCGTTAAATTAGGAATGCCAGAATACCTCTACGAACAGTTCTGCATCCATTTTGGGGAGAAAAAAGCAGATTCGCTCGGGGAAATTCTGAACAGAAGCGCGCCAACAACTGTGCGCGTAAATCTTTTAAAAACAACGCGTGACGATCTTTTACAAAAATGGAAAGAAAAGTTCTCTATTTCGCCATGCGGAAATATGGGAATTCAATTCCAAAAAAGAGAGCCTCTTTTTGCCCTGCCTGAATTCAAGGAAGGCCTTTTTGAACTTCAAGATGAAGGAAGTCAATACATTGCCGAACAAGTTGAGGCAAGGCCCGGTCAAGTCGTCTTAGATTATTGCAGTGGCTCCGGAGGCAAAACTCTTGCTTTTGCGCATCGTCTTCAAGGCAAGGGTCAAATCTATCTTCATGATGTTCGAAAAGAAGCGCTTTACGAAGCACGCAAAAGAATGAAACGCGCTGGGATTCAAAATGGGCAGATTGTTTTAGATCCAAAAAAACTGCGCCCCTGCGATTGGATTCTTCTCGATGTTCCCTGCTCAGGATCAGGAACCATTCGAAGAAATCCGGACCATAAATGGAAAATCAATCATGAAATGATCGAGCACCTCTCCTCGCTTCAAAAAAATATTATCAAAAAATCAATTGCATATTTGAAGCCCGGGGGACGTTTAGTCTATGCAACGTGCAGCTTACTTCCTCAGGAGAATGAACATCAAGTCGAATACATTCTCAAAAATTTTCCACTGACCTTGGAGAAAGAACCCACATTACTATTGCCTAAAGAGGGGGGCATGGATGGTTTTTTCTGCGCTACTTTTAAAATGGTTGTTTTGTTATAGTCATAGCCTATGAAATACTTGCCTTATCTCCTTCTTACATTTAGTTGTTTTGCTGCCATTCCACCGGTTGATTTCTCAGATACTCAACAAATCGCCGTACAAAATTCAATCTTAGCAAAAGTCAATGGACACACGATTTCTGTTCTTGATGTAAAAAAGAAAATGGACGTGGCTTTCCATAAAAATTATCCGCAGTATGCAAACTCTGCGCAAGCGCGTTTTCAATTTTATGATACAAGCTGGCGTCATGTACTCATGGAAATGATCGATCAACAATTGATGTTAACTGAAGCGGAAAGTAAGCAAATTCCACTCGGTGATGGTGAAATCCGCCAAGAAATGGAAACTCGCTTTGGTCCAAATATCATGCTCACTTTGGATAAAATTGGGCTCTCTTATGATGAAGCTTGGAAAATTTTGAAAGATGAACTCATTGTGCAAAGAATGAGCTGGTGGTTTATCCAATCCAAGGCCATGAATCAGGTTACCCCTCAAGATATTCGACAAGCCTATCGAATCCATATCAAGGAAAATCCTGCCTTTGACGAATTGAAATATCGAGTCATTGTCATTCGCGGTGAAAATGCAGAAGAAAGAGCCAGTCAAATGCATAAACTATTAACTGAAAAGGCACTGACAACTGAATTTTCTCTTTCTCTTCTTCAGGAACTCGACCCCACCGTTCAAGTGTCTGCAGAATTTTCAGCCAAGGATAAAGAATTATCAGACGCCCACAAAAACGCTCTAACTTCTTTATCTCCAGGAACTTATAGCAAGCCTGTTGTCCAGAAGAACAAATCGGATAACCAGCCTGTAGCTCGTATTTTTTACTTAAGTGAAAAAACCATACATCCGGCACCGCAATTTGAAAATTTGGCCTTTGATTTGCGCAACGAGTTGATTCAAAAGGCTGTTGTTCAAGAATCTGCTGCCTATTTGGAAAAACTTCGCAAAAGCTATCCATTTGACGAAAATATTCCAAAAGATTTTCACCCCTTTACGTTACACTGATGACTTTTGCTGAGTTACTTACATTCCTCAATGAACTAGGAACTCAGCCGAAAAGGGGATTATCACAGAATTTTCTCATCGATCAGAACGTGGTGAGAAAAATCATACACACTGCAGACATCCAAAAAGGGGACGTTGTTTTAGAAATAGGTCCAGGGCCTGGCGCTTTAACAACACTTCTTTTAGAAAAAGGAGCGATTGTCTACTGCATTGAAAAAGATCCAATTTTCGCAAAGGCGCTTCATCGTCTCCAGACCGAAGATCAAAGGCTCACTGTTCATTGTGCCGACGCGCTTGAATTTCCATTAGAGCAAATTCCCTTTCAAAAAGTCGTCGCAAATCTTCCCTATCATATTACAACTCCCCTTCTTGAAAAGTGTTTTGCTCATCCTTTTCAGTCACTGACTTTAATGGTACAAAAAGAAGTCGCAGATCGAATATTTGCGAAGAATGGAACAAAAGATTTTGGATCTTTATCACTATTTGCTCAATATTATGCCCATTTAAAAAGTCAATTTACAGTGTCTGCAAACTGTTTTTTCCCAAAACCCAATGTGGATTCTGCTGTGATCCATTTAGTCGGCAAAGAACCCTTAAAAAAAGAACATTTTTTTCCTTATATGCGCAGATCCTTTCAGCAACGAAGAAAAATGTTAAGTCGCTCACTCCAAGAATTTGCAAGCCCAGAAAAAATTAGAAAAGCGCTTCTGTCCGTGAATGTACGTGAGGATGCGAGACCTGAAATGATGAACCTTGATCAATGGATTTCTTTTGTTGATGCTGTAAATCACTTGTGATATATCCACAATTGAATGCTATTTGCCCAAATAGAAAAACAACCAGCTAAGTTTGATTGTCTTAAACATCCATCTGTTCTACAGCTGGAAATGCTTGAGATGAGTCCTTTCCATATTGTTTCAGCCATTATTTTCTTTCTTGCCATTGCACACACGCTCTCCACCTATCGTCTTCAAAAATGGGCAGAAACATTAGAAAGCAAAGCGCGTAAACGCACAATACCGATTCTTATTCTACTATTTTTATCGCAAGTTGAAGTTGTGTTCGCTTTTTGGGCAATTCCACTGTTTCTCGCAATGGCATTTTTTTATAATGCATCAACAGCCCTTGAATATATCAATACACGCGACTACACCGAAACATTATTCGTCGTTGTCATTTTATCTCTTACAGCATCAAGACCTATTGTCAATATTGCAAAAAAGACAATGAATTGGTGTGCAACTTTTCTAGGTGGATCACTCTCGGCTTGGTGGTTTGTTCTTCTGACAATCGGTCCTATTCTCGGCTCACTGATTACAGAAGTCGGCGCAATGACTCTTTGCGCAATGTTGCTTGCGCAACAGTTTTATGTGTATCATCCCAGCAAAAAACTAGCTTATGCGACACTCGGCCTTCTCTTTGTCAATGTTTCTGTTGGCGGTGTATTAACAAATTTTGCTTCCCCCGCAGTTCTTGTTTTATCTCATTGTTGGCATTGGACAAATGTAGATTTGCTACTCATCTTTGGATGGAAGGCAGTACTTGGAATTCTCCTTTCGAACTTTGTCTATTGGTTATATTTTCGAAAAGAGATTCAATTACTTGAAAAAAGAAGAGAAACTTCAAGCGCAAATCATTTGGGTGAAACTCAAGTCCCCCATTGGATTACATGTATCCACGTTTTATTTATCGTACTGACTGTATGGATTTCGCACTATTCTGCAGTCTTCATCGCGAGTTTTCTTTTTTATTTAGGATTTCATCAATTAACCCGCGATCATCAATATCCCATTCGCGTACGACATCCAATGCTGATCGGACTCTTTCTTGCAGGACTTGTCATCCACGGGGGGCTACAAGGTTGGTGGGTCGTTGATCTTTTATATGGAAGATCCCCTCTTTCAGTGATGGGGATCACAATTGGTCTTGCCGGTTTCACAGACAATACAGCTATTTCTTATCTTGCCTCTCTCATTCCAAGCTGGGGAAAAATATTCGAATATGCAATATTCACAGGCATCATTGCAGGTGGCGGATTGACAGTCATTGCAAATGCACCAAACCCTGCTGGTTATGCAATCTTAAAACCCCATTTTCGAGACGGGATAAGCACACTGCAGCTCTTTTTAGCAGCTCTCACTCCAACAATCATTCTATACGCTGTATTTTACTTCCTTGGCCCTCTTTTCATATCCTGACTATCAGGTTATTAATATTGAGCACTCAGACGTCTCATGACCTCTGGAACAAATCGATAAATGACTCTTTGCTGATCTTCAATGTCATATCCTGAATTCAAGATTTCATTGACATCGGATGACTTGGTGTTTCTTTGATCAATATACAATTTTCTTTTTGTTTCGATCGTTCTTTTATTTCGATTGAGATATCGATTCACTTGAACAATATTTTTATCTAATTGAAGAGATTGTTTTTGATCTCCCACTAGACACCGGTAAGGAGCCCACTGAGACCCAATAATCTTCTCAGGTTTAAAAATACTCTTTTTCACACATTCAGCGAGCTGTACTTTCGGAGGCTTTGTAATATCTACAGATTCAATGACTAAATTTTTTGTGGGTGTCGTGCTTCTAGCAGCTTCAAAAAATTCTGTGTCCATTTCAAGTTCTGAATAATCGCGATATTGCTCGAGTAATTCTGTCATCGTTCCTTCAACTGGCAAAATAAACTCGTCAATATCTAGAAAAACTAACCACTCAGCTTCTTTTTTTGCGTGCAAGACGATTGCATTTTCATATGCTGGAACTTGTGTGCTCAACGACCATTTAAATAAATTTTCGCCTTCTTCTTTTTCTATATTATCTGGCCATGGAATCAGGGTAACCAATTTGCGATTGATATACGGTCTTAACACTTTCATGAAACCATCATTCGCACTATTCTCATACAAATAAAAATGATCCACACCAATCAAACGATGGTATTCAATCCATTCACGAATGTTTCTTGACTCATTCTTAAACAAGGCGCAAACACAAAAATTGTACTTTTTTTTCTCCGCTGCAAGGTCCAGAAAAAAAGCACAAAACAAGAACAATAAAAAATGCATAAGTCACCTAATTTACAAAATTTTTGAATTCCTCTTTTGCAAGAAATACCAACATCGCTTGGTTATCTTCGATCCCGATCGTCATTATGATTTGATCTTCTTCGTGATTTAAAGTCATCCCACAACAAAATTCGATTCCAATATGTGTGAAAGTAAACGGCTTTGAAACTTTTTGAATTTGCAAATTTTCATCTAAAAGGACAAATCGATGTAAGTACGCACGTGAACCATCTTTCAAAAAGCTCACTTCATGAACCATCATCAAATATCCATCTTCAAAAACGATCGGTGAAGCTGAACCTCTAAACGCTGAAAAATCAGATGTAGGTTCATATTCGAATGCTTTTTTACAATCTCCTGTTTCTAAGTCAGGACGAAGAACTACAAATGGATCTGAAGAGTAAATGATTTGTATTTCATTATTTTTGATAAAAGGAAGCCAATTTTTTTCGCATCGATTTACATCGGGCCCTTTCAACGGAATAAATTGCACAACCTCGCCCATCTCTCCAATCTTACATAAAACAATTTGAGGCACACCACTGACATTTCCGTCTCTCGTTGTACATGTAAACCAATCTTCATTTTGGAACTGAAAAATGCGGGCATCTTCAAGTCCCTGAACCAACGATATTGGATGCGATTTTTTTCTTTCCAAACACTCATCAATCTCTTCTTGAGAAAGAAGATTAAAAAAACGGTCGTAAGTGAGAAGGAAATTTCTTGTTCGGTAGATTCCTTCCGGATCGTTTGTCTGGAAAATCTTTGCACCTGTTTGCGTGTAATTCACCGTTCTACAAATCACTCGATATCCATCCTCTGTTTTCAAAATAGAAGGATTCATCGGATGGTATTGCTCTTCCGTTTCATCATTCACGAACGGCAAGTCTAAGCTAATTGGCTGAAACTGTGTATTTGGAAGATTGTCCACGTAAAAAAGAATATTTTTTGAAGCTTGATTCTTGACCCACCAAGGCGCATCTTTACGAGTCATTAAGTTGCTTGCTGCAATGTAACCATCTTCTTTGCGACCGGTGTAATAAGAGACAATCGAAAGATCCTCTTCAAATTGATACGAGGAGAATAATATAGAACCTAATTTTGCAAAAATATACGCAAGCTGATTGTCTCCATGATGCCGATAATATGAGGAAATTTTTTGCAGCGGTTCTGATTTTTCAGGATTTGCTTGAAACGCTTCAAGATACAGAGAGAGAGCTTTGGACCAATCCCCTAATTGCTCATAGCGCTCAGCCAATACATACTCAGAATGCTGTGTATCTTGAATTGCATCCTTAGCAAGGATAGAAGTAATAAAAAAACAAAGAACGAAAAGCATTTTATTTCTTTTTAAATAGCAGACAACTTCCGTTATCAATTGACTTTACAAAATCACAAGATTCGCCAAGTAGATAAATCGCTTTTTCTCTTTGGGGCCAATGCGCATTATTAATCCATATGTATCCACCACTTAAAACGCGCGGTAAATACAATGTTACATCCTGCACGGTAACTTGCTCATTTGCATTCCCATCAATGTACAAAATATCGATATCTTTTAAAAAACTAGCCGCGCGCTCAGAAGTTGATTTAATGGAAATACAAAAATCGCCTAAGGCATTACGTCTCAACATCATACAATATGAATCATAGATGTTATTAAAATCTAAACAGCTCCACCATATATAATCGTCTCGCTCTTTAATTGGATGATAATGCTTTATGCATTCGCTTCTTTCCCAAGGATCAATCCCAACAACAATTCCTTTTCCGAGAAATTTGAGAGCAGAAGCAACCGGAAAAAGAGAAGCCCCTCCAAAAACACCTATTTCAACACAGACATTCGGCTTAACTTCAAGGACTAAGTCAATGAAGTTCAAAGCTTTCTCTTTACTACACCAACCTTCCAAAGAAGGTAGAATATTGCATACTTGATCTTTAAGAATATCCTCTTTTCCCTTCGCTTGAAGAAAGCCAAAGCAAAACAATATAGCAATGACGATTTTACTCATTGAATCCCTACATCATACTGTTCGTTTGAAGATCATATTGCTGTCTTTGACGCTTTGCGTATTCAATCAAGAGTCGATATAAATATTCGTAAATTGCCTCTTGCGAAAGAACTTCACTGGCTAATTTCTGTGCATTTCTAGAGATTTGCATACATTCTTTTTCATGTTCTTTAGCCCAAAGCATTTGAGAAAAAAGATCAGAAAAATCCTCTCTCACAGGAATAAAATGGACATATGGCTTTAATGCTTTATAAAACCACTGCATTGAATTTGTAACTGCTTTGAAGACAACACAGTTTGAATGAAGGATTAAACCAAGTCTTGGGGCAGATGCGCAATTTCCATCGATGTCGATCAGATATTTATTCCACACATAGTCTTTCATCGGAACATAATCGCCAATATATCCATCTCTTTGAGCCTCACCAAAAAACTGTTTATGATGCAGGCTTAAAGCAAATTTAGCGTCTACTATTTGAGGGTACTTGATAGATAATGCGACGAGTCTTGGTCTAGGTGATTTTTTCCAAGCTTCGTAACTTGAATTATCCAAAATCCCAGAATCTCCTCCTCGAAAGAACATAACATCTCTCTTTACACTCCATGGATATTGCTGGTTTCCCCATAATACCCACGATTTCTCGGATTCATAACCCTGAAGAGCAAACCAGTCAGGAAGCAAAATGACTCCTTTATCCTCTTTACATTTAGAAATGGTAAAAATAGGAAGAGCAGGACCATTCGCTCGACATCCAATCCCATCTCCTGCAGAAATAAGGATGTCAAGATCTGGTAGGGTAATTAAATGATTGAGCCCAAAAAAATGTGGAATGATGCAATCCGCAGCGCCATGCTGTTGAGCAAACTCTCCTTTCTCAATAGTCATATGACCATTCATAATTCGAATTCTAAAAAGCCCATAATTACCACTATTAAAAAATTGATCGAGAGACTCTTCACTCAGTTCTGTCGTAAAAGGATTTAAATCTGCATCGATTTGCTCTTGCATCCATTGCGGAATTGGTTGTGATACTTTTCGAAAGAATTCTTCTGTATTTAAAGACTGTAGTGAAGTAGTAAATAGCAAAGACAAAAAGAAGAATAGAAATCCGACAAATTTTTCACATTTCATGTTTTACTCCAAATACATTACTGAACAATCCTATTGATCAAAGGAAATATTTGATAGAAAAAAATTTTTTCTGGTAGTGTCTATGTTTTTTAATCAAGGAACCTTATGAAAAAACTAATATGCCTCTTATTTCTCTTAACACTTTCGAATCATATTTCAGCCTCGTTACCAGCTGAAGAAGCGAAACTTGAGCTTCAAAATCAATACACCATCCATTGCCTTCTCCCTTCAGATATTAATGAACACCTTCCTGCTTTGAGAAGAATTGCAAGCGAATGTGATTCTGTCGTTGAATTGGGAGTTAGGAATGTCGTTTCTTCTTGGGGCCTTATTTTGGGACTTTCGGAGAATTGCTCATTACATCGTTCTTTTTTAGGTGTCGATTTAGGATATCCTCAGCCTCATGTCTACGACCTTGTAAAAGAATTAACAGAGGCGAATGGCATTGCTTTTGACTTTTGGCAAGCAAACGATATGGACATTGATATTGAGCCTGTAGATTTTCTTTTCATTGATACGCTTCACACATATGCTCATCTCTCTTATGAACTTGAAAAGTTTTCCTCAAAAGCGCGTAAGTACATCGGAATGCATGATACAAGCCAGACTTTTGAATATAGAGATTGTTTAAGTTATGAAGGAAATAAATCCGAATATCCAGTATTCATCGATCGAAACAAAAAAGGTTTATGGCCTGCTGTTCAAGACTTTCTATCTCGTCATCCTGAGTGGACTCTTCATGAGCGCTATGAGAATAACAATGGCCTAACGATTCTGAGAAGAGTACGTTAAAAAGTTGTACATATTTCGATAATCTTCGCATTTATTAGATTTTCGAATCTTAAACTCAATCACACCATCAATTCCTTCAATTGGTGGTGTATTTTCTTCGGCGTAATTAACAATTACTAGATCAAAATTTAAGGATGGGAAAAAACGCTTGAGTGCATCTTTTAACTCTGCTGCCTGCCAATATGTGATTTTCTCTATCCCGCCTGTATTCCAGAAATGGTTCGAATCTAATGACAAATCCCAAGCAGTTCGAATGAAAAAAACCTTCCCTTTATAATCATTCAAATTTCTAAATCGAGTTATTTTTCTGTCATACTTCAGTCTCATACCTTCTATTTGCTCAGCTTCTCGCTCTAAATTCAGAACCGAATCTTGAAAAGGCCAATCGTGGCGAAATTCTATTTTGTAGTACGTATTTTCAATCAAAACGGGATATTCTGGATGTCTAATGAAATAGAGCTCATCCAAGTAGTGACCAAAATTTTCATCTAAAATAGATACAAATTCCCTATGATTAAAGGAGACAATCCAATCAAAAGGATACCCTGCTTTTCTAAGATTAAATTCCCTTAAAAAAGAACAGGGCTCGCAGTGCGAACCCAAACTCACAAAAAGACACTCTTTGTCTTCTGAATTCATCGCTAAAATTGAGGTGAAAAAGAGAAGATTGATTAAAATGAAATGTTTCATGGCCTGAACTTGGGGTTCGTTGTAACTCAATGTTTAAGATGGTAAAAAAAGTATCCTTCAGCTCTTTTTTGATCAATCATTTCTTGGCTGTCGTTTTCACCGTTTTCAGCTCCTCTCAGAACGTCAAACGGATAGAGTTTCCATGCTTGGTATTCAGACTTCCCTAAGATTGCTGTAATCACAAATTCTTCAGGATAACAAGAAAGGAAAGGAGTGCCTAAAAGCACTAAATCATAATATTCTCGAATCAAATGTTTCGCTCTTTCCGCATTCATTTTCAATCCGAAAACTCGAGTGCAAACGTACGGTGTATTGAGTACATCTACACCAGTCGTATTTTTTAAAATTTCCCTCGTTGAGGGCAAAATATATCGCCACGCCCAAGGAAAAGAATGCCATCCGTAAAGAAAGGATCCTGTCGAATCCATCCATTCAAAGAGTGGCGTCGGATCTCTGATCGGTAGACAAGCGGAATCAATCCACATTACTTTATTAAATCCTCTGTAGTAAGCATCAAGCATCATAAAAATTTTAAAACTATAAGGGACTCCAACATATTGAATTTCTCTTCCAGTGGGATTTGGAAATCCTCCTGTGAGATATAAAAAATAACCATTAAAGCCTGTTTCTTGAAGTGATTGAATCATTGATTCAATCAATGCGATACGCACACCATCATAAGGAACGCAACAAGTAAAACAACAATCACTTCCACGACCAATCTTGATAAGTTTTGTGATCGGAAAAAGACTTTTTTCCTCATCAATCAAAATTTGCTTTGTGCTTCTTGAACACCGGGAATAAAAATCTTCGTAACTAGTGTATCCTTGATTTTCTGGATAAAGATCTTCAAGAAATGAATCTATATCAATGGATCTTAATAAGTTTTGAATCGCGATATAATCTTGATGATCAAGAGTCTCTTTGGCTTCATAGTGAATTGCAAAAGGATTCGCTATTAGAGAAAAAGCAAAACTTAAAATGATTAACAATAATTTCATATATTTAAGGCTATAAAATCGTTCCCATAAATTCGATAAACTCGATATCCAAGTGCGCGCAAAAATTCAATTGTTGATTCGCATTGCATCTTTAGCTCCTCCGAGCAATGATCAAGATCATGATTTCCCAGGATCTCAAATACAATCACTGGTTTATTGCGTTGAATGGTCTCTTTTGCCCCCCGTAAAACATTTAGCTCGTATGATTCTACATCGATTTTGATAAAGGAAACATTGTCCAAATTAAAACTATCTAAAGTACGCATATCGGCAATATCACCGTCCCTACCAATAGAAGTACCTCCCTCATTTTCAGGATTACGAATAGACATTTCTACTTGACCCTCATAGTCTCCTAAAGCATTACGCAAAAGAATGACATTATGATCGCATGCATTCAACTTTATATTTTGATAGAGCTCTCTAAATATTTTGAATTGTGGCTCAAAAGAGATCACACGACCAGTTGAGCCTACTTTCTTAGACATTGTGATTGTGTGAATACCAATATGTGCTCCAATGTCAATAGCGATAGTTCCTTCTCGCGTATATTTTTTGACAAGCTCTCCGATCCCCGATTCCCAATATATGCCTCTGCGAAGATGCCACTTAATCGAATCAGGAAGATCATCAATGTAAAACAACCCTAATCCTTTGACTTCACAAACGGTATATTTCTCATAAGGGAATTGCTCTAAGTACTTCTGAAGCTTTCTGTTTGGTTCGTTCTGTACTGTAAATTTAGAAGATCTAAACGGAAGATCATACTCATATTCGTCTTCTATCGATGGATCAAACATCGGATAGCGAAAGATAGCCGATATATGATTCATATTCTTAAATGAGATATTTTTTTGCTTGAGAAGATCATCTCTAATAAAAAACAGATTTTTTCCTGTTTTTTCTGCATAGACTAGTGAGTAACCTTTTGATCTGCCTAACTGATAAAAAGAAGCAATGCTCTCTTTGTCATTTGAAAGAAAGCCATCTAAAGATTTGTAAGGGATGATAACAATCTTTGGTTTGTATTTTTTATCGAGTCTTTCCCATGTAAAATAGTTATTATTTAAATCAAATGATAAGAGCTCAACTTGGTAAGGGATGAGATGTTTTTCAAAAAGCTCATTTATATTTCTTTCAGAAACGAATTCTTGATAAACATCGAGTTCGGGGACATGAAGATGTTCATTAAAAAAGATTGTTCTCCATCCTTGTGTTTTTAGAAAAAACGAATTACTTCTTCTAATTTCTGTATAATCCTGTAGCTCTAAACAGATTTTGTTAGAGATGTGTATTTCTTGAAATATTTTCGCAAGAACTCCATCTTCGCCATCTAGACTATAAACAGACTTCTCAAATGGGCTTAAGTCAATTTCTTCAGCTAAAACGCAATAAAAAAAGAGAAAAAAAAAAGGTTTTTCATTTTTTCACCCAAATTCCCCACTCTTCGCCTTCATCTGTAAATTCTGCAAGCCGGTGACAAATGGAATTTAGCCACTCAATTGCGGATTTCGTCGTAATGATTCCATTTTCAGTCCAATTCATATCATTGAATATGATTAAACCATCTTTTTTCACTAAAGGAACCCATTTAATGACATCTTCATAGGACATTTCTGCAGAGTGATTTCCATCGATATGCAAAATGTCAATGTCTGGAATGGAAGAAGAATCGGCTGATGTGGTTTGCCAAAGTTCGACTTGATCATTGAGCCCCAATTGCCAAATTTTATCAATTAAGCCCCACTTAATTTTCTGATGATCAATCTGATTCCACCAAGTTTTATTTGCTTCATCCAACATGCCATGAATCGAAGCCAAATTATCCCAAGGATCGATCCCATAGATTTTCCCCTTTCCATTTTCTTTAAGACATAAAGCGATGGGAATCAGGGACTTACCACCAAACACCCCAATTTCAACGACTCGATCAGGTTTTATGCGAAGAATATAATCTAAGAGAATAGAAGCCTTTTTTTCTGAACACCAGCCTTCTAAATGTTTCATAATTTCAAAAGTTCGCAACTTCAAAATTGCAACATCTCTGTCAACGTCTACAAAGTATTCATAATGTGATAAAGATTGCACATCCCAATGCATTTTTCGATCCTGTTAAGACTGAAATGCTATGAAAATTAAGAAAAAAAGAACAGAAGTTTTTCTAGAAATTTTTTTGCGTTTTATTCAATTTTTTTGTGACCAAAAAAAGGAGTGAACGTGAATTGATCATCTATGGATCAGTACATCGCGGCATGCTTTTTCACGACGTTGTGAAAGAAAGTTCCCTGGCAGTCAAATCGTCTACACGTGCAGAGATGATTGCCATTTTGCAAACGAATATTTTTCTAAATCCTCTCCTTTTTTCTTGCGAGAATTTACAATTGATTAATAAATTCTAGTTTTACCTTTTTGACCCGTAATTTCTCGAACTAAGTGAGGAACTGCATAACCGGAAAGATTTTGCTCTAGATAGTGAATCAAGTCAGTAGCTTTTTGATCAGACACCATAAAATGTTGCGCCCCAATTACGAGATCCAATTGATGCAAATAATAGGGAATGATTCCACAATTCACCATCTTCTGAAATAACTCGAAAAGCGTCTGTTCATCATCATTCACGTCTTTCAGTAATACTGACTGACTTAAAACAGGGATGCCCAATTTTTGAATTTTTTTAAGACTTGCAATGACATCTTCGTCTAATTCTAGAGTGTGATTGCAATGAATCACAAAATAGATTGCCTTTTGACTATTCGCGAGAATATTGAGAAAAGAGTCATCAATTCGCTCTGGAATTCCGATCGGGAAACGGGTATGAAAACGAATTCTTTGAATATGAGGAATTGCGTCTAAACGATGGAAAAGGTTTGAAAGTGATTGATCGCTTAAAGAAAGAGGATCTCCCCCACTTAAGATCACCTCTTCAATTGTCGGGTCATTCTTTAAAAATGCGATTTCCTCATCAAATGATGTTGCTTTCGTCTCGTAGGGAAAGTTTTGACGAAAGCAAAACCTGCAATGCATTGCGCAAGCGCTCGTCGTTAAAATGAGAGCGCGTCCGCGATATTTCTGCAAAATCTTTCCTGTCTTACAAAAAGTCTTATCACCCACAGGATCCATGACAAATCCCGGCGCTACAACTTTCTCATCAATTAAAGGAACAAATTGCCTTAAAATAGGATCGTTTAGTGTATTTTTTTTAATTTTTTCAGCAAGACGTTTGGGAAGATTTAAAACAAATTTTGGATCCGTGTCAAATTGGGATTTCTCTTCAATTTCGAGAAACTTGAGCAAGGAGGAAAGAGAGGTAAAATTCTCCCTCTGTATTTGGCGCCAAATAGACATAGGAGAGGTATTTTACCCCCCTCCAAGTGCACTTGTCAATCAAACTGATTCTAAACAGGTTCTAAAATATTCCTTAGAGTCTTCCCTTTTTTTATAGGGATAGGCTGCCGCGAGATATCTGCACCCAGTGATACGAGTTTCTCGACTAAATCTTCATAACCCCGGTCGAGAAAATCGACGTTGGAGACTGTACTGACATCTGGAGCTAAAAGAGCTGCCATGACATAGGCAAATCCGGCACGGAGATCGGGAATTGAAAATTCTCTCGCTTTTAAAGGAGTTGGCCCTTTTACGATGAGACTATGAATATGATTACTCGAAGCAAAGCGGCAATTTTTTCCACCAAGACACTGAGTGAAGAGATCAATGTCTGCGCCCATTTCTTTTAACATTTGCGTGTATCCAAAGCGATTCTCATAGACAGTTTCATGAATCACAGACGTGCCTTTTGCTTGCGTGAGAAGGACGACGAAGGGTTGTTGCCAGTCGGTCATAAAACCGGGATGTACATCCGTTTCAATCTGAATGCCTCCTTTAAGCTCTTTGTCATAGAAGAATTCAATGCCATTTTTCTTTACATGAAAACCGCCACCCATTTCACGAATTTTATTTAAGAATGCAATCATATGAATATGCTCTGCACCTTCAATAAAAACGCGCCCTTTCGTTGCAATGGCAGCCATTGCGTATGACGCAACTTCATTCCGATCCGTTAAGACAGTATGCTCAACTTCATTGAATTGATCAGTATGTTCAATCCGAATGGTTCGATCTGTATCGACTGTAATATTGGCCCCGAGTTTTTGTAAGAAAAGAATCAGATCTAAAATCTCAGGTTCAATGGCTGCATTTTTGATCAGAGTTGTTCCTTTTGCGCGCACAGCTGCTAATATCGTATTTTCTGTAGCCCCGACGGATGGGTAAGGTAACGAAATAATACAGCCTTTCAACCCATGATGGGCTTGAGCAAGGTATGCTCCCTCTTTTTTCATTTCCCGATATTCAATGAAAGCGCCGAGTTGTTTGAGCGACTGAATATGGAAATCAACAGGTCTTGCACCAATCAAATCTCCGCCAATTGTGGGGACAATGATGTCTTCATCGGTTCGACCAAGAAGTGCTCCTATCATCAAAATAGGGATTCGATTTGCCCCTGAATATTTTTGAGGAACATAAGAAGTTTTTAATTCGCGTGTTGTGATTTCTAGCGTTTTGCTCTCCTTGTCCCAATGGATTTCAGAACCAATTTCTCGACATAGATTCAATGTAATTTCTACGTCTCCAATATTGGGAACATTATAAAAAGTGCACTTCTTATCAGAAATGAGCGAAGCGACAAGAAGCTTTGTCATTGCATTTTTTGCACCAGCTGCTTTGATACTGCCCTGCAAACTTTTTCCACCAGAAATTCTCAAAATACTCATGCTTCTCACTATATATTAAGATGGTTTTTTTGCCCATTTATCCAAATGTCTTCTCATTCTTTGGATTTCTGCCTCTGGATTTTTGCGCACTTCTTCTCGATATTCAATTCTCCCTAAATCAATATACACAGGCACATCATCCACAAAACCATAATTTTCGCTGACAAATTTAGGCTCTATATCAACAAACCCGCATTTCACTTGTTTCTCAATGAATTCACGCAATAAAAAGATGACTGATTCTGGATTTGATGCAAATTCCAATTTCTTAGAAACAGGGACTGCTTTGCGCTGAATAATGAATGCGATACCAGTCAGATCAACAATATGTTTTTGGTTCTGCCAATCGATCAAGGTAACCTTTGGAAGTTTTCTATGATAACAATTCATCGCAATCATTCCGGTTTTCTCTTTGATCTTTTCGAATGCTACAGAATAATTCTTGAGTGCACGATCAAGTTTTCTGTTTCTCACCTCAACTCTTTTTGCCTGTTTCTTTCTCCAATGAATGCTCAGTTTGGGAATCACCCTATGCTTCTGCAGACTATCTTTTAAAAAAAACTTAAGCACATACGTTTGTCTTGATTCTCGAAAGCGATCGACTGATCGCCATGGCCTAAATAATGAAATACCTGATCGTTTATCTCTAAACCCTCATAGTCTTTCGTAAATGGCGATCCATTTCGTGCAAGAATTTCAATATTAAATGGAGGCGTGTGGCGATAGCGTTTGAGTGCCCTTAAAGCAAAAGAAGAGAGACAACAAATCCCTACAACCAGACAAAACCAACTTATTTTTATTCGCATGTATCTGATAGCCAATATCTTATACCTTATATGACAATTAAGCACTAGATGCGATATAATTGCACCATCAAGTTATATGAAAAACCCTATTTATCGCACAGGAATCGGACAAAATAGCCGACGATTTCTCCCCGAAGATTCATCAAAGCCGTGTATCATTGGGGGCCTTATTTTCGAAGACACACCCGGTCTTGATGCAGAATCAGACGGTGACGTAGTTTACCATGCAATTTGCAACAGCATTACCTCCTTATCCAATGTCTCAATTCTTGGAGGCATTGCAAGAGATCTTTGCAGAAAAGACGGAATTACTGATAGCCAAGTCTATCTTGAAAAAGCCTTGCAGACTCTTGGAAATCAAACCATTGTACACGTCGCAATCTCCATTGAAGGAAAACGGCCATATTTTGAAAACGCAATTGAACAAATGCGCAAAAATATTGCCCGCATTCTTCGCATTCAGATGTCTGAAATTGGAATCACCGCCACATCAGGGGATGGGTTAACTGATTTTGGTTGTGGAGATGGACTGCAGTGTTTTGCAATTGTCACTACTGTTCAATAGACATCCAGCAGATACCGTCTTTCATGGCGCATTTTTTTGATGTAATGCATAGCATCTTCATCGGAATAATGTCCCTCTTCCCTCACGATTTGTTGAAGAGAGGCATCGACCTCTTTTGCCATTTCATTCGCGTCTCCGCAAACATATAGAAAAGCCCCATCGCAAATCCATTTCCAGAGCTCTTTTTTATGTTCTAGCATCTTATGTTGAACATACTCTTTTCCTGCCTGATCGCGAGAAAAAGCAGTGGTTAGATGCAATCGATCTTGCTTTTCGAGCTCAGTCCAGTAAGCTTCATAGTAAAAGTCAGTATGGCGATTTCTCTCTCCAAAGAACAGCCAATGCTTTCCTTTGGCCTGCATTGCAATTCTTTCTTGCATAAAGGCCCTGAAAGGAGCAACTCCCGTTCCAGGTCCGACCATAATCATAGAAGTTGCAGGATCCATTGGAAGAGCAAAGTGATTCGATGGTTGCACGTAAATCGGCACACTTTCAGCAAAATCACATAAGAAATGACTCCCCACACCAAATTTCATTTGCCCATTCAAATGATACTGCACATAAGAAACTAACAGGTGGATCTCATTTGGAAATACTAAAGGAGAATTGGTAATAGAGTAAAATCGAGGAAGAAGGGGCATGACGATATGAACAAGATCCGCAACTCGCAGCGACTCTACAGACTCAAATAAGGACGTATCCTTTGCGCGTGTTCGAGATAAATTGACCCTTTTTGTGAGAAATTCACGAATCGAAAGCTGATCATTTTGACGTGGATCTGTGAGCTGTTCATTCCCAGTGCATTTCATCTTCTGTAAAATAGCATCCACTTCTTGTGAATCATTCGATGGCAAAATTGCAATGCTATCGCCGACTTTATAGCTCCCTTCCCAATTTGTTGTGTCTAATACAATATGATAGGTTTTTTTAGAGGAGCCTTTCTGATTGAGCAAGACTCTTTCTTTTATCCAGGAAAGATAGGGCATTGCACGGGTGTATTTTTTCATAGACAATTCGAGGAATAAAATTTACAGTAAGAAAGAAAACAGGGTTAATGCAATGAAAAGGCTCTTTCTTTTACTCTTCATATTCATACTCAACAGCTGCACAACACAGAACGGAACAAATCGCGCATATGTGATTTCTCATACACAAATCGAAAATCAACCTACTGAACCAGAGGCTGATTCGGAATAAGCGCTTTACAATCCTTTTTTTCCCAAGCTTTCTTTAGCACATCGATTTTCTTATTTGAAATCCCCCCGAGAGCTTCAATTGAGTTCAATAAGCGCACTCTTGTCCGATCCTTCCCAAGAAGCGTCACAGAGTCATATAAAGGCGGCCCTTGATTTTTCCCCATCATTGCAGGGAAAAGAGCCTGCATCACAACTTTATGCTGAATCCCAAGGATTTCAGCGACTTGCCGCGACGCCTTTTCAAAGCCAACCCCAGTCCAATCTTCAAGGCTATCCATTTCCCAAATCATTATTTGATAAAGATATGCAATGAATTCAGGCGTCTGATTCTTCGGAATTAATAACTCCGGCGTCAATTTCAAATCATTAATAAAGAAAAAGTCGCAAATCTGAATAAAATCGCCAAACGTCCTTAACCGCTGATGAATTAAAGGCATCAACTTCTGCATAAAAGCATCGTTAAATGTCCACTCCATCATTCTCTTCCAAAGCTGATCTGCAGGAATCGTTTCACTAATTTTTTTCTGATTCACCCAATTCAGTTTCTGGATGTCGAAAAAGGCTCCCGATACACCAATGCGCTTCGGATCAAATGCGCGAATCAACTCATCCAACGAATACAGCTCTTGATCCGCTGGCATGCTATAGCCCATCAATGTCAAAAAGTTAACAAGCGCTTCAGGCAAATAGCCACTATCCCGGAAATAGAAAATCGATGTTGGATTCTTTCTTTTTGACAGTTTTTTGCCATCTTTGCCAAGCAATAAAGGCATATGCATAAACGTTGGAGGAGTCCAACCAAAAGCGTTATATAAGCAAATATGCTTGGGCGTCGAACTCATCCATTCATCCCCACGAATGACATGCGTGATTTTCATCAAACGATCATCCACCACATTCGCTAAATGATACGTTGGAAAACCATCGGATTTTAACAAGATCTGATCATCAATATCTGCCCAAGGAGTCGTTACGCGTCCCTTAATTGCATCATCAAACAAGCAATCGCCGCTCGTCGGTACTTTGAGTCGTATGACAAAAGGCTGCCCGGCATTCTCTCTTTTTTTCACTTCTTCCGCACTCAAATCTCGATATCTGCGATCGTAACCTGCGCGGAGACCCTGTTTTGCAGCCGTCTCTCGCATTTCAGCAAGCTCCTCAGCTGTCGCAAAGCACTTATATGCCTGGCCTTTTTCCACTAGCTCATATGCGTATTTTTGATAAATTTCCGTTCTCTCCGACTGACGATAAGGCCCATAAGGACCTCCAATATCTGGGCCCTCATCCCAAGTGATATTGCACCAATGAAGAGCATCAATAATATTTTTTTCATATTCGGGTCGGCTTCTTGACTGATCTGTATCTTCAATGCGCAGGACAAATTTTCCCCCAAAATGGCGAGCAAAAACTAAGTTAAAAAGAGCAATATAGGCAGTTCCCACATGAGGGTCACCGGTGGGAGAAGGGGCAATTCGCACTCGAACAGACATTCTGAACTCCAAAAGTAGCTATTGTCTCAAGGGATACAAATATCTGCAATCAGAAGTTACAATTCACTAAAGCTTTTCGGAATTCATCAAAAAGATGAGATCTTTCATCACGTTTGCCGACTCTATGAGCTGAAGATCGTTTTGACTAAAAACATTGACCGAATCAGCGTCGAAATTCTTTTTATGAATCTCTGTTAAAAAGCTCTGATAGTTTTTGCTATTGGCGATTCGTTTCTTGGAATTTTCCTTAAGCTTCTCAACGTAAGGAACATAGGTGGATAATTTTTGTTGCAAATTGTATCGATACATGGGACCTAGTTGCAATCGATGCAATTGCGATAGATCGGAAAGATCATCATCAAAATGTGATTCAATAATATCATTTTCTAAAGGGAATTTAGCGTATTTTTCGCCGATATCAATCCCAGACAGTATTCCCGGAACTTCGATATCAGACCCAACCCCATTGAGCTGTGGACTTTTCCCTGAAACAGTATAGTATCTTCCGCGAGTAACTTTGTACTCCCCTTGAGGATTCACTTTTTGAGTATTCACAGGATCTAAAGTGAATGTTTGGAAAGATCCTTTCCCAAACGTATGATCATCCCCCACTACAATAGCCCTACCATAATCTTGCAATGTTTGCGCAACGATTTCGGCAGCTGAAGCACTTCCCCGATTGACCAGCACAAACAATGGCCCATCCCAAACAGGTCTTCCATCCACTTCGCGTAAGTGCTGTAATTTGCCCGTATTGTCTTGAATTGAGACAACAACGCCTTTGTTAATAAACAGACCTGTCACTGATACAGCTTGCGTCAGTAGCCCGCCCGCATTATTGCGCAAATCAAAAAGCACACCTTTTAACTGATATTCTTTTTTCAAAGATTCGATCGCTTTTCGAAGATCGTGCGCAGAAGAGCTTTTCCCATCTTGATAAAAGGAGAAGAGTTTTAAATGCGCAATAATACCATCGCCGAAAGGCTCGAATGACGTCTCGAGACGGCTATCTTCAAGGACCACTTCATTGCGGATGAGTTCAACTTCGATCTTATCGACTCTACGATCCCCATCTTCTTCAATTTCTCGCAACATCGTCAATAGAACAGGGGTCCCTTTTTCTCCCCGAATTAATTCAACGGCCTCTGTAATATCTAAACCGATCACCGGCTCATGATTCACAGCAATGATTTTATCATTTAATTTGATTCGATTGCTTTGGCTGGCAGGACTATTCTCCAAAATTCTCTTAATGACAAGGCCGTCGAGATTATCATGCAATTGCGCACCAATTCCAAATAGGCGTTGCTGTACCTGGATCATGAATTGATTGGCTTCGCCAGGAGTGAAATAGTTTGTGTGTGAATCTAAAGAACAGGCAATGGATTTTAAAACGCATGCCAAAATAAGCCTTTGCCGCTCTTCGGGGTTTGTCTCTAAAAACTCAGCTTCTCGATTGATCCTTCTTTTTTCTAAGCGTTGAAAAAACTTAGCACGAGTATCTTCATCCAGTTTAACAACTGCCTCATTTTGGAGAGATTTAATCCGGATCAGTCTTGTTAAAAGATCTTCCTCGCTCTTCGCCCAAGGAAGGTCTTTAAACTCTTCGCTTTTTACACCTTTAGGCAGAACTTCTTGAGCCATCTTCTCCTCAAAGGCTCTTCTTCGATCAATCGCATCCAGAAAAACCGCATGCATTTGATTGAATGTGGAGAAATCACCCGCCTTATATCCTTTAATTGCTGCCTGAAGAGTCATTTCGGTAGGCTGCAACCAGTTTCTGATTTCATTTTCAACGAAATAGGTTTTTGTCGGATCTAGTTCTTCTAAAAAATTCTGGAAAATCCTCTCCATTAAAGCAACAGTAATGACCTTATGAGAAACATGGGCTTTGAGAATCTCTTCAACCTTTGATTTCACATCTTTTGCAGTGAGTTGAGGCTGTTTGCACTCGCCAATCGCTCCAAAAAGGACCAAAATCAATAAAAGCCTGAAACGCATGCTTATCTACCGTTTTTTTAAACCCAAAATTCTATCTTAATATGCAGCCAATTTCATTGGAACTAAAATTGATTTGACCTCGGAAGTTTTCTTAACATTCTCACTATAAGACACTTACAAATAAGATTTAAAATTCTAATTATTAATAACGAAAAAAGTCTGAATATTATTAAAACTCCTGTTGATAAATAATCGTAATTTATGAAATAATAGTTACTAAAGAACAACAAAGACATTTAAGTTATACAATTACTTGATAAAACTTAAATTGCCTTGCAGGAAAAAAGAAAACCTTAGGAGAAAAAATGGACGTAACAACAAACCAGGAAGACATTAAAGTCGTATCCATTACTGAAGCTGCGCGCATTAACAATGTAACTCGCCAAGCGATTTACGTAGCGATTAAGCAAAAGAAATTAAAAGCAACAAAAGATGCAACACGTTGGACAATTCATCTTGATGACCTCAATGATTATCGTCGTAACAAGTATTCAAGATCAAAATCGATGTTTGACGGCGAACTTCTTTTTGACGCAAACAAAGGTTACCACTCAGTGAACCAAGTTGCGAGAATGCTCAATATCCCAACACAAAAAGTGTACTACGCAACGCGTATTGGTCTCATGAAAGCAATCCGAAAAGGAGCTGCGTGGGTCATTCATTCAGACGACGTTAAGCAGTATCAAGAAAACTACTTGAATCGTACAACGAAAGTCGTGTAATTCTCGACCTCTTTTTTCCTGCTTAAAACGACAAAAGTTCGAAAACAACTTTTGTCGTTTTTCTTTTTTATCCCATAGGACGCGAGAAAACTCGGCCATTTATGGCCGAGATGAATCG
>CAZVXF010000012.1:0-43458 GCA_964630875.1 uncultured bacterium | reverse complement strand
GGAGCGGCGCTTCCTCCCAGTCCTAAAGGACTGGGTTTCCGCGCCGTCATTAGGAGGAAACATGATCAATAGGATATGCAAGATAGACATGATAAAATTTTATTTCGCCGAAAGCGGCGGCGCCGAATAATGTCAGTTGTGCAGAGGTCTTATGTTCAAAAACGAGAATTCTGCGATGATTACTGTAAAACGTTTTGGAATTAAAGTATCTTGCGATAAAAATTCTGAGAGAATTTCCCGTGTAGCTGCATGAATAAGACGTTCGTAACCTGTACCTTGTGCGACTTTTTCAATATTTCTTCCAACAAAAAACATATCGTGAGCATAAGCCAAGCCGATCATTCTTCGGGCAAAAGAAAAAAGAGAGTTGTTAATCGACAATCCAGCAAGATTGATAATTCCTAGAATAACTCCTGCAAGTTGAAGACCGCGTCCTGCATTTTCTAAAATTTTTCTATCTTTAACTCCGCTTGGAGACATATCCAGTAAAACATTTCTGATTTCGTTCATAAATTCTCCTATTTGATTTTTCTCGGAGAAAGTATATTCTAATGAGCGAAATTATGTATATGATTACAGTCTGTATTCTCACTAAAAATGCCCAAGAGACAATCAACGCTACACTTGAGTCGGTTCGGTTATTTTCCGAAGTATTGATTTTGGATAACGGATCAACCGATGCAACTTTAGAAATTGCAAAGCAATATTCAAATGTAAAAACTTATGAAACAAAATTTTGCGGTTTCGGTCCCTTACGCAATCAAATTGCTGCAATGGCAAGAAATGACTGGATCTTGGCGCTTGATAGCGATGAAGTTCTTTCAGAAAGCCTAATACACGAAATCCTTCATATTCAATTGAATCAGTCTCTTGCTTACGCAATCCCAAGACATAATTTCTATCAAGGAAAGCGTATCCGGGGTTGTGGCTGGAGCCCCGATTATGTGGCTCGTCTTTATCATCGAAAACAGACTCGCTACTTTGATTTGGAAGTGCATGAATCGTTAGAAACAAAAAACGTTCAAAAGCTAACTGCCCCTCTCTTTCATACTCCATATCGAACAACGTTTGATTTCTTAGCAAAAATGCAGCACTACTCTACGCTTTTTGCACAGCAATATCAGGGAAAAAAAAGCTCTTCATTTCAGAAAGCAATCCTTCATGCTGCTTTTACGTTCTTTCGAAGCTATATTCTAAAACGTGGTTTTTTAGACGGTTCTGAAGGTTTTGTGATCTCACTTTATAACGCAAATTCTACTTTTTACAAATATATGAAACTCAAAGAATTGAATGGTCTTCTGAAAGCACCTGTTCAACAATCGCCTCATTCAGAACAAGAGAAACAGAAGACTCCTTCGCCTTCGAGATAAGTTTTTCTTCTAAAGCTGGAATCAGAACACGATTTAATGCCGCAAAAGCTTTTTCATCGGTTCCCTTCAATGATAAAGCATACATTTCCTGTTTCATTTTCCATAATAATTGTCTTTCTTCTGAAAATTGCGTAGAAACTTTTTGGATAGCACGACGTAATAATGAGATCGCATCTCGTATATTCATCGATTTTTTTGCGATCGACTGATAAACCGATGGATCCGCTAGCATATCCGGAGCCATTCTCATTTTGACTGATGTAAGAATTTTCGCTATCTCTTCAGTCTTTGACTCTTGAATTTGAATCTGTCTAAAGCGCTGAATGAAACCGCGGTTGTTTTTTTCCATTTGTTTCATTTTTTCGATGTCTGTAATCCCAATGAGCTTTGGAAAGTGATTTTGGGGTGAATCGATCATTGTTTTAAACTGTTCTGCAAGAGTTGCTCTAAAACGACAAGAGAAATGGATGTGATCAAACACGAAAATGATCTTTTCGCGATGTCCATCAATTGCTTGGCTCAAATAGGATAAAGGAGAATGAGCATGCGGAATCCAATCCGTATGACTCAATAGATCAGCCGTATTGACATAAAACACCTGAGATCCCGATAGCTCCGGATAAGCCCCCCCTTCTATTGCTGAGATCAGTTCCTTTACCGCCTCAGTTTTTCCAACCCCTTCTTTTCCAACCAATAATACAGATGATGTTCTCAAAGACTCCGCTATTTTATCCAAAAGAGCGTTGCGTTTATAACCGATGTCCATCTCGCCATTTTGATACTTTTCCGTCCAATTTTCGACTCTTGGCATACAACTAGGAAAAGGTTTCCATAATGGATAAGTGATGCTTAATGCCAAAAAGGAGGCCATCACTCCACCGATCATTAATCCTCCTTGATATGGACCAAGAAGTGGAATGAGCGTCGTAGTGAGGGTAGAAAAGATCGTTGAAAGAAGGATCATATCCTGCCCTTTCGCATCGATTTCTTCAGGAGAAACGACTTTTTGAAAAAGATGAATCAAACCCAATTTCATCAAAAATCTCTCTAAAGCCACTAAAAAAGAATGGATGCTGGAGTGGATGGACCGAACGATAAACCATTGTTGTGTTCGTACTTCAGGGATGTATAATTTGGCAATCGAAGCACATTTCTGAATCTCTTCTTGTGTGGCTTTGATCTCTGGATTCTCTACGAGAACACGTTGTATTTGTGCTGAAATTAAGTTGACCATAAGGCTGACAAGTATAGCAAAAAAATCAAATAAAAACTATATATAAAAAATATGAGAAAGATTCGCGCTCTTATCTACGTAGGAATTTTCTTTAGCATTCTCAACCTCCTAACCATTCCGAGAATCACCACTGATGGAAATATTGCTCAGACCTATTTAGGACCTAAAAAATTTGGTCTTGAAAGCGCAGATTTGATTCGCGTTGAAATCCTCGTAAAAGACAGTCCGCTGCTTTCTGGCTTACAAATCCAAAACGTCGTATTCAACGGGCAAATCGTTCCCCTAAAACCAAGAGACGTATTTGGAAAAAGAGGCGATGCAAGTTTTCAGTTGCCTCCTGGCAAGTACATCTTGAAGTGGACTGCCAATCGAGATAGTCTCATTTGGCCGCGCGTTTTAAAGTTTGAAGAAGAAGTCATATTAGATCCTCGAGATCTATGGATCCAAGTGCAAATCGAAGGAGATCAGGCTTCAATTAGATGAGTCAGCGTTGCTGCAATTCTTGGAGAAAAAATCAAACCTGCATGTCCTAAATCATTGAAAATAAACTGTTTCGAATTTTCAAGAAGAGCTGAGGAATAAGGAATCACAATTTCATCTGTTTTTGATGCAATGGTAAACAGTGGAATCTTCGAATTGTTGATTTCGTCATTGATTTTTGTCAAAAACATCGATCCGATTCTCATCTGATTGGCATTTGTCCCAATTGCGATCTTAGCCACTTGAGTGCCTGCAAAAGGACTTGATATAGAGATGATCTTTTGTACCTTATTTTTCGGAGCCAGTTTTGTTGCATAGTATGCGCTGACTAGTCCCCCCATCGAATATCCGACAAGAATGAGGTTCTTATTCAATGTCTCTTTTTCAATCAAAGTCGCCATTTTGTCCATCTGCTCTGCGTGAGCTTCAATCGAAGTAAACGGCGGTTTTAATGTGATGGTGTAAATCGGACCCAAATGTTTAATTTTCCATTTCAAATAGAGCCAAATCGCACTTGTATTGATGTAACCATGAACAAGTAAGATAGGAGTCCCAAAATTGGTTGCTCGAAATTTGGGCTGCCAAAACAAGCCAAAAATTTGTAATAAAATAACGCCTAAAATCGCAAAAACCTCAAGCACCATCGCCCGAATCCAATTCATGACTTTTTCTTCTTTAAAAAGAGAAGGAAGACAGGAAAAATTAAAAAAAGATTTGCGCAAAGCATCATGATTGCATATTTCAAGGGAGATGCAATTTGAATATTCGGTGGAGGTACAAAAGTGACAAACAAAGTGATTATACAACCGATGAGCCCAATTCCACAAATTCCGAAAAGGCCTAAGTTTCCGCCAGGAACATGAAATGCATTGCGCGGGAATGTATTACGAAGCCGAATTGCTGAGAAAAACATCAGAATATACATGATTGTATAAAGAGAGCTACTGGTCGCCATTAAAAACCAGTACACTGCATTCACACTTGGAAGCAAAAGAAATAGCGAACAAAGGCAGGTCACTAATACTGCTTGGATGACCAGAATGCGAGAAGCAACACCATTCTTATTCACTTTAGCAAAAAAAGAAGGTAGATAACCGTGTTCAGAAGCATTTAATAATCCTTTTGCCGGCGCTAATATCCAATTAATAAGATTTCCAAAGCTTCCGACCAATATCATTAAAGAAACGACAATGATCCAAGCATCCAAATGGAATTTTTTGAAAAAGGCAGCAAAAACTTGCATTAATCCACCCGCAAGATGGATGGATTGAGCAGGAAGAACAAGTGCAATTGCAAGAGCGCCAAACATCATACTTGCTAATACGACAAAGCTGGATAAGATGACAGCCCGAGGAAATGCTTTTCTTGGATTTTCAATCGATCGCATATGAACACCCGCCAGTTCCATCCCAGCAAAAGAAGTCATGATGGCGACAAGAGCAGTCCATGGGCTCAATTCGCTAAATGACGGTATTATTGATTGCATAGAAACTGAAATGGCAACAGATTCCCCTTTACTGATCCAAATGATTCCTAAAACAATTAAAGCAAGCGTTGGAATTAATGTGCCAATTAAACAGAAGATTTCATTCAACTTGGCAGATATTTGAATGCCTCGCAAGTTCACAAGTGTTAAAGCCCAAAACACGATCGAGATGGAAAACACCATATATGTCTTGTTACTCATGAGTTCCGGTTGGATCAGGAAAGCGCCAGTTCCTGCGATGAATGTCAAAATTGTTGGAAACCAAGAAATTGCTTGTACCCATTGCAACCATATTGCAACCACTCCAGCCTTCTCTCCAAATGCTAACCTGACCCAATGATAGATCCCACCTTTTCTTTCCGAAAGAGTTCCCAGCTCAGCCGAAATTAAGCTGACAGGGAAAAGAAAGAACAATGCTGAAAAAAGAAAAAAGAAAATTAAGGGGGCTCCGAAAATCGCAGCAGATGGAAGGTTTCGATTACTATCAACTGCAGATACAATCAGCAATACTAAGGCGAAAAAAGAAAGTTTTTTTACGACCATGCTTGAGATATACACAAAATTTATTTTTTTCGCTTCTTAAAAAAAATCTTTAATTAATAAACCAATCTGCGTAGAATTATTAGCTTCATGGACCCCTAAAGGGAAGAGAATGATCGGCCTCAAGCTAGAACTACACGCAGACGAGCATCAACTAGAACACACAATTCCTGTTCAGTTTCACTCTTCATTTAATGCCACACATAGAAATCTGAAAAAATGGTTAGATCGGTTCATTCGTTTCACTGACGATTCAATTACAAATGATTTAGTTCTTTTTTATTCCTTAGCCAAAAAAAAATATCTCGATCACAGAGAGCCGCATCATCTCAGTCGCCTCATTCTTTCTATCTATAACACAAGAAAAAAACTTCTCAGTACATCTGCCTTATCCTCTTCCCGACATCTTTTTGTACGCTGGTTACCAACGAAGTTAATTTTTCCTTTTTCTTCCCGACCTGTAATGGGCTGCTTAATCGGATTCAACGTCATGGACCGATGCGAGTTATTTGATGAAGAAAACATTCTGGTATCTCTCCAAAAGCACTTCCCAAATCTTCAATTTGTCAAAGAGAGCTACTATAGCCACACTTCTCAAAACGAGAATATTCGCATTTGCTATTTCGAGATCGAGAAAAAAGATGGAATTCCATTCACTCACTCAGAAAGAAGATTCATCACTGATAATTTCAAAGAAAAAGTAAAAAACAGCATCCAAAAGCTGATCCCTTCGATGTTCATCAAGCTCAACCAAGAAGAAGTGTACAAAAACATCTTGATTTTGAGCCAAGAGATCACATCTATTAACGATCTTCCTCAAGTAAACATCACTTTAGACCAGCACTCAGGAAAAGAAATCGTTTTCCATGTGACTCTCGTTCAAATATCCCCTCTCCATCGATTCTCATTTAAAGAGCGAATTGTTGGATGTCCAATTATTTTAGATCGAATCATTCCAGTGCGACATCTTGAAGGTCATCAGGTAGAAGCTTCACTCTTTAGACTTTTGCTTCCTTACGAATCGGCATTAATTCGATCAGATGGTTCGCTTGATTTTTATGCTGCCCGAAAAAAAGTGACTCAAATTTTAGTGGGAGCGATTGGAGAATTTAGAGACTATAACGGTGGACTTCTCGTTAAGCAGCAAGAACTACTTTTTTCCTTCAAACAAAATCTGTCTAATGAAGCAACGCAAGATCCCGAACTGATTGAGACCTTCTTTCATGCGCTTGTTCCCTTGGAGAAACAGGCTTTACTCGACCCTGCGATTTTGTCTACCTTATTTACTCACTTCTTAAAACATCGTGCAGAAAAGATTTCCAATGGTTTTTCATTTAAAATTTATCGCGATGCTCTCAGAATTTTTATCCTTGTGCGTAGCGATGATCAATCGATTACAGAGGTGATTTCGACTGTCGTTCGCAATTATTTATCCAATACAAAGGATTGGGCCTACAATATTCTTGAGAATCCGGAAGAAATTTCATTTAATTGCGCTCTATTACACCCAACCTCCAATGAGACAGAGCTCTTTGTTCTCGCCCTAGAAAAAGCCATGCAGGAATGGTGCAAAAAAAGAAAAAATCAGCAGACTTTGAGAATCGCACTTGGCCATTCTATGTTTTCTCTTGATCCTCGAATTGGAGGAGAAACCGTATCCAGTGAAGTCTTAAAATTTCTCTTCGAAGGATTAACGCGTATCAGTCAAGATGGACAAATAGAAAATGCCGCTGCAGAATCCATCAAAATTTCACCTGATTTAAAGCAATATATTTTTAAACTTCGCCCTTCATTTTGGAACGATGGATCCTTAGTTTCCGCGCATGATTTCGCTTATTCATGGAAAAGGATTTTATCCCCGGATTTTAAGACAAACTTCGCTGCCTACTTTTACCCGATCAAGAATGCAAAAGAAGCAAAAGAAGGAAAAGTCACCTCTGATCAAGTAGGAATCCAGGTCATTGATGATCGTACCTTGCAAATCGACCTGGTACGACCCACCCCCTATTTTCTACAGATGGCCTCATTACCGATTTTCTCTCCAATACACCGCTTAGTCGATCAAGAACGGCCTCAGTGGCCATATCAGGCAGGCATTCATTACCCTTGTAACGGACCTTTTCAATTAAAAGTCAATAAACCTAACCA
Source organism: uncultured bacterium (assembly GCA_964630875.1). Lineage (GTDB taxonomy): Bacteria > Chlamydiota > Chlamydiia > Chlamydiales > SM23-39 > DAIDHZ01. The sequence continues at coordinate 36,200 of CAZVXF010000012.1, read as the reverse complement.
AGCTTATCAATTGGTAAAAAACCCTCTTTATTGGGATGCGACACAGACACAACTTGATCAAATCACTCTTACTTCCATGGATTCATTCCAGGCGATGCAAGCCTTTATGAAAAATGAAATAGACTGGGTAGGAAATCCTTTTGGAGCTTGGCAACCTTTTTCTATTCCAGAAGAAGGGCAAACGGTGTATTCGCCAAATAGTCGCCTTGGGTTATTAGTATTCAATACAACAATTCCTCCTTTCAACAATCCTAAGTTTCGACGCGCTCTTTCTCTAACCATTGATCGATCCGAGCTTGTCAAAGCGATGTTACAACCTTGCACGCCTACTTTATCGGTTTTATTCCCACATCATTGCGAAAGAGAACATAAAGTATTCCCAGATTCCAATAGAGAAGAAGCTCAAAAATTATTGCACGAGAGCTTAAGTGAACTTGGGATCTCAAAAAAAGACCTTACTATCCAGCTTGCGTTTGCCCAAACAAGCTCTTTAAAGGCTTGTGTCCATGTCATCAAACGGCAATTTGAATTCCATCTTGGAATCCAATGCCAATTGCAAACTTATTCTTGGAACTCATTTTTTTCTAAATTGACAGAAGCTCAATTCCAAAGTGGGCTTTTGACTTGGACAACACCGATCAATGATCCGATTGGAATGCTTAATTCCTTTAAGTTTGCTAAAGAAGGAGCTAACTCTTCGCGCTGGGAAGAACCTGAATTCCAACATTTACTTGATCTTAGCGAAGAGGAAATCAATCCATTCCAAAGATCTTCCTACCTAAACAAAGCTGAAGAGATTCTTGCACGAGGGATGCCAGTAGTTCCTCTTTTTTATGAGCAAGAACAAGCGATGATACGTAAAAGTTTTCAAATTAATTTACAACAAGTGCGAGGAGGTTGTTTTAACCTTGCGCCAAATTTATTCAAAAGGGGATGACTATGTCAGCACTATTTAAAAAATTACAAGAATTCACAATCTTTGAGGGAATCACATGTCATCCTGCATGGCATGGGAACATTCCTGGTATTGATGCTGAAAGAATGCTAAGGGGTCTAAAAACTCCCTATCTTTACATTCTTCGTAAAGGAGAGCCGTCAACAAAAGAAAACGAGGAACATTACTATGTATCCTTCATTCTTCCTGATTTCTCAATCAGACATCAACCTGTGGTTGTTTCTATTGGTCCTGAGGGATGGTGTTATGAAAACGCAGGGCCAGGTGGACCTTACCAAAATTTTTCTATCGATCCTGTTTTACACTTGATCATGCATTGTGAAGAAGGTGAATGTGTTCCGTTTATAAAACGATAAACGCAATGCAAAAATCTCTAGAGACATCTCCTTCAAAGAGGGAGGCGGGAAACTTTTGGATTCTATTTCTCCCTCTTGTTGGAACGACGCTCTCTAATTATCTATTTCAGCTACTTGAAAAACTCTTTCTTACGAGAGTTTCCAAAGAAGCATTGCAAGCAGCGCTCAACGCGACATATGTATGTCAGATACCCCAGCTGGCATCTATTGCCGTAGTGATGATGGCGCAAGTATTTGTTGCTCGCTGGTATAGTGCTCGAGAATATCAAGCAATCGGTCCTGGCCTTTGGCAATTTATATGGTTTTCACTCATCTCTATGTTCATCACTGTTCCTGCCAGCCTGTTTTGCGGCCATTGGTATTTTCAAGGAACTGGGATGGAGACGACAGCACTTCCCTATCTTTACTTGCTCACATCGTTTAATTTTATTTACCCTCTCAATGCAAGTTTATCGTGTTTTTTTCTCGGAATGGGAAAAACCCGATTGATTTTGTTTGTCAACATCGCAGATCAGGTCATAAAAATTTTCTTAGGGTATCTCTTCATATTCGGGATGGATCCGTGGATACCAACGCTTGGGATTCTCGGAGGAGCATTGAGTAATCTCATCGCTCAAGGAATTTTTTGTTTGATTTTAGGAACTCTCTTCTTACAAACAAAATACCGAGAGCTTTATCACACGCATCGATGGAAATTTGAACTGGCTCTATTCTGGAACTGTATTCAAAGCGGTCTTTTTCGTGCATGCAATCGTATTTTTGGATATGGCTGTTGGATTCTGATTGCACGCCTCATGAGCACTAAGGGAAGTGATCACCTGTTAATTTTATCTATCGGAGGAACTTTAACTCTTTTTTTCCCTTTTCTTTTTGAAGCCATTTATCAAGCCCAAACAATTGTTGTCTCACATCTTTTAGGTGCAAATAAAATTGCATTCTTAACTCGCGCTGCGCGTTCCAGTTTGATTCTGATAATTGGTATTACGATTCTTTCAGCCTTTCCACTTTTAGGGTTTCCCTCTTTTACTTTTGCATGCCTTTTTCCCGGTATATCTTTAGATCCACAATCGATTGCGGTCTTTTTTCTGGGGATTTGGTTATGGTTTGTCTATTTTACATTTACAGCCATTCCATTGAGTTACGTTTTTGCATTTAAAGATACTAAGTTCTATTTCTACGCAGGTGTCATTTTTCGAACTACTGATTATTGTTTCATGTATTTGTTCATCAACCAACTGCTGATTGCTCCAAAATATTTTTGGATTGTTCTGAGCCTTGTACAGATGACGAGTACGCTCCCCATTTATTATTGGCGTATGCGTTTTCTATGTAAACGAGATGGCGTATCGAGGCAAACTGAGAACAGTCAGCTACCCGCTTCCAATTTAGGCTTTATCAGAAAATAATACCAACCTCAATTTTGCTATACAATAAAATTTAGATTACGACTATAATGTTCGTCAAATTATGTTCATGTCGATCATTCTAGCGAGTACAGTAGCAATTATCGGTGGAGGCCCTTCAGGTTTAGTGACTGCTAAAGAAGCTAAAGCATGCGGCCTAACTCCCACTGTGTTTGAAAAAAGCAGTTCCATTGGAGGCGTTTGGAACCCAGAAGAGGGAAAAGTATGGGATAGTCTAAAGATTAATAATTCGCGGTTTTCTTCTTGTTTTTCAGATTTTCCCTGGGATGAAAATGCAGACGATTTCCCAAACTCTAAAGAGGTATATCACTATCTTTGCAATTATGCAAAACACAATGATCTTTATGAAAACACAAAACTTAATTGCAATGTGACGAAAATTAGACGGCTCAACGATCAATGGGCTGTAGAATGGATTAGAGATGAAAAATACCTCGAAACTTCCCTATTTGACTCTGTAGTCATTTGCAGCGGTTTATATTCGAAAGGGTATACCCCTCAAATTCAAGGATTAGAGACATTCAGCGGGAGAGTGATTCATTCTGAAAATTATAAAAAACCAGATTCTTTTCTAGGCAGAAAAGTAGCAATTATTGGAAATTCGTTTAGCGGAACAGAAATTGCTGCAGACATCGCTTTGAAAGCAGACAAAGTATTTCATATTTATCATCGTCCTTATTGGATATTATCACGCTATCGTAAAGAAAAAGAAACACAGAGACTCATTCCTTTTGATTTAATCTCTTTTAAACGTAACAGTTTGGCTCAAAATGAAACGCAAGATGAACACAACGAAAGAATCAATAAGATTCTTGTAGAGTTGTGCAGCGAGCAATTTAAAATAGATCCAAATTTAATTATTTCGAGTTCTTTAAAAGAATTCCCATTCCTTACAACATCTGATACCTATTTGCATCATGTCAAAAAAAGGGTGATTATCCCCAAAAATGGGCGCATTCAAAAGATTGATGGAAGTATGTTAATCCTTGAAGACGAAAGTCGTTTGGAAGTCGATGATCTTGTTTTTTCCACTGGGTATTGTACAGATGCTTCTTTTTTTGATCAGAGCATGCAAAAAGAATTAGAATTTGACTCATCTCCTTCTCTACAACCTTTTTTATTGCATAACATCTTTCATCCCAAATTTCCTAATATGGCCTTTATTTGTCTGGCAAGACATTCAATCAGTTTTGGGATTCTTGAATTGCAAGCAAGGCTTGCTTGTATGACCTTAAGTAAAAAAATTGCATGGCCCAGTGATTCTATCATGGAAGAGGGATTGAAAGAGTCTCGCGAGTTTCGTTGCAAAAAAATGAAATCACAGCACCGTTTTAGTAATCACATGCTTATTTGTGAAAATCTCGCAAAAGAACTGAATGTATTGCCAGATTTTTCAAAAATTCAAAGAGAAAATCCCACCCTCTATGATCAATTAATGAACGGACCATTTACTCCTGCAGGTTATCGATTATGTGGTTTTGGCAGCAACGAAGAAATGGCCTTAAAAATCCTTGATGAAATCACCAAACGAGCAGGCAAGCCTGCCGGCCCTCGTGAATTATACTTTCACGAATAGTTTTCATGACAATCGAACGATAATTAACTCGCAATCCCCCTTTAATGTAATTTCTGAAGCCTCAGGGATTAACCAAGTCTGACCCGCATGAATCGAAGTATCTCCATGATCTGCTTGCCCTTGAGCACAAAAAACAATCGCACACCCTGCTAAGCGCAAAGCATTTGCGCCGTTCCATCTCTCAACATAAAAAAAAGAATTTGCTACAATATTTTGTGTCGCCGAAGGGATGATCCGAGGTGCTTGATTGCCCCAATGAACACAAGACAGGCCCTTTTCCAAATGCAACTCTCTTCCTCTTCCCCAATCATATAACCTGTAAGTTGTATTGGAATTTTGCTGCACCTCAAGCAATAAAGAATCCCCACAAATCGCATGTACGACCCCTGCAGGAATAAAAATCGCCTCCCCTTTTTCTAAAACAAACTTCCGCAAAAGTTGTTCCACTGAATTCCTTTTTAATGCCTCAAGAAAATCATTCTCTGTGACTCCATCATTCAAACCTGCATAGACAGTACTTTTTTCTAATGCAATCCACATTTCTGTCTTCGCTTCAGCGCCTAAACGAAGTGCGGCCTCTTCATCGGGATGTATCTGTACACTTAGGTTCTCTTTTGCATCAATAATTTTGATTAGCAAAGGAAATTTCTTTCCCTGAAGAAAGTCTTTTAAACGCATTCCTTTTTTAGGTCCATTTCCGATGACGCTCATCCCCTCTTCGCGATCAGATACTTCCCATGATTCGGCATATTTTCCATCTGGTAGCGATCTGTTGAAATAAGTCGGGATGCGATGTCCTCCCCAAACATAATTTTGGTAAGCGGGTTCTAAAAGGATGGGTTCCATTTTTCCTCAGGTACAATATTTGGATATTGTTGATTTAACCATTTGCGTAGTTGATGGGTTCCGACCCACCATTCATGCCTTAACGAATTTAAATCTGCGAGATCGCGAAAGTAGAGTCTTCCAGGATCGAGATGAAACGGCTTCCCTTCCAGAAAACCGTAATTATGTTTGATATCATGATCTCCATCTGCAATTCCCAATGAGATACGTAGGTGAAGTATTTCTAAATACTCATCAATTGCTATTAAAAGAGCCTCTTTTCCCTTTGTTTCATAAATTAACTGCAACGATGAACAAATAGGGTCTCCTTTTTTCTGTAGCACAAAAGGAACGTAGTTTAAATCGATGATAAAAGTGCGGTTTGCTTGATCTTTAACCTTAACCTTCGGCAATTTTTTTGTCTGTCCATAATGGACATAAAGAAGCCCTGTTTGCTGAGAGAGAAATTTTTCTGCAATCAGATAACCTTCAGAAAAATATTTTTTTCTAAGCTGTCTTTTCTTTAGCTCTGCTTCCTTATCGGGGAGCGCAAATGAGTACCAAGGCATTTGAAAGTAGTCTTTATTAAAGAACTTCAGAACGGTTTTTCCATCCGCGCTTAAAAACGCAAAGGATTGTCGTCCCTTACCTAAAAAAGAGTAATTTTGGTCGATTGGAAAACTTGCTTCTTCGCAAACACTGAACATGGGCGCAGCAATCACATCGGGAGAAAACGAAGTTCTCCAATGCGCAAGAAAAGCCAAACTAAGAGCAACGACGATTGCCAGTGTTCTCATTAAATCTCTAAAGGAATATACTAACGAAAGCAAACTTATGGCACCACAATTTACAGATTCTCTATTGCAAGCAATTCATAACGCACTTCAGTTTGCGCAAGAGCGCAATGCGACAGAAGTAACAGAAAATCATCTTCTTTATGCACTCGCAAGCGACGCGGAAGGATACTTTGTTTCCTTTGCTGCCAATCTCAATTTGCCAATCAACTCGTTAAAAAAAGAGCTGGAAACAGCGCTACAAAAAGTTCCTGTATTCACAAGTGGTGCTCAAAAACCAAACATATCGATTGCTCTTCAACATCGATTGAAAGAAGCTGAAAGTCTCGCGGCAAAATGGAAAGATACATATATTGCAACAGATCACATTCTACTTGCTTTTTGGCAACATGCAGGAGAACCTTTTGCATCGTGGAAAAAAAGCGTCTCAGCAAAAATCGCAGAAGAAAAAATACTCGAACTTAGAAAGGGAAGCCAGATGGATTCACCGAACGCGGAAGCAAATCTAAACGCACTTCAAAAATACTGTAAAAATCTCACAGAGCTTGCAAAAAAAGGGAAACTCGATCCTGTCATCGGAAGAGATGAAGAAATTAGGCGTTCAATGCAAGTCTTAAGCCGAAGAACGAAAAACAATCCCCTTCTCATTGGAGAACCAGGAGTTGGGAAAACAGCAATTGCAGAAGGTCTTGCATTGCGCATTGTTCAAGGCGATGTTCCCGATTCATTAAAAAACAAGCAGCTCGTATCTCTTGATATGGGAAGTCTGATCGCTGGGACAAAATACCGTGGTGAATTCGAAGAGAGACTTAAAAGCATTTTAAAAGAGATCGAACAGGCAGAAGGGCAGATCATTCTTTTTATTGATGAAGTACATACCTTAGTTGGCGCGGGAGCCTCCGAAGGCGCGATGGATGCAGCGAACCTTTTAAAACCAGCATTGGCAAGAGGTACGCTCCATTGTATTGGCGCAACAACACTGAATGAATATAAAAAGCATATTGAGAAAGACCCAGCCCTTGAAAGACGTTTCCAGACAATTTTAGTTCCTGAGCCGACAGTCGAAGATGCGTTGGCGATTTTACGAGGATTAAGGGAACGCTATGAAAACTTTCACGGAGTACGCATTACTGAAGATGCACTTCATGCAGCTGTTGTTCTTTCGAATCGATATATCCCTGACCGCAGATTACCTGACAAGGCGATCGATTTGATTGATGAAGCGGCAAGTATGATTCGTATGCAAATTGGAAGCATGCCTCTGCCTATTGAATTAAAAGAACGAGAACTTGCAAGTCTTATTGTCAAGCAAGAGGGATTAAAACGAGAAGATACAGCTGCATCGAAAGAACAGCTCAAAACAATTGGTGCTGAAATCAGCAATCTAAAAGAAACCCTTGGAACTCTCAAAAATCGTTGGAATCAAGAAAAAGAGCTCATCGCAGTAGTCAAAGAGAAAAAAACCAAACTTGAAACAGTCCGCTTTCAAGAAGAAGAAGCTGAGCGCGCGGGCGACTATAACAAAGTGGCTGAAATTCGTTACGGCTTGTTGCCCAAACTGAAGCAAGAAATCGACGAAGCAGAGAAAAAGTTAGGGAGCCAAGAGAATCGGTTACTCAAAGAAGAAGTCGATGAACAACTCATCGCGCATATTGTTGCGAAATGGACCGGTATACCCGTTCAAAAAATGCTTCAAAGCGAGAAAGAAAAATACATTCATCTAGAAAAGATTCTCGAAAAACGGGTAGTGAGCCAAGAATTTGCCATTCAGGCGATCAGTGAAGCGATCAGACGTTCACGGGCCGGTTTAAATGATCCTTCGCGTCCACTTGGCGTATTCCTATTTGTCGGACCGACAGGCGTTGGAAAAACAGAACTTGCAAAAGCATTAGCCGTGCAACTGTTTAATCAGGAAGAATCTCTTGTTCGGCTTGATATGTCTGAATACATGGAAAAACATAGTGTCTCACGGATGATCGGATCTCCTCCTGGATATGTTGGTTTTGAAGAAGGAGGACAACTCACCGAAGCGATTCGCCGTCGTCCCTATTCTGTTGTTTTACTTGATGAAATTGAAAAAGCCCATCCAGACGTGTTTAATATTCTTTTGCAGATTTTTGATGAAGGAAGAATTACTGATAGTCAGGGTCGAACAATCAATTGTAAGAATGCGCTCTTTATCATGACCTCAAACCTTGGGTCTGAGGAACTGATCGATTCCCTAAAAAAACATCCAAAACAAACCAAAGAATCCATTTTAAAAGTGATCGATCCGATCCTTCGTCGACACTTTAAGCCTGAATTTTTGAACCGTCTCGATGAGATTCTCCCCTTCTTGCCACTTCAAGAAAAAGATATGGAGCAAATTGTCAAAATTCAAATTGATAGGGTCGCAGATCGTTTAAAAGAAAAACATATACATTTGGATGTTTCAAAAGAGGTTTTAACACACCTAGCAGAACTTGGATATGACCCTTTATTTGGCGCAAGACCACTCAAACGGACGATCCAGAGCCTACTTGTGAATCCCCTTGCTACATCCTTATTGGAAGGGAAAATCCACCCCAATAAGAATGTTGAAATTGAAATGAAAAAAGGTGAAATTATAATTAATCAAAAATAAATTTAATTATACTTGAAATTTAGTTGATTATAGAGGATAATGTAACGCATGAAAGTGAAATATTTTATTTTAGGCGCAGGCGCCCTTTTTGCCACCATTGGTTACATGGGATATCGCAAAAAAGAAGTGAATACAGAACCTGAAATTGCTGCCACTGAAATTGTTCAAGAAATCGATATTGCACCGAAACCACAGCCCGCTCCAACACCTATTTTAGAAACTACATCTGTGCCAGCTGTTACGGCAGAAATCGATCGAATTCCTCAACTATTCACTTTAGATTCATCGAAATTACCCATTGTCGAAACGATTTCTTACACCAGTCGAGTCCCTTGGTTAAAAGGACGCCCTGCTTGGATTTCAGACTATGCATCGCACTACGAAACTTCACGCCATTTTATTGCTCGCAGTTTGAATAAAAAAGCTGATTATTTTACGCAAAAAGTGGGACCTGGAGACAAATTCAATATCTTTAAAAAAGATGCAAAAATTCAATTCCATCTCCTGATCGATTTAGCAAAAGCCAAAATGCGCTTTTACTACATTGATCTTGCAACGAACGAAAGAACGCTATTAAAGACTTACAAAGTGGGCCTTGGACGAGCCGACACCATGAAAAAATCTGGATATTTAACTCCGATTGGAAAATATGAACTAGGCAATCGAATTGCTATCTACAAGCCTGGGACAATGGGCTTTTTCCAAGATAAAAAAACAGAAATGATCCGTATTTTTGGAACTCGTTGGATTCCTTTTGAAAAAGAGATTGACGGTTGCTCAGAACCTGCAAAGGGGCTCGGATTGCATGGAACGCCTTGGATTCAAGACCTAAGCGGAACTCTCATCGAAGATCGAGCGAAAATTGGCAAATACGATAGCGATGGCTGCGTTCGTCTTGCACAAGAAGATATGGAAGAACTGTTCTCCATCATTATTACAAAACCAACAACGGTGGAACTTGTACGTTCCTTCGAAGATGCTAAACTACCAGGAGTTGAAAAATGACTGTGCTATCTCATGAAAAACAGATTTTAGAAGTTGAACAGACATTGGCAAAACTCAAAAGCCAAAATGTCTTTTCATCCGATGAAATGACTGAGATGGAACAAAAGCTTTCAACATTGAAAAAAACTGTTTATTCAAATTTATTACCTTGGGACAGAGTTGCCATCTGCCGTCATCCGCAACGACCACACTCTATCGACTATATTCAAAATTGCGTGGAAGACTTTGTTGAGATTTTCGGCGATCGCACCTATCAAGATGACCATGCAATCATTGCAGGACTTGGCAAAATCAATGGCGAAAAATTCATGATTATCGCCCAAGAGAAAGGAAACACAACGGAAAGCAGGCTCTATCGCAACTTCGGCATGCCGCATCCAGAAGGATACCGAAAAGCGATGCGCTGTATGCACCTTGCTGCTAAATTTGATTTGCCTGTCGTTTGCTTACTGGATACGCCTGGCGCTTACCCAGGCCTTGCTGCAGAAGAAAGAGGCCAAGGCTGGGCAATCGCGAAGAATCTGCTAGAAATGGCACGTCTCCCAACCCCGATCATTGTCATTGTCATTGGCGAAGGATGTTCTGGCGGCGCCCTTGGAATTGGAATTGGCGATTGTCTGGGAATGCTTGAACACTCATACTATTCAGTGATCTCTCCAGAAGGATGTTCATCCATTTTATGGAAAGATGCAAGTAAGAATGCGCTGGCTGCTGCAACGCTCAAAATGCAATCAGAAAATCTTCTAGAACTAGGCGTCATTGATACAATTATTCCAGAGCCACTGGGAGGTGCACACCTCAATCCAAAAATCGCATTTCAAAATGTGAAGTCCTATATTTTAGAGCAATGGAATGCCTTAAAATCGATAGAAATCGATACACTCATAGAAAATCGCTATCAAAAATTTCGCAAAATAGGCAAATTTGAAGAGGATCTTAATGTAGGCTCTTCAAATGAAACTATTATTACTCGCAGCACTCCGGAATAGTCGGCATTTTAGCTTAGCGATTCTCACGGTTGTCTCTCTTCTTTTTCTAACCGTTGCCAATCAATGTGAAATGTTTTCCATCGGTTTAATGGCCAATACGGGATCTAATTTTTTCTCTCTTTTTACGGAGAATAAAGACAGCGTCTCCTTGCATGAAGTGGAAGCGCGATGGAATGAAATCGATACAAATCAAGATGGAATCATCACAAAGCAAGATGCAAGTTCTTATCTTGCTCAGAAGAAAGACAAAAATCCCCTTCGCTTTCTGATGCATAAAGTGGGATCAAAAATAGATATCGAGAAGAACTTTTCTATCCTGATTACATTTTTAGTCACAATTGCAATTTTTAAAGCCATTACTCTTTTCTTTTCACGCTATGTAACGCAACTGCTTTCGATTCGAATCACAAGAGATTTACGTCAGCAATATTTTGAGCATATTCAATCCCTACCTTTGAGTTTTTATCAAGAGCAAAACCTAGGTAGTCTTTCTTCTCGGGCAGTCGGGGATGCTGGGCAAATCGCATCCTCTTTGAATTCTTGCCTAACAAACTACTTCCAAACTCCCTTCACAATTATCTCCACATTCCTAGCCTGCTTTTACCTGTCCTGGCATCTTTCCTTGATTATTTTCTTCGGGCTTCCTTTGGTTATTTTGCCAGTGATTTTTATTACTCGTCGTGTGAAACGAATTTCCAGACAAATTCAGAGAAATCAAGAGACATTCACTTCTGTGCTTCTCGACTTTATTGGTGGAATACAAACGGTTAAAATTTTCGCCATGGAAGCATTTTCTTTGCGAAAATATAAAGAACAAAACGATCAAATGGCAGCACTTGAAAGTCGAAGTGCAAAATATGGACTTTTAACTCGTCCTCTTCTTCATATGATTGCAACATCATGCCTTGCTGTCGTTGTTCTTTTTGGCTTATATACACTGCATATGACTGTGGGTCAGTTACTTATGTTTTGCGGTTTACTCCATCTCTTTTACGAACCGGTCAAAAAATTTGCAGAAGAAACAGCAAATATTCAAAAAGGGATCGTTGCTGCCGAACGGATGTTTGAAGTCCTTCAAATTAAACCGCAAATATTTGATCGCGAAGGAGCAATCGATCTTCCTCCCTTCAAGAACCTCATCGAATTTGATCATGTATGGTTCAAATATCAAGATGAATGGGTTTTAAAAGATGTTAGCTTCTCTTTAAAAAAAGGAGAAGTTCTTGCCATCGTTGGAGCGACGGGAGCCGGAAAATCAACACTTGTACAACTTCTTCCTCGTCTCTACGATGTACAAAAAGGTGAAATCCGTATCGACGGAATTCCGATCAATGCGCTCACACAAAGATCATTGCGCGATCAAATCGCCTATGTTCCCCAAAAACCATTTCTTTTCTACGACACCATTGCAGAAAACATTACTTTTGGTAGACATTTTCCCTTTGAGGATATTGAAGACGCAGCAAAAAAAGCCTACGCGCATGAATTTATCGCTGAGCTTCCTAAACAATACGATACTTTTCTTGCTGAAATGGGGAAAAACCTGTCCGGTGGACAACAACAGCGTCTTGCAATCGCGCGAGCTTTAGTCAAAAAGGCCCCTATTCTCATCATGGATGAAGCAACGTCTTCGCTCGATGCCATTTCAGAAAGTCGTATCAAACAAGCGATTTGCAATCTTCAAGGTGAAATTACACAAATTCTCATAGCGCATCGCCTCTCGACGATTGAACACGCAGATCGAATTATTTTCCTTGATCGTGGCAAGAAAATTGGCGAAGGAACTCTTCCACAATTACTCGAAACTTGCCTTCCATTCAAAGTTCTTTGGGAAACATACCATTCTCAAGATATCAAAATATAGAAACTTGTTGATCGTAAAAATTGTACTTCGTAGACTCCTCCTTTTCATTTTTAATTGTAGGAGTTATTTTTTATGATCGACACATTCAAAACCGGGACATATAATATATATAAAAAAGCAACAGATGCTTTAGCGCCTTATGACAATCCAAAAACAAGAGAAACTTGTGCTCAAGCAGTAGCTCTTGTAGGAATGCTAGCTATCGTTGCCATAGCACGAAATTACTATCCTTCATCTACTCAGAGTCGTGAAGCTTCAAAAGATCAATCATCAGGTCAAAAAACACCTACTCTTGGAGGTATAAATGGATCTCAAAGGAGTTCAGGACTTGCGGCTCCGATAACAACTCGACTTTACACTCAAGCTTCACCGCTGTCTTCTAGCCCTAATTCTTATAATGAGATGAGTCATTCATGTGAGATTTCAACAGGTAAAGAAAAAGATGCTGAAGGCAAGCGCAACAAAGAGGGCTCTCTACAACCACTAGATGGTGTACCATTCCATCAATTCGCAGGCGCTTTAAGCTCAATAAGAGATACGTCAGGAGGAGGTCAGGGTGGATCTCTTGCTTCACCTTCACCAATGCCTACTAAACCTAATCCTAGGCATGAAATGAGTCATTCATATGAGACGCCAAGAGGTCAAGGAATGGATATGGTTAGCTGGGGTGTCAAAGAGACCTCTCTACCACCACCAGATGGTGTACCAATCCATCAATTCGCAGGCGCTTTAAGCTCTAAAACAGATACGTCAGGAGGAGGTCAGGGTGGGTCTAAAGACGATCAAAGCAATCTCACATCTCCAGCTGAGACTCTGCAAAAACAATTCCCGAGAGGACAAACCCGTCAACTGGGACCGATGGCAGAAAGTCAGCTCCTTACTCCTGTTGACGACAGACAACACCTTGAAGGCTCTATGACCTTGGGAGTAGGCGGACTAAATGGCGCTGCTGCGGCAAATAATAATGAAATGCAAGAGGGTAGTCATTCTTAAGCGTCTCACATTTGAGCACCGAGAAAAAATCTCGGTGTGATCTAAAAAAATATTTGACCTTGTTAAACGTTTGAGTTATACCATTAAAATGAAAAATCAAACGATCGTTTCGATCTCTCAAATCCTCGAAGAAATGAATAAAAACATTTCTCTTGAACAATCTCTTCTGAAAATATTCCCAACATTGAAAATCAATCGCGGTCTCCCCCGTCTGTATCAGAGAATCAACCCTTCAGTTAGCTATATCAAAGAAGACTTTTCTCAAATGAGTGCTTTAAAAAAGCAGCTCTTGGAAAAACTGCTTCTCCCTCTATACAAGATGGGAAAAACAGAGGCGAAAATTTGTCTTTTTACGCATATGATGGGTGGCTTTGGGGATTTAATTGCACATCTTGAGATCTACAAAATCATCATCAGTAAATATCCTAAAACCACTTCCATCTTATCTGTCCCAAAAGGGTTTATCCATAATCTTGAGCATAGCATTGTAATTTCAGATGATTGTACACCTCAATTTTTCCCAGAAGAAGCGCTACAAGCAATTCAAAATAGCGACCTCATTGTATCTCTACCCACCTACTATCCGCATACAAATGAATTAAGAAAAATATCGACTGCAAGATGGCTAAATATTGGGGAATACGGGTTTGTAGAATCACATGATTTTTCACCTAAAAGCGGCAACTATAGCATGGGGCTGCACTTTCTTGAATTAGGAATTCTTACGCGCAAAAATAAAGAAAAAGGAGACTTTCGGACACTTGAGAACCAAACTCTTCTACAAGCTCTTTTTGGCACAACAGCTCCAAAAAATATCGATATTGAGAACTATCAAGCAACACATTCACTTTACCTTGCTTATCTCATTAGTCCAATCGGAGGCGCAGTCTACTTGCATGCACTATTACTTTCTCAAATCAATCAACTCAAAATAATCGATATCTGCACGCCAGATATCGGATGGTTGATTCAATATATGAAGGATGGACTGTTTCTCAATGGACCTCTTTGCATCCAAGAAATCGAGATTCATTTTGATGGAAAAATTCATCGGAGAACAATTGCAGAACAAGGGAAAAAAGTTCGAATCATTTGTCCAGGTCCTCTATCCGATCGAGATTTTCGAACCCTCATGGTTTTAAGCGAAGAATTTATTGCAGTTCGCGGCGATCAATCATTTTCAGAAGCTGTGTCAGCCAATCGCCTCTTTTTTTATGACGGAGCGCAACATGCGCGATATTTCATTAAAGATCTTCTTGCAATGGCAGAAAATAAATTAAGTCATAATCAACCTGCCCTTTCCGTTTTTCGCGCAATGAATCAGGCCTTTGCTCACAATATTCCAGAACAGACAACCAATTGGGTTGAGGAAAGCTATTTCCTAGAAAAAGAACCCCCTGAGAACATCGCTAAAAAAATTGCAACCGCACTGAGCTCTCCTCTGACACTTCTTGGTTTTAAGCAATTCAATGAGACAATCTTAAATGAGTATTCTTGCAATGAAGCAATTTGCCAGCTTGTCGCAAGAGAAACCACCTATCGATTTGATCCCGATAGAGAAGCGTATGAGAAGAACCAAATCAACGCCTTTGCCGAAGGTCATCAATCCGTTAACGAAACTTTACAACGCATCGCTAGTCGAGGACGCGGTGGGGGTGAATAAATTTGTACCCTGCTTTCTTGATCTTGTGATTTGAGACACGTTTATTGCCACTATGCAGACTTGTGACAGTTGGATCCCATTTCACCGCAGGCAGCATATATTCTTTCGCCACCATATCATATAGTTCTTGTCGAGTTGGATGATCATCATCGGCGAGGTTGTAAATTCCTCTGAGATTGTAGCGCAGTGCAAAATGGATCGCATTCACGCAATCGGCTTTATGGATCATATTCGTGAATCGATTGCCTTCACCCGGGACTGCATGAGTTGCTGCAGAGCGCACCTTTTTTGATAGCTCTTTTTCAGGTCCATAGATTTCGGCAAGTCTAAAGATGCAGACATCCCAACCTAGTTCTTCAAGACTTGCATAGGTTTTTTCTGCTTCGATCAGAATTTTTGCCTGTTCATCTTTTGCGAGAAGATCACTTGTTTCATCAACCCACATCCCTTGATGGTCTCCATACACACTCGTACTGCTTGTAAAAATGATATTTCGCGGAAGATCCATCTCTAAAGCAAGCCGCCTGAAAATTTCAGCTGTATGCAAATAGGCGCTCTCATAATACTCCACGCTTTCTGGAGCCACAGTCACCAAGATCGTCTGATTATTCGCAATCAAAGGAATGAATTCATCCTCATCGTTTCCTTTAAGAATGACACTTTTTTGAGCAACTTTTGACAAATCATCAAGTCTTTCGGGAGTGCGCGCAGTCGCTGTTACATGATCGCCTTTTTCTGTGCGATCAAGAGCTACAGCTTCTCCGATATATCCACAACCAATGATAGCGATATTTGAGCGACTCATAATACTCCTGCAAGATTGTGTGCCTTTTCAAGCATCTCCTTTAAAGCTGCATTTTCCTTCTTATCGAAAGCGCCGCTCTTCTGTAACCATAAAACATAATCTTTTGGAATTTCGGAGAGCAGCTTACCTGCATGTTTACCAAAGGGCATGCGTTGAATATGCGTTGATTGCTGCAAGAGTTCAATGACAGTATCGGCAGTTAAATCTCCAATCATTGTCTTAAAGATCTTCTCAAGAACAATTACATCGTCTAAAGCTCGATGCGCTTGATTGGCTGGAATTCCATACACTTCTCTCAACGCTTGAAGACCATGGCGTGGAAGATCTGGACGATATTTGCGAGACCAGCGCAAAGAATCGACAAATAACCATGAAGGCATTGTCATTTCACAACGCTTAAATTCCCCTTCTAAAAATAACTTGTCAAAAGAGTCATTATTGTGGGCAACCAAAACAACATCGCCTGAACAGAACTCAATCAATGATTGTAGAACTTCCTTCACTAAAGGCGCATCTTTCACCATCTCATCTGTAATATTCGTGATATTCGTCACCTCTTTTGGGATCGGACATTCTGGATTCACAAGCGAGCAAAATGTTCGATCTTCGGTCGGGTCGTACGCCGCAATTTCAATCACGCGATCCTTCCCCGCCTTTACCCCAGTTGTTTCTGTATCGTAGTAAATAAATCTTTTTGCCATAGATCCGCTCGTTATATCATACATGATCTATTTTTACTTCAATTTTTCTCTTCTATCGTTTATTCTTTAGTTATGGATAAACCGGTTTATCACTTCTTTCCCTACGATAAAGAGAAAGTTATTTCTTCAATCGGCAAGGAAGAAATGCTCCGCAATCTGCGCCAAATGCTCGTCATCCGCAATCTCGAAGCCCGAGGGGAAGCAGCCTATCAACAGGGGAAGGTCGGCGGATTTTACCACTCTTATGCTGGCCAAGAGGCCATTCAAACGGGATGCATTGCTGCCTGCGGAGATAAACACTGGTTTACAACAACTTACAGATGCCATGCCCTCGCCTATCTTCTAGGAGCTAGTCCCAACGAAATCATGGCCGAATTATATGGCAAAACGACCGGCAATGCCATGGGTCGCGGCGGTTCCATGCACCTTTATGCGGATCGGTTGCTCGGCGGCCTTGCGATTGTTGGCGGACATGTACCGATTGCAACTGGCGCTGCCTTTTCAATAAAATATTTGAAGCAACAAGGCCTTGTCTCTTTCTGTTTTATGGGTGAAGGAGCCTTTGTTCAAGGCGCCGTCCATGAATCGCTGAATTTAGCCGCTCTTTGGAATCTCCCTTGCATCTTTGTGATTGAGAATAACCAATGGGGAATGGGAACGGCTGTGAACCGCGCGCTTTGCGTACAACCCATTGCAGAACACTTTGCAAAAGCCTACGACATCCAATCCTACACTCTCGACGGCATGGATTTCTTGAGCTGCTATCATGGCTTTCAACAAGCAACAAACCATGTGCTCAAAACGTCAAGACCTGTCATTATCGAAGCTCTCTGCACACGTTTCCGTGGCCACTCTATCTCCGATCCAGGTCTTTATCGCACCAAAGAAGACCTCCAGAAGCAGATGGAAAAAGACCCAATCAACTTCCTAAAAAATCTGTGCATAGAAAAAAAATGGCTTACAGAAGAGGCCTTTAAAGAGCTCGATAAAGAAGCGCGAGAAATCGCCATCGAAGCGATGAAATTCGCCGAAAATAGCCCCGATCCCGATCCAATTGTTCTTGAAGAGGGCGTCTTTGCTCCGAAGGAAAAACAATGAAAACACAAGTCGTTGAAATCCGCGAAGCACTCCGTCAAGCCATCGACGAGGAGATGACCCGAGATTCCCGCATTTTCATTATGGGCGAAGAGGTTGCCGAATACAATGGTGCCTATAAAGTGACGAAAGGTCTTCTTGATAAATGGGGACCTCAACGAGTGATCGATACACCGATTGCAGAAAATGGATTTGCAGGAGTTTGTATTGGTGCTGCCCAAACAGGACTACGCCCAATTGTTGAATTCATGAGCTGGAATTTTTCCTTCGTCGCCTTCGATCAACTCGTCTCCAATGCTGCAAAAGCGCACTATATGTCCGGCGGGCGATTCCATGTGCCCATCGTTTTTCGCGGACCTAACGGCGCTGCAGCCCAAGTCTCCTGCCAACACTCACACAATGTCGAAGCCATTTACGGCAATCTCCCCGGCTTCATTATCATGAGCCCGAGCAACGCTTACGACGCGAAAGGACTTCTTAAATCGGCACTCCGCGCCAATAATCCTGTCATCTTCCTCGAAAACGAACTCATCTATGGCGACAAAATGGAAATCCCAACGGAGGAATACTTCGTTCCGATCGGCGTTGCTAAAGTCGTTCGTCCAGGCACTCACATTACCCTTATCTCCTATGCTCGCATGCTGAAACTTTGCCTTGCGGCAGCCGAAGATCTCGCAAAAGAAGGCATCTCTGTAGAAGTGATCGATCTTCGCACAATCAAGCCTCTTGATATCGCAACGATTGCCACCTCCATTCGAAAAACGCATCGCGCAGTTCTTGTTGAAGAAGGACATATCTTTAGTGGTATTTCAGCTGAAATTGGCTTCCAGATCCAAGAGCATTGTTTTGACGATCTCGACGCCCCTCTTGCACGAGTCTGCTCACGCGAAACGCCTCTCCCCTATGCTAAAAATCTCGAAAGAGAAACGCTTCCCAACAAAGAGCGAATCATGAAAGCCATCCGAGAAACCCTTTAAATTCAAAGTCTTCAAGCCTAAGGTCTTGGGTGAAAAGTCTTAAAAGCAGCTTTAAGCCTACCGCCAGTAACGTGAGTGTATCGATCGGTTGTCCCAATATCTTCGTGCCCTAGCATGTCCTGGATAAGACGCAGATCGGCGCCACGTTCGAGCAAATGCGTAGCAAACGAATGACGCAAAGTATGTGGTGATATATCCTTGGTAATACCCGCTTTTTTGGCATACATTTTGATCTGTTTCCAAACAGTCATTCGATCGATTCGTTTACCTGAGGACGTGACAAATAAAGGACCATTCTCTTCCCTAGATTCGCCTCTGAAGCAAATCAAGTAAGCATCGACAGCTTCAATCGCTTTTTTGCCAACCGGAACCATTCTCTCTTTGCTACCTTTGCCGCGTACTTTGACAAACGTATCGCTCAAATCATTTAAGCAAAGTCCACACAACTCTGAAACGCGCATTCCAGTCGCATACATGAGTTCTAGAATTGCGCGGTCTCGCGCCCCAATACGATCCTCAATTTTTGGCTGCGCAAGAAGAAGCTCGATTTCTTCTAGCTGCAGCACCTCAGGGATCAATTGCCAAATCTTTGGCGTCTCAAAGTAGCATGCGAGGTCGCTTGTGACTATCCCCTCTTTTTTTAGAAAACGAAAAAAGACTTTAATCGCAATCAGCATTCGAGAGATCGAAGAAGAAGCGAATTTTTTTTCTTTCAGATGTTCTAAAAAGGAGACAATATCAGAGGCCTGAACACTTTTCCATTCTGGGTCATTGACACCGACACAACTCAATGAATCGATGACCCTCTCATTTAATTTGTGTCGGGACAAGAAGCTGGAAAATGATGCGATGTCGCGGCCGTAGGCTTCGATGGTGTTCGAGGCAAGACCTCGTTCACTCCGTAGGAAAGACAAGAAGTCGTCTCTGAGCAATTTGAATCCGCAATTGATTGATTTTCAGATTTTACACAATCACTATTTTCCAGTAACCACCGGAAAAATTTCACGCGTAAAGCCGGAGAATCGGTGAATAATCCTCCGACTGCTGCAATCACAAAAAGTACGGCCAGCGCAAGAGCTGTGATATGTCCAAAGGCGCCCAAATAAGCAATGACTGCACAGATCCCGATGATATTGATGATCATCGACCCAACACTCCATAAAATCGCACGGAGGTTCCCTCTTTGCACTTCTGTAATCAAACCAGATGCCTTGGATTGATCAAATTGTTCGATCAGAGTATCCAATTCTTTTGGGTCGAGCAATCCATCAATCACACCCTCTTCCACTCTTAGAGTAAAATTGTCCCATTTATTCCGCAGCGTTGTATTCGGTTTACCTTCGTTTAATTCTAGACTTGAGAGTTGGGTTTGTTGTTTTAACCAGATGATTGCTTCTTTCAATTTTTCTGGCTCCTGGCAATCGCCTACAATGGAATGCAATTGATACTTGAATTTCAATTGAACGTAAAGTCGATAAATCGCTGCCACTAGAATCGAGCCGTAGAGCATGAGTGCAGTGATCGGGAATGCAGCGCCCGCCGCTGCGTAAGTCAAAAAGTTATGGGCAATTTTAGAGATGTCTTTCATTAGAACAACAGTGGCTGTTGCAAGTGTATTCAGCCCTTCAAGAAAATTTGCGCACGACAGGAAATATTTTTCCCAATGATTCCCACCTGTTAAAGCTGAAACCATCTTGTCAAAAGCCATCTTCATTGTTGAAAGACCTGTAAAAAAAACAATCACTTTCCATACAACTGCAACTTTACAAATCTTTTCTACACAAGAAGTTTCATCGCCCTTTAAAACACCTGTCCGATTGAGCATAGTTGGCGCTTCGATCTTAGCTGCTCGTTGGGTCATTACCTTATGAAAAATCGCTCTCGCATTTTCATCCGTTTTCTGAAATGGAATGATTCTCTGTCTTTCCAAAGCCGCTTGAATTTGTTTAATCTCTTGTAGACCCTGAACTTTCCCGCAATAGACCTCTTCCGCAGTCGCAATGCTATGCTCGACACCATTCAATCGAAGGCAAAGCCCTTTTTCATGAGAAAATGCGACAGCAGAAATGAGTTCCCATCTTGCGGGCAACTCTTCCGTCTCTTCCTGGCTACCCTCTTGCGACTTCAATGCCCTTTCATTTAATGTACTGATTCTTTTGAACTCTTCCGTTGCTTCCTGGCTACCCTTTTGCGTCTTCAATGCAATTTCAGTTAATGAACAAATTGCATTTCTTACTTCCGCATCCATTGAATACACTTTCTGAGGGCTGAAAAATGAATTTCCAAGCCTGTAAAGATTTGCATTTTCTACAGTCCAATATTTAATCATGTTACTATTATATCAAATTTCATAATTATCAATTATATAACACTAATTTTAAATGTAATAAAAATTTTCTTATTGTGAATATTTTAAAAAATTGCTACTACGAGGATATGGAAGCGTACAAAGAACCATTTCGCACTATCCTTCTCTTTGGACCACCAGGCTCTGGAAAAGGGACTCTTGGTAAATTTCTATCTAGCGCAGGAAACCATTTCCACCTCTCTTCTGGCGATATCTTCCGCGGCCTTTCTCCAGAATCACCCGCAGGTAAGCTCTATCACAATTACGCCAGTCAAGGACTTCTCTTACCCGATGCGATCACAATTCAGATATGGCATCATTTCGTTCACGGTCTTATTGCAACCAACCGGTATTTCCCCTCGCAACAACTTCTTCTCCTTGATGGCCTCCCACGTACACTTACGCAAGCCAATCTCCTTCAAAAATATGTCCAGATTGAGAGAATCATTGTTCTAGAAATGGAGAACACAGAAAGACTGGTTCAACGCCTTCAAAGGCGTGCCCTCATTGAAAAAAGACTCGATGATATGAAAACAGACGTGCTACACACGCGCATGGAAGTCTATAAAAAAGAAACTCTCAAAATCCTCAACCACTATCCAGAAAGCATGATTTCTCGCTTTAACGCTGACCAAAAGCCACTTGAAGTGCTCCGCGATGTCCTCATTAGTCTCTCCACACTGCTCTCTTCCTAAAACAAAAAAGGCCATACCCCTTTCGAGGTATGGCCTATTTCTTTTCATTCAATAAGCTACCAATTAAAGCTCTTCATGAGTCGCATATTGAGATTCATATCTGGCACAGACTGCATAGTCATCTCCACGCCTTGAGCGAAGATCTCTTTAGCGCTAGTTACTACGCTAGTTACTAGACGTGCACATACACCCGCAGCTTCATTTCCTCCGTCTGCAGCAGCCTTCATACTAACTTGAGGAAGTTTTTCTGCAATCGTCTGAACCATTTGCATCCCAGCCTCTCGCACAGGTTTTGTATCTGTTGCTACTTGAATAGCCATATCAGTGACAAATCGATAAGGAGTTGTTGCTTTAATGTTTCCATTTTTGATGTTTTTGCTGACATACCAAGTAGCGCAACCTACTAAACCAATACCAATCACATCTTTAACTATTGCAGACATTGTTCTTGATTGCTTAGGCGTTTGAACATCATCAGCTTCAGGTTTTGTATCTGTTGCTACTTGGGTAGCCCCATCAGTTCTAACTTTGCGTGCCTTTTGAGAGCGGTTAAACTCTGCTTTAATTCTAAGTAGTTTTAAAATTTCTTTAAATTCCATATGGTTTAAAATTACATATGTAATATTCACTGCTAACTCAAATTCTTCAGCATCCTTACGGCTTATAGCAGCTACAGCACCAAAAGCACGCAGATTTTTGGTGTTTACACTTTGATCTGGAGTAATAGTTTTTGCGTTTAAAGGCGTTCCAATGCTTCGAAAAGCCTCTTCACAAAGTAGTTCCTTTTTTTTAGTGTATTCCTGCTGTATCGCAATAATCTTATCAAGTGATCCTTGGACATGCTGTCCTAGTGTGTCAATACCAGTTTTTTCACCCACTTGGAGTTCTACTGATTGATTTGGTAAAATTGAAGTAGTCATGTTATATCCTTTATTAATATTTTTATAGAGTCATCTCAAAATTTCTCTCAGCGCGTTCAAGAGATTCTTTAAGCTTTTGTTCAGCGTCTTCAATAGATTCTTTAAGCTTTTGTTTAGCGGCTCCAAGTATTTGATTTATTTTTTCATCTTTTTGAGCTGCAGTTGCCTTTTCCTCAAGATGGATTGTATATTGAGCAAAAAACTCTTCAGATAGCTTTCTCTCAATTCTAGCTATTCTATCCTCAACATCTGCTTTAAATTTAGCCTGTTTTATTGCTTCAGGAATACCAAGCACTCTTGTGATAAATGTATGCCGGAATCTCCCTTCTTCGTTAAGACAATCTAAACAACGATCTTGTACAAACTGAAAAAATTTAGAAGCCAAAATAGCCAATCGAACCTTCGATGGAGGAAGTTTCGGCGTAACTACTCCCATAGCTTTTGATTGCGGATTTTCTTCGTCATTAGGAGCAACAGCTCGAGCGCTGCCTGCATCATTTGAACTAAGAGACGAGGATACCTCAGAGTCATTTTCTGGCTTAGGCTGATCCTCAGGCTTAGTAAAGTTCCTTCTTCTTGCTAGACTTTGAAAGCAAGGCGCTTTAGTCGCCTTTTGAGATCTAGACTGGGAAGGGGCCTCATCTGGCGCGCCAATCAATTGCCTAGTGTACTCTACAGTTTTGCCTGAACTCAGAGAGGCTTTAAGCACCCAATTATAAAATCGAGCCAAGACTCCAGGCTGAGCTGCTCCAAGATTCGCTTCTTTTTCGGCTTGAGCTAACGGCTCTTTTGCTGCGTCTCTTAGAGTACATGCAGCTGCACCAACGCATTGAACTGGCCGGTCCTCTAGATTCTCTGTTGTGTCACTAGGAACTGGAGAATCGGGCGTAAAATTGTTACCATTATTGAGGCCCTGTATATCTACAGGTGGTTTTTGACGCGCAATATGAGGTCTAGGATTAGCGTCTCCATGATTCGATCTTTCTTCGCGCTGAATTAGCGTGCTAAACATATCCCTTTGCAATCCACATCTCACGGCACACTCCAAAATTCTTGTGCTTTGCTGTGATCTTTTTGCTTGACCCGACTGAGTATCTGTTGTAGGGGGATACGATTTTGCTAACATTATTCCTTCTGAAAAACCCATAGTATTATCCTCGTTTATTAACTTTGTACATTTTATATTAAGTTATATTATAAAAGATGTTTATATTAAATTACAATAAATAATAATTATTTTAATAATTGTTGGTTAGTTCTGTTACATGTATAATAAAGGTATAGAGCTAATAACAAGATAATAAATAGGTAATATATGAAAAGGAAAGTTGCTGCTTTAGAGAGCAAAGTTGACCATTTAGAGACGGAACTATCTTATATTCATGGACTTCTGATTCAGTGTGGTTTTCCTGAAGGAATTAAAACATTGAAAGAGACGGCCGAAGAGGTCATTCGCGAAATGGCTATTTCTCAAGAATAGTTGCATTAACCCTCGATTTCTCGAGGGGTTTCAAAAGTTTTTTATATACCCAAACAACCTCAAAAATCGGTTTTTAAGCTGCGCGAAAGCTACCGAATTTCAACGATCTCAAGTGCCTTAATATATAAGAATAGAGAGTTGTCTTTTTTATGGTGAAGGGCTACAATTGTGCTCTTTGGAAAGACGATGGCAAAAATAATTTTTGAAGATAATGGCGAGGAATATGAGCTCGCCGACGGCTCCCCGATTCAAGAGACCTGTGAGCTGGCGGGAGTTCCTTTTGCTTGTACCGAGGGCGTTTGCGGAACGTGTGTGGTAGAAGTGGTTGAAGGGATGGATAATCTCTCTGAATTCAATACGGCAGAGGCCGACTTCTTGGGTGAATTAGACACTGAAAGACTAGCCTGCCAATGCTCGATTAAATGTGGCAGAGTAAAATTAAAATTTTAAAGTGAGGAAACGATGATCCATAAAGACATGACAATTGAGGACATTTTTAAAGTTTATCCTCACAAAAGCCAAAAGTTAGCGCAAGAAATGACCAATGCGGGTCTCCATTGCGTGAGCTGTTCTGCTGCAACTTGGGAAACGTTGGAGGCAGGATCGCTCGGCCACGGAATGAAAAGCGACGAATTGGCGGGTTTAATTGATCGTTTGAATGCAATTTTGGCAGAAATTGAGGATTTATCGACAATCACAATTACCCCAAAGGCAGCTCAGAAATTTTTGGGCATTCTAGCTGAAGATGGGAAAACTGGTTGGGGCTTGAGGTTTGGCGAAAAAGCGGCTGGATGCAGCGGCTTTGAATTCTTCCTCGATTTTTCAGAAAAGGCAAAACCTGAAGATAGAGTCGTTGAATCAAATGGGATCGCGATTCATATTCATAATAAATCTTTAGAACGCCTGATGGGATCAGTCATTGATTACGTTGATGGCCTGAATGGCGCCGGCTTTAAAATTTCGAATCCAAACGTGAAATCTGCGTGCGGTTGCGGCAACTCTCACGGTTATTAAAATTGGATAAAAATCATAGTTTTCGTACAAAATGAAGTTCAACTTCGGATTGTACGAACATTATGTATTCTCGACATCTATCAGCTGAAATTCAAGAACTTGCGAAAGGCTACCCTGTTGTCACGGTGATTGGCCCTCGCCAATCTGGCAAAACAACTCTTATCCAGCACATCTTTCCAAATTTTCCATATGTGAATTTAGAAAATCCAGATATTCGTGATGTCGCAAGTCTTGATCCTCGAAGCTTCTTGGAAAAGTATCCCAATGGCGCAATTCTTGATGAGATTCAAAGAGTACCAAAACTTCTTTCCTATATACAAACAATTGTCGATGCGTCGGATCGGAAAGGGCTATTTATTCTCACAGGAAGCCATCAGTTAGAGTTGCATGAGGCAATAACTCAATCGCTTGCTGGAAGAACTGCCCTTTTAACTCTCCTTCCGATGAGTTTAAATGAGTTAGAAAATTCCGGGATCGATTTAACCTTGGATGAGGCAATCATCAAGGGTGGCTATCCAAGAATTCATAAGGATCATCTCGATCCGACGAAAGCGTATCGGAATTACTTCCAAACATATGTTGAAAGGGATTTGCGTCAACTTGTCAATGTGAAGGATTTGATACAGTTCGAAAAATTCGTGCGGATATGTGCTGGAAGAATCGGTCAAATCATGAATCTAGAATCGATCGGCGGGGAAGTGGGAATCTCATCGCATACAGTGAGGGAATGGATTTCTATTCTGGAAGCTTCCTTTATTGTCTTTCGTTTGCAACCCTATTTTGAGAATTTTGGAAAACGGATTCTTAAATCACCGAAATTATTTTTTACTGACGTAGGACTTGCGACTTATCTTTTGGGAATTGAAAACCCATCACAATTAGAAAGAGATCCTTTACGAGGCCATCTTGTAGAAAATCTAGTCATTCTAGAACTTTTAAAGTGGAGACTAAATCTTGGACTTGATCCAGGGCTATATTATTACCGCGATGTTCAAAAAAACGAAGTTGCTGTTCTATTTAAAACTGGTAATGAGTTATTTCCAATTGAGATCAAATCCTCAAAAACCTTTACGCCTGATTTTTTAAAGCAAATTCAATTCTTCCAAAATTTAGTTCAAGAAAGAGCGCCTAGGGGGTATTTGGTTTATGCAGGAGAACAAGACTTCAATATTCAAGGAATTGGCGTACTGAATTACAAAAGAGCGGCGGAATCCATTTTTCACTCTTTTTAAGGCCTTGTGAGAATTCTGAATCTCGCCTATGATAGGACTTGATGAAAGCTCCTAAAAAAAAGTCCCCTCCAAAAAAATCGAAAGATCAAAAACTGACCTTAAATCTGACTCAGACTCTGCTTCAGTACATTGAAGGAAAACGATTCGTTCCCTCTTCTTTTCAAGATATTGTCCAAAATTTGTCGATTGCTGAAATCCATCATGAAAAGTTTAAACAGCTTTTAGATGGGCTCGTGAAAAAGAAGAAACTGAAGTTTCAAAACCAAAAATATATGCGCGCAAAAGCTGCGAATTTAGTGACGGGCACAATTAGCGTTCATCATAAGAAGGGTTTTGGCTTTGTGAAAAATCCTGATGGCGCTGACATCTTTATTCCAAAGCATGCTGTTTTAGATGCAGTCGATGGCGACACTGTTGAAGTCGAGGTGAATCCAATTGTTTCTGCAAAAGGTCCAGAAGGCGCGGTGATTGCGATTTTAAAGCGAAGTCGTACGCATTTGGCGGGAACTGTGATTGGAAAGTCGGGAGAGCATTATATCGCTTTTTCTCCGATGCTGGGGCTTGATAAAAAGATTATGGTTCGATCAAGCGTTGTTCTTCAAGATGGCGATCGAATGATCTGCAAAGTCCTGAATTGGAATGATGAGCATGTGGAGGCTGTCTTAGATCGGCGTTTGGGTCACATCACCGATGCAACAATTGATGTGCAAGCTGCAATTGAGGAGTTCGAGCTTCCAGACGGATTTTCAAAGGAGGCCATTGCAGAGGCAAAAAGCTATGGAAAGATCATTAAAGATATTGGGGACAGAAGAGATCTCACAAAATGGGAAACGGTCACAATCGATCCAGATACTGCCAAAGACTTTGATGACGCAATCAGTTTGATCAAGGACGATCAGGGACATTATCATCTCGGTGTTCATATAGCAGACGTCGCCTATTACGTGCGACCTGGAATGCATTTAGATGAAGAGGCACTGACGCGCTGCAATTCGACCTACTTTCCAAAAGTTTGTATCCCCATGCTGCCTGAAGCTCTTTCGAATGAACTGTGCAGTTTGAAGCCAAAAGTGGTCCGTTTTACGCAAACGGTCTTAGCTGAAATTGATGGGCAAGGAAATCTGATTCAATATGAGATTTTTAGAAGTGCGATTAAAAGCGCAAAGCGATTTACCTACAAAGAAGCATTGGCTGTCTTAGAAAAAAAGAAAAAAAGCGCGCAAGCTCCTCTTTTAAAACGCATGGTAGAGCTATGCCATATCTTGAAACGCAAAAGATTTGAACGAGGAAGCATTGATTTTTCAATGACCGATACGGTTCTAATTTTAGATGATCAAGGTATTCCAGAGCGTCTTGAGAAAGTTGAATATGATATTACGCATCAAATGATTGAAGAATTCATGCTCAAGGCCAATGAAATTGTGGCAACGCATTTGAGTCGGCTCGGCAAAGAGGTGATTTATCGAGTGCACGAGGCGCCATCTGAAGAGGCTTTCCAAGATTTTTATAGCCTCGCTCGGGCTTTTGGATTTAAACTACCCAGCGAGCCAACGCATCGCGATATTCAAAAAATGTTCTTGGCAGCAAAAGACTCTCCCCTTCTACCCCAACTTTCGGTTGGCTTTATTCGCAGTATGAGACTTGCCGCTTATTCGGCTGATAATATTGGTCATTATGGCCTTGCTCTTGAACACTATTGCCATTTTACAAGTCCAATTCGCCGCTATACTGACCTCATCATCCAGCGCCTTTTATTTAATGAATCGCCGCCCGATATTGATATCAAACAAATCGCCTCTCTTTGTTCGGAGAAAGAGCGCATTTCCTTCAAAGCAGAAAGTTCTGTGATTCTTCTGAAGAAATTGCGCTTTGCAAATCAATCTTTTAAAGAAGACCCAATGCGAATCTATCCTGCGGTCATTACGAAAGTGAAGCCATTTGCTCTATTTTTCGAGGTTCAAGAATTCAGTCTTGAAGGGACATTACATGTGTCAGAAATCGGAAACGATTACTACGAGTATAACTCAACTCTGATGTCCTTTAAAGGAAAGCGAACCGGCAAAACCTATACGATGGGACAAAATATCTTAGTCCGACTGGACAAGATTGATTTTCTCACGCGTCAAGCAACATGGTCGCTCGCGTAATAATATTTATTGTTTTTTACATGAAACTCTTATAAATTTTTTCCATGTCTAGAAAGATCTCTTTTTTTTCCCTGTCTATTTTAATTATAGCTGCCATTGACAGCATTCGAAATTTACCATCTGCTGCTCTTTTTGGTAGCTCGCTGATCTTCTTCTTTATGATTTCAGCGATTATTTTCTTCATTCCGACAGCGCTTGTTGCAGCGGAACTCTCCGCATCTTTGCATGATAAAGGTGGGATCTATCATTGGGTCTTGAAGGCTTTTGGGAAAAAATCGGCCATGGCAGCGATCTGGCTGCAGTGGATCAATACGATGGTTTGGTATCCATCTTATCTTTCTTTTGTAGCGGGTACATTTGCATACTTAATTCATCCGGAATTAGTCCACAATAAGACCTATTTAGTCATATGCATTTTAACGATTTATTGGGCGCTTACATGGGTGAATTTGAAGGGGCTCCATGTTTCCACAATCGTGAACAATATTTGTGCGACAGTTGGAACCATTTTTCCCATGATTTTGCTGATCATTTTGGGCTTAGTTTGGTACTTCTCGGGGAAACCGCTTCAGATTGAACTGAGTGCAGATCACATTGTTCCAAAATTGACTGATGTAACGCAGCTGACCTCTCTTGTCGCCGTAATGGCATCCTTTTTGGGGATCGAGCTGGCTGGGGTGCATGTCAATGACATCCGAAATCCGCAAAGAAACTTTCCAAGAGCTGTATTGATTGCGACTCTTTTTATCCTCTTCTCAATGATTCTCGGCTCTTTGGCTATTGCTTTTGTGTTGCCAGCAAATCAAATTAGCCTTGTTGCAGGCGTCATGCAAGTGTTTAGCAATCTGTTTTCTGTGTTTGGTCTCAAGGCTCTGATACCAGTCCTCACTTTATGTATTGGCCTTGGATCGATTGGCACGATGATCAATTGGCTGATTTCACCAGCAATTGGACTTCTTCATGCCTCAGAAGTGGGTTTTCTGCCTCCGTTCTTTGCAAGACTCAATAAAGCAGGTGTTGCCTATAACATTTTAATCGCTCAAGCTCTTTTGGTCAGCCTTTTCTGCTTGCTCTTTTTACTCGTTCCGTCCGTCAATGCTTTCTATTGGTTTTTAACCGCTTTGAGCACAGAGCTTTACATGATTATGTATATCCTCATGTTTTGCGCAGCCCTTCGCCTCCATTATACGTACACAAATCGTCCCTCTTCCTTTAAGATTCCAGGCAACAACTTAGGAATCTGGATAACGTCAATTCTCGGATTCATTGGTTGCGTCACAACGATTATCGTCAGCTTTTTCCCTCCTGAACATATCAATGTTGGAACTCCCACAAAATACATGCTCATGATTTTGGTCGGGACGCTCATCACAATCTCTCCCCTTCTTTTATTCTATCGCTATCAAAAAACCCGAAATTAATGCTCTTCATATTATCTGGTTTTTTCATAATCAATTTAAATGCATAACTTTATATAATTAATATGAAATTATGTTTAATTTAATTTCAAATTAATTACAATTAAAAACGTAGAGGGAATTGCAAAACTCGCTTTGTGCGCAAAATTTGATGATTTTTTCTTTGGTTCAATTTGTGCAAATTGACATAACCTATTGGGCTTTAGGCAATTTGCAAAAAATTGAATCCAATGGAAAAAGGGCGAATTTGGAGCCAAATGGAGTTTTGCAATTCCCTCTGTATTATGGAGGATCTATGAATCGAAATGAATTTGCAAGTAAGTGGCACCAGATCAAAGGGAAAGTAAAAGAAAAATGGGGCAAGTTGAAAGACGAAGACCTGATCGCAATTGATGGAAAATTTGAGCAGTTATCTGCAAAGCTTCAAGCAAAATATGGGTGGTCAAAAGATAAAGCAGATCATGAAATTTCAAGCTGGTGCTCATCCTGTGATAAAGAGTGCAAATCTTGCGGCAGCGGTCATGAAAAGAAAAGCTGCAGCTGCTGTCATGGAGAAAACAGAGATTGCCAATGCTGCTGTCATAAAAGAAAAGCAAGCTAATGGTATATAATACCGGCAATAAAAAAATTTTGCTTTAAAACGAATTGGGGATTAGGATCCCGGTTAAGCGGATCTCGCATTTTTTAACCCATGTATGGAGATATATCTATGAAGAAAACACTACTCATTGCTTCTTTACTCGTATTGTCGACTGCTTGCCAGCGCAGTCCAGATAGCCGCAACACAAACAACCCTAATATGCGCAGTGATGCAATGCGTGATGATAGAGGCGCACGTCAAGAAGGTTGCTGTGGCGGTCAAACAAATGGTTACAACCAAGGGGCCAATACCCAAGGTCCTGGCGCTTATAACAATGGCCAAAACCATGGTCATAATCCTGCAAATGCACAAGAAGATGATTGGACAGTCAACGAACGAGTAAGAGATGCTCTTTACAACGATCCAAGCAGTCCTCCTTTCGCAAGAGCAATTAGTGTTGAGACAAGAGATCACGTTGTAACGATCATGGGTAACGTTCCAACAAAACAAGATGCAGATTATGTGATCAGAAAAGTAAAAGGCGTTCGCGGTGTTCGTCAGGTGAATAGCCAATTGACGATCAGTCAAGGACAATGATAGAGTCGTTTAAACCATACCCCTCGGCTTACGAGGGGGATCAAACCCATTGCCTTGCAATCGAGGCTGCGCTTCATCTTTAAGATCATTTCCGTGGCCCGCGCTCTAGAGGGGCTTTGTGAAAAATCGGCTTTAAGAGTATTGTTTTACGCAATGCAGTTTTTGGGCGCACGGCCTGAATGCTCGTAGCAGATTGAATTTTTCTAAGGATTAATGATGCCAAATCTTCCCAAATGCGATCACTGTAGCTCTGAATATACATACGTTGCGGGGCTGATGTATATTTGCCCTGAATGCGGTCATGAATGGCCAATACAGACAGAAAATAAAACTGAAGTAGAAGCATCTTCCGCAGTTAAAGATGCGCACGGCAATATTCTTCAAGATGGCGATAGCGTGACGATCATCAAAGATATCAAAGTGAAAGGGGCACAATCGCCTTTAAAAGCGGGTTTAAAAGTAAAAAGTATTCGCATCGTCGACGAAGTTGATGGTCACAATATTGAAGCTAAGATCCCAGGATTTGGGACAATGATGCTCAAATCTTCGATCGTTAAAAAAAGTAATTAGCCGAGAGAAAACCCTCGGCATTATACCCAATCTCTCTAGGTTATGAAGCATGAACAGGTTCTTGCGATGTTTCACACTCACGATCCACAATCGCTGCTACGCTTAAATCCGACCAAACATTTAAGGCTGTTTCTTCCATATCAATGAGTGAATAGAATGGCAGGATCAATCCCATCATTGATAGAGGAACATTCATACTGATCAAAAATGCGCTGCTGAGAAAAAAACAGCCCATGGGGACTCCAGCATTGCCCACCGCAGCAAGAACTGACATCAGAACCCAAAACGCAAGATCAAACGGCGAAAACACATGCCCGTTAATCCCCGCTACAAAAAGAATCGTGGTCAAAATAAATGCAGCACATCCATTCATGTTAATCACTGTGCAAAGCGGCAATGTGAAATGAGCCACTTCAGGTTTCATACCCAACTCATCTTTTGCCACTCTCAAGCTGACTGGAAGGGTTGCATTTGATGATTTCGTAAAGAATGCAGTGATGATTGCTTTAAAACCACCCTTTGCAATTCGCAAAGGAGAAAGGCCTCTGAGTTTTAAGAGCGCCGGAATCACCACAACTCCTTGTGTAAGATTTGCCAATGCAATCACGCATAAATATGTCCATAAACCGCTCACAGAACCACCTTGCTGCTGTATTTCTTGCACAAGCAAAGCCATAAATGCCCAGATTGCTATCGGCATTACATAAGAAATAATTCCAGCGATTTTTAAGAATAGCTGAAATAAAGCAGTAACCCCCCTTTGAATGGTTTTGCGATTGTCCTCTGGAAGAAAAAGAGCGGTTAAACCAAACAGAAAGCCTAAAAATGCGATTGAAATCACTTTATTTTCGGCAAAGGCAGTAAAAATATTAGAAGGGACGATTTCGATTAAAAAACGTAAGTAGGATTGCTGCTCAACAGCAGTTGCGACATCTGCGCTGACCGATACTGCAGAAACAGGATCAAAGAGCAGAAAAAATCCTAAAGCCGTCAGAGATGCAAGAAACGTTGTGATTAAAGTATATGTAATCACCTTTCGCCCTAGAAACTTGACTTGATCTAAGCTTTTCATGTTGAGAAGTGTTGAAAGGATTGCAAAGAGAATCACGGGCGCTGCAATCATTGAAAGAAAATTCATAAACAATGTTGAAATTGCCTCAGCGATAGTAATCAATAGTTTTTGATTGGAGAATCCGGTTCCAAGTCCCAATAAAATAGGGATTAGGATTTTAAAAGAAGAATATATATGTTTTTTCATAGTTCCTGTGAATGAATTGTTAAAGACGTTTATTGAAAAAAAATTAGATGTATGTGCGTGTGCACGCACAACAGAAAAAACAGGAAACAGAACCTCGGATATACCCTTTCATACAAAAGACTGTACTCAGGCAGTCATTTAAACACAAGCTCCTAATTTATACCGAATTCTAATTCGTCAGTTCTACTATTTAATATTGATGATTGGATTTTAATTTCATGATACTGTTAAAATTTCAGTAAAAAATATCTAATGGAGTAAATCAATGACATCACCGGTTCAAAAAAAGTCAACTGACCAATTAATTTATGATACAGTATGGAAAGGAGCAAATGCAGCTGTATCTGGGTATGTTGCATACCTCTGTTTAGGACCTCAATCGACAAGAGAAATAGCAACTGGACGATTTGTAGCAACTTCTGCGAGGGACCCTCTATTGAATAAAATGCTGCCAGCAGTGAAAACATCTGAAGGGACTGTTCCGTTTTCTAGATTAGCTCTAGGTGGATGTTTTGCATGGGATTGTGTAACGAATGCTGCGGGAGTTGCATCGAACGTTTCTGTTTTAGTTTTCCGATTTATGCGCTCTATATCCGAATAATTTTTAAGGAGATGAAGTAGCTGATGAGCACTATTACATCACGTCCAACACAGTCTTAAACTTGGCTTCTAGAGCCAGAGAAATCTTTGAAAGTTCTGAAGTGAGTGAAAAACGACAACTTTTGAATTTGATGTTTCAGAACTTGCAACTGAGACACGTAAATCTCTCAGTACAAGTGGCTGAACCGTTTAAAACGATGGTGGACTACAAAGAGTGTCCACCCAATGGAGGTGGAGAGATGCGTTCAGAACTTTTACTCTAAAAAAGTTGCTTTACATCTCTAGATAAAGATGCTAAAACTTTCACCGAAAGTAATATTGATTCAGCTTGTTAGCAGATGAAAACAATTTGCATTTTTCTCTTGGCGCTTTTCTCTTGTTTTTCTAGCTCCTCTCTCCTAGCGGATGCGACCATTACTGGTGTAGTCACTAGCCAATCTTCCGGGAATCCGATCTCGGGGGCCTCCATTGCGCTGATTAAAGGCAGTCAGAATGTTGTTGCAACGACAACGACAGTTCTGGATGGATCCTATACCTTTTTAGGGGTAAATCCCGGGCAATATTCTGTGCGTGCTTCTGCTGCAGGGTTTGAAACTCAGATCCTCGGAGCAAAGGCAAGTAATAACCAGACGACTACTGTCGATTTTCAGCTGCTCTCTAATCCAGGTACAATTTCTGGACAGGTGGTCGATTCTGTATCCTTATTGCCAATTAATGGGGCGACCATCTTGGTGTCCCAAAACAATTTTCTTATCGATAGAACAACAAGCGATGTCAATGGGGAATATACGGTTAACGGTCTGGATCCTGGAAGCTATACTGTTGTAGCTCTTGCCAGCGGCTATCAAACTGAACTCGAAGGGGCGATTGTTCAAGGAGGACAAACAACAGTTTTGAATTTTTCACTCGATCCAAATCCCGGATCAGTGTCAGGCACCGTCACAGCAGCTAATATGGGGCTGCCAATTACAGGAGCTATTGTCGAGATTATTTTCGACAACCAGGTAGTCGAGTCTACGCAGACAAATGCTTTGGGAAACTATACTTTTTCTAGCCTCTCGCCTGGTTTGTATGATGTCCTTGCACATGCTAACAATTTTCAAGCCCAAGAGATCTCTGTCGTTGCACAATCGAATCAAACCAGCATTGTCAATTTCTCATTAGAAACGCTTCCAGGGACATTATCAGGAAATGTCACAGATGCCAATACCTCCATGGCGATTAAAGGAGCAGCAATTTCGATATTTTCCAATAATCACCTTATTGATGAAGCATTGACCGATTCTTCAGGTAACTACATGATCGACGATCTTCCTCCGGGATCCTATATAGTCGAAGCTGATGGGAAGAATCACCAAATGCAACTGCTTCCAGTTACAATTTTATCAAACCAGACAACAACGCTTGATTTTGCCCTTCACCCAGACCCAAGTACAGTTCAGGGTCAGATTACCAATGCTCTCACTGGCCAGCCTATCCGCGGAGCTTTTGTTCAACTATTTCAAAATGATTCCTTTGAAACTGTTAGATTTACCG
Organism: uncultured bacterium; assembly: GCA_964630875.1. Classification (GTDB taxonomy): domain Bacteria; phylum Chlamydiota; class Chlamydiia; order Chlamydiales; family SM23-39; genus DAIDHZ01. Next base: position 1,161 of record CAZVXF010000012.1, on the reverse strand, counting down.
ATAATTACGGCAACTACATAATGGCCACTTTGTCTGCAGGTAATTATAGTTTAATGATCGCTGCTAGGGGTTTCTATACCCAGACGGTCCCCTTTTCAATAGGAACGGCACAAGTTATAACTGTAAATGTGGCCCTTATCCCTAACTCTCCTCCTAGAAATTTAAGCGGAATGGTGGTTAACAATCGGTTTTTGCTTCAGATAGATCGCATCCATCATCTTCAGTGGGATTCAAGCCAAGATCCGACAGTGCTCTTTTATCAGGTTTTTCGAAATGGATTATTGATTGCTACCATTTCCGCGAATGCTCCTTTGGAATATGACGATCATCGACGGAGTGCTAAAGTCGCGGACTACTATTTGGTCAATGATATCAATGCAAGTAGAAATGAAAGCTCTTCAGCTTCGATAACTTTGAGGTAATATGAAACGCTCTGATTACATCAAAGTGGGATTATGGCTCCTTACAATGCTTCTTCCGCCGAATCTTTCTGCATTAGAGGGAGATTTGCAAATTCGAGGAGGATATTTTAGATTTGCCAATCATACAGCTAGAAAAATCTATCACCAAGGAGCTCCTGATATTGAGCTGCAGGGAGATCTGTTTTTTCACACTTTTTTCAATCCTTGGATCAATGTCAATTATGCCTGGAAAGAAGGGAGATCGGATCCCCTCTCAAATAAAACCGAGCTGAAATTAGCCACGATGAGTTTGGGATCCAATATGCAGTTTTCCTGTTATCGTTCTTTCTTGAAGTGTTACCTAGGTATAGGATTTTCTACTGCGTATCTGCATTTGCATGATCACTCTACCGATCTTCCTCGTCATACCCACCGGTGGAGCATCGGAGTCGTAGGAAAATCGGGTTTTTTTGTAAACTTTTATCGCCATATCTTTTTAGACCTTTTCTTCGATTATTATTATCAACCAGTGCGTACTACGTCCACTGTATCAGAATCTCAAATCAATCTCGGAGGGTTTCGCACTGGAGTTGGTTTAGGCTACTTATTCTAACCTGCCAGATTTTTGACTCAGTAATTATAATCATGAACTCTTGTCTTGGTGATTTGAAAAAAAAGAAAAGGCCGGGCTTTTGGCCCGGCCGGATTGGAGGTGGAGAGAATCGAACTCTCGTCCTTAGCAAACTACTCATAAATGACT
>CAZVXF010000011.1:0-45818 GCA_964630875.1 uncultured bacterium | reverse complement strand
CGCGATTCATCTCGGCCATAAATGGCCGAGTTTTCTCGCGTCCTATGGGATAAAACCAGATCATTTCTCACCCAAGTTAAGAGTAGAGAATCTCTAATTATTTTTCGAGAACAAGCCCTAGCATTCCTCCTGGGTTAGAGAGGGTGGAGGAGCTTCTTGGAGTGACTTCTTGTTCATGTTGTCGAACTCCTCTGAGTTTAGTAGGGTCCGATTGAAAAGAACCTGTTTGTTGAGATTCTCGGGGTCTAGGCGTGTCTAATAAAGAAGAAAAGTTTTTTGGGATGCTTCCTTTATTTTCATTCGGAGAATGTTGTAGTGGTGGTATTGGAAATGCTCCTCTATTAATGGGTATTGATTGCATGGAGGAAGTTCCGTAGGACTTTCCAGCAAGTGAGGCAGTCTGTGGGGAAAGTAACGGTTGCTGTTGTAGGCCAGAAGCTTTTTTTCCATCTAACGGAAGAGAGTTTTTGAAGGGTGGAGTAGCAGCTTCCTCAACTTTTTTCCTCAGTTCCTCTTTGAAACTATTATCTGGTTCTACACAACAGTAACACGAGGACTTCCCTGTCACTTGCTTGCTAAAAACACGAGTTGAATCTATTTGATTGTCAGTAAACCGAGAGATTCTCACATCAAAACGATCTCCAGGACAAGCTTTCGCATAAGCTGAAGCTACATTTGCTTGAATTTGCCAAGCCCCATTACTGTAAGGGATGGTGGCAAGCAGTGTTCCATCGAGCCCAGTTATTTCTATTCTGTTAGGTGTGGGAATGATTTTCGCCATAAACTCCTTGTGAATAATTATTAAACTTTGATGCCCTATTAAGCAGGAAAAGTCCTCATCTCAGCAATCCCGACACCCCTTGTGTCTTTTGCATCTGAAAAAGGCTGAACAAAAATAGTTCTATCCATAATTCCCCCAATGATTATTGGCGATTTATATAGCTGCCCATTCTGATTTATACTAAATAGTTCTTCTTCACAACACGTGTATACCGCAGGAGCCAAATCCTGAGAATTTTTGAGTCCTTCCGTAGTTGGCTCTGAGTGGTCAGGAAGCCTTCCTGTAAATTGAGACTCTCCTTCAGGGGCTTTAGCGGAAAAACTACTTTCATACTCAGATTGCATCGATACAAGCATTGGCAAGATTCCTGGTCTTCGGGCCTCTGAATTAAATTGTTCTCCCGAAGAATAATTTGCGGATTTGGGATTTACATTTCTGCCCACAAGAGCCCAGTAGGGAGTTGGAGCTTGTTTATCCCCGATTTGACCCAAGATGAGCGGAGAGATCTGAATCTTAGAATTTTTTGTGGATGTTTTGGCAAGTGCGGTATACGTATTTAATGTTAGAGGCTTGCCTCGAATTTCTGCTGGCATGTAAACCAGCCGGAAGGAACGTTTTTTCCCCGAGAAAGCTTCCTCTAAAATCTGAAAAAGCTCCGGGGAGACTCGGGGAGCTGATGGGGAAACTCTTATTTGAAACGTATCTTCCCATGCTCCTGGATCAAATATATACTTTTTGTACTCGAGAAATAGAGTCTTGACCTTTTGTTGGAATAAGGTCTCTTTATTCAAGCGCTCTTGCTGCGGTATTAAAGCAGCTGCAGCATTTTGAATCTTCTTTTTTTCCTCTTCGAGAAATTTTTCTTGAGTAGTGACTGCTTTTTTTAGGTCGTCTTCGAGTGATTTTTGCTTAGCTTCATAATCCTTTTGTAGATCATCTTGCATTGCAGTTGTTTGCTTTTGGAGGCGTTCATTTTCTTCTTCAAATCGCTTTTCCGGGTTATCCATGCTTGGAGATGTGGATGATATCACCTTAATTTGATAAGTACTTGCAGGTTTTTCCTCACTACAGCAGCCCTTTTTGCTTGCATTCCAGCCACCATTGATTTGAACAGCAATCATCTCTCCAGGTAACTTTGTGTCTATAGAATAAGTCCTGGTATTGTCATTTTTCTTCTCTCCCTCGACACCGACTTTTCCCCCGTATCCCGCAGCTTCAGCTGTTATCGCTCCTGCAGCTGATACCACTTTACTTCTTAAAGCAGATTGTTGATAAGATGTTTCTCCGGGTGGTAACCTCCAGACAGAAATGTGGTATGCATTTTTGGTTTCATCATCATAGGAGATATCAATAAAGTGCTCCCCAAAAGGAAAAAACCATTTAAACTCTTGAGTTATCTGCCCTCGTCCAAGTGCTAAGGTACGGGTTTGTATTGTTGAGGCTAAAGAATTTGTCGTGGAAGATTGAGCTGGAGAAGACATTTTAACCTTTCTGTTAAGAAGAATTTCAAAGCATAGTAGTGATAAAATTCTTTAAATTCAAAGAATATTTGTAAGCGCTCATCGCAATTGAGATGAATGGTGAACAATAAAAGTTAGTGAAATTGTTTGAAGAAATCATTTTTTTTCCTCTTCGAGAAATTTTTCTTGAGTAGTGACTGCTTTTTTTAGGTCGTCTTCGAGTGATTTTTGCTTAGCTTCATAATCCTTTTGTAGATCATCTTGCATTGCAGTTGTTTGCTTTTGGAGGCGTTCATTTTCTTCTTCAAATCGCTTTTCCGGGTTATCCATGCTTGGAGATGTGGATGATATCACCTTAATTTGATAAGTACTTGCAGGTTTTTCCTCACTACAGCAGCCCTTTTTGCTTGCATTCCAGCCACCATTGATTTGAACAGCAATCATCTCTCCAGGTAACTTTGTGTCTATAGAATAAGTCCTGGTATTGTCATTTTTCTTCTCTCCCTCGACACCGACTTTTCCCCCGTATCCCGCAGCTTCAGCTGTTATCGCTCCTGCAGCTGATACCACTTTACTTCTTAAAGCAGATTGTTGATAAGATGTTTCTCCGGGTGGTAACCTCCAGACAGAAATGTGGTATGCATTTTTGGTTTCATCATCATAGGAGATATCAATAAAGTGCTCCCCAAAAGGAAAAAACCATTTAAACTCTTGAGTTATCTGCCCTCGTCCAAGTGCTAAGGTACGGGTTTGTATTGTTGAGGCTAAAGAATTTGTCGTGGAAGATTGAGCTGGAGAAGACATTTTAACCTTTCTGTTAAGAAGAATTTCAAAGCATAGTAGTGATAAAATTCTTTAAATTCAAAGAATATTTGTAAGCGCTCATCGCAATTGAGATGAATGGTGAACAATAAAAGTTAGTGAAATTGTTTGAAGAAATCATTTTTTTTCGTTTCAGAAAAATTTGATTTCTCCCTCGAAAAACAGCCTTTTTTTCGAACTTTGTGGTTGCTTAGAAATTCATTTTCTGTCATTTATTCGTACTAGATTTATTCGAATATTCTGTAATTTCCCCGAGGTTGAATGAGTGAACGGACCGTAGAAATTGACGCGCAAGAAAATGATCCGATGGCTCGGGTGAAAATGATCTTAAAAGATCAATACTCATGTTATGTTTTGATCACATGCACAGCTCCTTGTAAAGAGGGGAACATGAATGTTGCGATGAATTTTGAAGGCGATGAGGATTTAGCATCACTTTTAATTGAAAATGCATCGCAAGTGTTCGAAGCGCGTATTCCGCGAAGAGAATCGAAGTGAAATGAGGGAAGATGCAATCTGATATCGGATTAATAGGGCTTGCTGTCATGGGTCAGAATTTAGTTCTGAACATGGCAGATCATAAATTCAGAGTATCCGTTTTCAATCGCACAACTTCAAAAACAGATGAATTTCTTGCAGGTCCAGCAAAGGGGAAATCCATTGTTGGCTTTCATGAACTTGCCGACTTTGTCAATAGTTTAAAAAATCCGCGCCGCATTATGTTGATGGTCAAAGCAGGCGATCCTGTCGATGAGTTCATCGAGCAGTTGATGCCACTGCTTTCCAAAGGCGATATTATCATTGATGGAGGAAATAGCCATTTTCCTGATTCAGAACGAAGATATAAAGAATTAAAAGATCAGGGGATCTTGTTTGTAGGAACAGGAATTTCAGGCGGTGAAGAAGGAGCACGACATGGACCTTCGATTATGCCTGGGGGAAATCCCGATGCTTGGTCTCACGTGAAAGGGATTTTCCAAGCGATCGCAGCAAAATCGGAAGATGGACAACCCTGTTGCGATTGGGTCGGAAATGGAGGCGCCGGTCATTATGTGAAAATGGTCCATAATGGCATCGAATATGGAGACATGCAGCTCATTTGTGAAGCGTACGATTTATTATTCAAAGGAGCCCATTTTACAGCGTCTGAACTCTCATCTACATTTAAAGAATGGAATCAAGGTCCTTTAGATAGTTATCTGATCGAAATTACTGCTGATATTTTCTCAAAAAAGGATACAGATGGGAAACCGCTCCTAGATAAAATCCTAGATGTTGCGGGTCAAAAGGGAACAGGTAAATGGACCGGTATTGACGCGCTTGATCGAGGAATGCCTTTAACATTAATCGGCGAGGCTGTTTTTGCTCGGTGTTTGTCGGCATTAAAAGATGAAAGAGTGTTTGCGAGTAAATTTTATGAAACCCCTATAAAAACAACCTCCATTCCAAAACCTGAATTTGCAAAATCGATATCGCATGCATTGTACGCCTCAAAACTCATCAGTTATGCGCAAGGTTTTATGCTCATGCGTCAGGCGTCTGTTGAACACAAATGGAATTTAAATTTCGGCTCTATTGCCCTAATGTGGAGAGGCGGATGTATTATTCGTAGCAAGTTTTTAGGAAAAATCAAAGAAGCTTACGATAAAGATCCAAACTTGCGAAGTCTACTTGTAGATCCCTTCTTTATTCATGAAGTAAAAAATGCATTGCCAGATTGGAGAAAAATTGTTGCAGAAGGGGCCATGATGGGTATCCCAATGCCTTGTTTCTCGACAGCGTTAGCTTTTTTTGATGGTTATCGAAGCGCTCGACTACCCGCCAATTTGCTTCAAGCTCAACGCGATTATTTTGGTGCACATACATACGAACGAGTCGATCAGCCTCGTGGAAAATTTTTTCACACAAACTGGACTGGTACAGGCGGAGCTGTTAGCTCAAGCACTTACAACGCTTAAATCGGCAGATTTGCAAACTGTTCACAACGTTTCATTAATGCATTCACAGGGCGATTAAAGAAAATCTCACCTGTTTGTTCGAATAGATATCGAGTCGCAAGATCAAGCTGGCCGCCGAATCTCTCTCTTGCAATTTTATTGATTATTGAAACACCAGCTATGACTGTAAAGCTTAAAATTATTGGAATATATTCATATCCAGTTTGTGTAGAATTAATATTCATTTTATTACCTGTAAATTGCTATCCTGTTATTATATCATTAATTGCTATAAAAAAATAGTATTAATAGTGATCGTATGCCTATACCCAAAACAAGCATAAAAACCGATTTTTGAGGTTGTATGGGTATTTCATTGGCTAATTCTTATTTTAAGTTATTCAGCTTTAAGGACTTCCATAAAGGCGCTTTGAGGGATGTTGACTTTGCCAATTTCTTTCATCTTCTTTTTGCCTTCTTTTTGCTTTTCCCAAAGCTTTCGTTTACGGGTGATATCACCGCCGTAGCATTTGGCTGTGACGTTTTTGGTCAGGGCGCTGATCGTTTCTCGGGCTACGATTTTGCCACCGATAGCCCCTTGAATTGGAACTTTAAAGAGCTGTTGAGGGATTACTTCTTTAAGTTTTGCGCAGATGGCGCGCCCTTTTGCTTCTGCCTTGCTGCGATGTACGAGACATGAAAACGCATCAACGGGCTCTTCATTGACCCGAATTTCTAATTTGATGATGTCACTTTTTTTGTATTCATCATTTTCATAGTCAAAAGAACCATAGCCTCGCGTAATGGACTTCAGTTTGTCATTAAAATCGGTAATGATCTCATTCATCGGCAAGCTGTAGGTTAAGAGAAGACGGGAAGCACTCATTGTCTCTGTCTTTGTCAGAGCGCCTCGTTTTTCTGTGCATAGGCTCATAATACCGCCAAGGAATTCAGATGGCGTGATAATATGGACTTTGACCCAAGGCTCTTCAACATAGTCGATAAAAGAAGGGTCTGGATAGCGCGCAGGATTATCGATATTGAGAATCGTACCATCGTTAAGAACAAAACGATAAATGACACTTGGCGCCGTTGTAATAATGTCCAAATTAAATTCTCGACTCAATCTCTCGAACACAATTTCCAAATGCAATAAGCCTAAAAATCCGCATCGAAAACCAAATCCAAGAGCCAAGCTGCTTTCTTGCTCAACGTGCAGTGCAGAATCGTTTAATTGTAGTTTTGCTAGAGCATCCCGTACTTGCTCAAAATCAGAGGAATCAACAGGATAAATACCTGCAAAAACAACAGGGGAAATAATTTTGAAACCGGGGAGCGGATTAGCTGCTGGAAACTTATGCAATGTTACGGTATCGCCGATTTTGACGTCTGCAGTGTTTTTAATATTTGCAACAAAATAGCCTACCTCTCCAGCTCGCAGTAAATCTGTCGGCTTTTCATTGGGAGTAAAGATTCCAACATCATTGACTTCAAAATGTTTTCCTGTTGCCATAAAGCGAATCAACGATTTCTTGCTAATCTCACCGCTGACCACGCGAATGTAAACAAGTACGCCACGATAAGGATCATAATGGGAATCAAAGACAAGCGCGCGCAATGTAGAGTCGATGGGCTCTTTAGGGCATGGAATTTCCGTTAAAATGCGTTCTAGAACCTGATCGACGTTTAAGCCTGTTTTCGCTGAGATTTGAACGGCATTCGACGCGTCAAGACCAATCACATCCTCAATTTGCTTTTTTACAGATTCTGGATCTGCAGAGGGAAGATCGACTTTATTGATCACTGGAAGTATTTCTAAATTGCGGTCAATCGCGAGATATACATTCGCAAGAGTTTGCGCTTGTACTCCCTGCACTGCATCGACAACTAAAAGAGCTCCTTCGCAAGCCGACAAAGAACGGGAAACTTCATACGAAAAGTCAACGTGACCTGGTGTATCAATTAAATTGATTTGATATACTTGACCATCTTTTGCCTGATAATGCATCGTAACGGGACGCGCCTTAATCGTAATTCCACGCTCTCTTTCGAGTTCCATATTATCAAGAAACTGTTCTTGCATATCTCGAGCTTCAACAGTGTGCGTTAGTTCTAAAAGGCGATCGGCGAGTGTTGATTTGCCGTGATCAATATGGGCGATAATACTAAAGTTTCTAATGCGCGTTCGTTCGTATTCAAACATAACCTGCAAGTATATCGCATCAGAAAAACGTTGTAAACTTTATATTCGTGAAAAAAAATGAACTTCTCATTTCTTCTTTAAAAAAAAGATTTGTCAGTTTAGAATTTGCGGCATGAAAATTTCTGGGATTTCTCCGGCTGATCTTCTTCTTCGAGAAAAGGAAAAGAGCTCACAGGAGCGCTCTAAAGTAAAGGATGTTGTTCGTGACTGTCTAGAGATTAAAGGCGGGGAAGCGGCATTGTTTGCGCAAGTCCTCCCAATCTCAAAAAAGGCTTTTGGAACGATTCGAAAAAAGAGAAAAAAAAACCTCGAATCTGAACAATCAAACTCGAGGTTTAGCGCAGACAAAGCGTAGATTACTCTACGCCAGCTTTTGCAAGTTGCTGAGCTGCAGGCTTTTCTGCAACTTCTGTTTTCTCATTTTCTTTTGAAGCAACAAGTGCTGTGAATCTTTTTCCAAGACCAAACACTGAAACTGCCCAGAAACCGCAAATGAGGAGCACAAGAGGCCCGAGGATAAATGTTAAGCTTGCAAGCGAAACACTACCACCAATGACCGCAAGAAGCGTAGATTGGATGAAGGCACCACCAGATTTACCAGCTCTGCCACCGATTACCTCTACAGCTGCTTGTCCTTTCACTTTCGCTTCCTGATCAAGCGGGATGTATGCCATCTGCTTGGTTGAGTCGAAAAGGGAGTACTTTGTTCCTTTGGACAATACGTTTTGAATCATACCGACCATTACAGCAACCATCACCACAGTTGTTCCCATGAGAGGCGCAAATGGAGTGCTCTTTGCTCCGTTCCACACGAAGAAGAAGAAAACAGCTGATGTTGCCATCACCATAATTGGCGTAATAATCGCAGCTTTTGTCCAGCTGAACTTTCTTAAAATATTGTTTCCAATGATCATAAGGAAGATTGTTGCTGCACCTGTCCATGTAGAGAATTGTCCCATGAACATGCTGTAATCGTTTTTATCTGGGAACGCAATTTTAATCTGTCCTTTCCATACACCTTCTACGAGGTTAATAGTAACACCATAAGAAAGAACGAGAATTGCGATCATGCCCAAGTAAGGATTTTTTAAAATATAGGCAAAACTTTCTTTGATAGAGAGTTTCGCTTTTTCTTTCTTTTTCCCTTGGCCTGGTTGATACAGCTTTGGATCTGTTAGAACGTTTTTTTGCATCCAACGATAAATGAGGATGGTCAACATTCCAGCGATTGCTACGCAACTCATTTGAAGCTTTAGGTTTGTTCCAAAAGCGATATCTTCAGGAATTCCCTTTGTTAAATGGAGGTATTTCCCATATTTACTGCATGCGATGATGATCGGACCAGAGAAAAGAAGTCCGATGTTTCCAAGCATTCCGAAAAGACCATAGAAACGTTTTGCTTCTTGAACTTTCGTAATTTCATTTGCAAACTGCCAGAAAAGCATGGAAAGAACTACGCTTCCCCAGAGTTCAGACAGAATGTAGAAAATGCTAAAACTCCAGTTTCCAATCACAGGAAGCAACCAGTGAAGGTTTGGCATAGAAGCCTGTGCTGATTGAAGTGTCGTTAAAGACATATGCAGCGCTTCTTTGTTTGGATAGATAATGAATGCAAACGCGGTAAAAAAGACCAAGAAAGGCGCTACGACTACGTAGAAAAGCTTTTCTTTGCTGAAGACGTTTGCAAGTTTGATAAAGACGATCATAAAAAGGATCGCAGCAGGAGTTACTCCGTAGAGCTTTAAGAAGGAGAGGCTCTCTGCGCCGCCACCTGGGGCATTTACCACCAATGTGTCTTTAATATCTCTTAAAATCGTGTAGTTGAACAAGATACATAGCATCATTAAGCCCATTGGTAAGAACTTTTTAAGTTCAAATCCGTGAATAGGCCAAAAAATTCCGCGAAGTCCTTTAAAGGCACCATCGCTGGAAGTGTCAGTCTTTGCTGTCATATTTTTCCTTATTGTAATCTTTTCCACTGCAGGTGAATTTCCTGCATAGACATCGAGTAATTATAAGCCGAAATTCTTAAAATACAAGATAAAAAAGACGATCGATTTGATTTCTGATAACGATAAACCCCAGAATTATAGAGATTCTGGGGTGGTAATAGAGGAAAAAATTTAATGCTGAAATGCTGCGAGAGGATCAGTTGCGAGCATTTGTATGTAAGTATTTGCTGCTTCTACGTAATTTGTCCAGAGATCTTGTTCAGTTTTATTATGACGGATGGATTGAATCAATTCTCTTTTGCAAGTAGCAAGTGATCTTTTTGGGCTTAAAATAGTGATAATTTCTTTATCTCCAGCAAGACGTGCAATACTGAGCATGCGCTCGAGTTGATTGCGGGTAAAATTCATATGATCTTTACGTTTGCGAGAACCGCGAGGAGCTCTTTGTTTTGGAGCAATCACCACAGCTTTATCAGAACTCATCAGATGTTTTTCAATAATAGAAGCTAATTCTTGAGGTTGTTTGTGCTTCATTTTTTTGAAAGTAAAATGATGCATATATCCACCAGATTTCATTGGTAAATATTTGCAGAGTTCATTTTCTTTGCGGACACCAATTTTCTTAATAGCTTTAGAGATTACGTCTTCAATATCTTTTGTCGATTTGTTTTTTTCAGCTTGTGCAACGCTCATGAATTACCGTCCTAAAATTCTTTATGAAAGACTTATTAGTCTTTTCTCTTGTTGAGATTTTAATTGAGGATTGTAAAAGGTATCACTATTTTTTGCAAGAAACTATTTTTTATTTTTGTTATACTGCTAATCACAAAATTGTAATACAATAGTGGGCAAATGAAGCACTTCAAAAAAATATTGATCATCGCTTTTTTAGGCTTATTACTCTGTTCTTTTTTTAGTTGTTCTGGAAGGGCAAAAAAGCACTCACAGCTAAAAAACTGGATGCAGGAATCGAAAGAGTTAAGAATTCTTTGCACAACTGCGCAAATAGGCGATATTGTCCAATTAATTGGAGGAGAACGAGTTAAAACTTGGGTACTCATACAAGGAGATTTGGATCCGCATAGTTATGAATTGGTCAAAGGAGATGATGAAAAAATTTTCTTTGCTGATAGTATTTTTTATAATGGTCTAAATTTAGAACATGGCGCGAGTTTATCTGCTCTTTTACACTCGAGTCCAAAAAGTGTCGGTCTTGGCGATCTCATTGCCATGCAGTATCCAGAAAAAATTTTAAAACGGGGTGATATCGTGGATCCTCATATTTGGATGGATGTCTCCATATGGACACTGACGATAGATCCGATTTTAGAAAAAATCATTGCTTTGGATCCTGAAGGGGCATCTTATTACAAGGAGAGGGCTAACAATTTAAAAGACCAGATGCTTAAAACGCACAGTTCGATCAAAGAAAAATTAAGAGAAGTGCCTTCATCGAAGCGATATTTAATGACGAGCCACGATGCTTTTCGATATTTTACAAGAAGTTATTTGGCAGAGAGCGGGGAGTCTGATTGGCACAAAAGATTTGCAGCCCCGGAAGGCTTAGCGCCTGACGGTCAACTAAGTCCTGTCGATATTCAAAGAATGATTGACTTCTTGCGAAACAATCAGATCAGCGTTCTTTTTCCTGAATCGAATGTCAGTTTAGATTCTATCAAAAAAATTGCAAATGCTGGGTCTGAGCTAGGTATTGAAATCCGCGTTTGCAATGAGACGTTATATGGCGATTCAATGAGCGGTCTGACCTATTTTGAGATGATGGAAAAAAATGCCGAAATTGTCGCGAGGTATTTAAAATGAACTCGCTTGTTGTTGAAGATTTGAATGTAAATTATGGAAAAACAACTGTTTTGTGGGATATTTCCTTTCAGATTCCATCGGGCGTACTGGTGGGGATTATTGGCCCGAATGGCGCAGGGAAAAGTACTCTTTTAAAGGCAGTTCTAAGGCTGATCAAACCTCTTTCTGGACGAATTGAACTTTTCGGAGTTTCATCTTTTTCAAAAATTCGGCAAAAAATTGCGTACGTACCGCAAAGAGGATCTGTAGACTGGGATTTCCCAATTACAGCTTTTGAAGTCGTATTGATGGGAAGGTATGGCAGACTTGGGCTGTTTGGTCGTCCAAGAAAAGCAGATAAAGAGGCGGCCTACAGAGCTCTTGACCTTGTAGGAATGTCTGGTTTTGCGGATCGGCAGATTGGTCAACTATCAGGAGGGCAGCAACAGCGTTTATTTATTGCTCGGGCCATTGTTCAGGATGCGGATATGCTCCTTCTGGATGAACCTTTTGCAGGCGTTGATTTAACAACTGAAAAATCGATGATTGCACTGTTAAAAAAGCAGACAGAACTTGGAAAAACGGTCTTTGTTGTGCATCATGATTTACCCACAGTTGAAGAGTATTTTGACCATTGCATTTTGCTCAATACTCGACTTGTTGGTGCTGGCCCTGTGAAGGAAGTGTTCACGAAGGACAATTTGAGTGTTGCTTTCGGTAAACATCAAAGTCTTTTCGATGAGGCAGCAAATCTTTCTGCAAAAAGCCTGAGTGGATTTCTATGAGTTTACTGGATTTTTTTACAGATCCAGTGTTGCGTGCTCCATCATGGGGAACTCTATTCATGTGTGTCGCTTCTTCATTGATGGGCGTTCTTTTGTTTTTGCAAAAGAAAACACTGTTGTCTGAGGCCCTCTCTCATGCAACCTATCCTGGCGTTTGCATTGCGGTCATGCTTTTGGGAATTTTTGCGCCTTCGTATGAAAGCATGTCTTTGATCGCTGTTCTCGTCGGTGCGCTTATTTCCGCTTTTTTGGCTTTAAAAATGATCCATGTTTTGCAGAAAAAAATGGCAGTGGATAGCGCTCTATGTTTTGTGCTGGCTCTTTTTTTTGGAATTGGGACGGTGGCTGTTAGCTTCATGCAAACGATTTTGCCCACATGTACAAAGCGCATCCAAATGCTTTTGTTTGGACAGGCTGCAACCATGACCGATATACATATTGTTCTCTACGGAAGTTTAGCTGTGATTGTGGCTTTTGTTCTTGTGTCCATTTTTCATCCGCTTCGCGCTGTTCTTTTTGATCGAGAATTCTCAAACAGTTTAGGCCTTCGCGTAAATGGCGTTGAAAGAATTGTTTTTTGGCTTCTATTACTTTCATTGATTTTAGGCATTCGCAGTGTCGGACTTGTTTTAATGTCGGGAATGGTGATCGCTCCGGCTGTCGCTGCTAGACAATTTACAAATCATTTACACAAAATGCTGGTTCTTGGCGCATTTTTTGGCGCTTTAAGTGGTGTTTTAGGAAATATTTTATCTGTTGTTGGAACAATCGCTTTAAGTTCAGAGACGAAAACACTCACTTTGCCGACAGGTCCTATGATTGTATTGGTTGGGGGGACGATTGCGTTTCTTTCTTTGCTTTTTGCTCCCGGGAAGGGGTGGGTATTTCGAAAGCTGAGAATTGGCTCGTTTCGATTACGATGTATTGAAGAAAACGTTCTAAAATGCCTTTGGAAAAAAGGGGCGTTATCAAAAAAAGAACTGAAGTATTCTTTCGGCCACTCTTTGTTATTGGTGTTACATTCTTTAAAAAAGCATGGTTGGATTCAGAAGGAGGACGGGCTTTTTCATCTCACAATTGATGGTCACAGGAAAGCATCTTCAATTGTTCGACTCCACCGTCTTTGGGAACTTTATTTAGCCAAGATGTTGAAAGTTCATTCTGAGAAAATTCATAAGACTGCAGAAGAGATGGAGCATATTCTGACTCCAGATATTGAAGAACGACTTACGCAGCTCCTGTCCAATCCGGCTAAAGACCCCCATCATCAGCCCATCCCGGAGAAGGTGTGAGCATGAATCCATTTTGGGGAACGAATTTCTTTACATTTTTTCAAGTCCTCTTTTCCCGGCTTTTCACTTGGAATTATTCTGTGATCACAGCGGATGAAATCCAAATAGGTACATTGAGCTGCATCGCGATTTGTTGCGGCTTGATCGGCCCTTTTTTGGTGTTGAAAAAGATGACCATGTTTGCGAACTCTTTGTCTCATACAATCCTTTTAGGAATTGTCATCTCTTTTTTATTGCTGGGTGGTGTTGTTCTTTCAGATTTTAGTCATTTATTCGTAGGCGCATTGATTGCTGCGATTTTCACGGCAATTTTGACAGAAGGTTTGGTCAAGTGGTTTGGACTGGCTGAGGATGCAAGCGTGGGACTTGTTTTTACAGTCCTTTTTGCAGCCGGCATTGTTCTTTCCACATTATTTTTAAAAGATGTTCATTTAGGGATAGAATCTGTCATTGGAAATGCAGATGTTCTTCAGCTCGCTGATCTTCGCAATGCAGCAATATTAGTCCTCTTGAACAGTCTTGCAATTGTTCTTTTTTTTAGGCAGTTTCGTCTGTCTAGCTTTGATTCGAATCTGGCCAAAGTGTTAGGTATCCCTGAAGGTGTTTTTCGATTCTCGTTACTTTTTTTAGTTTCAGTGACTTGTATGGGTGCCTTTCGCGCTGTCGGAGTATTACTTGTCCTTGCATTCTTAGTTGGACCTTTTTTAACCGCACGGCTTTTTTGTCATCGATTGAAGCAACTTTTGTTCTATAGTTGTATCGTTGGGATTGCAGCCAGCTTTTGCGGCGTTGCTTTTGCGCGCCATATACTCAGTGAATATGATCTTGCGCTATCGACAGGCGGAATTGTTGTGTGCTTGATTGGTCTATTTTATTTCCTCGGATTAATAATCAAGGCTTGTCTGCGAAGACAGAGTATGATATTATCAATTTTAAAAATGGAATCTCATGATTGAAAATATTCTTTATGCTGTATTTGCAATTTTTGGACTTGGTTTTCTCGTCTTCATTCATGAACTCGGACACTATATTGTCGCTAAGAAACAAGGAATGCGAATTGAGGTTTTTGCGATTGGATTCGGGAAACCCATTTATAGCTGGATGTTTCAAAATGTAAAATGGCAAATTGGCATTCTTCCTTTTGGTGGGTATGTAAAAATTGCTGGCATGCAGAAAGAAAAAGGCGTTGAACCAGCCGATATTCCAGACGGATTTTTTGGAAAGACACCATGGCAGCGCATTAAAGTCGCGTTTGCGGGACCTTTCGTCAATATCGCTTTTTCACTCATGGTTTTCGTTGGCTTATGGCTATTTGGCGGCCGAGATAAAAATTTCTCTGAATTTACTCACCACATTGGATGGGTAGATCCAAAATCTGCTCTCTATGATCAAGGGGTTCGACCGGGAGATTTAATTCAGAAATATAGTGGTAGAGACTTTGGCGGATTTAAAGATTTGTTGATGTCTTCTGTAATGAATGAGAAGACCACTCGTATTGAAGGTTATAAGTTTGACTATATTACAAATCATAAAAAGCCTTTCGATTATACACTTACGACCTATGCGGCTCCAGATAGTAAAGAGAAAATGAGCACAATTGGTGTTCTTACACCGGCACAATATTTAATTTATGATCAGGAAAGATCAGCGCAATCTTCGAAGCTTGCAGGGCTTCTTCCTCTCGATCGCTTTATTTGGGTCGATGGAGAGATTGTCTTTTCTCAGGAACAATTACGATCACTTGTGAATGATTCGACTGCTTTTTTTACGATTCGCAGAGGCGATCAAATCTTTCATGCGAAAGTTCCCCGCGTTCATCTGGATGAATTAACGATGAGCGGCATTGAGAAAGCAGAGATTAGCGATTGGCAATATGAAGCGGGTCTAAAGACAAAATTTCAAGATTTATACTTCATTCCTTACAATCTTTCTCCTTCCGCACAAATCGAAGGGCGTCTTTCTTTCATCGATGATACTGATCAAAGAAGAGCGTTTGAATACTGTGAGCGATGCCCCCACTTTCATCCCCTGCAAGAAGGAGATCAAATCCTCGCAATTGATGGGATGCCGATCAAAACTTCTTATGAACTATTAGATCTTTTACAGACGCGTCGAGTTCTCGCGATTGTAGCAAGAGATCCCTCTATCCAGAAGTCTGTTTTGTGGACCGATTCTGATGCTCAATTCGAAAATTTCAACTATTCTGATCTTTCTCAAATTGTAGCATCTATAGGAACACGAAATGCAATCCATTCGTCAGGCGATCTTGTTCTTTTAAATCCGATGATTCCAAAGCCTCGTGGAAGTTTAGTATTAAATTCAAAATTGCAGGAACAGCAAGCGCGCGATTTAGCGCACTATAAAAAACAAATCGATCGGATGCAAGATCCTAAAGTAAGAAGCGACGCATTGAACGAGCTCGATAAATCTCAGAAAGCTTTAGTACTTGGTCTCGCATTTAAGGACCGAGGAGTCCGGTATAATCCAACACCATTGGATCAATTTTCAAGTGTCTTTGGAGATACTTGGAGAACGTTATCTGGCCTTGTCTCTGGTTCTATGAATGCAAAATTTGTTTCTGGACCAATTGGTATTGTTCACGTAGTTCATCAAAGTTGGAAGATAGGCATTCACGAAGCTCTTTTTTGGATGGCTGTGATCAGTTTGAATCTTGGAATTATGAACCTTCTACCCATTCCTGTGCTTGATGGTGGCCACATCATGTTGTCTGCCTATGAAATGGTCACAAGAAGAAGATTAAGTGCAAAGGTGATGGAACGACTCATTGTCCCGTTTGTGGGTTTAATGATCGGTCTTTTTATCTATGTTACGTACCAGGATCTTGCCCGACTATTTTCTAAGTTCTTCTAGTTAATATTTTGAGTAAAGCATCATTGATATAATAAGTATCTCGACCTGCTTTGAAACTTCGAAGAATTGCGATTGATTCTAACTGCTGTAGATATTGAGAGGATGTTTGCCGTTTTGCGATTTCTGCTTCCTCTAATGTCTTGATTTTACAATAGGGAGATCGAAAGAGAACCTCGATTAAATCTTTCGAATAGATTTTCGGAAGGTGAGATCGGACCTTTGTTCCTGTTTCTTGGATTAAGCGGTGAATGGCGATGATTTGTTCGCGAGTTTCGATGGCGGTTTCTTCGAGCCCTTTTAAGATATACAAGATCCATGATTCCCATGCATTTTCTTCAGTAACTTTTCTGAGGCCAGTGTAGTATGCATTTTTGTTTGAAATGATATAACGAGATAAATATAGGACAGGAATTTCTAAAATTTTTTTTTCAATCAAAAATAGAATGTTTAGAATTCTTCCTGTTCTTCCATTTCCGTCATAAAATGGGTGAATTGCCTCAAATTGGTAGTGAATAATGGCCATCTGAATCAGGGGATCGAGCGGGCTATCTGAATAAATAAATTGTTCTAGATTTGAAAGTTTTGCGCGGATGACATCTTCTCCTTCAGGAGGCGTATACATGATCTCACCGAAACTATTCATGAGCTTCGTTCCAGGAGTTTTGCGTATTGACTGAGTTGACTCCTTTAGAATTTCAACGAGTTCTATAAGAAGCGGGGTCGTTAAAAGACGTTTCTTTGTCAATATTGCGTTATAACCGTGCCACAATGCGTCTTTGTAGGAAAGAACCTCTTTAGTTTGAGCGTCTACCGTGATTGAGTTATCTGCAAAAGCTCGATATAATTCATCATTTGTCGTCACGATATTTTCAATCTCAGAAGAAAGTTTTGCTTCTGATAGACCTAAAGACTGAATCAAGACGGCTTGGTTAGGAATTAAATGTCCTGCAATGCGCAACTCGGCAATTGCCTTGTTCGCTCGAATTGCCATTTTAAGAATCGCGATCGTTTCAACCTCTTCTTTAGGAGGTAATAGCGGGAGGCTGTTGTAAGGTATTTTCTTGTCAAATTGCATATGTTTATCGAATCGACATGTTCTTACAATATGTCGAAAAATCAACAAAAAATCGACACATTTATTTATTTAAAAGGATAACTTATTGATCTTTAGCTAGATATGTCATTTTTTTTGATCTAGGATTAGAGATCTTTTCGTCGTAGCGTAGCGGAACAAGTGATAGGACCAATCGATGTAGTATAGAGTTTGGTGCAAAGTATTTAGGGGGCACCTGTCGTTATGGTGCTAGGTCTTGAAATTTGTGGCAATGTAATAGGCGGCTATTACCGCCTACCTGATGGAGGTGTAGAGCCGTAATTATGGGATCGCAGATTTGAAAATCTTTTTAATTGAGGGATGATTGCTGCTGAGCTCTGCTCGAGTGGCCTCCCATACTGCTTCCTGTTGGGAAAAAACTGTAAAGAGGCACGATCCGAATGCAGCTTTCGGGTCACACTCATAAAGAAACATCGATCCAACTCCAATTCCCCATGCAGTTCCAGTGACTAAGGCAGCTCCTGCCCCTACAAGCCAAGCGCATGATATTGATGAATATTTGAAAGCATTATCAATTGTCATTTAAATACCTTTTTTTTAAAACGAAGATATTTTAATTCGGAAAAACATATTCTGCAATAAAAATGAGATCTCTATGCGAAAATAAAGGAAAAATGGAATCTGTGTTGTTGAACAATTAAAAAGGGTTCAGTGATCAGTCAGTTACAAAACGAAGGAAAAGTGACTGTATACCCAAACAAGCTCAAAAATCGGTTTTTGAGTTTGTTTGGTTATAGTTGGCGGCTATTACCGCCTACCTGATGGAGGTGTAGAGTCGTTGTTAGACAGCCCAGCTATAACAATATTCATAATGGAGTAATCAGTTTTGCTTAACTCTTCTTTAGTGGCCTTACGCACTGCTCTCTGTCGGTCATAAAAAGTATAGAGGCACAATGTGACTGCAGTGTGCGGCTTACCCAGAAAAAGAAACATCAGTCCATAGCTCATCCCATACACTGTTCCTGAGAGGCAGGCAAATCCTGTACCTGCAAGCCAAGCGCATGATATTCCTGAATATTTGATAATACTATCAGTTGTCATTTAAATACCTTTTTTTAAAAGGAAGATATTTTAATTCGGAAAAAACATATTCTTCAACTGTTCATATTGTATGACTTGAGGAAGGCGATAATTTTGGTTTTGTAGTGACATGCACGATGAGAGCTGCGATGTGAGGAAGCACCATTGCTGTTAAAATAATATCAGTGAGAGCCCAGACTATTTTCGCATCGGCGATGCAACCTAAGAAAATGCATACAGCTGTACTCGCATAGTAAACATAGAGTCTTGTATGGTGTGTTAGGTAACCAAATGCTTGGCCGCCGTTATAGCCGTTCCCGAGAATTGTCCCGAAAGCAAAGATGACTGCGCAGCTAGCGATTCCGATAACCCCAAAAGCACCAAAATACATTTTAAAAGAGGCTGCCACCATGCTCATCCCGAGAGGAAGGGAGGGGTCTTGCCACGTATTTGTCATCAATGCAACGCAGCCTGAAAGAAATGCAATGATTCCCGCTGCATAAGTAGATAGCATTGCAATGGTACCTTGGGCAACTGGATCGTTTGTTTCAGCCATCGAGTGTGGGATTGTTTGTGTGCCGACGCCCGCTTCACACGTTTGTATTCCTCTAAAGATACCCCATCTCAATGCGCTCATCAGGCCTCCGACAACAGCGCCACTTGCCATCGCATACGGTTTAAATGCACAGCTAAAAATGGTTCCCATGATTTCACTGAGACGCGCCACGTCAGAGAGAAGAATGAATAGGCATGCACCGACATAAACAATGAATTTTACTGGGATTAATTTGGCTTCGATAGCACCGACTTTTTTGATGCCGCCCATTAAAAGAAAAAATATGATAATGCCTAGGATAGTCCCGGAAATCATCGTAGGAATGCGATAATCTCCAAGAAGGGGAGAATCTAGAATTGCAGCCAACTGATTTGCTTGAGCACTAGACCAAGCAATCATCAAGACAAAGCAGCAAAGAGCATACCATTTCGCAGCTAGAGGTGAAAAAATCTTTTTCAGATATAGCATAGGCCCGCCCATAATTTGGCCGTTGGGGAGCTTTTCACGCGTTTGTATCGCCAAATTGACTTCTACAAATGTTGCTGCACTGCCGAAGAATGATGTGAGTAAAAATCCAATTAATGCTCCGGGTCCTCCAAGGCTAATAGCAATCACAGGCCCTACTATCGTTCCAATGCCAAGAGTCGTGGACATGGCTGTAAACAGCGCTTTATAAGGTTTAATCGTATGCTTGCCTTCGCTTTTTGAAAAAAGTCCTTTAAACATGTTAGGAAGAAAGCGAATTTGGACGAACCGAGTACGAATTGAAATAAAGATTGTTGCTGCCAAAATAATCATACAGGCGGCAAAAAGAATTGTGTCGCAAATCGATGTTAGCATCCTGAAAAGGATACCCGGTTTATCTATTTTTTACTATGGTCGTTTAAAAAGAAACCACAGAGAAATTTCTTTCTCTGTGGCTATGTTTAGACTGTTCAATTATTTTTTATCATCGTCGATGATTTCAGCTTCCGCTTCCTCGATATCAGGTTTGTTGTCTGTTTGAGGTTGTGCGGCTTCTGCTCCTGGCCCTTGAGCGCCGGCAGTGAGGTTTTCACCAATCTTCTGCATATGCTGTTGGAGCTCGGCAGTTTTTGCTTTAATCGCTGCAATGTCGCCTGTTTCTAGGGTCTTTTTGAGACCGTCGATGTGGGTTTGGATATCACTTGCAATGTTGCCAGGGATTTTATCCTTGTATTCATCGAGAGACTTTTGCGCGCGGAAAACAAGCGCGTCCGCTTCGTTGCGAACTTCGACTTGTTCTTTGCGAACTTTGTCTTCTTCTGCGTGAAGTTCCGCTTCTTTGATCTTTTTCTGGATTTCCGCGTCGGAAAGGCCTGATTTTGCTTCGATACGGATTTTTTGTTCTTTTCCAGATTGTTTGTCTTTTGCGGAAACGTGCAGAATACCGTCTGCGTCCACGTTAAAGGAAACTTCAATCTGTGGCATGCCTCGCGGTGCTGGAGGAATGTCAGTGAGGTCAAAGCGACCAATTTCCTTGTTGTCTTTTGCCATTGGACGCTCTCCTTGGAGAACCACGATGGTCACAGCTGGCTGGTTGTCGCTTGCTGTTGAAAAGACCTGTTTTTTCTGGCTTGGAATCGTTGTATTGCGCTCGATGAGCGGAGTCATCACGCCACCAAGAGTTTCAATTCCAAGTGTAAGAGGAACAACGTCGAGGAGAAGAACGTCTTTGACGTCTCCACCGATGATACCGCCTTGAATTGCAGCGCCAATCGCAACCGCTTCGTCTGGATTGACGCCTTTATGTGGGTCTCTTCCGAAGAGCTCTTTTACTTTTTGTTGAACAGCGGGCATACGTGTCATACCGCCAACGAGAATGACTTCGCCGATGTCTGAAGCTGTCACGCCTGCGTCTTTCATCGCTTTGCGGCAAGGCTCAATGCTTCTCTCGATGAGGTCGTGGCAAAGGCTTTCGAGTTTTGCTCGTGTGAGTGTCAGAGCTAAGTGTCTTGGACCGCTTGCATCCATTGTGATGAACGGTTGATTGATCTCTGTGGATGGAACGCCAGAAAGTTCGATTTTCGCTTTTTCAGCTGCATCGCGCAATCTTTGGAGAGCCATTTTGTCTTTTGAGAGATCAATGCCTGTCTCTTTTTTAAACTCGTCGAGCATCCAGTGGATGATTTTATTATCAAAGTCATCGCCACCGAGGTGCGTGTCTCCGTTGGTTGAAAGCACTTCAAATACACCATCACCAATCTCGAGAATAGAAACGTCAAACGTTCCTCCGCCCAAGTCGTATACGGCAATTTTCTTGTCTGTATGCAATTTATCAAGGCCATACGCGAGGGCCGCAGCTGTTGGCTCAGGAATGATACGCTTGACATCAAGACCTGCGATTTTACCCGCATCTTTTGTGGATTGACGCTGAGAATCGTTAAAGTAAGCAGGAACAGTAATGACCGCTTCTGTTACTTTTTCACCGAGATAATTTTCAGCTGTTTCCTTCATTTTCATGAGGATATGCGCCGCTGCCTCTTCTGGAGAGATGATTTTGCCATCGATCTCAAAAACGGCATCTCCGTTCGCATTTTTCGTTACTTTGTAAGGAACAGTCGCAATCTCAGATTGCACTTCACTCAGTTTTCTACCGATAAAACGTTTGGATGAATAGAGCGTTTTGTCCGGATTTGTGACTGCTTGTCTTTTTGCTGGAATTCCAACAAGTCTTTCATTGCCTTTGTAGGCAATCACAGATGGTGTTGTGCGTGCGCCTTCAGCGTTGGTGATAACGACGGTTGAACCGCCTTCCATAATTGCGACGCAGGAGTTCGTTGTCCCCAGGTCAATCCCGATAATTCTTTTTTTTGTCATAAAATTATTCCTTAGTTTCATTTTTTACTTTCGCGACTTTAACGCGAGCGGGTCGGATAGTCCGTGTAGAGCTTTTGTAGCCCTTTGTAAATTCTTGGAGGATGACTCCATCAGGCTCTTCAGTGGTCTCAACAATTTCGACGGCCTCATGCAACGCAGGATCAAACTGTGTTCCAACAGATGAAAACGGTTGAATTCCGTTATTGCTTAACACTTCTTTGAATTGGGAAAGGATCATTTCAAAACCTGTCGCCCAATTTTTCACTTCGTTCGATGCACTTCCAGCAAAGCGAAGGGCATTCTCAAAGTTATCCATCGCAGGAAGAAACTCTCCGATGGTGCTTTCAATCCCAAACTTCGACATCTCGTGTCGTTCTTTTTGCATCCGTTTACGCATATTTTCCATCTCTGCCAAGGTGAGAAGGTACTTTTCTTTCCAATTCTCTTCTGGAGGCTGTTCGATTTTTGGCTCTTCTGCAGGTTTTGTTTCTTCTGTCGTCATTGATTTCCTATAAGCTTTGTTGGCGTACGAAAGCTAATTTTGTATTTGTAAAGGTTGTTCGTGAGTGTAGCGGATATTTTTTCGCTAAATAATTGGCAAAGGCCAAAGAGGTTACGATAGGGAAGTCGCACAGGTCCAAGTAGTGCGATGCTTCCCGCAATCGTTTGATTGATGTAATAAGGGATGGCAATAATGGTACACTCAGAAGCGGCTGGGATGAAAGGACAAAGTTCATCACCAATCCATGTGCAAAGCGTGTTCTTTTTCACCGTTTCTCTTAGGAGAGCTCGCATGTGAGTTTCGTCTTCTAGAAGAGAGAGGCTATTGGCAAGCGCTGCCGCATCGTTAAATTCAGGATAGGCAAGCAGCTTAGAAAGCCCCGTACGCAAAATTTCTTCATTTGGAAAGTTTGCATAGCCAACGACATGGCGTACCATAATTTCATTGTACATTCTTTGCGCAATTTTCGTTTCTCGTTCATTTTGAAACAGAGGCTTTTCGCCTTTATTGATACGCCAAAGAAAATACTCCTCGCAGGTGCGTAAAAAGGAACCATTGACTGCCGTATCTAAATACATTGTTTCAGTATGGATAAGGCCGAAATCGGTAATCAGAATGACCAATACCTTTGAGTCGTCAATGGAAACCAGCTTCACGTTTTGGATGAAGTCCTGATCAAAACGAGGGGAGGAGATAAATACTGCACACTGAGAAAGTTCGCTTAATACATCAATTCCTTGATGGAGAATTGTCGCAATTTCTTTTGTCTCTTTTGAGAAAACCTGTTGAATCAGCTCTTCCTGAGCTTTTTCGACATATCCTTGTTCTCGATAGGTATCCGCATAAAGGCGATAGGCCTTATCTGTCGGAATGCGACCGCCTGAAATATGTTGCTGGATTAAGTAGCCTTGGCTCTCAAGCTTCGCAAAGTAGTTTCGGATCGTTGCTGAGCTTAAAGACTCAAATCCTTGTTCTTGAATCGTCTGTGAACCGATCGGCTTGCCCATCTTCAGATAGAGCTCAACCAAGCCAAAAAGGACGGCCTGCTCTCGGTCTGCTTTTGGAAGCTTCTTAGTTGTAATGAGTTTATAGCTACTTTTCATGGTTTGATCATGATTATAGCACTCTGATCTCTGGACTGCAAGATTTTTTTAGCAGTTGGGTTAATAGATTGCTTAAAATTTAACTAAGTGACTGTAGATTAAATGGTTGCAGTTATGAGAGTAGATCGGGAAGAAATAGTGGGGATCTTTTAGGCCAAGGACAGGAAAAAAACCTGTCCTTATCTATCAGGCAGTAGTAAAAACTCCATTTGGCTTCAAATTTTGCGCACAAAGCGAGTTTTGCAATTCTCTCTTTATTGAGCGCGTTTCGTGATTTCGTTTGGCTTGAAGAAAAATGCCACTTCGACTTTGGCTGTGTCTTTGCTGTCTGAGCCGTGCACTGCGTTTTGGTCGATGCTTGTTGCGAAATCGCCGCGAATTGTCCCTTTTTCTGCTTTCGCTGGGTCTGTTGCTCCCATGATTTTGCGATTTTTCGCGATTGCGTCTTCTCCTTCGAGAACCATGACAAGGACAGGTCCTGAAGTCATGAAAGATACAAGGTCGTTATAGAAAGGGCGATCTTTGTGGATCTCGTAGAATTTTTTTGCCTGATCATCTGTCAACTGGAGCATTTTTGCACCGACAACACAAAGTCCGTCGCGCTCAAAATACTCAATGATATTGCCGATCTGATTTTGACCTACGGCGTCTGGTTTAATGATGGAAAGGGTTTGCTCGGTTGCCATTGAAAATCTCCTGAATATTGTAACGATATTCTAAAAGAGTTGGTAATAAATCTCACGAAATTTCTAGTCGATTTTTTCTAAGTCTCTTATAATCAGTGAGGTTGAAGTTTAAAGTTGTTTTCTTTATGATCGGCAAATGACTTATGGGAATTATCCTGATCTCTCGAATGTAAAGAGAGTCTTGGTGGTAAAACTGAGACATCTCGGAGACGTCCTATTATCGACTCCCGTTTTTTTCAATTTAAAGAATGCTCTTCCAGATGCTCAAATCGATGCATGCGTTTACGAAGACTCAATTCCTTTGTTGGAGGGCCATCCTGCAATCCATGAAATCATCCCATGTACAAAAGGAAGTTTCATTCGTTCTATTCGTGCGATCAGAAAAAAACGCTACGATTTGGTGATGAACTTAACGGAAGGGGATCGGGGCGTTTTGATTGCCTATTTTTCGGGTGCCAAGATTCGGGTTAGTTTTCCTCCAAAAGGGAAGTGGCAGAAAAAATTAGTGACGCATACGGTCAAACAGGCTCCAGGTCTTCGTCATACTGTGGAGCGCAATCTTGATGCGTTGCGATGTATTGGGATTTTTCCAGAAAAAAAAGAGCTCTTTTTTGCAATCGATCCGATTCAAGAGAAAGGCCCATATATTCTCATCCATCCAACGTCTCGATGGCGTTTTAAATGCTGGCCAGTCAAAAAAATGAGAGAACTGATTACCCAATTAAGTGGGAAAAGAATCATTCTGACTTCAGGTCCGGATCCAATTGAAATTTCAATGGTTCAAGACATTGCAAAAGGGCTTGATGTAGAAGTGAAAGCGGGGCGAACTACATTAAAAGAATTTGGGGCTCTCGTCAAAGGGAGTGAAGTTCTTATTTGCGTTGATTCGGTTCCTTTGCATATTGCGAGTGCATTAAAGCATCCCGTTGTGGCGATTTTTGGACCCACTTCAGATGTGACATGGGGGCCTTGGAAAAACCCAAATGCCCGTATTGTGGCCCAAAATTTTTCTTGCAGGCCGTGCTATCAAGATGGTTGTGGAGGAAGCAAATATAGTGATTGCCTGGAGACTCTTTCTGTCGATCGCGTTCTTTCAGAGCTGGAAATCTTCACCAAAATAACTTGCCCGCGCTTGCCGATCCGACAAGAGCTCATTTACAGTTCCTGCGAGTAATACTTTTCCTTCTTTGATCAGATAACTCCGATCCACAATCGAGAAAATTTCGCGCGCATTATGATCGGTAATGAGAACACTAATCCCTTTCTGCTTCAAATGCTGAATGAGGTGTTTGACATCGGCGACTGCTAGGGGATCAATATTCGCAAACGGTTCATCAAGCAGTAAAAGTGATGGTTGTGTAACCAAAGCTCGCGTAATTTCTAAACGACGACGCTCTCCGCCAGAGAGTGTGATTGCTTTTTTCTTTCGTAAATGTTCTAAGTTTAGCTCTCCCAACAATTCTTCAAGTCTCGATTTTCTCTCTTCTTTAGAAATTGGAAGCGTTTCCAATATACATAAAATATTTTCTTCAACTGTCAGTGATCTGAAAATGGATGGTTCCTGTGCTAAATAGCCAATTCCCATTTTTGCTCGTTTATGAATTGGGAATTGCGTGATCTCTTGATTTTTAAAAAACACCTGGCCTTGATCGGGTTTGATCAAACCGATGGTCATGTAAAAAGCAGTCGTTTTCCCAGCGCCATTCGGCCCAAGTAAGCCAACGACTTCCCCTGCATTGACGCAAAAAGAAAGTCCGCTGACAACTGGCTTCCCACCAAACACTTTCTCCAGATTTTTTACTTCAAGCAAGCTCATCTCATTAAAATTTATACCAAACCACCAATTAAAGAAACGGAATGTGAAGATATTTGGAAATGTGATGATCAATCATTCCCTGCTCTTCAAGATTAAAGGTGAAACGAACATCGCCCTTTCCTTCGAACTGTTGTTGATGGATATGGATTTCAGGAGCGCTCAAACGAACGCCTTGTTGCCAAAAGAGGACTCTTTTAGGAGCGATCGCAGAGAGAATGAGCGTTTGCTCTTTGGGGTAATAAATCATCGTATCCGCAACAGCAAAAGTTTCGTTTTCTTGAGGAGAGTAGAATCGGACATTGTGATTGATTTCAATTCGTGAGGCAGACTCTTCATCAAGAGTCATAGAACAAGAGTCAGAGTCTATAGAGAATGCGTTCTTTTGTTCAAGATGCACATTCTCAGAAAGGACCATTGCGTCTTTTTGGATGTTTAAATGTTTGGATCTAAATAAAAGAGTATTTTGAAAAGTTCCTTCAGAATGTGTGCAATGAATGGTCTCATTTTTTAGATCGAAATCGATTTCGTTTGATTGTAGACAATTGTCTAAATAATAAAGATGACAGAATGTGTTTGGCTTTTCGGGATAAAGTCTTAAATGATCGGCTAGATAAATGGCTTTGTCTCCAGTTGCCTTCGCACCAAACAGTGTTTCTATGACGATCTCTTTGAAAAATTCGATCTGCTGTTTTTTATCCTGTATTTCACAAAGAGCAATTCTTGACTGAAGTGAAAAATCTGCCGATTTTAACATCACGCCATCTTCAAGTAGAAGCGTTTCGTCTGTTGAAAGTGTTGCTTTTTGAGCTTCTAAAGTACCTAATGCATGTGAACAGATGACTTGATTGGCGAGAAACTGTTGCTCCGGGTACTCAAATGAACCATGCTTAGCGACAATTTTTCCAATGGGATTGTGACATGTGATATTCTCTAATTCTTCAGAGGCTTCTACCTTGTCTTTCTTTTGACGAAGAGTCAATTTTGAATGATCCGCATTGACTTGAAAATGGACTCGTTCTTGCGTCCAGATGTCTTTGCGGGCATCCTTGCGCAATTGTGTAGATGGTTGTCTTTCAAGGGTTTGTGTGGATTTAAGTGCATGGGTATACTGTTTGATATTTTTATATAGCGCTCGATCTGAATTGCGGATTGTGAAGAAATGAAAAATGAAAAAAATAGTCAAAATACTGAGGGAGGAGATGGCGATGGTAAAAGACCTTTTAAATATCATTGTATGGCTTCGTAGATCTTCTCTAAACGTTTGAGAAGGCTTTTCAAAGCGTCAAATGGCATGACTGTCGCTGCATCGCTTTTGGCATTTGCTGGATCTGGATGACATTCAATAAAAAGGGAATTACAACCTGCAGCAACGGATGCGGAAGCAAGGATAGGGATAAATTCTCTTTGACCTCCAGAGCAAGTGCCAAGCCCTCCAGGCAACTGGGTCGAATGTGAAGCATCAAAACAAACGGGAAAACCCAATTGCTGCATGATGGGAATGGAACGCATGTCACTGACTAAATTGTTATAGCCAAATGACACTCCGCGCTCGGTCAGCAATATGTTATCACAGCCTACAGAGAGTAGTTTTTCCACCACATTTTTCATATCCCAAGGGGCGAGAAATTGACCTTTTTTTACATTGACTGCAGCTTTTGTTCGTCCTGCGGCTGCAACAAGATCTGTCTGCCTGCATAAAAAAGCAGGGATTTGAATCATATCGCATACAGAACCTGCAATCGACGCTTCTACTTCTGAATGCACATCGGTAATGACAGGAAGTCCAAGTTCTTTTTGTACGCGCTGTAAAATTTTTAAGCCAAGATCAATTCCAGGCCCTCTAAAGGAGTGCACTGAAGATCGATTTGCTTTATCGTAGCTTGCTTTGAAGATGAAATTGAAACCGGTATTTGCGAAAATCTTTTGCAAATCACTTGCGCAACGCATTGTGTGCTCTTCGCTTTCAATGACACATGGTCCGCAAAGAAAGGCAAGAGGTTCATCATTTCCGATAGAAAAATCTTTTACACGTGTTTTTTTCATGCTAGACATTTTGAAGCTTACTGCATCTTTTGTCAATCTACGAAGACGCTTCCTGTATGTCTATACATACTGGAAGTGTCTATTGGCCTTTGATTTTTTGCATGGATGAAATGAGCTGTGGATGCTTTTGCATCTGTTCGATGCTCGGCCGAAATCGATAGCTCCAGTTGGTGGGAAGAACTTCACCTGGTATGTTGATTCGTTCATCATCGGGATTTTCTGAAACCAGTTCTGGAAAGATGGCCAGATATTCCTGCAGAAGATTGATGTGGAAGTAACTCGGTGTGTGATGAGCATCATGAAGAAGATCAAATCGCTGTTCTATTGTGAGATCTGGTTGATAGGTCCATTGTTTGAGTTCTGCAAAAGGTTTTGCTTCTGCGGGATTATTTTTCCACCATTGCTGCAATGTTTCTGAATCATGTGTGGAAACTGTTGTTAGACTATAGGGTTCATATTCTTCGAATGGAATGTATTCGATCGGATGATGACTGTATTTTCTTTCCCAACGCATGACTTTTGTTCCGCATATACCATACTCTTTTAAGATCTTGCGCACTTCAGGCGGAACTATACCTAAATCTTCTGCGATGGGAAGAATTTGACTTGCATGTAACATCATCTCAAGGATTTCTCTTCCTTGTTTTTCCCATAAATTCGTATCTTCTGGAATAAAAAAGCCATCTTTTGCCTCTTTGTCTTTTGGGATTGCCCAGATGCGAAATAAACCCACAACATGATCGATTCTGTAGATATGGTAAAGATGGCTCGCAATGGTCAGTCGATGGATCCACCACGCAAAATGTTTTTCACGCATCTTTTCCCAATTCATGATTGGAAAACCCCATTTCTGTCCGTTTTTGTTGTACATATCAGGCGGGGCTCCTGCGACTAACTCATCATTAAACAGGGAGGGATATTTTTTGATATCCTCGCTATTAGAGCTTAAAAGAATCGGAATATCTCCTTTCAGAAAACAATGATTCTTTTCTGCATAAGCACGCACGTATTCCATTTGTGAAAAGCAAAGTGCTTGAAGAAAGGCTTCAAAATTCTCGTGAGTTTTATTTTTGTCATAATAGTCTTTGAGAAGGGCAAGCTTTCTTTGACGAACTTTTGCGTATTCAACTCTTTTTGTGAGAGTGAGTTTTTTTAATTCAGGATCAAAGATGCCTAATTCGGAAATGCTGATATAGATGGGATTGAGCGCCGTGGAAGAGAGAATTGTGTAAGGGCTTTGATCATAACCACTTTCATTGATTGGAAGAAGCTGAATCGTATCAAAACCAATCTCTTTGCAAAAATCAATGAGTGGGATGAGGTCGAGAAATTCACCAATACCATGACTGTTTTTTGTATGAAGTGCAGAAAGAGGGAGGGCAATGCCATGATGAGAGGTTAAGCCAATGGTTTTCCAATGGATATCTGTTTTCACAATCTGATTCCAAAAGGAGGGGGTGAAGCTGAGCCCATTGGACTTGGCTGTCCTCTATGAATGGATTCATGCCAACTTGAGCCAAGCTCAAAAAATGAGCCAAATAATCCTGCTAGATTGTCTCCATTGAGAATTTTTAAGGGATAACTTTGGTGTAAGGTCAGATGATTTGTTGCTGCGAAATAGCCAAAAACACCAGGTCTTGGATCGGGTAACCCATTGGCTTTGAGTGCTTCAGCAAGCACATTTTCTCGAAACTTTCCAGGTGGCAATTCAATGATTTTCGTAAAAATGAGTAAGTTTTCTAAATCGGAATCGAGTTCAAGCTGAATGGTAAGAGGGGGGATTTCCAACGAGCAGGCATTATATTTATCGGGAACTAAATTGAGCTGGAAAACCTTTCCTAAATCTTGAAGAAGTGTCGAAAAACTGTCAGTCATTTTTTCTTTTTCTTTTTTTCTTCTTTCTCGTCTTCAAGCTTATCATCTAATTGCTCAAGAGTGTCAACGAAAGATTTGGCTAGATCATTGCGCTGTTGTTGATTTCGGTAATAGCGTGGAGAAATTTGACGCAATGCATCATACATCTGTGAGTAGGTGAGAATTTGTGCTTGAACTTCTTCTTCGATCCCAAGCATTTTTGCAGTTTGCAAAATTTTTTCTGGATTCACAAAACGCTCTTGCAACATTTTGATCAAAAGACGCGCTAAAGTTTCAAAATTCAATTGCGGAGGTCTTGGAAAACCCATTGCTTGGAACTGTTGATCGATCAGTTTCGATCTGGATTGGAAAAATCGATACACACCAAGGATTCCTTGAAGAGAGCGTGTTTCCTCAATGAGACGAGCAAGATTTCCCGGATCAATTGAAGGCCCTTTGGATTTGAGGTCTTGTCCTAAAGAATGGAGCAAGAATGTGATGACCGTTTTTAACTTCGCGTAAGGGTATTTCTCGCTGAGTTCATCAAAAAGTTTTAATGGAGCACGTGGATTTCCTGTCACATCGCGATACATATCTCGCAGCGATGTTGGAGAGCCAAGTCCTTCTTTCGAAAATTCTCTTGCAAGTGCACTGATATTGCGTCCAGCTTTGACTTGTCTTTCATAATCGCGATTGAGAAGCGCTTTGGTTTGCTGCAGGATGTCGAGCGTGTCGGGCCGAGCGGTTTCAATGAGAAAGTCTAAGGCCTCATCCGCGAGTGCTGGATCTGGATAGACAGAAAACACCTTGGCAAGGGTCTCTTCTGCTGTGTCGTTTGGATTGATGAGACTTTGTAAAATGGCGAGGGTTCGCTCTTCAAGTTCAGGATTGCCGCGAGAAAAGCGAGTCGCAACTTCTTCTGCGTTTTCGACGCCTTCAATTTTCTCCTCCTCCGGATTCTCAACTTTTTCTTTTGTTTGCGAATGCTTTAATTTTTCAAGATCGCGAAAACGTTGTGCTTGTTGAGTGGGATTAAAGAGTGTGTTTTCAACATACTGAGAAAGATTGCCCTGACTGACAACTGGCTTGGCAATCGATTGTTTTGCTTCCTGCCTGATTTGATTCACAGTTTGATTATTGATGGGAAGAATCGGGGAGATATTTGGATCGCTCATGTATTTGGGTTATATATCGAGGTGGTGGTTTGTTGCAACAAGGGCACGCAACATTTTCACCACATTTTGTGGATATGAAACCGATCTATTCGCGATAATGGTCCCTTTTGTGAGGGACATTCGTGAATTCGAGCAGCAGCATTTCTACGTATCTAAATGATTACAGGTATGCAAGTCAGCCAAACGTTGCTAGGATCAGCAGCGCCGGAACCTTAGCTAGACAGAATATTTTCCCCGTTGCATCATCATCTGAAAAAAAGTCTCCAGCTTTTCCGGATCAGTTGCGCGGTCGAATTTTACCCAACACTATGCCAGTTAAAAAAATGTCGAAGGCTGGGCAAATTGATACGGCTCATTCAAAAACTGATGTTTCTGGAGTTTTGAGCCAAAGTGAAATCGTCAATCAAGTCATTGGCAAGGTGAATGCTCTTTTTTCTGAACCTGCTCGAAGGATTTATGAGACTCGTTTGCTAGAAACGCAAGACATTAATACTCAGTATGATGGATTTAGTTTATTGCATTATTGCGCATATTGTTTTAGTGCTCTCGGAAAATCTATGGAAAATAAATTTTTGGATTTGATTCAATATTTGATCCAACATGATGCAAAGATCACGCAAGATCAGTATGGCAGGACTCCGATTTATTTTGCCTCGTCCTCAAATCCACGCTACTGGGATCTATTATGCAATCATCAACAAATTTGCGATTTGGATAATAACCTTGTTCAACCTCTCCATGTCATTGCGAGTTTCAAAGATAAATTCGTATTTAATTTGATTCAACGGGGAGCGAATACGGACGTGGTGGATAAGTTCGGACGCATGCCACTTCATTGTGCAGTTCTTCATGAGGATTTTCACGGAAAATTTTTCAATGTTAAATGCTTAGTTGATTACGAACCAAAAAGTTTAGAGCATGCAGATCATTTTGGAAATTACCCACTTGACTATGCTGCACTCTTTGGATCAGATGACCTATTTGAATTCGTATTGAAACATAGTTCAAGAACAGTTGTGCAAGCTGTTTTCGATCGATTCAAATCACAAAACATGCTCAAAGTTCCGAATGTACTATTCGCGCTGAAGGAAAAGTATGGAGTTTATGATCCGATTTACAATGTCCCGCCTCTTTTGAAAATAATGTATGGAGGAGGCAAAAATAAAAAGCAAAATAGTGAAGCGCGTATTAAAGGATTCGAGAAGGCTGTTCAAGAAAAAAAAATAACGATTTCTCATGCGGGAGTTCAATATGACGCTTATCATGATGGCCATGGTTATAAACATTGTATTCATCAAAATGACTACAATAAAAAATATAAGAATGACAAAAAGAGATTTATTCAGAGCACATTAAGTGGCGCTGCGAAGTTTTATCCATTTCCTTTTAGTTATGATAATCTTATTTATCTTTGTGTAGAAAGTTGGATAAAAAAGGGAGCGGACGACAAGAAACCCTATGTAAAGTTTCCTGATGCTATAGGTGCAGATAATGGAAATGAAACAAACGTTGTAGAGATTTATTTTTCAGCCTCTGGTGGGGCACACGTTCGGCCTAAAGACATTACATTACCCTGAATGAATGATTTACGATTTTCTGTATTGGTTGTCAGATTTCTGGATTCTCCAACTGCCTCATTTGAATTTTTCTATTTTAACTGGACTCTACCTAGAGGTTGAATGCGGATTTCAGGCACAATCTCTTGGAATGAGATGACTGGCAGATCTGGGAACTCTCCTTCGATCAACTTGCGAGCAAAGCGTCTGACATCAATTGCGGTAAGGAGAGCGGGCGGCTGGCCACCAGGTGGTGTGGGTTGGATCGTCGTACGGAGAGAGTGGAGAATGAGTTGGACTGAATCTGGGTCGAGGGCGAGGTAAGAGCCGGCGGATGTTTGTTTAATCGCGCCACGGATCATATCTTCGATTTCAGGGTCGAGAAGGTAGACTGAGAGAACCGATTGGCCAAGCGAGTATTTGTAGCTGATATAGCGCTTGAGAGAGGAGCGAACGTACTCGGTGAGGAGAATCGTATCTTTTTCAGTTTGAGCCCATTCGCTGAGTGCTTCGAGGATTGTGCGAATGTCTTTGACAGAGATTTGTTCCTGGACGAGTCGACGGAAAATTTCGGTCATCTTTTGGAGAGGAACGAGGCGTGTGACTTCTTTGATGAGATCTGGGAAGGATCTCTCGACAAACTCGATCATAGCTCGAACTTCTTGAATGCCGATGAATTCGCTTGCAAATTGTCGATAGAATTTGGAAAGGTGAAGAATCATCACTTCAAGACCTGTCCAATAACGAATGCCTGCTTTTTTGAGCTGATCTTGATATTTGTCATCGACCCAGAGCGAAGGCATGCCAAGCGTGCTTTTTTGCGTGACAAAAGGAATATTGTAGCGGCGCAAGATCTCTTCAGATTCGTTTGTAAGCAGATGTTTGAGTATGATTTTTCCACGTACGATAGGCACCTCATTGAGGTGGATGGCATATTCGGTTTTATCCAGTGTTTGAGAGTCCGTTTTGACATGAACGCCTGGGAATCGAACGCCGAGATCTTGGTATAGGGAATGGCGCATTTTCGGAATCATCTGGTCAATGAAGGTGAGGCCTTGCTTATCTTTGCGAAGGGTTAGAGAAATGGCGGATCCGATTTCGAGGACAACAGGAAGAGTAAGAGCAAAGTCCTCAGCACCGCCGGCTGCCATCGCGTGGCCAGGCACATTCGTTTCTGTCGCTGTAATTCCAGCAGCGGCTTTAGCTGCAATCCGTTTCGAATTTTTTAAGAATACATATCCTGTTGAGCCAATGATTCCTGCAAGAGTTAAAAATGGCCAAGCAGGGAAGCTTGGAATCAGTGCCATTGCGCCTAAAATTGAGCCTGAGATAAGCAGTGCTTTCGGTTGATTGAGCAATTGCTCGGAAATTTCTTTTCCGAGGTTTGTGTCTTTTTTTTCGCTCGATACGCGAGTTGTGACAATACCGGCTGTAATCGCAATCATCAGAGATGGTATTTGCGAAACAAGACCGTCACCGATGGAAAGGAGAGTATAAATTTTTGCGGCTTGTCCAGCTGACATATTGTGCTGTGTAATCCCAATAATCAAACCGCCGATGATGTTGACGACTGCAATCACAATGCCTGCAATGGCATCTCCTTTTACGAACTTCATCGCACCATCCATCGCTCCGTAAAGTTGGCTCTCTTTGGAAAGTCCAAGACGGAGGTCGCGTGCTTGTTGCTGATCAATAATACCAGCGCGCAAATCGGCATCGATCGACATTTGTTTTCCAGGCATCGCGTCCAGCGTAAAGCGAGCGGCCACTTCCGCAACCCTTTCAGCACCTTTTGTGACCACAATGAATTGCACGATCGTGATAATCAAGAAGACAACGCCACCGACAACATAATTTCCTCCAACGACAAACGTACCGAACGCATGAATGATGCGACCCGCGTTATGGTGAAGGAGAATTTGTCTTGTCGAAGAAATGTTCACCCCGAGTCGATAGAGAGTTGTAATCAGAAGCAGGGATGGGAAAATCGAAAGGTGAACCGCTTTTTGAATATATAATGAGACAAAAAGAAGAGATAAGGAAACAGCCAAGTTAATCGTAATTAAAATGTCGATGATATTGGGGGGAACTGGAAAGATCAACATCATGACAATTGCGATGATGATTGCGGCTAACATCAAATCGCTAGATCTTGAGACAGCAGTAAGCGCTCTTGCTCCGCCGAGTAAGGTATAGAGTTTTTCGAGAAACTTCATTTAAACAACTCTGTATTAATATCTGGATTATTTTCTAAGGACTCAATCCATTTCAAGATTTCTGCGACAGCTTGATATGTATCCTCAGGAACATAATCGGAGATTTTCCCTTTACTGTACAGTGCTCTTGCTAAATCTACATTTCGCATGATTGGGATTTTATAATCGAGCCCTATTTTTATGATCTGCTCCGCAAGAACACCGACGCCCATTGTCAAAATGATGGGAGCTGGATCCTCTTCGGGGGCATATTTTAAAGCAACTGCGATGTGAGTGGGGTTTGTAATAATTGCACGCGCGCGCCTTGCAGCGGAAGGACCATCTTGATAGGCGATTTCTCGTTGCAATTGCCTGCGATGTCCTTTGATATGTGGATCACCTTCAGTGTCTTTGTATTCTTGCTTGATTTCGAATTTTTCCATCATCATTTCTTTGGCAAAATTCTTTTTTTGGAATGCAAGGTCAAATAAAGCAACAAAAAGGAAAAAAATACCTACCTGGATAGCTGCTTTGACCAAAAAAGTATGTACAATACCAGCACTGGCGACGACAGGCATTACAACTGATGAAACGATCTGTGGAAGCAAGTTCATTATGATGAAATAAATAATAATTGCAGCACCCGTAATTTTCACAATTGACTTAATGAGATCGATGAGGACTTTGAGCTTAAATTTTTGTTTAATTCCTTCGATTGGGTTGAGTTTTTTCAAATCAAACTTCATCGCTTGAAAAGAAAACACTGGGCCAACAACTAGAAAACTGATCAAAAGACCTGTCACACACACAAAAAGCATAATTGGAAAACTGCAGTTGATGATGACCTGCATGGCATTCATGAAAAAGCCGGGAATTTTATTCTCAAATGATTCTTGAGCGCTCGCAACCTCTCTAAAAATAGAAATTGTAAATGCGCCTATTTGATTGAAAAAATAGGATAAAAATACAAGTGTCGAACCGATTGAAACGATGAAGGTAAAAGCTGCAGGGAGATCCTGGATTTTTGCAACTTGACCCTTTTTTCGTGCATCTTTGAGTTTCTTCGGGGTCGCTTTTTCGGTTTTTTCGGCCATATTCTCTTTTGTCTATTTTGTTCGATTTTCGATTTAATTAGCAGAAATTTCCATCCCTGGTACACCGTTTCATCAAAATCGCCCGAGATTCTAAATGGAAATAGGGAGGGCAAATATTGTATTTGCAAGATACTTTTATATTCATTAAAGTAAATTCTTGCACTTTAGGTTTCATCAAGGATGCTTGATATGTGCAAAAGATCGTTTAAACAACGAGAAAATGGTCAGAGTGAAAAATACAAAGAGGCTTCTATGAAAAAATTCGAACTGTTGATTTTGCTATATGCTCTTACGTCACCTCTTTACACCTTCAGCGATTGTGACACAATCGATCCTTCGCAAGAATGCGAGGCGATGATTCCGCCAAGAGCGCAGATCATAACGACGCCCACAAATCCAGTTGTCAATTGTAGCCAAGGGCTTTTTGTGAGTGCTGAATACTTGTTCATGAAAGCAACTGAAGGGGGGCTTACATATTCTCGTCAAAACTTTCCTTTTGGACCATTTAGTGATCAAAAAAACCGAGAGTGTTTTGAAGTTTCTTGCGATTGGAACTCAGGATGTCGAGTGGGGCTCGGGTATAATATGGTGCATGATCAATGGGATACCCAAGTGTTGTGGACATGGGTGCTCAATGTTGGTCACGATCATCATACCAATACCGAAAATCATCTGTTTTCCGCCAATGCAGTGCCCGGAATATCCGCAGAAAATGGTGTGATGGCAGATACGTTTAGTAGCCATATTCACATTCACTTGAACTTGATAGACTGGCAGCTTGGTCGTGAGTTTTTCTTGAGCCAGTGGTTGAAAATGCGGCCATTTATTGGTGTAAGAACTGGCTTTGTAAATCAAAACTGGATGACAACTGCAACAGGAAATATTGTGGCGCTGAATGATGATCTCACTAAGTATATCATTGAATTAAAACAAGACTTTTGGGGAATAGGTCCGACAGTCGGGTTTAACAGTGAATGGGGCTTGGTCTGCAATTTTAGCCTTTATGCAAATGGTTCTGTTGCTCTCCTTTCTGGTTTTTTTGATAACTATCGCAATGATCGTGGATATCTCAGGTCTCCTCCTGCTGAAATTAATAACCCTTTTTCGAAACATCCTCATCATGCGCAATCGATTACTGAATTGCAACTAGGGTTGCGATGGAATCAGTGGTTTAGAGATGAACGGTACCGTCTATCAATTCAGGCAGGATGGAATGCAATCTTCCTAAACGATCATAACCACTTATTTGCGATCAATGGACAAGCAAGTAATGGGGGCGCTTCATATGGCCAGACACAGCACTTGCAAGAGATTACAGGAGATTTGATGTTCCAAGGGATCTCTCTTGGGTGTCGTTTAGATTATTAATTTTCCAAGGCATATGGTATGAATCATAAAGACATCATTTATCGCTTAATAGTCGCTGTTCTGCTCGTCTGCACTACAACGCCCGATGTATCTCACGCTAAAATAGTTGCGCGTGATATTTCTATAAAAGGTTCTAATGTAGCGACAATTGCTCAAACTGATTCCGGGAATATTTTGTTTCAGAGCTCAACAGATGCAGGAGTTACATGGACTAATCCTATTCAAGTATCCACCTTTTTTACTTCTGGAAATTCGTTACCTCAAATTGCTGTCGGAGGCACTGACAATTCTTTAGTCGCACTCACTTATAATAACATTTCGGAGGGGGCTGGGTTTTTCTATTCGGATTCTTTGACAACACCTCAAGGATTTCAAGATCAACCACCATTGATAAATAGTGGTGTTAACAGGATTAGTTTTTTAGAGTCTGAACTGTTTATTTTAAATGCAGAATTTCATAATTTTTACATTATCGGAGGGCAAGGAATGCTGCTCCAGACTGCGACTGATTTTTCTTCCCCGAACAATATTCAACCCATCTCTATGGAGCAAAGCCCGGAAGTGCTTATAAACGACCTATCTACATCCGGTCTTGTACCCGCTTTTCTTGCCGCTTCTTCTTCGCCTGCCAGAGTTTTAGGCGTAGCGCCTGTCCGAAATAACTGGGATGGTCCTCCACAGGCAAGCGTTTTGTTTGTGCCAGGCGAAAAGATATATAGTCCATGGAAACCATTTGCGATCGGTCAAATTCCCGGATTCGAAAATTTGGGTCCTAGGAGCCAGATCCAGCTCGTAGCATTTGATGATCTTTCGAATGCAGCTCTTGTTTGGCTAAATACTAACGGAGGACTTTCTTCCAGCCTTTTCTCTTATCCTATATTGCTGGAGAACAGTTTTTCTTGGTCCGATCCGCGTATTGACGTGAGCTTTCCTGTCCACATAGGTCTCGTTGGAGGTCTTAACGTCGATCCCAGTACTTCGGACTATGTTCTTCAGACGCTTTGCGCAACTATAAAAGGACATCTTGTGTTAGCTACAGGTTCGGTCACAACTGGGCTTACCTCTATACAAGCATTGCCGGAGAGGCTCTCACAAAACGTACGTCAAATATCTCGTTCAACTACCCGAGGGAATAAAGGGTGGTGGATCGTCTTGCAAGTTGGTCCGCATGGGGGGTACCTTTCCTTAGTGAGCCATGATTCTTCATCTTCTGAACCCACCCACACATTGCTTTTGGAGCGCTTGACACATGTAGCAGATCACAATATCTCTATGGTGGTGGCAACCGATGAAGTATCTGGGAATGTTGTTGCGATTTTTGATGTCGCATCACCTGATCCTCGATTTTTTCATCCTGTCCAAGACTCAAATGGTAATATTGCAGCTCAAAACACTACCGTTGGTCCAGGGACTTTTGCGTGTACTTTGGAGGGTGGAGATGTTTCAAAGCTCATGATTCGGAAGATTAATTAATACCAATTATGAAAAATAACTTTCGGTTTGACTGCGTCAGCGAAGCCGCAAATTTTTTGTCTTCACTCGCGCCTTGCCATTCGGCAATGGTCGCTCGTTCCAGACAAAAAAATTAGCGCAGCTTCCTTGTAAAACTCTAAGTTATTTTTCATAATTGGTATAAGCCCTATTCCGAATGAATTGGAGCGCATTAGACTCATTCATTAAGGGTTTCTTGTTTGTGCTGAATGTAGATTTTTGTATTGCCAAAATTGAGGTTAATTAATCAAAACTGGGTTAAAAGAAAGATGCCTGTATCGTATTTAGTAAATCTATATATGCGTTAAATGAAAAGTATGCTTCATCATCGGAATGCATCCCGCTACCTACAGTGAATCTCTACGATTCTTTCGTCAGGGAGTTTTAAACAAGTAATTTTTCAAATATTAATTATGATAGAATAGGACGACATCGCCATCTTTAACGACGTATTCTTTTCCTTCGGATCTTGCTTTTCCTGCTTCCTTTGCACCAACTCTGCCCTTATATTTCATCATGTCTTCAAAGGAGATGACTTCGGCACGAATAAATCCTTTCTCAAGATCACTATGAATTTTGCCAGCGGCTTGGGGTGCTAAAGTGCCTTTTGTAATCGTCCAGGCGCGTGTCTCAATCTCCCCAGATGTAATGAATGTAATGAGGTCGAGGACTGAAAAAGCTTCTTTAATGAGGCGATTTAAACCCGATTCAACAAGTCCTAGGCTTTGAAGGAATTCTTGCGCGTCTTTTTCGTCGAGATTTGAAATTTCCTGCTCGATCTTCGCGCAAATAGGAACAACGCGGCTTCCCTCTTTTTGGGCGTATGCGCGAACGGCTTGGACATACTGATTATCCATAGAAGGAAGATCGTTTTCGCCAACATTGCAGATGTAGAGCATTTTTTTTCGTGTGAGGAATGGA
Source organism: uncultured bacterium (assembly GCA_964630875.1). Taxonomy (GTDB): domain Bacteria; phylum Chlamydiota; class Chlamydiia; order Chlamydiales; family SM23-39; genus DAIDHZ01. The sequence goes on along the minus strand of CAZVXF010000011.1, from coordinate 6,583 downwards.
TAGACTTTTGCAATCAGCTCTTCTTCAGGCGTTAATGGAAGTGAGCGCATCGGAAGACTTTGATTCAAATGATGGACTGCTTTTTTGAGAAATTCAATTGTGGGAATGAGCTCTTTTTTTCCTTTTGCTTGTTTTTCCATTCTGGATAAGCTGTTTTCTGCCATTTGCAAATCTGCTAAAACCAATTCAAGAGAAATGATTTCGATATCTTGGAGGGGATCTATTTTCCCTGCAACGTGTATGATATCTGGATCTTCAAAACAGCGAACCACTTGTGCAATTGCATCTGTTTCGCGAATGTGAGAGAGAAACTGATTTCCGAGCCCCTCGCCTTGAGCAGCTCCTTTCACAAGGCCTGCTACGTCAACAAATGATACTGTTGCATAAATGATTTTTTGGCTTTTAGACATCTCGGATAAAGCATCGAGGCGCTTATCGACAACATTGACAATACCTACGTTTGGATCGATGGTGCAAAAGGGATAATTTTCCATGGGAATTTGTTTGCGTGTCAATGCATTGAAAAGGGTAGATTTCCCTACGTTTGGTAAGCCGACAATTGCGCATGAAAGATTAGACATAGTGTTCCTTTAAATCAAAATGAGGGTCGAGGATATTTTCTTCTGAGATACATTCTGAGATTTTGAAGTTTCCGCTTCGAGTTCTTGTCAGTGTTGAAAGATGTGCTCCACAACCAAGCATTTGACCGATATCGTGGCCAAGTGTTCGAATGTAGGTTCCCTTGCTGCAATCAACGAATAGTTCAAGTTTGGGATACGTATAAGATACAAACTCTACGGTGATGCGAACCGGTACTGGCTGTCTTGGAACTGTGATTCCTTTTCGCGCTAAATCGTAAAGCTTTTGCCCTTGAATTTTCTTGGCTGAAAACATTGGGGGAGTTTGCATAATTTCTCCTTGAAAATGAGCAAGAGTCGACTGGATTTGTTCAAGGGTTGGAATCAAAGGGTTTGTATCGACGATTTTACCATCGATGTCGTAGCTATCAGTTGTGATTCCTAAATGTAGAGTTGTAAGATATTGTTTATCAGAATTTAGAAGGCTGTTTGATTGTTTTGTAGAATCCCTTCCAACTAACATGACCATAACGCCAGTTGCGAATGGATCAAGTGTCCCTGCATGACCGATTTTTTTAATGCCTGTTCTTTTACGCAGAAGAGAGACAAGACGAAATGAGGTAGATCCTTGTTTTTTATCTATAAGCAAAATGCCCATGACTACTCTTCAGTGGGTGCGCGCGATTGGCGTTCTTTTTCGATGTCAAAGAGAAGTTTTTCAATCTTAAAATGTTCTTCCGCAGCGTTATCGAGTTTGAATGAAAGTGAGGGGAAATGGCGCATTTTAACTTGATGTGAAGACTGCACTGCAATAAATCCAGCGGCAGATTCAAGAGCATGTAATACGTTTTGCTTTTCTGTGTCTGTACCGATTAAACTTATGTAAACTTTTGCGTGATAAAGATCGGCTGATGTGTCCACACGAGTGACTGAGACAAATAGATTCACATGTGGGTTTTTTACTTGTTTTAGTATCACATCAGAGATCACTTCGCGAAGAAGTGAATTAATACGGTCGATGCGGTTTTTCTTCACAAATTCTGCTCGAGGTATGTAACTTCATAAGCTTGGATGATATCTCCCTCACGCACGTCTGACTGACCCTCTAAAACGATCCCGCAATCAAAGCCTTTTTGAACTTCCTTTGCGTCTTCTTTAATGCGTTTTAGCGAAGAAATTTTTCCCTTCCAGATCATTTTGCCGCCTCGAATTTGGCGAACGAGGCTTTGACGTTTAATGACGCCATCAATGACCATAGATCCGGCAATGTTACCAAGCTGCGAGGATTTGAACACTGTGCGAACTTCTGCTTGTCCTGTATCTGATTCTTGAGCAATTTTATCGAGAAGCAGTCTCATGCGGTTTCTCACTTCGTCTACAAGGTGATAAATCACATCTTGCATATAGACGGGAACATTCTTTTGCTTTGCTAGATCTTCTGCATGGCCTTCAATTCTTGTGTGGAAACCGACAATGGTTGATTTAGATGCTCCTGCGAGTTCAACATCAGATTCAGAAATCTCTCCCACATCTGCGTTCACAAGTTCGATACGCACTTTGTCAGATTTAATCTTGCTCAGTGATGTTTTCAGCGCTTCAAGAGATCCCTGCACGTCAGCACGTAGGATCAACGGAAGAATTTTCATTTCTCCGCTCTCTTTTTTCGCCATCATCTTTTCAAGGCTTCCGAGTTTTGATTGCGTTAGTCTATGACGCTCAATGCCTTCGGCACGAGCGGCAGCAAGCTCACGAGCCTCTTTCTCATTTTTTACAACGATGAACTCAGATCCTGCAACAGCTAGTTCTGAAAGTCCTGTAATTTTTACCGGAGTGGATGGACCTGCAGCTTCGATTGCAATTCCATGATCATCATGCATTGTTTTGATACGCCCAGAATAAGGTCCAAAAACAATCGCATCGTTTTTGCGGAGTGTTCCATTTTGCACTAGAACTGTTGCGACTGCCCCTAGTCCTTTATGCATTTCTGACTCTAAAACAGTGCCTCGCGCTCGAGAATTTGGATCTGCACGAAGCTCTAAGATTTCAGCTTGTAACGCGGTCATCTCCAATAGATCAGGAATTCCTTTTCCAGTCACGGCAGAGCATTCAACGACAATGGTTGTACCGCCCCAAGCTTCTGGAAGGAGATCTCGATCGGCGAGTTCTCTATATACTTTTTGTGCGTCAAAATTTGGCTTGTCTGCTTTATTCAAAGCGACAAGAATCGGTACTTTTGCTTCGCGTGCTTGGCGCATTGCCTCTTCTGTTTGCATGCGAATTCCTTCATCCCCCGCGATCACAAGGATGACGATGTCGGTCACGTTTGCTCCGCGCGCGCGCATTTCAGAGAAAGCTTCGTGACCGGGAGTATCGATCACTGTGAGTTCTCCAGCTGCTGTTTTCACTTTGAAAGCGCCAATATGTTGTGTAATTGCGCCGGCTTCTCCAGCCACACGGTTTGATTTACGAATGTAATCAATCAGGCTTGTTTTGCCGTGATCAACGTGACCCATGAAGGTGACAACAGATGGACGTAAGATTAATTGTTCCGTTGGGCTAGATTCGATTTCTTGACGAATTGTTCGATCTGTAATTTGAATGCGTTCTTGTTCTTTTGTATCAATTTGAATTTCGCATCCAAATTCTTGACCCAGCAATTGAACAACTGTTTCATCATCTAGATAATCATTCAAAGTATATGTCATTCCTTGCATGAAAAGCTTAGCAACCAATTGAGATGATTTCAGTTTCATCTCTTGCGCTAGATCTTTAATCGTTATGGGAAGCCGAACATGGAGTTCTTTTGGACGTATAACTTCTTCTTGCACATATCTTTTTGGCTTATGTGCTCGGCGTTTGCGCCATGCTTCGTTTTCTACATCGCGTAACCCTTGTCGATCTCTCGCATCAAAACGATGTTCTTCTTTCTTTTTTTGTAACTTAGGTTCTTTGGCTTTTGCTGGAATAACTTTTGGAGCTTCTTCGGTTGCAGGCGCTTGAGCTGCAGCAGGAGCGGGTGTAGGGGGCGGTGTGGGAGCGGGTGGCGCTTTTGCTGGAACTTCTTTGGGTGCTTCAACTTTTGCTGGAGCTACCTTCTCTTCGATCGGTGCAGGGGGTGGTGGAAGCTCTTCGACAATCGGTTGAGGGATTGATTCGATTGGAGGTGCTACAGGAACTTCTTTTTTTTCTTCTGTATGCTCTTGAATTAAGCGTGACTTTCTCTTCGGGGCAGCAGCTTCTTTTTCTTTCTCTTTATCGCGTTCGCGCGCAGCTAACGTTTTTTCTGCTTTTTTCAAAGCAGAAGTAATGGTCGCATCTTCTTTCAAACGACTGGCTGGCTTAGCTGTCGGTTTCTCTTCAGCTGCTTTTGATTTGCCTGAGAGCTGAAGATTTTTAATATTCAGTTTAAGTTTAGCCAAGTGTTACGCCCTCTTTTTGCGCATTTGTTCAAGGAGTTTATCCGCTAAATCGTAGTAGTTAACTCCAGGAACTTTTGATTGGAAATCTGTCACATCCACCGTCATTAATTTTCGGAATGTGTCATATCCAGCACTGATGATACTTTCATTCACAAGTCCACTTACACCTTCCACCTTCAGACGATCATCTAAACTTGAATCGCTTGATTCGCTAAGTTCCATCATTTGAAGTTGAGTGAGTTTTTGGTAGTCAGACAGTTTTTGTACTTCAATATCTTTTCCAATCATTTGTCCGATTAAGCGTGCATTCATGCCGCGCTTTCCAATGACAAGCGGATATTCCTCATCTGCCACGAGCAACCAAATATTTGAGGCATGCACTTTGGTTTTCTTCGGCTCAATGGGGGAGAGGAGATTTTTCAATAGTTGAATCGGATCTTCTGTAAATGGGACAACATCTATCTTTTCGTTGTTCAATTCACGGATAATATTCTTAATTCTAGTTCCGCGCACACCAACGCATGTCCCCACTGGATCTACCTTTGGATCGTAAGAACGAACCGCCATTTTTGTGCGATAACCAGGATCGCGAACAATCTTTTCGATGGCAATTGTCTTGTCATGAAGCTCTGGGACTTCTTGCGTAAACAATGCAGATACAAATTCAGGATGAGAACGAGTTAAAATGACCTCAGCACCACCAGTATCTGTGTCTCTGACTTCTAAAAGAAGAGCGTGCACTTTTTCGCCAAGGTTATAGCGCTCAATTTTAGGATAATTTCTTTCAGGTAGGATCGCTTCTACTTTTCCTAGATCGACAACGATCGTTCGTCCACGAATATAGCGTTTGACGGTTCCTGAGATTAATTCGCCTAAACGATGTCTATATTCTTCGTAAATGACATCGCGTTCAGCGCCTTTGATCTTTTGTGAAATGATTTGTCTTGCGGCGGCTGCTGCAACACGTCCAAAATCTTGCGGAGGTACAGAAAGTTCGAGCCATTGTCCGACTTGGCACTCTGGCTCGTATATTTTTGCATCTTCGAGTGAAATTTCTTCAGAGGGATTGACGACTTTGTCGACAATTTTCTTTTGTGTGAAAACGTCAATCTCTCCTGTTTTCGGATTGATTTCCACGCTGACCTTTTCGCCAATTCCCTTTACGCTTTTACGCGCAGCAATGCGTAATGAATCAGAGATTGCTGCGATAATGATTTCGCGCTTAATCCCTTTTTCTCGCTCAAGATATTCAAATATAGCAATTAGGTCTTTGTTCATGGACTACTCTACATCACTGGTTTCTTTCTTTTTTCCTTTTTTCGCCTTTGATCCAACGACGATGTCATCGCGATTTTGTTGGTTATTCTCAATCAAATATTCTTTGATCGATAAGGCTACTTTTTTATGTTCAGGATCAATTTTAATGACCTTTGCAGTGATTTTGTCATTTTTCGAAACAACATCTTCTACTTTACCAAACGGCTGATCTGAAAGCTCAGTCACGTGGATTAAAGCTTCGATTCCATTGTCGAGCTGTACAAATGCTCCGAATGCTGTTGTTTTTGTCACTGTGCCGTGAACAATGGATCCAATTGGAAGGGCTCTTTCTAATGAATCCCATGGATTTGTGCTCAATTGCTTCACGCCTAAAGTGATTTTTTTGCTTTCCTTATCAACAGAAAGAACAACGGCTTCGATTTTATCACCTTTCTTCAAGATTTCTGATGGATGGGATACTTTCTTGATCCAGCTAAGATCTGAAATATGAATCAATCCATCGACTCCTGGCTCAAGTTCTACAAAAGCGCCATAGTTTGTGAGGGATCTGATTTCAGCCATTACACTGCTGCCCACTGGGTATTTTTTCTCTACATCTTCCCATGGATTTCTTTCTGTCTGTTTCATGCCTAAAGAGATCTTCCCTTCATCTTTTTGAACAGAAAGAACGATTGCATCGACTTCATCTCCAACTCTCACCATTTCGCTTGGATCTGTGATATTCTTTGTCCAAGACATTTCAGAGACGTGGATCAATCCTTCGATTCCCGGCTCAATCTCAATGAAAGCACCATAAGAAACGAGGTTGACGATTTTCCCATGTACTGGTGTTCCTGGAGGGTATCGTTTTTCAATTTCTTCCCATGGATTTTCTTCTTTCTGTTTTAATCCGAGAGCAATACGCCCTTTTTCGCTATCTACATGGAGAACAACGACTTCAAGTTCTTGGCCAAGTCTGACAATTTCAGAAGGATGTTTAATTCTCTTCCAAGTCATGTCTGTGATATGGAGAAGACCATCAATCCCATCGAGATCAAGGAACACACCGAAATCTGTGATATTTTTTACGACGCCCTTAAGAACGGCTCCTTTTTGGATGTGCTCAAGGAGTTCTGCTTTGCGAGAAACTCTTTCTTCTTCGAGCAATTCTCTGCGAGAAACAACGATATTTTTTCGATCAATATTGATTTTGAGAATCTTGAGTTCGTACGTTTTTCCAATGAAATCATCAAGGTTTTTAATTCTTTTATTGTCGATTTGAGATCCAGGGAGGAATGCTTCCATTCCAATATCAATCATCAAGCCGCC
>CAZVXF010000010.1:0-56357 GCA_964630875.1 uncultured bacterium | reverse complement strand
ATGGCCTGGGAGCAATCCCTAGAAGCCTTCGCCTTTAGGCGAGGGAGCAGTCACTTGATTTCAGGCAAGATTGAGAGCTCTATTCTTTGTCACTTTCTTCTCAACTTCATTCACATGACATTTTTCTCTTATCATGCGATGTAATGACTGGCTACCTTCTCATTTTACACTGCATATTTCGCTCTCAAACTTCTCCATTGTTCGGCTGTTAAGCCTGTATTCTTTAGCTGTGTGATTCCTACCACTAACATTCTGAAAGCCGGTTCATGCGGTTTTTCGATGCGAAAAACATCGCCTTTCACTTCGATTCCAGACGAAAGACAATAAATTGTCTTTCTTTCTGACCACAAAACAAACCCGAAAGCTGGAGGCTTTCGGGTTTGTTTTTGTGGCCAGAACTGGAATCCTTTCAGTCGAGCACTTCGTGTCTCGTCCCTGAAAGCCGGTTCATGCGGTTTTTCGATGCGAAAAACATCGCCTTTCACTTCGATTCCAGACGAAAGACAATAAATTGTCTTTCTTTCTGGCCACAAAAAAAAACCCGAAAGCTGGAGGCTTTCGGGTTTGTTTTTGTGGCCAGAACTGGAATCGAACCAGCGACACAAGGATTTTCAGTCCTCTGCTCTACCATCTGAGCTATCTGGCCAAAATGATGTGAACATCATATCTTTTTTCAATGTTTCAAGCAACAACCGTTTCTCTTAAAAAATTTTATAGGTTGTTCGAATCTCGATATGAAAGCGGGTTAAGATTTGGTCGAGAAGGAGATTTTTATCCCAAATCCGCCCTGTTTCCTGTTTCAGGGAGGTCGCTTTTTGATCCACTTTAGCAAGGTCTTCTGCCTCCATATTCACATTCAGACCAAAGCCTAATATGATCTCAATATGGTCGGGGTGAAATACTGTTTCACACAGAACTCCCGCAAGCTTTTTCCCATTCAGCAATAGGTCGTTGGGCCATTTCATCGTGGGATGGACGCCTTGTTGTTCGAGGACACTTTTAAGGCATTTAGCCATAAATAGCGCCAGTTCTTCGATCTTCTCTGCTTTGGAGGGAAGATGAAAATAGAGAGTCGCGTAAAGATTCACCCCTTTGGGAGAAATCCATGTTCTCCCAAATTGACCGCGACCTGCAAGCTGCTCTTCTGCAACAATACAGGTAAGTGCATCACGCCCAAAATTCGACCCATGAGTGATTGCATATGTATTTGTAGAGTCAATGGACTCTAGAAATATTTTTTTGATATTCATTGCTGATTTGGGCGGAATATTACAAGGAGTTGAGATTATTTCTCTAGTGCAAAATTGCTTTTCTTTGATTACACTGAAATCTATGTTGGGTCATCGTGTTATTTCCCGTATAGATTGGCGGATTTATCCATTAGTTTTTTGTTTAATGCTCATTAGTTTACTCGTCATTTCTGCGATGACAGGAAATATGAATGAATGGGAAGACCCAATCTTTTGGACTCCGCTTGTGAAAAGTCAAATGCGTTGGTTTTGTTTGGGATGGCTTGTTTTTTTCTTTTTTGCCTCTTTTGATTACAGAAAATTACGCGATTGGAGTCTCATTATGTATGTGGGAACCGTTTTGCTTTTATTAGGATTGTTTTTTGTAAACCCTATTCAGAATGTACATCGCTGGTATCGAATACCCGGAATTGCAAGCTTCCAGCCATCAGAACAGGCGAAACTTGTGTTAATCATTGCATTAAGTTGGTTTCTAGAAAGAAGGGGAAATAGGGTCGGGACTTTTCGATCTGCAATGCAAATGGGAGCAATTGTTGGCATCCCATTTTTGCTAATTTTAAAACAACCAGATTTGGGCACTGCGCTTGTCCTATATCCAATTTCTTTGTGTATTGGTTATTTTGCGAGAATTCATAAAGTAGTTTTAAGGCTGATGGGTATCGGGGGGATCATTCTTTTCGGTTTCGCAGCACTGGTATTTTCTGGGGTGCTCTCTCATGAGAAGATGCAGCCATTTTTTACGAAATTTATGAAGGAGTATCAGTATGAACGTCTCAACCCAAATACGTATCATCAGAAGGCCGCAGTTGTGGCGATCGCAATTGGGGGGCTTACAGGTACGGGATGGCATAAAAGCGAGTTTTCTGGACAGAGGTGGCTACCTGCAGCTCATACGGATTCTGTCTTCGCGGCTTTTGGGGAAGAATTTGGAACTCTAGGACTTACGTTCTTGCTGTTCCTTTTTTATGCTTTAATCTATTGTAGTTTTCAGGTAGCGGCAGTAGCAAGAGACCCGTTTGGTCGGCTTTTAGCAGCGGGACTTTCGGCTTATCTTGCAATGCACGTGTTGGTAAATGTCGCGATGATGTGCGCACTTCTTCCAATTTCGGGAGTGCCGCTTGTTTTCGTGACGTACGGGGGTAGTTCCCTGTTAACAACAATGGCAGCATTAGGACTGCTTCAAAGTATTTATAGCAGAAGGTTCATGTTTTGATGAAAAATCATTCTTTTATTTTTTCACCGGGTCTTTGGCTTGGCGAAGGAAAGATTACTCTCAATATGGTTGAAGAAGAGCTCTTTTTCGGCACAAAATGGTCCGTTCAAAATACTGACTTTAAAGGTAAAATTGTGTGCGCTCAGGAAATACAAGTCCAAGGGTTATCTGAACATATGCGCAATGAATTGTCTTTCTATGATTTTCAAGCAAAAGGTTTTGCCGTAGATATGGAGAACCAAAATGTGGGCAAAATCGTTGGAGTTGGCATTTTTGATGAAAAAACGATTGGATGGGAGTTTCGGAATAATGCCAATTTTGAAGGCTATGAGACTTACCAATTGCAAGAAGATGGAAGCTATATCATGAAAGGGGAATATATCACCTCAGATCAATTCCGCACACAGATTGAAGCGCGTATTTGGCTACAATCTCATGAAGTTCCATCTCCTGATGAATCGCAAGAAAACGAGGGTGAGCCTTGAAGAAAATTGCTTATCTATTTTGCCTTTTCCTATGCGCTTGCGCATCTGGAGGTCCTGTTCTTTCTGTTTGCGCTTTTTACGATGTCCCTGTTGGTGCAACACAAGAAGAGCTCATTGCACAAGCTGGCGATCCTGTCGTTGTTCGTAGATTCAATGACGGTACTGTTGAATACGAGTATATTGAAAGATTTAAGGTTGGCGCGCGGATCTTAAACGAAAGACATTACTATATTTTAGTGAAAGATGGAGTCGTAGTCTCAAAGCGCATCAAAGAAGTGTCTCCTTTGCCTTTCGGTTACGATAGCTATGAAATGCAAACCACTCAAAAAAATGATTTAGAAAAATAAAAAGAGCATGATAGTTTTTTCTATCATGCTCTATTTGGCTTAACCAATCTGTCTGTTGATATAATCGACGTAATCTTCTGCGCCTTTCAGATCAATTTCGTTCTCTCCGCTAAGGTCAAATTCAATGACCATTTGAACTTTCTCTTCTTTTTTTTCTTCGACTACGGCCTCAGCCCTCAAAACATTTTCTGTCACAAAACTTGCAATGTCTGAAGAATTCTGCTGTGTGAAAACGGGTGTGTCAGGAGTAGTTAGTTTAATTTCAGTGTATGTTCTTGAATCATCATCGCGATCGCTTTGTTTAATTTTCTGATAATCGAAAGGCTGTGGAGGACCAAAAAAATGTTCTAATCCCTTAAAGACTGCGAAACAAAATCCAAACAACATCGCTAAAGATGCGACACCAGTTGAATTAATTGTACATGCGGGGGTGTATCCAGAAGTGCTCAAATCAGTACTCAAATCTAAACTCATAAATTCTCCTTTTTGGAGTGGATATTATTGAGCAGAGGGTTGATTAATCACAAAAGAAAACTTTTTTCCACAAAAATTAGATTTTTTATTCGTACTCAAGACGAATCTGAGAGTAAGAAAATTTTTTTGAAGTTTTTCAAATTTTTTGTTGCTATCCTTGTAAAAAAATTGTAAAAAAAAGGCGCTGGACCAAACAAGGTCTTCACGGAGTTCTATGCTAAATTTTCGCAAAATGAAACAAGATTTTTCTCCTGCAATTTTGAAGGAAGGAAAACAGCTATTTGTAAGCCAAAAAATCTTGCTTGCGAAGATTATTCGTCTTGATAATAGCTCGATTCGTTTCATCAGCAAAATTCTGGGGAATTTTGACAACACTTATGAGAGCGAAATTGAGGTCAATCGTTTTGAATCTCAAGCAACGCATACAAATTGTGATTGTCCAAGTCGCTATGACTGTCAACATTTAGCAGCTCTTATTTTTTATTTAGAAGATAAAATTGACACTCTTTTAATCGAGTATTCAAAAGAATCCGATATTTCTAGTAACGATCATCTAGATTGTACTGAGAAAAAAGAGCTCATTGAAGCGATTAAAGAAGCAGAAACAAATGAAGTAGCAAAGCAGGATGCTCGCTATCAAAAGCAAATCTTACAAGAATACATCGATGCTGCAGAAATTTTATCCCACTCACCATTTTTCTTATCCAGAGAAGAAAATACACTGGTGACAGCAGAGCTTGCAGTCATATTTAATCCGCAAACGCTTATGCAGGGAGAGAAAAAAGGGAAAGTAGAATTTCAACTGGCTCTTCGTTTGCCCTTCCGTTCAAAGCCCTTACAAATTTCACAAATGAAAGCGTTTTTAGATGCGGTTCGCTATGAAGAACCTATTTTTGTCGCAGGGAGGAAGCTCTTTTTTTCTTTAAAATGTTTTGATGAGGTAGGGAGCTCTCTACTGCAATTAATTCTTGCCCATGCCCGTTTTCAAGATGTCGCGCAAAATGAAAGAGCGCAAAGAGTGGCGCAATTAGATCCAGAAGTCTTTGGTCTTCTTTTAGCCAACGTACAGGAAATTGCCGTGAGTCATTCGTCGCCGCGAGGATTTAAATCACTCGATGAAGAAATGCCAGTTCTTCCATGTCTTTATTTAAGTTCTCTTGAAACACCGCTTCGATTTGCGTCGCAAAGTGTGAACATCCGTTTCTCATTAGAATATATCGCACCGCCAGGAGCAAAGGTTTTATTAAAGCCGCAACTTTCTGTAAACAATCAAATGATTAACTTAGATGAAGTTCTTTTATTTGAATGTGCCAAACCAGGAATGCTGAATCAAGACACTTACTATCGATTTGCGCCGCATATTAAAAGAACGCATCTCTTAAGCCTCTCCTCGATTCGAGATATGACCATTCCAGAACCTCTGTTTGGTACATTTGTCGAAAATGCGCTTCAGGAATTAAAACGCTTCGCAGAAGTTGTGAATACAAACATTATTGAAAAGTTTGTCACTATTCCTTTTACAGGGAAATTGGGTGCGAGGTGTCATTTGTCATACTTGGATGGTGAACTTGAAGCATCTCTTTTCTTTTCTTATGATGGACAAGAGGTCTCTTCTGCACCGACAAAACTGAGTTCTGATGAAATCAATTCTTTTGTGACATCGCATGGTGTTTTAGCGCGCAATCTCGTAGAAGAAAGACAAATCATCGAAGAACTTTTCCAGGATTTTGTGTTTAATGCGCAAATGGGCGTCTATGTTGCGAAGACTGAGAAAAAAATTGTCGAGTTTATGACGGGTGTTATTCCGCGCAATCAGCATAGAGTTCAGTTCGAATGTCCGCAAAATCTACTCGATCAGTTCCTCTACGATCAAACGAAATTTAAATTGGAACTAGATGCTGCAAATGTCACGGGTTACTATGAAATTACTCTGAAAGTAAATGGAGCTCTTAAAGGCATCAAACTCGAATTGCTCTGGGAATGCATTACAGCAAAACGCTCCTATCTAGAATTAGATGCTGGCAAACCGCGCAAAGAAACAATTTCTCGTTTTTCTAAAATTCTCGTTCTTGATTTAGAACGCATTGGAAAACTTGTTCAATTATTTGATGAACTGGGGATTAAGCAGCTCAGCGATCATACAGAAAAAAAACCGCTTTGGAATTTGGTCACAATCGATCCAAATGCCTTTGATGGTTTACCGGTTGAGTTTAAGATGTCCGATCGCCTCCTTGAAATCAGAAAACAAATGCTCGGAGAGATCTCTCTCAAATCAAGTCCTATCCCAAAAGAAATTAAAGCAGATCTCAGACCTTACCAAGAAGAGGGCGTGAACTGGCTAGAGCGTCTTCGTTTCATGTACCTCAATGGAATCTTGGCAGATGACATGGGTCTTGGAAAAACATTACAAGCGATTTCAGCCATTACGCAGCATCATCAAACAAATCATGAAGCCCGCTCGCTCATCATCTGTCCTACCTCTCTTTTGTATAACTGGAAAGAAGAATTGCATAAGTTCAATCCGCAATTAAAATCGATTGTGATTGATGGCATTCCCGGTCAAAGAAAAAAGATGCTTGGGAAATTGCAAGATTATGACGTGGTAATCACTTCCTATACTCTCTTGCAGAAAGACATCGAAATCTATAGCTCATCCTCATTTAGTTACGCAATTTTAGATGAAGCGCAGCATATCAAAAATCGAGGCACACGCAATGCAAAATCGGTCAAAATGATTCAAGCGCAGCATCGATTGATCTTAACCGGTACACCGATTGAGAATTCTCTGGAAGATCTCTGGAGCTTAATGGATTATCTGATGCCAGGTTTCCTCGGAACGTTTGATCGATTTATGGAAAAATACATTCGTGCAAGCGGTACTATACAGCAGCAAAACATTGAATATTTACGACGAAAAATTTCTCCTTTCATTATGCGCCGGATGAAGTCAGATGTTCTCAAAGATCTACCTCCAATCGATGAAATTGTTTATCACTGTCAACTCACAGATACACAAATGGAATTATACAAGTCCTACGCAGCCAGTGCGCGTGATGAGCTTGTGAAGTTGGTGGCAAAAGAAGGCTTTGATAAAGTCCAAATACATATCCTCGCAACGCTCACACGACTCAAACAGATTTGTTGCCATCCAGCCATCTTTGCTAAAGAAAAAGCAGAAATTGGTGATTCTGCAAAATATGAAATGATGCTAGAGCTTCTTCAAGGACTTGTAGAAGGCAATCACAAAACAGTCATCTTCAGCCAATACACACGAATGCTCCAAATTATGCGTGAAGACTTTGAGCAAAGGGGAATATCTTTTGCATACCTTGATGGAACGTCAAAAAATCGCTTAGAAATTGTGAAAGAGTTCAATGAGAATCCAAAAATTATGGTTTTCTTAGTTTCATTAAAAGCCGGCGGTACAGGACTCAATTTGGTGGGAGCTGATACAGTAATCCATTATGACATGTGGTGGAACCCAGCCGTTGAAAATCAAGCCACAGACCGTGTCTATAGAATGGGTCAGAAGAAATCTGTCTCTTCTTACAAGCTAATCACTCTCAATACAATTGAGGAAAAAATTCTTGAAATGCAAAAACGCAAAAAAGGATTGGTCAAGAAAGTGGTGAGCTGCGATGATGAAGCCATTGCTAAATTAACTTGGGAAGACGTCCTCGAACTTTTGAACACTTAGAAGAACTTGTTATGCAACCGAAAAAAACATTCAACGATTTAAAAAACATTCTCGCCCGAAAATTTCATAAAATCTCAGGCATTTTTTCAAGCGACATCGGAATTGACTTAGGAACAGCCAACACACTTGTTTATGTTCGCGGGAAAGGAATTGTCCTTGCTGAACCATCAGTTGTTGCTGTCGATTCTCTGACCAATGAAGTGCTTGCAGTGGGTCATAAGGCGAAAGCGATGCTTGGCAAAACTCCGCGCAAAATTCATGCCGTTCGTCCAATGAAAGATGGTGTGATTGCTGACTTTGAAATCGCAGAAGGAATGTTAAAAGCGCTCATTAAACGTGTAACGCCTACCCGCGCACTCTTCCGCCCGCGCATTCTCATTGCTGTGCCCTCAGGGATTACCGGTGTTGAAAAGCGTGCCGTTGAAGATTCGGCTCTTCATGCAGGTGCGCAAGAAGTGATCTTGATTGAAGAACCCATGGCAGCAGCCCTCGGCGTCGACCTACCTGTTCATGAGCCTTCTGGCAATATGATTATCGACATTGGTGGTGGTACGACAGAAATTGCGATTATTTCTCTCGGTGGAATCGTAGAATCCCGCTCTCTTCGCGTTGCAGGGGATGAATTTGACGATTGCATCATCAATTATATGCGACGTACCTATAACCTCATGATCGGGCCAAGAACCGCCGAAGAAATCAAAATTACCATTGGTTCTGCCTATCCGCTTGGGAATCAAGAATTGGAAATGGAAGTTCGAGGACGTGATCAAGTGGCAGGCCTTCCAATTACGAAACGCATTAACTCTGTTGAAATCCGTCAGTGCCTTGCTGAACCCATCCAACAGATCATTGAGAGCGTCAAACTTACCCTTGAAAAATGCCCCCCAGAACTTGCTGCTGACCTTGTAGAGCGTGGCATGGTATTAGCTGGCGGTGGTGCTCTTATGAAAGGTTTAGATAAAGCCCTGATTAAAGAAACAGGCTTGCCTGTTTTTGTTGCTCCAAATCCTCTTTTAGCTGTCTGCCTTGGCACAGGAAAAGCGCTAGATCATCTCGATAAGTTTAAAAAGAAAAAGCAGCCAGCTTGAAAGTGTTGAGTTGAAAAACTTGCAATTTTACCCTTTTGAGGGAATTGCAAAACTCCATTTGGCTCTAAATTTGCCTGTGGATTCAATTTTTTGCAAATTGCAGAAGACCCAATAGGTTATGTCAATTTGCACAAATTGAACCAACGCAAAAAATCAATTCATAAATTTTTCTGAAGTCTGCTCGAGGAGCTCTTCTTTGATGAGGTGGGGTCCAAATGCCTCCTTTTACTATTCCCTATTGAGAATCTGATAGACAAATGAAATGTTTTATAAAAAAAATTATACTATAGTGCTTTAATAGCATAAAATGATATAATAATATTATTATATTAATAAGGATGTTAATAATGTTTATAGGTCCGGTCGTTTTATGCAGTTCCGATAACGTGCGATTAGCCCCCAAGAATAAGGCCTCTGAGACCGCAAAAAAAACCGATGCGGTGGGTCCGTCGGTGATTGCTTCTTCTCAAGGTTTCAATCTCCTAAAGTTCATCAAAGAGCGTTTTAACGTTGTTTTAGGTTTAGCCATGGAGCTACCTCTCAACATTATTCTATGGATATGTCAGAGTAAAGGGCCTACTGCAATGGCCGCACAAGGAAGTTTTGAAAAGATTTTTTTGACCCTGAAAGATCTGCAAATCTCACTGAATCATCTCCAGTTACGTCCCGCGTACGATCCCAAGACAAAAATATTAAGCAAAAAATGTGAAGAACAAATAGAGGCTCTTCGTACAATTCAAAGCAAGTTAAATGAAGATATAAATGGAATTACTAAAGGTAATACGTTTAAAAAGGAAATCGAAAATGTGCTAAATAACTTTATTGTTATTTATAACAATTTGTTGACTAACCGATTTCAAGTTAACGGCAGTAGGATTCGTATAGCGCTCATGGAAAACATGGAATATATGACTCTTCTTAGCAAAAAGCTTGATCCTCTCTCTGTAGAGACTCAACAAGCAACGACTGGGCCCCAAATACTGTCTAGATCAGAAGATCATGTCGGTATAGGTACTCTAGGGTTAGTTAATCTGGCTGGAGATCATAGTAGAGCTTCTTTCAATGATAGTATACTTGAAAGTATCGACTCATCTGAGCAAGCTCCGAGCTATACTGCACTTACAACATCTCAGAATCTTCAAAGCTCTATTCCTTTACCATCTTTTGACCTATCGCCAATAACCATTCCTATCGATGGGATGTTAGATTACTTCGATGCTGGGAAAAAACTTGTGACTGAGAAAGAAGAGCTAGAGTTTAATCAATCGGTTTTTAATCAGCCTGACGAAACGTCTTCGATGGGAAAAGGGATTCCCTCAAACTTCACTAAAGGTTTCTATCAATTAATATTTCTATGTAATACAAAGTATACGCCAAACGTATCTGATTTACAGCATATTATGAGGAAGATCCCTAGAGAAGCTCAACATTTATTATCGGTTAGTAATCAACGTTGGCTTAAAAAATTGATCAGAGAAGCTTCCTCTAATACAGATCTAAGCAATCAAGTGTTAAAGGAACTCTATACCCGATGTCTCGTTGAATTAGGAAAAGTCATAGCGACGAAACCTCTCTCAAAAAATTTATAGGTCTTTTTTCCAAACATAGTTAATTTTAGTCAAATTAATTATAGTTAATAGCAGAAGTGAAATGGTTATAATTGGTCTTTTGACATGAGTTCAAGATGCACAATTACTGTTTTTTGGGGGAGGGGGACATCAGGAAAATTGGCTTATTATCTACTGGATTTCTTAAACGTCTAATACAAAGATGGTTATATACCAAAACAACCTCGTAGATCGGTGTTTTTAGGGGTGTTTGGTTATAGAGAAGATCCCCCCGACTTCATAGGTTAGATTCCGCTTATCACTTATAATCAAAGACTTAAAAAAATGAAGGCGCTACATTTAACATAGGAGAATGTGGTCTTCGATTCTTCGAGGTTTATTCCCTATTGCTTAGTCCCCAAAAGGTCGCTCACGGCAGCAACAACCTCATTAAGCGGCATTGAGGCCGGCTAGGAGAACTCTGGGAAAAAGGCGCAGCCGAGCGCGGTTGCTGGAGATGCTGGTTGCTACTGGTGGTGGTAGGCTGCCTGGTTCTGGGAAGAGCCCTGTTGGGAGAGTTGATTGAAGTGATTGATTGCTTCGTGATAGCTAACACAGTCAAACATTTTTCGACTGTCCGGGTTGTTCGCCCATTCTTTCGCACGTCTCTGCCACTCGTTTCCAGTATCTGGATGAGGCGTATTAGGAGATGCTGGTTGTTGCTGGTGGTAGGCTGCCTGGAACGGAAGGGCAGCGATATCTTGCCGGTGCCGGCTGGCTGCCTGTTCTTGCCAACTTATCAGAACACGCAGCTGCTGCCGATCCCGTTCCTCTGGATTTTTCATCCCATTCCAAGCCTTCAAAGTCTCTAAAAGCGAAGGTGGCTTAGCGAACCGCTGCAATGCCTTTGTCGAGGGAGATGCTGGTTGCTTCTGGGAAGGGTAGGCTGCCTGGCTCTGGGAAGCGTGCTGCTGGGAGTTTTGGATGATGCGACTGAGTGCCTCTGTTAGGGAATGACAGTCACGAATATTTTGACTGTTCGGGTTGCTCTCCCATGCTATCAAAGATCTCAGACCACCATTTCTAATGAATGTTTGAAGCGTATTAGGAGATTCTGGTTGCTGCTGGTGGTAGTAGGCTGCCGGGTTCTGGGAAAAATAGTCAGACATATTTCGACTGTTGGGGTTGTTCGCGCATTCCACCGCACGTCTCTGCCACGCGTCTACAGTAACTGGTTGAAGTGTGTTAGGGGATGCTGGTCTTGTTGGAGTTGTCATAATAATCCATTTATTTTGATCTATGATTGTAACTAAATTGGTTGTTTAATGTATATTAAAAAATAATTTTAATCCGGAAGTATAATGATAGATATTGATCCCTGATCATAGTTCACTATAACTCCTCCCGACTTCCCTCTGTTTAGTAATGACTGTATTATATATTAAATTATAATTATAATTCAACTATTTTTATGGGTGCTTTTAGTGTGATTATTTTTTTACAAACCGAATAAATTCATTTGTATGTTATAATGGTAGCGAACAACTAATTATTATTATGAATATAAATACAACAAATCAAATAGTTCATCAAAGTCCTGAGAGATCACAAAAAGTTGTGACAATGAATGATACGGACAAGACAGAAACCTGGAGGCGGGTCGGGCAGGTTGCGCTCTATATTTTGGTAGCGGGAATCGCAGCTGGAGCCGTGGCTGTTGTACATCTCCCAGCATTATTCATCATTCCAGTGGCCGCATTTGTTGTCGGTGGATTGATCCTGTATCGGCTAATTGATGGGTGCGCCAACAATGCTTGTAAAGAAAATATTGGAACGACTGAAAAAAACCCCCGTAGTAGCTTATTAGCAGAGGGTGAAATCAAAGAGGTGTTTAAAGATATCCATAAGGCAATGAAAGAGCAAACAGAGAAAATGGATGAACAGAATCCCATTCCTAGCTTAGTGATGAAGGATATGTTGGAACGAGATTCCTCTCAAATAACTTTGGAAATTTACGACGAGAAAAACAATCCTCTATTTGATTCACGGGCCAGTACGATCGATCGAGACAATACAAAAAATAACGTTATGAGTTTTTGTAGTGATCAAGTGAGGCGTTCTTCTTTATTATTTGGAACTCAGGAGATTGGAAATGCTTTTTTTCGTCACGGAATTGGTTTAAGAATGGCAAGTGACGCAATCAACAATCCTCTTATTTTTCAATACTGGAAAGCGTCTGCGAAAAAAACACATGCAAAAGTTACATTGTTGGACCAAGGTTTTAGAGTTGATAAACTCCAATATGAAATGATCATTCCTCAAAATTTGCAAATAAATGAGCAAACGGGTGAAACAGAAGGAAGTGGGGAACTGCTCGTATTACGAGTTGTGGTGAAAAATGTCTTATTTGAAGTAACAGATGATGAAATTACTTGTAACTTCGACAGTTTGATTCAGGAGAGTGCAGTCTTGGTGGCGCAAGATGTAACTCCGGATCAGCAAAAACTCATTTCAGAATTTTGTAAGGTGGCTCATTTTAATCACAATGAATTATTGCCTTTAGTGGAAACATTGAGTCCTATTTTAGAGGGGATCACAATATTGACACCTCCGACAGAGAGTCCAGATGGAGGAATGCAGCAGTCAAGAAAGACGGGCGTAAGCGATGATGAGGGGATCGATCAGCTTTCCAACAAACAAGTTGATTCTGCCAATCTTCGATGTGCAAATCGAGCTCTTAGTTTATTTGTTCAGCGGCCTGTGACACTCAATCTTCAGAGGCCTGTGACATTCAATCAAATGATCATAAGCCCATATAGAACATACCCTTTTTTTAGGGAGAAATATTCTTTGAAAAGAGCGCAATAGTAAAAGACCATTGCGCATTGATTTTCTTATTGAGTCACTAATTCTTCTTTCTTTTCTTTCTCTGGATCTTGATCAATGAAAGCGATTTGCCCATCTTTGACCGTGATTTGATAGTTCTTTTCCACGTTTGGATGCTGCAATAGCTTTTCGGCTAAAGGATCTTCGAGGTTTTGTTCGATCACGCGACGGAGTGGTCTTGCACCCATTTCTGGGAGATACCCTTTGTCGACGAGGAAATTACGGGCAGCATCATCGAGTTTGACATGAATGCCTTTTTTAGTGAGGCGAGATGATAGTTTTTTGAGCTCAAGATCGACCACTTGCGCTAGAGCTGCTTTGTCAAGTGTGTGGAAGATAACAAGGCCATCAAGACGGTTAATGAATTCAGGTTTGAAGTGCTTTTTCACGGCGCCTTCGATTTTTTCCTGCATGACTTTAAAGTCGATGGAGTTTTCTTTAGCCTGGAACCCAACTTCTGTTGACTTGCGGATCAGATCAGCGCCAAGGTTTGATGTCATGACGATGATCGTATTGCGGAAGTCAATTTTACGGCCGACTGAATCTGTCAGACGTCCTTCTTCGAGAATTTGAAGGAGAAGGTTCATCACATCAGGGTGGGCTTTTTCCACTTCATCAAAGAGAACGACTGAATATGGACGGCGACGCACTTGTTCAGTCAATTGGCCGCCTTCATCATAACCAACGTACCCAGGAGGCGATCCTGTGAGGCGGCTGATGGCAAATTTCTCCATATATTCAGACATATCCACTTGAATGAGAGCAGATTCTCCGCCGAACATGTGAGAAGCAAGAAGACGCGCCATATGCGTTTTTCCAACGCCTGTAGGCCCAAGGAAGAGGAACGCTCCAATTGGGCGATTTGGGTCTTTAATATCTGCGCGAGAGCGACGAATGGCTCTACAAACAGTTTTCAGTGCATCATCTTGGCCGATGATTTTACCTTTAAGCTCTTCTTCCATTTTGAGAACTTTTTCAGTTTCTCCTTCGGTCAGACGAGTCACTGGGACGCCAGTTTGTTTTGCGACAATATTGGCAATGTCATCCTCATCCACGATCGGTTGATGTTCGTCTTTGCGCGATTCCCAAGAGACTTTTGCTTTTTGTAGCTCTTCGCGCGCATTCTTTTCGTTATCGCGCAGTCGCGCTGCTTTTTCATATTCTTGATGGCTGATGGCTTCTTCTTTGGCAACTCTTGCTTCTTCAACCTTCGTTTCGAGCTCTGTTAATACGGATGGTTGATGCATGACGGAGATGCGCGCCTTGGCTCCTGCTTCATCAAGTAAGTCAATGGCTTTATCGGGAAGGAATCTGCCAGAAATATAGCGATCAGACATCAGCACAGCTGCTTTAATCGAAGCATCAGTATAAACACAGCGGTGATGTTCTTCGTATTTTGCTTTGAGTCCAAGCAGAATAGAAATACTCTCTTCAGCACTTGGAGGTTGAACGATAATCTTTTGGAATCTGCGTTCTAAAGCTGGATCTTTTTCGATATGCTTTCGATACTCATCGAGAGTGGTTGCACCAATACACTGAATATCTCCACGAGATAGAGAAGGCTTTAAAATATTGGATGCATCAATGGCTCCTTCTGCAGCTCCGGCTCCCACAATTGTATGAATTTCATCGATGAAAAGAAGAATGTTTCCATTTTTCTTGATTTCATCCATGACAGCCTTAATGCGCTCTTCAAATTGACCCCGATATTTTGTGCCTGCGATCATCAATGTAAGATCAAGAGAAATGAGTTTCTTTTTGCGCAAGCTGTCAGGAACTTCGCCTTTGACAATTGCTTGGGCAAGGCCTTCGACGATCGCTGTTTTTCCAACTCCTGCCTCTCCAATGAGTACAGGATTATTTTTTCGACGACGGCAAAGGATGAGAATGAGTCTTTCGACCTCTTCTCTTCTGCCGATCACGGGATCCATTTTCCCTTCACGGCACATCTCTGTTAAATCATGGCCGTAAGCTCTGAGCGCTGGCATTTTATCAGCACCTGGAGCTGCCGCGCGATCGGCTTGAGTACGGGATCCCGGGGGCGCCGCTGGATTATTGGGGGGCGTTGCACCAATCGGTGGTAATTGAAGATTGAATGTTTCTAATTCTTTTAATACTTCTTTGCGAACATCTTTTAAATTCGCGTTTAGGTTTTCAAGAACTTGCGCAGCAACACCATCAGTTTGGCGAAGAAGGGCTAATAGCAGATGCTCGGTACCCACATAATTGTGATTCAGACTTGCCGCTTCTTCATTTGCGAATTCAAAAACTTTTTTCACTTTTCCGGTTAATGCAGGGTCGCCGTATACTTGAATTTCGGGTCCAAAACCTACTAAACGCTCAACTTCTGTACGGATCGCGTCATAATCTAAATTGAGATTTCGAAGAACATTCACAGCGATTCCTTGACCTAACTTCATGAGGCCGAGCAGAATATGTTCAGTGCCTAAGTAGTTATGATTGAGGCGCTGAGCCTCTTTCTTGGCGAGTTTAATGACTTGTTTCGCTCGGTTCGTAAATTTATCAAACATACGGCTATTTTATTCCTTTTTGGACTATACTGCACTAATATACTGATCCTTTTTCTTTGGAAAGAAAAATTTTTATGCTACGAATCATTCAATCGGGAGTTCAAACTGCAATTGAGAATATGGCTCTCGATGCATCTCTGCTTCAAGACTTAGGGGATGATCCGATCCTTCATCTTTACGATTGGAAAAATCCAAGTCTGACTTATGGTCATTTTATTCGGCCTGAAAATCATATCCATTTGGAAACGGCAAAAACACTGGGAATTTCCCTTGCTAAGAGGCCAACAGGTGGAGGCATTGTATTCCATATCTGGGATTATGCCTTTTCTTTTTTACTGCCTTCATCTCATAAACATTTTTCTGACAACACTCTTGAGAACTATCGTTTTGTGAATGAAATTGTTTTAGAAGTCATACAGGAACTATTTTCTTTGTCTGCACAGATCATTCCCGATTCTTTCGTAAGTATTGGTGAAGATTGCCAACATTTTTGTATGGCAAGGCCAACACAATATGATGTGGTTTACAATGGAATGAAAATTGCAGGGGCTGCCCAAAGAAAGACAAAAAAAGGCTATTTGCATCAAGGGACGATCTCTTTAGCAACTCCTGATGATTCATTATTACAGCAGTTGCTAAAAAGAGATGTTGTCAATGCGATGAGTGTATTTACGTTCGCTCCCATTGATCAAAAAGCTCTTCCTAAAACACGTAACGAGATCGGCCGCCGATTAGAAAAAGCTTTTCAAAAAAAATTAGGTATTTCTCTTGGGTAGGACGGGGAATGTGTGAAAACACCACGATAGCTGTTCTGGTAAATAAGCAATCGAAGAGATTTTAATCTTATCGTAAGGCAAATCTTTTTTTTGAATGCCGTCGATCACAATTTCGGTCTTTGTTAAACATCTAGGGATTGAGTTAAGAACACTGCACTCAGTCTGTTTCAATAAATAGTCGAGCACGTTTTTTAATCCTTCTGCCGTAGAATGTTCTATGTTAAATTTATCTCCGTGCGCGCCTATATAGCTTCCAAATAATGCCCCTACGACATGTTTTGCTTGATGCGAATCAATAATAATCCCAGGTAGATCGGCTTCCGGGAAACGATACCATCGATCTTTGCAAGTGTGATTTTCTGAGCAAAGAGGAAGAGGGGATGATATAGCGGAGGGAGCTCTGCTAGGACTGACTTCTCGACTTTGAGAAGGCGAGATCGTGCTTCTGCGATTTTTGTGGGGAGAATTAAATTGTTGCCACCATTGTTCATCAAGATCACTTGCTTTCTCGCAATTGGAATCATCGAAATAATCATCATCTTGTGATTTACTAGAACGTGCTGCGGGAGGAGATTCACCATTGAATGGAGATCGGTCTTCCTGAGGAACCATCGGAGTTGGAGATCGGTCTTCCTGAGGAACCATCGGAGTTGGAGATCGACCTTCGGTATCAATGATTGGAGTTGGAGATTCACCAATAATATACGCAATTGTTGACCGATTTATTTCGGTTTGAATCCGAGATACAACTCTTCGTGCATCTCTTGCAGCTAAGTCGTTTCGTTTACTGGATTGTTCAAGCTCAGCAAGAGAGAGTCCGTTTCCATTCTTTGCATCGTTATTCAGAGCATATAAATTCCACAATGAAATGCTGTTAGGCGGAGGAACATCATTATGCTGCGAGGAAGATTCTCTTGAAAAGGTATCTGTATTAGATCGACGAGGGGGTGTTGACAACACCTGGAAAGTTCTGCTGGTAATGCAATTTGAAGTTTCTATCTGACTTATATTTCTAGAGTGAGAGGAGACTGTTTGAAAAGCCGATGCATGTTGCGTGGGAGTCGAACATCTCCTGTCATCTCCAGGAACAGATGTGAAAGCTCGATAGAGTGCAGTTGTTTGAAAGTCATTTGGGCTAGATTCTCTAGAGAAAGAGAGTCTATTGTTTGATTGAGTGATTTGTGTAGTTGTTGACATATTTAGCATGTTAATTATTTTCGTAATTAAGCCAAATGCTAATTAAATACTTTTGTTTTGTAGATTTTAATTACATAAATTATATATTTTATTAAGTATATGCTTTTTTTTAATTGTGGAGTGGAAACAAAACACTAGAGCCCATTTTGAATCAAAAAGGGATCATATTTTCTCGTCGCGAAAGGAGATTTGAAGACAATCGAATCTTTTGATACTATTCCTCGCTATGTCAAAAATGAAAACTGCAATTACACCGACGCGTAGCGAAAACTATCCTGAGTGGTATCAGGCTGTGTTGAAAGCTGCCGATTTAGCTGAGCATGCCCCAGTACGCGGGTGCATGATTATCAAACCTTGGGGTTATTCCATTTGGGAAAATATTCAAAAACGCCTGGATGCGAGTTTTAAAGAAACGGGATGCGTCAATGCCTATTTTCCTCTCCTGATTCCGTTAAGCTTTTTGGAAAAAGAGGCGCAACACGTTGAAGGTTTCGCGAAAGAATGTGCTGTTGTGACCCATCATCGGCTAGAGAAAGGGCCTGATGGGAAATTAGTTCCTGCGGGTGTTCTGGAAGAGCCTCTCATCATTCGACCGACATCTGAAATGATCATTGGCGATGCATTTGCAAAATGGATTGATTCTTATCGGGATCTTCCTTTGGTTCTCAATCAGTGGTGCAACGTAGTTCGTTGGGAAATGCGTACGCGGATGTTTTTGCGAACAGCTGAATTTTTATGGCAAGAGGGACACACTGCGCATTCGAGTCGAAATGAAGCGGAAGAGCGCGCTCAATTAATGCTGCAACTCTATTCAGAATTTGCGCACGAAACCCTCGCAG
The DNA here is from genome assembly GCA_964630875.1 of uncultured bacterium. Taxonomy (GTDB): domain Bacteria; phylum Chlamydiota; class Chlamydiia; order Chlamydiales; family SM23-39; genus DAIDHZ01. Next base: position 38,027 of record CAZVXF010000010.1, on the reverse strand, counting down.
TTCCGGTGATTTGCGGGGAAAAGACCGAGGGAGAGCGTTTCCCGGGTGCTGTCAATACATATACAATTGAAGCCATGATGCAAGATAAGAAAGCACTGCAAGCAGGAACTTCTCATTTCTTGGGTCAAAATTTTGCAAAATCTTGTGGAATTCAATTTCAAAGCGTTGAAGGGACAAGAGAATTGGCTTGGACAACTTCGTGGGGAGTGACGACCCGTTTAATTGGGGCTCTCATCATGGTTCATAGTGACGATGATGGTTTAGTTCTTCCTCCAAAAATTGCGTCTGCACACGTGGTCATTATCCCTGTGATTCATAATGAAGAGACAAAGTCTAAAGTTCTCGAATACGCAGAAGGCATTGCAAGTGATCTTAAAAAACAGATGTATCATGGCGAATCGGTGAAAGTCATTGTGGACAAAAGAGATATGCGCGGCGGTGAAAAAAACTGGTCGTGGATTAAAAAAGGAGTGCCTCTGCGAATCGAAGTGGGCTTAAGGGAAATCGAAGCTGGAAAGTTTGGTATCGCACGAAGAGATAAGCCTCATAAAGAAACAATTGCAATGATGCGTGGCGAAATCGGAGAAAAAGTTCCTCATTTACTTGAAGAAATACAAAAAAATCTCCTAAAAAAAGCGACTGAATTCCGAGAGGCAAATACTGTAGAAATCAATCATAAAAAAGATTTTTATGACTTTTTTAAAGGAAAGGAAGATGAAATTGGTGGAGGGTTTGCTCTTTGCCATTGGAATCGTGACGCAGCATTTGAAAGAAAAGTAAAAGAAGAGCTGAATGTCACGATACGTTGCATACCGCATCACATAAAACATGTAGAGGGGTGTTGTCTTTTTTCAGGTGAGAAAAGTCCATCTCGTGTACTATTTGCTAGATCATATTAAGGAATCGATATGCTAAGTTTTTTCCAAAAATATCAAAAAGCATTCTTCATCTTAGTTACTTTTCTCATTATTGCTTCTTTTACATTTACTGGCGTTTTTGACACATATATGTCGTATGAAACAAGCGCGAAAGATCGTAAAGTCGCAGAGAATATTGATGGAACTCCCGTCATGTTTTCAACCTTACAACATCTCACCCGTTTTATCTCAACAGATAGAATGGATATGGATCGAGGTGTCATTCCAAATTTGTGCAATGATGGGGTGATTCGGAATGATTTACTCGCAAATGGGATTGCTGAGCTGATTGTCGATGAATACTTTGAGGAGCTGCAGGAAGATCTCGCAACTCGTTTGGAAAGAGCGAAAAACTATCGCGGATATGAAAATCCAGAGGCACCATATATTAGCGCATCTGTTGCTTGGGAGCAGTTTGTCCCTGCAATAACAAAAGAGTGGGAAGCGCTAAAAAGTCAGAGTCTTGTATCGCCTGAAACGTTTTCTCATCTTTCAAATCTGTATCAGCAGCAGGCGATGTGTCCACCTGAATTCATCCGCAGAGTTTTAACACAATATACAAAACAGGCTTCGTGGTTAAAACCAGACCCCTATTTGCAATATGCAGATATGTCCATTTTTGGTTTTCATACTGTGAGCGACTGGTTTGGCGCTAACTTCGTCGATTTATCTGCGCAGTTTATTTTGAATGTCGCAAAATATGCAGAGATAAAAGGATATACAGTTACATATGAAGAAGCAAAGGCAAGCATTGTTCATAATTTTCAGGAATCATTAGAAAAGATTGGGAAAGGAACATTGACACTTCAAGACCATTTGCGATCCTTAGGCCTTGACGAAAAGAGTGCTGTAGAGGCATGGAGATCTGTTCTTTTATTCCGCAGATATTTCCAGGAAGTTGGAAATGCAACCTTCGTGGATCATCTTCCCTATCGGGACTTTGCTGCATTTTCTAAAGAAGAATTTGTGATTCAAAAATATGAATGGCCAGAAAGTCTTCATTTAAAAACAGGTCAAGATTTTATCGATTTTCAGGTTTATTTGAATGCAATTTCTGGATTTTCCAATAGTCTAACTCTCCCAAACACTGTTCTTTCAGTGGAAAAAATAGCAGAGAGTTTCCCTCTCCTTGTTCACACTTCTTTTCGAATGAATATTGCTTCCATATCCATTGATGAAATCGGACTTCGTGCACCGCTCAAAGCTGTTTTGGATTGGCAACTCGAATCCAATAACTGGGATCTTTTAGTGTATACTTTCCCATTTTTGGAAAAAGCCAATACCAATGAAGATCGTTTTCGGGCAATCGAAAATCTCACGACTGCGAATCGTGTAAAAATTGATCAGTTTGCGAGAAGAGAGTGGGCAAAAAAACAAGGCGATTTAATTGCTAAAATGCTTCAAGAGGCTCCAAGCATAGAGAAGACAGTGTCGATTGCAAAAGATTGGATTTCTGTGTCAGAGATTGAAAATCCAAGAGAACTTGCTGCTTTGATTGAAAGCGCGGCAACAGGCGATTGTCTGGTTCACGAAATTCTAGAAAGATATTCCGATCAGGGCAAAACTTTTTACAGATTTACCAATCTTGAGAAAGAACGAGATGCTCATGTTCTCACTTTTCAAGAGGCGAAAGATCTTGGTGTAATGAGCCTTGTATCGGATCATTTTTTAGAAACAGAATATAAGAAAATCCGATCAAAACATCCTACACTCTTTCAAGTAAAGGATGGCGAATGGAAACATTACTCAACAGTAAAGGAAGAAATTGCAAAAATTATCTTTAGTGATTTGTTAAAGAAAATTGGCAAAGAAAAAGAGACGCTTGCAAATTATGCGACTCATCGTTTAGAAAAACAGGCTTGTGACGCACGAGCTGCGTTACTGAAAAATCCAGAGAATGCCGCATGGCTTTGTCAGCAAGACAAGCCAGACGTTTTGAACCAGTTTAAATTGGTTAAAAAAACGAATTTAATTCAGCGCACGACAAAGGATGAATGGATGAAAGAGCAAGTCTTTACAATGAACCCTAATGAATGGTCGCCAGTGTATGTACCCGCAGATGGGAATATTTCTTTTTTCTTTTTTGAGAAAAGACAAGCGAGTTCTGATCCTATTTTAGAACAGATCACGCTTGGTCAAGAAGTCATTGCTGCAGATGCTCAGCGTTTTGTAGCAAAAACAATGCTTTCAAAGTCTCGCTTAAAAATACCTACGAAGGAGCAATAAGATGAGCCTATTTGATGATGATACCCCTTCCTTATCACCTGTTCAATTTTTTGGAATCACAGCCGATTGTTATACGATTCGCGGTAAATTAAAGCCGGATAAAGAACATTTGCTACCCTCGACTTCCGATTTTCTTGCCGAGGATTCCTTTGCGGATGTGTATTGCGGATGGACTGTTGATAAACTTTGCTTTCATTTCGTTGTGAATGTCCCTTTTCAGAAAATCGGAGAAGGCGATTTTCGAAAAGGGGAGAGCATCGAAATTTTCATTGATACGCGTGATATGAAAACAAAAGCCACTGTTTCAAAGTTTTGCCATCATTTTGTATTTTTCCCAGCACTTGCACAGAATTTTTATGGTCGAGAAATTACTCGATTTCGCGGGGATGATATGCATCGGCTTTGCCATCCGGAAGATTTACAAGTGACTCCAAAAATCGAAAAAAAAGGATATTCAATCAATGTTGAGATCCCAGCGCATTGTCTTCATGGATATGATCCTTTAAGCTTTTCGAGAATTGGATTTACTTACCGGATCAATCGAGCAGGCGGAGAACCTCAACATTTTGCGGTTTCATCTGAGGAATACAATATTGAGCAGCATCCGGCAACCTGGGGCACACTGAAACTCGAGCAAGAGTAATACAATCATGCGATATACAGAATCACACGAATGGATTTCTGAAGACGGTACTGTTGGAATCACTGAGTATGCGAAAAATGAACTCGGCGACATTGTCTTCATAGAGCTTCCAAAAATCGGAACAGAGGTAAAAGCAGGTCAGCAGGTTTGCGTATTAGAATCTACAAAAGCTGCCGTCGACGTCTATTCTCCAGCTTCTGGAAAGGTCATTGCTGTAAATATGGATCTCGTGGGGACTCCTGCGAAAATTAAGGAAAAAGATGTTTGGCTTTTCAAACTAAAACTTTCAAATCCAAAAGAAGTTGAGAGTCTATTAGATGAACAAGGATACTCTAAATTACACAAATAACCGATCGGAAGCTTTGCTTTCCACAAGAATAAAATCTTCGACAGAATGTCCAAGAATTTTGTGATCTTGGATGAGGTTGCTCTCTGTAAGAAAGGCAATTAATTCCTCCCGTACTCTTTCGTTTGAAACGAGGATTTTTTGAATGTATTTTGGGGGAATTCTCTCTTTGACCATCACTTCGTGACCGCCGTATACAATCTCATTTTTACTTGTGCTGAAAGACCAACTTCTTAACTGGGAAAGAAATTCATCAACAGTCTTGTCTTGCACGCGCAAGCGACCTTTTTCCTCAACGTCGATCAAGTGAGGTTCTTCCTCAAAACGACGTTCTTCAGTCGAAGACCGCAAAACAGCTCTTTGATTGCGACCTAATTCTTCCTCGAGATTGGAATTTTCAATATTTTGTAAATTACGATTGCAACAGTCATCTAGGAGCGTGCTATTTTGCAAAGCGGAAATAAATTCTAGGATCCCAGGTCTTTGGGCATAAGGAGTGCTGCCCCACCAATCATCTGAATTTGTAGATCTGTTTCCATACGAATCGTTGTAGTATTGATAGGTTCCTGTCTCAAGCACATCAAGAGAAAAGATGATACGAATATCGGAACCATAATTTAAACCCATGAAATCAGCATTCTTTCGGCAATTGTCTTCAGTAATCATTTGCGTATAGACTACATCAGATCCACCGCTGATAAAATCTGATGAAGTGCTCAATCCATTCACAGAACATCCGAGGAATTTTCTTGTTTCTGAAGAGAGCATTCCAGATTTTAAAATGGAGGCTGTTCGTTCATAAAGCTCTCTACCACAAGCGCCAGTTAATGCAGAGGTGAGTCCGCGAGCGCCCAAGTCATAGGCTCTTTTTGCAAGCCCTGGAATGCGATAGCGCAATCTTCCAGGAAGAATTTCTTCGAGTGTCATTGGATCAAGATAGGTATCAAATATATTTGCCATATCAGGAACGAGTTCGATGATTTTTGCTTTTATCTCTTCAATGGAAAGAGTGAAAAATGTTTCTGATCGTTCTAACTGGAATGCAACTCTTGGATAAAAAGTGCGAAATAGATGACCGATTTTATGGCGTTGCAGATCCTCTTGGTTTGATTGTTGAAAACTCTTTTCAAGATTGAGAAATGCTAAAATCGCATGAAAATCGCCGATATTTTTCTCAGCATCCATTTGAACGACAACGCGATTATAAATAGATGGATATTCAGGGCTTGTCGAAATAAAAACGCTTCCTAAGCCATCGATTGATATTTCGGTGGCGTTACCGATTGAATGATTGCCGATCGGAAACGGAACATCGTGTTGGATCCGAATTTTTTTTCCAAAACTTTCCGATTTTTCCAGGAGGATGTTTAACACATGTCGATCCATGCTCGAAAGCTCATCGAGTTTGTGTTGAAGAGCTGAGCGAAAGACATGGTTTATTTTAAAATCGAGTTCATTGCGCGCTTGTTCGTCGATACAGATTGTTCGAAAGGCGAGATTTGCACCTTTGACAACGGCTTTGCCAAAACCGTGAAAATGCGCGCCAACATCGGAGATCTTTTCTTTGAAAAGGGCAAGAGGACTGCTTTGCAGATATTCGATATTTCGTCCTTCCAAAGAGCTAAGGAAAAAGTTAGTATATTTCGGTTGGAACATTGGCAGTGTCGAAAGAATCGCATGCTCTTTTTCAAAAGGATTTATTTCTGTAATTTCGTTCATGATAAATATAATAACTAGATTATATCAACTCAGCAATAGTAAATAATAAATATGTCATATGTAATATTGTCATTAATGTCTGTTCTGCAAAGTATTAATAGTCATGATCTTATGAAATTGGAGTTCTTATTTTCTTATGAAAATCGGATGTTTTTTGATCTTGCAGGGTTAAAAAAAGGGGCTACAGTCGAGGAAAATCGAAGAGTTTTTCAGGCACTAAATTGGCAACTCGAATATATAGAGGTCAAACACGAACTGGCCGTTTTTCAGGAGAGCGATTCTCTCCTTCGCTGGGTCGAATCCCGAGTCGATTGTGCAAATATGGTAAAAAATATTTTTGATAATTGGTATTAATTGTAAAAAAAATAATGCGAAAGATCATACTTTGTATAGTCCCACTTTGTTTATGCTTACTGATCGCAGTGAGCTATTTGCCCTCTGTTATAGGAATAATTGCGCAAGCCTACTTCCGTCATTTAGGGTGGGAAGTCAGCTACAAGACAATTGTTTGGAAAGATAAAAGTCTTGTGATCACAGAACTTGATGTGAAGAATTCTTCCATCTCTTTTCATGTTCCTGTCACTGAGATACTCGTATTGAAACAGCACATCAATCTATCCAAACCTACTCTTCGAATGTCCCAAATACCGTCATTCAGTGGAAGCTCGAATTGGACCTTTGCGATCGAGGAGGGTCGATTCGAAAAAGAGGATCTCCCAACTGCCTATTTTTCTTTAAAAAAAGATCAGGTTATCCATGCGCATATTTCCCTTGAAAATGGGTGGTTGAATGTCGAGAAAGGGGATAAGATGATTCTTCAAGCCCATCAATTTCCTCTTAGCCATATCAATTTAGAGGGATTTATCGATGGAACCTGCCAAATCCATGAAGAGGAAATCGAATGGGAATGTACTTACCAAAACATGCATTGTTTTGGCAAAGGAATGATGAATCAGGCAATGGAAGCAGAATTGCGCTATGAAAATGCTGCAATATTTGTCCGGTGTCTTGATTCAGTTTGGGATATTACAGCAGATGATGTCCCTGCAACATTTGCAAATACAATTTTACAAATCGCTGAGCGCTTAGGATATTCCTCATTTTCAGTAGAAGAGGGGGTCTTCAGTGGATCTGTACAGTTCAATTCAGGGTTTGTCAAAATTCTTCAAGCGCATGCAAATCATATCCATCTACGAAAAGATCGCTTTGGCATTTCCTGTGAAGAGCTCCAAGTCATTGATGAAAAGTATACTGTGACATCTGGATCTATTTTTTTAGACGGGAATTCGATGGGTGTTCATTGGGAAGGGAAAGGGGATTTATCTGGCTTTGGTGTGATTTCTGGACAATGGAACGGCACTTGTTTTGAGACAGAGTACGCAGGGCATCTAAACAAGTTTGGAGTTCTTGTCCGATGTGAAGAAAATTTCAAAGGCTTTTTCGAGATTGAAAACTCTGATGAAGGATGGAATTTTTCATTGTTGAATGGAAAAACAAAGTATTTCGAAGATTTTCAATTGAACGGTGAGATTCGAGATAAAGAAATCACATGTTATGAGATCAAAGGGAATTTAGATTTTGGGAAAAAAGTCGCATTTTATTGTCCAATTGTACAAACAGAGGGACGATTTGATATCCGTTTTGTACATCCACAATTCGACATTATCCGTTTGACTGGAGTTTGTCATAAAGGGGATGTTGCATTTGATCTATCTCGCAGTCACTTTATTGGAATGCCGATGAAGAAAGGAAACGCGAGCATCTCCCTTCAAAATCTTGAAACCGCCTTTGAATTTCCTTGGAAAATCATCAGTTTTTTTACCGATATTCCTAAAATTTATCCCGATGATGAAATCATCTCATGTCAACTCTCCATACAGAAAGATATCGACCGAAAAAGCCTCAAGAATCGGGAAATGGAGGATGAAGCTGGCTTTACAGGAATGCGCGCTTTCTCTCTATTTAGCAAAGATTCTTTAGATGATTTCGCCATAAAACTCCAAATACAATCATTCCTATTGATGCAAGAAACGACCATTCCTTTTGCGTTGGATTTAAACGGTTACGGTCCTAAATGGCAACTCACTTCCAAAATTTGGGGCGGAGACGTTGAAGGGAATATTCTTATTGAACCAGAAGGAATACTGATTACCAAAGGAAAAGCACACATCGAAAAGGGAATTCATGGTGAGTTTTCTGGGAAAATTGCCTCATTTGATCAAGGAGAGCTCAATTTATCCAATTTGGAAATAGAACTGGGTCTATTGAGATCCGAGCTGCAAGGAGAATTGAAGGGCGAAGGCATTCTTCATTGGAAAGAGCATTTAGAAGCCGACTTTGATTTGACAGCAAAAAAATTCAAAGTCAATGAATGGACATTGGAAAATGAAGGATCATTGCATATTTTTTGCTCATCAAAGATGGGTATTGTGATCCAAGGATTAAATGTAACTTTTGAAGATGCGAACTGTAAAATTGGTCTTCTTCAATACAAGTTTTGTGATCAGCAGCCAATTTTCTCTCTGACACAATCGCAATTCTATCTCCCAACCCAGTTGCTATCAAAATGCGGACTTCAGAATTTTGCTGCGATGCAAGGAATGGCCGATGTCACTTTTTCTTCAGATCTTTCGAAAGTTTCTATCTCCATGAAAGAGGCTTTAATCCCATATGAAGACGAACAATTTTGCATTCGGAACTTGCATGCGACGATGAATCGTAATGATGGGATGGTCAATTTTGATTTAGATCATCACTCTCGTTTAATCCCCATAGATTTGGCGTTTCAATTAGATCAGGATATTAAAGGTCGTCTGCTCATTGAAAATGGACTCAAAGTCGATTGGACGTATCAGAATCGATTTTCTGTTCAATCCATCGAAGGAAAATGTAGCGGCGTTGAAGCATCCTTTCATTTAGATGGTGATTCTCTGATTGGAAGCGCCCAAGTGAACGGAAATGAAATTCGGCAAGTACTTCCTGAAAAAATTGCTCAGGTTATCGACGAGCTGAAACTCGGCAATGGCTATGAACTCATGGGTCGGTTGAATTTTAAAAATGGACTTGGTTTTAAAGGAATTCTAAGCGGAAAACAGATCGAGCTCTTTGGTTTTGAATTGCGAAATCTTCTTTCACAAATTGAATGGGATAAAGATTATCTGTTAATTTCCGATCTTAAAATTAGTGATTTTGCTGGTGTTCTTAAAGTGGAGAAGATCTCTGCATTTGGAGTTGGGAAAGATCCTTGGACCCTATCGATTCCTCATATTTTGATTACAGAATTAAGACCCAGTCTTCTTCAAGAAATTGGCGGCCCTCCAGGAACTTTAAGCCCTTTAGTCGTAAGAGAAATTCGCATTGATGACTTTCAAGGATTTGTTCATGATCGTCGTACCTACACTGCAAAAGGAGAGTTATTCTTCATTAATTCTTATAAAAGAGAAAATTCAATTCTAGAGCTACCATCTGACATTTTGAGTAGAATCGTTGGACTTGATGTAGAACTCTTAACTCCCGTTTGTGGGACTTTAAAATATGAACTGCACGACGGATTTTTTCATTTTACAGAACTTTCTGGATCTTATAGTGAAAATAAACGTTCTGAATTTTTTCTGGTCTTCAATGAGGACTCGCCAAAAATGGATTTAGATTGGAATTTAAACATTTTTATTCAAACCAAACAGTTTGTATTATTTAAATTTACTGAAGCATTTTTGATATCGGTGACAGGAAAACTCGATGCCCCTAAGTTTCAGCTCCAGCGTAAAAAGCGTTTTCTCGGCGTTCTCTGATATTCTTTTCCCCCCACTTTGCGTGATTTGTAAAGAGCGATCGCAAACAAAAGTCTTTTGTCCATCCTGTTGGAGTCTTTGTTCTTTCCCGGATCCTGTGAATCGATGTCCCCATTGTTTTATTGAATCAGAAGGGCTCTGCCGCCAATGTGTCACAAAACCGCTTCTTCCATTTACTCTAGGCTGCATCTTTGAAGAAACCGATCCAGCTTTTCATTTATCTAAGATGGAAGGGGAAACAGTTGCTGCCTTTGCAATCAACGCATTTGTACACTTAGAATGGCCCATTCCAGATCTTGTGATTCCAATGCCTGGCGGTCGAGAGGTTGCAAATTATTTTGCGGAAATGCTACAACGCCCACTCGGAAGCACCGATCCTGAAGCCATGAATGAGGATCAAGTATTGTTAGTTTTGAATGCGTTTCATTCAGTCGAAGAGTTAGACAAGGTAGTAAAAAAGCTGGCTCTTGCTTCGCCTAGACGGGGATTTATCCTCAGCTTATTCATGCCGAAAAAATAGCAGGAGATCATCCTGCTATTTCATTCTATGAATATTCTTAGAAACCAATCCCTGCAGAAAATGCAACTTTTGGTGTGAAGAACTCGCCATCTTTTCGAACAGCAAGAGCTGGCTGGCTAACATCGAATTGTACGAATGTTTTTACTGCGCCAGTTCTGTTGAACTCATAACCGACAACCGCTGTTGGGATTAAGCCAAAAAATTCTTGGTATTTTTGACTTGCTTCAACTGCAGGTAATACTTCTGTTTGGTCTTCTTCGTTAATGACTGCATCTTTTGCTTCAGTCACTGTGGTTTGTTGGATACCGCCAACTGCAAGACCCGCACCAGCATAAAAGCTGTTGTCGCTTTTTGGGCTTAAAACGAAAAGATAGTTTACTTTAGGAAGCGTGAAAGAATAGTTGGTTACACGCTCATGTGCGAGATTGCGGATTTCGCGCATGTTTGCATCGGTGGAAATATCCACGCCATGGTGTCCTGTTGATGTACGATAACCAACTCCAAATCCTGGCATGATGTTTTCATCATTTTTTGGAAGATTGGATTCATTCACGCCAACTTTCACATAGATTGTCTCATTCTTTTGTGAGAATGGAATGGTTGTGTCTTGAGCAAAGCCAAGAGCAACAACTGTTGTCATTAGTACTGTTAGTGTCTTTTTCATTATTAACTCCGTAAAAATGAAAGTGAGTGTAATTTTGTAAGTTAAATATTCGCAACTAAAATAATTACTTTATACTTAATTTTAGAGTAAATAAATCGAAGGACAAGTGTTGGATGACGCAGCAGATTTAGTAGGAGAAATGGATAGGTAACCCCTTCGATCTTTTTCTGGAAAAATGGTTGCATTTTGTGTGCATCAAATATCCAATCACGAAACGGTGGAGGAATGAGCTTGGGTAGGTGATCGAGCGGAAAAAATTGAATATCCAACGTTTCTGATGAGATTTGCGGAGAACCGTTTTCAATGAGACATTCATAAAGATGTGTTGCTTTCGCAAGTTTATTTGTTGGAAGATATAGCGCAATCAAGCGATCTATTTTGACAGTAAAGCCGGTTTCTTCCAGAATTTCCCTTATGACTGCGTTTTCAGAGGATTCATCTCGATCAATGCCACCTCCAGGAAGTACCCAAACGGGAACATCTCTACGTTTCACGAGAAGAACACTGTTTCGATCTTGGGAAAAAATAACGCCCGCAACACTCTTGATATTATTCACTGTCATATTGAATGGATGTTATACAAATTATCTCTATGTTCAGCAAGAATGGGTTCAACCAAGTTTTTTAGCAAGTAGCAAAGTCAAAACTCCAGATCCAAGACAGTGCAGTCCATATCTAGGACAGCGCTTAATCATTGCATGGGATTTTCCAAAAAGTATCTTCTGTCAAGGTCTAACAATGGTCGCGACTGTGAGACTTTGGGAGAATGAACAGAAAGTGATCACACAACCAATCGAGCGCAAAAGAGATGTGACTGCAATCTTTTTTCCTGCCTGCGATGGGGGGAAAATTGTGACCTACAAAATACAAGTTTTCAATGCTGATGGAGAAGAGGTCACCAAGTGGGAGCATCACTTCTGGGCAGAACTCATTGAAATAGGAGATAACTCTTCATCTGCCCAGTGGATGAGCGATTCTGTCTCTTCCCATCCGATACAAGAATCTGTGATGGAGACACCATAAGTCAGGGGATTGTTCCCAAATTCTTGCTTGCCTGCTTTGAGATGGCTTTCCAGCATTAGGCCCATAATTGCATGATTGCCTTCGCGAATCTGATGGATGACTGACTCAAAGACGCGCGCTTGTAACTGATGCTTTTTTTCAGAATTTCCATGTGAACAATCGATCAAAATACGAGGTTCTACATTTGTCATTAACAAACTCGACGCAGCAATTGCAACAGAGCTTTGATCGTAATTCGTATTTGTATTTGATCCTCTTAATACTAAATGAGTTAAAGGATTTCCTTGTGTCTGTTTAGAACAAATAAAACCTGCATCATCAATACTGAGATAGGTATGTCCATCTTGAGCTGAAAGAATTCCGTGAATCGCGACATCCAGTTCACCATGGACTCCATTTTTAAATCCAACCGGGAAAGAAAGGCCAGAGGCCATTTGTCGATGGGGTTGTGATGCTGAAGTTCTCGCTCCAATCATTCCCCAGGTGAGTAAATCCTCGATATAAGGAAGGGCAAGAGGTTCGAGCAATTCTGTCACACATGGAACATTCATTTCTGCCAGCTTAAGTAGCAATTTTCTGGCCGTCTCAAGGCCGAGTGCGATATGATTGCCTCCGTTGAGAGTTGGGTCGTAGAGAAGACCCTTCCATCCTCTATGGGAGCGGGGTTTTTCTAGAAAGACTCTCATGACAATGTAAAAATGTTGCGTTTGCTCAATGAGTTTTTTTAAGCGCAAGGCATATTCAATGGCTAAATCACTGTCATGGATTGAGCAAGGACCTACGAGCAATGCAATTTTTTTGCTTTTTCTATGAAGAATATCTGCCGCTTTGTTTCTCGCTTCTTGAATAAAAGCAGCAGATGTGTTGTTCAGAGGAAGCCGTTTTCGAATTTCTTGAGGGGAAATCATACGCATCGATAATGGTATAAGAAATTTCCCCGTTTCATTCAACTGAGAACTTGTACGACTCTCAAGACTATACGATAATGCCTACAGCTTTTTGAAACTCGGATTTTGTGTGCGGGCTATGATCGTATAAGAAGAGAACAATGTTCCCGCCGATTGGTTTGCACGCGATAGTTCCTCGAATCATGTTCGCAATTCCTTGAACTGCGATCAATGATTGATGCTTGCCTGACATTCGAGAAATCAATTCAACAGGGAGAAGAATCACACCAACAGTTGTTTGGATAGCGCCAAAAAAATTTCTGGCAACTCCTGATACTATACTAACAAATGGGATATAATCTAAAACTGCGAAATGACTAGAAATAATTTGATCTTGATATGAATCTGATGACGTAATTGCACCCATTTTTAGCCTCTTTGAAAAGAATTTGATCGACTATATGATTTTTAGTTATTAATATCTAGCAATCTGTATGATAGATGGCTATGTTTTATTCGGCGTGTCGAATTAGAGAAAAATCTCATCAATTGGCTGTTCAAGTTATCGATCAGACAATTCCTCCTGCTTCTTGGTTTCTTTCTGGAATCATCTCTGCTACTGGATCTGTCATTGCGCTTTCAATCGATGCGAGATGTGCATCTTTTTCTAGAGGTGTCAGCGTTTTTGGTGGGATTCTAGGAATCGTATCGGCTGCTCTTGGAACAGAATTGGCTTCGGGGCAATTGATTGAAGAGGAAAAGAAAATTCATTCTTTAATAAACATCTCTAAAATTTGTAAAACAGAAAGCATTCAAAGTATAAAAGAGAATCTCAAGCAATTACAGAAAATTGAATATCATCTCAAAGCTTTTGTTTTTTCTTTAAATTCTGAGCAAGCTGATGATTTTCTATTAGTCATTGGAGAACATCAACTCATTGATCGTGAACCACTGTCTAATCGTTTATGTGCTTCTTTCAGGCTCACGGAAAAACAAAATGCACTCATAAGTGCTTATTCAAAGATCGAAAAAGGGGGCAAGGGCTTTGAAATCTTTTGCAAATTCTCTACTGCAGGCGAGAAAAAGGAGAAGCTGATTGAATTTCTCTCATTAAACCCTTTGCAGAAACAACTATATCAGGAATTTCTTGCCTCGATAGATCAAGTGAATGAAGAGATCATTTTTTCTCTGATTCAGTCATATCACACATTGAATTTAGGCGATCAGTTCAAATCCTATCTTGCAAATTTAAACAAAGCGCAAACGATTTTTCTGTTTGCGACACCGTTATTCGCTCTTTTAAAAATGGTCCACCCGAGTCGTTTTTTCGGGGTTATTCAACCCTTGAGTGCAATTTGGACGCTATTGCATGTTGGCAGTTTGCTCGCAGCTGCAGCGACCATTAGCTATATTTTCTATCAATGTTTCTTTTCAGAGAAGCCAGAACAACTGCAGTGTTCTGCCTTGGAAATTCTAGAAATCAATGATAGAATTAAACGCTAAGAATCTGAATCAAGAGTTACGTTTCTATGCTTCGGCGAACCATCTGCACTTGTTTACGTAGCAACTCATTGACTTGAACTTGGTCAGAGATTTTCTTCCACGCATGAAGAACAGTGGAATGTGTTTTTCCACCAAACGAAGATGCAATTTTCATCAAGGAATCATCAATCATTTCTTTTGCAAGATACATGGCTACTTGTCGAGCAAGTGCAATTTCTTTATGACGAGATTCACCTTTAATCTCTGAGATTCGTACTTCAAAAACAGCTGCGACACTTTTCAAAATCTCTTCAACGGAAATTTTTTTATTCGGAGCATTTCCTTGGAACATCTCGCTTAAGATTTTTTCGACTACATCCTCGTTGAGTTGCGTCGACATCAAACGTGAATGGGCGGATAATCGGTTGATGGCTCCTTCAATTTGTCGCACATTATTGTAAATGTGTTCGGCAATGAAAAAGGCGATTTGATTCGGGATATTTAAGCCTCGACTTTCTGATTTGTGTTTAATGATTGCAACTCGAGTTTCTAAATCGGGAACTGTCATATGAGCAACCAGTCCCCATTCCATTCGAGCAATCATTCTTTCGGAAAGTTTGAGTTGTGTTGGCGGCTTATCGGAAGTAATCACGATTTGTTTGTTTTGATTGAGGAGCGCTTCAAAAGTATTGCAGAATTCTTCTTCAAAGTTCATCCGATTTTGCAGGAATTGAATATCGTCAATTAAAAGAATATCTAATGATCGATAGAAGCGTTTCATTTTATCAATTGATTTGGAACGAAGAGCGTCAACTATATCATTAATAAAGGATTCGGTAGAGATAATCTGAATTTTCAACTTTTTGTGATGTTCCTGGATATAATGGCCGATGCTATGTAGGAGATGCGTTTTTCCCAGGCCTACACCACCGTGAATAAACAGGGGATTGTAGGATTTGCCGGGGCGAGCAGCAACACCGAAGGCAGCCGACTTCACAAACTGATTCGACGGACCTTCAATAAAGTTTTCAAAAATATACAGTGGATTGAGTTTTAACTCGAAACTTTCCTCTTTTACTTCGATTTCAGGAAGTGAAACAGTAGGTCTTGATGATGCAGTAATTTGGAACTGTATCGCTGGATCACCGTTGTTTTTTAAGGGAAGGAAATCGGCTAATACATCCTTAAAATTATCGAGTAAATACTCTTTCACGAAGACATTCGGAACGTCTAATATAATTTCTTCAGTTGAAGATTCAACGAGCTGAATTGGAGCAATCCAATTTTGAAACTCAGCGGATGAGCATCTACCTTCAATAAATTCGAGAAACTGTACCCAGCCATTTTTGTGAACGCATTCCAACATAGAGTTTAACTTATCAGTCTCAAGTCTACACCGCAAGCAATTTGTTTGTTGCGTTTGGTATAGTCGTTTAAATCATTCCAATGATGGCTTGGGCCTGCTTTCGGATTTCAGGATCTGCTTGCCTTTCTAATAAGACAGCTTGGGAAATTGCCTGCTGCTTATAACCTAATCCGAGAAGAGCCTTTGCGCGATTGAGTTGTGTTGGGAAATGATTGGGTTCCAGTTTGAGTGCGCGGTCGAGATGATCGAGCGCCTTCAGATTTTCTCCCAGCTGCAAATAAAGAGCGCCAAGTGTTTGAAGATCGTATGCGGTTTGGGGAGTGAGCACTGCAAGGGCATTAAAAAAAGTCAAAGCGACATCGTAAACGCCTTGTTTAATATACGAATAGGCAACAAAGCGAAGATCATCGAGTTCTTCTGGACCCCAACCGAGAACTTCTGTCCATTGAATTGGAGGCATACTATCCTCGCTGATATTGGTTACGACGAGAGTTAATCAACTCAATGGATTTATCAATTTTCGCAATATTTGCAAGGAGATCAGTGATGAGTTGTTTTTCCTTTTTGTCTCGCTCTTTTTCCTTCTCCGATTGTCTTTTGTCTTTTCTTTTTTCTAACGCATCTTCAAGTTGCGCTTCTGTATCCTCTTGTCTTTCATAAGTTCCTAAAGAGGGCATTAATTGATAAGAGAAGAGCATATTTTCGCGGGATAAAGATTCAGGCGGAGGAGAAAATAGAGCCCAAATAACTGTTTTAGCAGAAGAGAATAATTCGTCAAATTCCGATGGAATATAAGGTCTTGCGACAGAGATTTCTGTTTTTCGCGAAACAAGTTGCGCTTCTTCAATTGAAAGCGGTGCATACAATTCTTTGTCGCGCGCATAACGGATGGATGCATCCAGACCAAGATTATCAATTGTGCGTGGCTTTGATGTTGTCATGATTATCTCTTAGTTAACATATATCACAAAGCCCTTAAGGAGTGAATAAAATCTGCGATATATACCCAAACAAACTCAAAAATCGGTTTTTAAGCGCGCCAAATTTCAATGATCTCGAGTGCCTTAATATGGTATTAAATTATCTTTGGCGCTTTGACGCAGCCCAAAAAAGCAAAATATATTTTAAACGACTATATATAGTATTGTTTGGGTATAAGAATCAGGGATTCATGGTTATACCCAAACAAGCTCAAAAATCGGTTTTTAAGCTGCGCGAAAGCTGCCGAATTTCAGCGATCGCAAGTGCATTTATATTTCTAATATTAAGGCACTTGCGATCGTTAAAATTAGGCGCTTTGGCGCGCTTAAAAAAACGATTTTTGAGTTTGTTTGGGTATAGAAAGCTTTTTTTAATTGCTATTTTTTTGTTTCCATTCACGATGTTTCCGGTGAATATTCTTTTGGAAGGTAAAGCGAGATATTTTATCCCGATCAATCATCGATTCCAGGAAATATATTCAGGTGGAGGTATTTACGGAATAGACATGAGCTTTCAAGCTTGGAAAAGTTTATATCCATTGATCAGCTTAGATTATTTTCAAAAATCGGGTAGATCGATTTTAGATGATGGTTTTAACGAAATAAAGAATGAAAAAACTGAAGTTCAATTTCTGCCTTTAGGGATTGGTGTTAAATATGTTCATCGAGTGATTTCTCGAGTAGACCTTTATGGAACTCTGGGCGCTACGGCAACCTATCTTCATATCAAAGATGATTATGAAAATCGATCTCATGTGTTCGCCAATTGGGGGCCTGGCTTTACTGTGAAGTTAGGAAGTTTAGTCACAATTAATAAAGGGTTATTTCTAGATTTTGCACTTGAATATTTCTACGCAAGAGTGCACTTTTCGAAGCCTTTAATCCCAGCTCACTTAGATGGGATTGCACTTGGAGGCGGAGCGGGATACCGGTTTTAATCACTCAAGAAAAACGGCATCTCTTACCGTACCGTAATGGTGATGCCGGGGCTTATGATTCCAAAGGCATTGATTGCGTAAACTGAATAGACAACTGATTTCTTCGTTGAAATTCTATGATCGATAAATGTTAACTCTTGATCAGAAGAGACATTTCCAACTTCTACTTGATCTTTTTTGATTTGATATCCAACAACGCAAGGGCTTGGGCTTGCAGTCCAAGAAAGTTGATAGGAAACACGTTGATTGACTAGAAATTTGTTTGTTAACGTTTTACATGTAATCGAAGTGGGCCCTAAGACTAGAGGCAATACATTGATATTTAAACTCGAAGGACCTCCTGCGAGCACCTCAAAATCAATATTGGCAGTGACAAATCCCGGCTTAGAAATTGTCAGATTCTCAATTGCTCCTATCGGCAAACCTGAAAAATGCCACTGACCGAATGTATCTGTGATTCCTATAGGGAGATTGTTCAATGAAATGGCAGCGCCAGAAAGAGGCAGATTCAGGCAAGGATCTTTTGCCGTCACAGTCATGACAGATCCTCCCGGAACTAAAGGAAAATCGATGGAAACAGAATGCGTAAACATCGAAGAAAATCGAAAAACTCTAGGGCTTTGTTCTAAGAGTTGACTCAATAAAGATTTGGATTGGTATCCCGATGCAACTGTAAAAATTTGATACACACCGGGCGCGAGATTTAAGATCGCATAATTTCCTTGTTCATCGCTTTGAGTGACTCCTACTAAGAGATCGTTTGAAAAAATTCTCACCGTTGCCCCTGCAATTGGTGCACTCGATTGCAGATCGTAGATTCGCCCAGAAATCATTCCGGGCCATGATTTCAAAGAGCTATTGGTCACAGTTTGAGAATCAGAGCCAATCTCAATATTCTGAATGGATCTCTGATATCCAGACGCATCTATCAATAATGAATAGCTATGGGGGGCTAAGTTTGGAATTAGATAATCACCGTTGTGATCTGTAATTGCAGAGGCAACTAGAATTGAGCCTTTATAGATCTGGACTGAAGCCCCGGAAATCGGAAGCTTAAAGCTTTCCGAACTTATTTTCCCAAAAAGGCTTCCAGGAGAGGAATTAAGAAACACATTCAATGGGGTGTCTTGGTTCTCTGACAGCGTTAGTCCCTGCAACGAATTTTGATAATTTTGAGCTGATATGACCATCGTATAACTGCCCAATTTGAGGCCTGAAATTAGAAAAGTGCCATCTGCTGCAGACTGAAAATTCGGGAGATTCACAGAATTTTTCATGACACGAATAACAGCGCCTGCGATTGGCAGCAAGGTCTCTGCGTCTATCACAGATCCGAAAACCGAAAGTGGATTTGGCTGTAAAGCGAACTCGGTATTGAGTGCTTTAGATTCAATGGAAATTCCTCTGCTCTGGGATTGATAGGTATTTGCATTGACAACGATAATATAATTCCCATAGGGCAAATCGGAAAAGTCAAAATTTCCACAAGAATCGACGATGGTAGATGCAATGAGAATTGTGTTCTCGTAAATTTCAACGACAGCGTTAGAAATGGGGCATAATTTTTCACTGGCGTCAAGGACTTTTCCGCAAACGGTTCCAGAAGATTTTTTTAAAGAAAACTCGGTAAAATATACTTTATTGCATTCGATCAGAACAGATGAGATTGCAGTGTCATAACCATCACAGTTAACAGTGAGATTATAAAATCCACCCTTCAATGCATTTTCTAAGAAAAAAGCTCCAGTTGAATCTGTGACAACTGTTTCACAGGATGATGCACAAGAGATGATAATCTCCGCGTTTGGGATTGGATTTTGTGTTTTGGCATCTTTGACAATCCCAGAAATTACAGCTCCAATTTTAGGTTTTAAGCAAAGTTCTATGTTGTCTGTCCCGGTGTCTTCTTTTCGATATTCTGCACGGTCGTCATGTCGATTTTCATCCCTTTCGTAAATTCCAACACTTCGAGATTCGTAGCCCGGAAAACTGATTGTTAAAATCAATCCCTCAAGATTTGTCGGCTTAAGAGCATATCGGCCCTGTGAATCTGTTGTTGTCGATGAAATGAATGTGTCTCCAACGAATGCTTTTACGATTGCGCGAGCGATAGGCTTTTCTGTAGAACAGTCAAGAATTGTTCCTGAAACTTTCATGTCTTGAGGAACCAAAGATACATTTTGAACAATGTTTTGATTGCTCACAACTTGAAATCCATCAGATTTTGCAACAAATCCAGAAGCCTTTGTAATCAGAATATAACTGCCTGGCAAAATATGTTTGATCTGATATTTCCCGTCTGAATCAGTATGGGTCGAAAATCTCTCTTTTTCATTTCGAATGATATCGATGTAAGCATTTTCAATCGGTTTTTGTGTGATCGAATCAGTCACGATACCAGATAAGCAAAACTGTTCAGCAAAAAGATGATCGAAAAGGGGACAGGAAAATAAACAAAGCCATAAAAAGAACAGATGCTTGTGATTCATATTTTATTCGCTAAAATTTCGGGGCTGTATGGATTTTTTCGATTTTGCTCGTATGTATACATTTAGTATACATACTGACAAGCTGCCTTGTCGAAGGATTCCTTTTTCCTTCAGTTTTCCGTTTGATAGATATAAACAACGATTTGAACCTCTTGTGGTAATGAGATAAGACGCTGATAGCAAACGAGTTATGCTTTAAATCGCGCGATTGAGTTGTTTGGTTGTGAACAAGTTTCCCACAATTTCCCACAGTCATTTAATTTTTTGTTAGTTCTTGTATATAAGAGCTTTGCGAACCAATTAAAATCTTCAGTTTCCAAAATCGATTGTGCGATTTTGGGTTTTGTGGATAAGATGTGGGAAAACGTGGGAAATAAAATGAGCGGGTTCTTCTTCTCAGGATCACACACTGCAAAACTCGATGAGAAAGGGCGATTTGTTCTTCCTCAAGAGATGCGTTTTGGTCTTGTGGAAGACGGAAAGTGTGAGTTTGCGATCGGTTTAGGATTGGGTGGATGTCTTGCTGTTTATAAAAAGAGTGCGATTCAAAAAATTGTACAAAAGTTTCAGCAACATCAACATATTGCAAAGTTTCAGAAGTTCTTTACTGTGTTCTTCTCGACTCTTTTTCAGACCGAGTGTGACAAGGTTGGGAGAGTCGCTTTGCCAGTATCTTTAAAGTCTGCGGTAGGAATTGATAAAGAGATCGTGATTGCCGGAGTCATGGATAAGATCGAACTTTGGCCAAAACATATCTACGATGCGAACTTACTCAAGCTTTTGGATGGAACAAATCCAGATTTCAATCTCGCGAAAATGACGGAAGAAGCCTTTGCGCTTCTACAGGACGAAGAGCGTACAGTAGAAGATGCGGTCGAAACCGTTATGAACCCAATTTATATTCCTCAATAAGAGAAGAAGAAAGTGGCTCATGTACCTGTTTTATTAAACGAGGTGCTGCGCGCCTTTGAAGAAACACGTCTGGACGTTTTTTTCGAGGGGACTGTGGGTGCTGGAGGCCATGCGAAAGCAATTTTAGATGCGCATCCTGAAATCAGGCGCTATTTTGCGTGTGATCGAGATGCATCTGCAATTGAGATTGCAAAAAAGCAATTGGAGCCGTGGCTTGAAAAGGTGGAATGGATCCATGGCCCTTTTGCTGAGTTGGACAGTTATTTGCTTGGAACAAAGCTCAATGGTTTCTTCATCGATATTGGTGTTTCTTCGATGCAATTTGATGAGGGGAGTAGGGGGTTTAGTTTCCGCAGTGATGCGCCCCTGGATATGCGGATGGATCGAGAAAGTTCTATCACAGCTGAAGAGCTAGTGAATGAACTGCCCGAAGTGGAGTTGGCACGGATCTTGTTTGAATATGGTGAGGAATTTCGCTCGCGTGCTGCAGCAAAAGCGATTTGTTTGGCGCGAAAAAAAAGAAGAATTCGTACAACGCAAGAGTTAACGGGAATTTTAGAGCCTGTTTTGAGAAAAGGAAAAATTCATTTTGCGACGAAGGTATTTCAAGCTTTACGAATTGCTGTGAATGATGAGTTAGGTCAGTTGAGAAAGGGATTGCAGGCCGCGATTCACCATTTAGCCCCCAATGGAATTGTAGCGGTGATTACGTTTCATAGTCTAGAAGACCGCATTGTGAAATGGATGTTTCGCGAAGATGAGAGCCTGGAAATACTGACCAAGAAGCCGATTGAGGCTACAAGAGAAGAAGAAAAGAAAAACCCAAGAGCGAGAAGCGCGAAATTGCGCGTCGCCAAAAAGAAAGAAGAATGAAAAATTTTTTGATGCAGATCGGAGTTTGCTTTTTTGTGATTGGATTCTGCTTGTACTCCTATTTAGATGCACAAAATGATTTAACGCAGCTCAAAATGCAACTTCCAAAAGTAGAAAAAGAGATCGAATTAATTGAGGAAGAAACGCAGCGTTTATCGTACAAAATAGATAAATTTGAAAATCCTACGAATTTGATTGAACTTGCCCATAAACCTGAATACAGGCATCTTAGACATCCTGTTTTACGCGAAATATTAACTGTTTCTGAAAGCTCGTTTGCATGTGACTAAATCAAGACTTGTTGTTGTTGCTGTTTGTTTATCGGTCCTATTTTGTGCATTGGTGGTTCGTTTTTATCAAATTCAAATTCTTGAAGGAGAAAAATGGACAAACATTGCTTTGTCTCAGCATCAATATATCGTTCCGGAGCCTTTTAAAAGAGGCTCATTCTATTCTAACACTTCGATTAAAGCAGGCCACCCAGAAGATGAACAGCCGTTTGTAGTCGATATTCAGAAATTTCATCTTTTTATCGATCCAGCATCGATTCCTGAAAATATCCGTCTGAAAATGGCGCAAGAGCTTGCCTCCCAATTGCATGTGAAACAGGAAAGCATTCAGCATCATTTTGAGAAAAAAAGCCGCTCTAGAAAAGTGGCTCAATTTCTTGATCGTGATCAGAGAAAAGGAGTCGAAGCTTGGTGGCAAATTTTTTGTTCCAAAGAAAAGATGGTGCGTAATGCTCTTTTCTTCACATCAGATTATCAACGTTCGTATCCATTTGGATCGATGTTAGGAACTATTTTACATACGGTTCAAGAAACCAAGGATCAAAAAGGGCAGTGTATTCCGACAGGGGGACTTGAACTTGTTTATAACGACGTTCTCAAGGGGAAAGGGGGAAAACGACTCATGGCTCGTTCTCCGAGACGTCCTTTGGATATGGGAAAGACTTTAGAAGCATCTGAAGATGGTGCAGATGTTTTTCTAACGATTAATCATTACTTGCAGGCGATCACAGAAAATGAACTTGCGAAAGGGGTTAAACAGGCAGGGGCAAAGGGGGGTTGGGCCACTTTGATGGATCCGAATACGGGTGAAATCCTTGCCCTTGCGCAAATGCCATCCTTTGATCCATCACATTATGCCACATATTTTAATGATCCGAAATTGTTAGAACTGACTCATGTAAAAGCTGTGACAGAGTGTTTTGAGCCTGGTTCGATTTTTAAAACGATCGTAATCGCAATCTGTCTAAAAGCCAATGAAGAATTAAAAAGAGTCGGCAAACCTCCCCTCTTTTCTCCTGATGAAAAGGTGGCCACTTCAAATGGTTGGTTTCCAGGAAGAAGTGCACCGATTAAAGATGGTCGGGTTCACAAATACTTAAACATGTACCACGCCATGCAAAAATCTTCGAATATCTATTTTGGAAAGATTGTGCAAAGGGTCATTGATACAATGGGAGATGCTTGGTTCAGGCAAGCTCTTTTTGAATTTGGTTTTGGACAAAAAACAAATATCGAACTGCCAGGAGAAGGTTCGGGTCTGCTTCCTACGCCCGGTAAAATGCATCCCAATGGGAAGCTTGAGTGGTCTGTTCCCACTCCTTACTCTCTTGCGATCGGTTACAATATTCTCGTTAACAGCATTCAGATCATGCGCGCATATGCGATCATTGTCAACGGCGGCTATATGGTTCAACCGCATCTAGTTCGCAAAGTTGTGAAAACCTTGCCCAACGGAGATAAGCAGGTGCTCCAAGATCTCACCTTACCAATAGAAAAAAAACAACTATTGAGCAAAACGATCGTCGATCCTATTTTGCAGGGTCTAAAGTATACGACGAAAGAAGGGGGAACCGCCAAAAAAGGGGATATCATGGGGTATACCGAGGGCGGCAAATCTGGAACTGCAGAAAAGATCATCGATGGTGTTTATTCCAAAACGAATCATATTTCGTCTTTCATTGGATTTGCTCCTGCGAAGAATCCCCGTTTTCTCTTGATGGTATCACTCGATGATCCCGAGGTCAAATTCGTCCCTGGCTATGGGAAGCATCAGCAGGGAGGCGTCTGCGCGGCTCCAATCTTTTGCGAAATTGCAACGAAAGCGTTGCAGTATTTGGGGGTGGCTCCAGATGATCCTAACGGCTACCCATTTGGCGATCCACGACGAGACCCGAAGAAAGCGGACTGGATGGAAGAAGTTGCGCAGTTGAAAGAACTGTACAATGAATGGAATCTGTAAAACGGGCACGCTCAAAAATTTACCACAGAGTACATCTCATATAATTGGTATAATTCCACCTGCATTAAATTTTTGGCCGCGATCGTGATAAATTTTTTTTTCTCTTGTGATTTTTTATGCTTGCAACATGCTGCTTGACTAATCTCGAGCTTTTCGCTTTTATTATAGCTTATGCTACTCAAACGCCTGTTTCAAAATCTCAATGTTGAAATCAAAGGCAAAGATACCGAAATCACTGGAATTTGTTCAGACTCTAGAATCGTTGCTCCTGGGAATCTCTTTATTGCTAAGGGAAAGGGTGCACAATATATCACGCAGGCGATGAGTAATGGTGCAAGAGCAATTGTTACCGATCTCTATGATCCTTTTCTCAGCGTGACTCAGATCATTGCTCCAAATCCTCAAGAATTGGAGGCTAGGATCGCTTCAAGATATTATGAAAGGCCGTCTGAAAAGCTTTTTTGTGTGGGGGTGACTGGTTCTAAAGGAAAGACAACAACGACCTATTTATGTCGTCATTTGTTGGAAAAATTGGGACAAAAATGCGGGTTAATTGGAACAATTGAAACTTGGATCGAGCATCGTGTTCTTTCAAATTTCACAACTCATGATGCTTGTGCCAATCAAAAGCAGTTGAGAGAAATGGTCAATCATCAATGCAAAGCAGCTGTATTGGAGGTTTCATCGCACGGACTGGATCAGGGTAGAGTCGATGAGATTCAATTTGATTGCGCAATATTTACAAATCTTTATCCAGATCACCTGGATTATCATAAGACTGTTGAACAGTATGCTGCAGCAAAGAAGAAGCTTTTTTCTATGGCGAGAACATCTATTTTGAATGTCGATAGTCCTTGGTCAACTTTTATGGGCAATGGGCTCACAGTTGGAATTGAAAATCCCGCTGACATTCGAGCGGAAAATATCGTATTCAACGAATTTGGAACAGAATTTACAGTGGATGGAGTCCAGTTTGTTACGCCACTGATGGGATATTATAATGTCTATAATGTTCTATGCGCAATCGGACTTGGTGTCATCAAAGGAAAAAGAATCCAGGAAATGTCTCGATTTTTTTTGGATTTTGAAAGTGTTCCAGGGAGATTAGAACGCGTGCCAAATGATCAGGGCAAACATATCATCGTCGATTATGCACATACTGGTGAATCTCTTGCCCAAACATTAGCCACATTAAAGCC
Source organism: uncultured bacterium (assembly GCA_964630875.1). Lineage (GTDB taxonomy): Bacteria > Chlamydiota > Chlamydiia > Chlamydiales > SM23-39 > DAIDHZ01. Next base: position 12,802 of record CAZVXF010000010.1, on the reverse strand, counting down.
GATTGCAAAACAAAAAATGATTGTTGTTTTTGGGTGTGGTGGAAATCGAGATAAAGCAAGACGAACGCAAATGGCAGAGGCTGCCGAAAAATTTGCTGATTATTCCATAATTACAACCGATAATCCGAGAAGCGAGGATCCTGAAATCATTTCTCAAGAGATTAAAAGTGGCTTTCGAACGGAAAAATATCGTGTCATTTTGGATCGGAAAATGGCGATTCAAGAGGCAATTGCGATGGCAAAAGCAGGAGATTTTGTGGTGATTGCGGGGAAAGGTCATGAAAAAGTGCAGATTTTTTCTCATCAAACTGTTAGCTTCGATGATGTAGCAATAGCCAAATCATGCGTTTAATACTTATTTTCCTTTTTTTATTTGGAGCCCTCGAGGCGCGGAAAAAAGAGACAACTGTCCTTTCAACGGAAGTGATGCCGACTGTCGTCGTCGATGCAGGTCATGGAGGAACGGATCGTGGGACTCGTTCTAAAACCCCTTTTTGTGAAGAGAAGCGTCTTTGTCTTCAAACAGCAAAATTAGTGAAAAAATACTTAGATCAGCTCGGATATCATGTTGTCATGACTCGAAATACAGATGCGTTTATCCCACTGTCACGAAGAGTCGAAATCGCAAGCCAAGCGCGAAGCTCTGTCTTTGTGAGTATTCACTATAATGCAGCAAAGAATTCTACTGCGAATGGAATGGAAATTTTCTTTTACGATACAAAAGAAGATCGGACTCGCTCAGTTGCTTCAAAAAGACTTGCTGAGGCGATCTTGCCAGGTTTACTCAGACGCACAAATGCGAACTCTCGTGGAGTGAAAAAAGGAAATTACTACGTCCTTCGTGAAAACACCATTCCTGCTATTATTATTGAAGGTGGGTTCATATCAAATCCACAAGAGTGCGCGCTTTTAAGAACCATCAGTTATCAAGATCGGATTGCGCGAGGAATTGCTGATGGAATTGATCAGTATTTTAAAATGAATGCGAGCTAATTATGACTTTTAAACGTTGGTTTGATGAAAATTTTTCACAAATTCGAGAAGATTATTTCCGTTTCTTGCGTTTTGCCAGCGTGAGTACAGATGAAAGCTATCGCCCGCATGTCATGGCATGTGCAGATTTTTTAGCAGACTACTTAAAGAAACATGGTTTTCACGCAGAACAAATCCCGACAATTGGGTATCCGATTGTCTATGCAGAAGACTGTAGCGCAGGTCCTGCAGCGCCTACAATTCTTATCTATGGTCATTATGATGTACAGCCAGTCGATCCTATTGAGTCTTGGGTGAGTCCTCCTTTTGAACCGACTGAAAGGGATGGAAAAATCTATGCACGAGGAGCTGTTGACGATAAGGGTCAAATTTTTTATGCGTGTCTTGCTGCAATTGCTTGGAAAGCAACGCGGAATACATTGCCAGTTAATCTGAAATTCTGTATCGAGGGAGAAGAGGAATCTCACAGTATGGGTCTAAGCTCTGCTCTTCCAAAATTAAAAGATCGATTCAATGCAGACGAGCTTTTGATTGTCGATTTTGATTCGGCAAGCGATGGAACCCCTTCTGTGACGCTTGGCGCAAGAGGTTGTATTGCGTTAGAGGTGACTTTGACTGGATCCAATCAAGATCTTCATTCGGGTCAAATGGGTGGAATTGCCTATAATCCAAATCGCGCTCTTGTGCAACTCCTTGCCAAGCTATGGGATCAAAATGGTACTGTGACAGTTCCTGGTTTCTATGATGGGGTTGAAAATCCCTCCCCAGCTGATTTAAAGAATTATACTTTTTCAATGACAGAAGAAGAACTCAAAAAAGATTTTGGGATTGTTGCATTTGCCAATGAAAAGGGGAGAAATCTTCAAGAATCGAATTGGTTTCGCCCAACGCTTGAAATTAACGGGATTTTTGGCGGATATTCAGGCAAAGGGAGTAAAACGGTCATCCCCGCAATCGCAACGGCAAAGATCACCTGTCGACTTGTGGTCAATCAAGATGCGCTGAAGATTGGCGATGCAATTGAGAAATTTTTGCGACAACATGCACCAAAAGGCATGGATGTGCAAGTCTTACAACAGGGCGGTATTGGGGCATATCGAAGTAGCATGAATACTCCGCTTTCTCGCGCAGTTGCTAAAGCTGCATCAGATGTCAGCGGGAAAAAAAGCGCCTATGTTTTATCCGGCGCTTCGATTCCAATCGGTGCAGAATTTGTGCGTATCATGAATATACCTGTAGTAGGTACAGGCTACGGACTTTCCACAGATCGAATCCACGCTCCCAATGAGCATTTCGATTGGAAACGTTTTGAAAAAGGATTTTTAACGATCGCAAGGATATTCTCTTATTATGAAATGGATCGATAAAGTACTCGATGACAAAAATGAAATCGCGATGGCCTTTTTTTGGCAATTAGTCGGTCCTCTTTTTATTCTCTGCACAAACGCATTAGCACCGCAAAATGACTTCATCTTTTTCGCTGGAGTTGCTGGACTTTTCTTAAGCGCTAAATACAGAAATGCAGGTTTTATCGCATCCAGTATTGTTTTGGTGCTCGTCGCTGTCGCAGAACATTTCTATAATCATACCTTTTCAATTTGGGAAGCCGGTTTAGAAGTTTCTTATGGAATGGCCTTTTTTATTACTGCACAAAGTGCTGCAAGGCATCAAGTATTCATTCGGTCCTTATTTTCAAAAATAGATACGAAAAATGCGTTCGCGAAGGATTTGGAAGATGAGTTCACTAAAACACGTTGTGAAATCACCAATGTCCAAATACATGCACAAGAAAAAATTGACTCTCTTCAAAAACAGCTAGATGAAATTCACTCCGAGCAATCATCTCTTCTTGTTCTCAATGAAGTATTGCGTAAAACGACTGCAACGCATATGAACCGAAAGGAAACGTTAACGGACGAACTCTACCAACTACAAAATCGGTTGCAGAATGAAATCACTGAAAAAGAGACACTTAAAGCGAAGCTAGTCAATACAGATTTATCTGCACATCATCTGCTTGTTGAAGAGTTGGATGCAGTGCGTCGCGAGCACGAACAGACTCATACACTCAAAGAGACTTTAGAAAGACTTCATAATTATGAGCAGCAAAGAGCGCATGTAGCTTGCCTACAGCTCAATGCTGTCGAAGACGAAAAAAATCAGCTCCATCAAAAAGTGGCTCATTTCGAAAGGGAATTGTCTCAAGTCGAAGAATTGAAAGCAGAGTTAGCGCAAACTCAATCCAAATTTGAAGCACTGAAAACTGAAAAAGAAAAAGTTCAAGAAACGCTTGCAACTTTTGATGAAGATAGGAATTCCCTTAAAATTAAACTCGCAGAGGCAGAAGCAAAACTGTCTCAAAAAGAAGAGAAACAGTCATCAAACATTGAATTGCTATACAAACAGTTGCGCACTCAATTTGAAGAGAAAAATGCGACTTTGCATCAAGCTCGCAGCGAGCTATTTAAAGTGGATAATGCATACCAAGCTTTGCAAATCGAGATGTCTCAAATCGATATTGGCATCCCTCGTGACGTCGTTTTAGAATTACAAAACGAAATTTCTTCATTGCAAGAAGAGAACCAAGATTTGCAAAATATTATTACTCGCTTAAGCGAACCCGAAGTTGACGGAAAAAAAAAGCCCGAATGAAATCTAATACGCCGTCGTCTCAACAGTATTATTTATTTTAAGTGAGAACTTTATGTCCGCTTTCAGTAATTAGGATTGTATGTTCCCACTGTGCGGATGGTTTCCCATCTTTTGTTCTTGCAGTCCAATGATCCTTTGGATCGATCACAGCATCTCGTACACCTAGATTAATCATCGGTTCGATCGTAAAAATCATCCCTGGCGCCATAGGGATTTCACAATCATTGTAATGGTGAGGGATTTCAGGCAGCTCATGGAATTCTAGGCCGAGTCCATGCCCAACAAACTGATTGACAACAGAGCAATTTTGAGAGCGTGCGTAATCCTCTATTGCTTCTCCAATATGCCAAATGGGTGCTCCAGGCTTGCATACTTGAATGGCTCTTTGCAAACACTCATATGAGACGTTCACGACATGTCTTTTTTCTGGACTGACATTTCCGATCATGACCATGCGGCTTGTGTCTCCATAAAATCCATTGACAATGCAAGAGACATCAATATTGAGAATATCTCCATCTTGTAATGGCCGCTGATCAGGAATTCCATGACAGATCACTTCGTTTAGGGAAGTGCAAATGGATTTGGGGAACGGAGGAGTTCCATAGCCAAGAGGGGCAGGGATCGCTCCTTCTTTGCGATGAAGCTCGCGAGAAAGATCATCCAGCTGTTGCGTTGTGATGCCTGCAATGGCTGCCTTGCATAAGGCATCTAAAATTTTCACTGTGACTTGACAAGCTCTAGTAATTTTTTGAATTTGTTCTTCGTTTTTTAAAATGATCCCGTATTTTTTTAAATAGTCTTGCTCTTGAGACTTAGGAGGGAGGGCAGGATAATGGCATTTCTTCCATTTTTGCGAACTTCCGCACCAGCATGGGTCATTTCTTGAGATCATGGCGGGGAGTATATCACAGACGATAGAAAAAGGCCATGAGCAGGTGCGGTCATCCCTGCATTTCTTCGATCAGGACAAGATAAAAGTTCAACAATGATATCGATGGGAAGTTTTCCGGCTCCGATATAAATGAGGGTGCCCACAATCGTCCGGGCCATTTTATAGAGAAATCGATCCCCTTTGAGAGAGATTTGGAATGTTCGATCCAAATAGGTCGTCTCAATGGAAAAAAGGGTACACACAGGTCGTTTGTCGGCTCTAGATGTAAAAGAGCTAAAATTGTGAGAACCCAGGAGGAGTGCAGCAGATTTTTCCATGACTTCTCGATCTATTGGTCTGGGAAAATGCCATGCATACAATCGATCAAAAGGAATCTGAAAAGGAGTTAAAGAAAGTCGATAATTGTATACCTTTGCAACGGCTTGAATGGTTGGATGGAAATCTTTAAAAGTCTCGTTCAATTGCCGAACACGAATGTCAGGCGGTAGATAAGTATTCATGGCTCTTTTCAAACGATGAGGATCCCATGGCTTACTTAACACAAATGAAATGGATTGTCCTTCCGCATGCACACCCCGATCCGTTCGACTCGCGGCCTCAGGGATGACCTTTTCTTGGGTTACTTTCTCAATTGCAATAGCAAGTGATTTCTGAATGCTTGGACCTGATTTTGTGGCTTGCCAACCGAAATAGTTAGTACCATCGTAGGCAACGATTGCATGAAAATGATGCTTCAAGCGCGAATACCATTCATAAACATTTGAACTGCAATCAGAATTAAAATAAGACCCATTAATCGTTCAATTGCAGTTAGGCCTCTCCATCCAAGAAGATTATGTAAATAAGAAGAGGCAAGCAAGATAATCAACGATGCAACCCAAGCAATAATAATTGCACCCATCATGATCCAATGGCTGATGTGTTGTCTTGAAAAAATAATGACAGCTGCTAACACTGCGGGACCTGCAATGAAGGGAACTGCCAAAGGAACAACAAGGGGCTCTTCTCCTTTCGGGTTTTTTTCTTTGGGATCGTCTTTTGATGGGAAAATCATCTTTAAGCAAATTAAAAAGAGGATGATGCCTCCCGCAATCTGAATTGTCCCTTCATCGATTTGCAAAAAGTCCATGAGCCAGTCACCAAGAAACATAAAAATAATGATGACAATCAACGCGATGAATAATTCCCGCAAAATGACAAAACGCTGTCTTTTCCCATCGAGATTTTTCAAAAGGCTTAAGTATAACGGAATATTACCGATCGAATCCATCAGAAGGAAAAGAGTCAAGGCAATCGAAAAGATGTTCATAATTTCATATATAAACCGATCAGGAATAATAAAAGAAATTTATTTTCTCATGACAGGTGGTTTCGCTGTTGTAATGAGCTTTTTCCAGATTTTTTTCATGCATGCCTTTTGCTCAGCATTTACATTGTGTAAAACAATGAAACTGTCGCAGTTCTTTGCAAAGGCAGCTTTTGTCCAATTGGCAGAACCTGCAATGAGAATTCGTTCATCAATGTAGGCAAATTTGTGATGCATTAATTGCACTCCTTGGCTAACTAGAACTCGAATGTTTGCGTTTGTCAGCATTTCTAGGGCTTGACGACTCGCACCCAGTGACGAGTGCATATCTAGTATCACTGTGACATCAACGCCCCTTTTTCTTGCTTGAATCAGTTCTTCGATTAAAATGTGATGCGTGAGGGTAAATAGAGCCACTTGGATCGATCTTGATGCTTGCTTCATTTTTCTCTTTAGATCTGTCAAGGCATGGCCTTTTAAGTCGGGCAGCAACCACAGTTCTACATCCTGACCGCCAACAAGACAACGCATATAGCCGGGAATATTGGGTACCCTCTCTTTCAAAAAGTGGGCAATTTTTTGATTCTTTAATCCGATCACAAGATTATCATGCATTTTTAGCGAAGCATTGGTGAAATTCGCCGATCCTAAAAAGACTGTTTCATCATCAAGGATCATAATTTTTTGATGCATAATTCCAGACGTGAGAATGGGATGAATGACAGCCCCGGGAATATGTTTTCTGATATCTGGCGATCCTTTTGTGTCATAATAAATATTAATCGGAATATTTTTTTTTGATTTTGCCGAAAGTGCATGTAAAAGAGCTGGATCATTCAATCCAAACATGCAGAGAAAAATAGACTTTTTAGCTTTTCCAATTGCGCTAATAAAGGTGAGTCTTAAGTCTTCTCGCGAAGGATTGGAATAAATTTTGGGAGGTCTCGAAGACTCAGGAAGTGCAGGGGTGACAGATTTCCAGATTAGCCAGATACAAAATATGCATGTGGCCACTAGGGCATAGGGGAATGACTTTTTCTTGGCAAAAGACTGCGGACGGTAAGAATCTCTTGAGGTAGAAAAGGTCAATCTAACCTAGATTTAAGTCCCTCTAGCAGAGGGACTAAAGAATTATAGCTTGCCTTGCTTTTTTAGATCTCTGACAACTGCGCCGATGCCTTTTTTGTCGACTGTGCGTAAAGCAGCAGTGGAAAGACGTAATGTGTAGAAACGTCCATCATCAGGATTATAAATGCGCTTTTCTTGTAGATTTGGGTTAAAACGGCGATTTGTGCAGCCAGTGATTTTAAGACCAATCCCTTTTTTCTTTTTCGCAATACCGCGCAAGGTATAGCTTCTTCCAAAGCTTGGTTTTCTACCAGTGAGGATACATGTTCTAGGCATAGAAGTTCCTAATTTCGTAATGTTTTGACGGCCTATCATGCATGTTTTGCGAGTTTTTCTCAAGCAAATCCTCAATTCATTCAACCACAATGACTTACAGTTTTTGAGAAGTTTGACTATAATTAGTAATTTAAGTTATAATATTATTATTAATTTATATAAAAAATAGGATAAAAATGATTGATACAGAAACAATGATGGATTATACAGAAATAAGTGGAATATTACCTGGTATTAGAATACCGATTCGATCTGAGGAAGATGAGTTGAGTGTTTATTCAAGTTCGGTTTTTAGTCAGAGAAGTAGTCCCGATGTCGAGAATGTCCAATCTATTCAAGGAAGTACAGTGCTAGATATAAGCGGACTGAGTCCTAACCCTAGTTGTTCTCAGAAAACAGACGATGTAGCAGTGTCAACGCTAGCTCAGATTGCTAGTGATTCAGCAGAAGCTAAACCGCAAGCAAATGGGAACCAATTTGTAGTTCTAGAGGTAGTATCGGAGACAGGTACCCCATCTGGGACGCCGTTTGTGTGCAGCGACACACCTTTTAACATGAATGAGACAGCGCAATTCGAGAGATTAGCCGTTGCACAATGTCAGGAGGAGAATGATTCGCCAGGAGCTAGACCGCTAGTACGAGGGGTCCAAATGGATATGATTTTTGGAGCAGAAGGTTTTGTAGGCCTTTTGAGTCAAAAGAAAGAAGCTTCGATAGAGAACAGTCATTCTAAAGACGCGGATCCATCTGAAACTGCATCCCCAACCTTGGCTTCTCGAGGATCAGAAACGCATTCTCCAGCAGCATCGCCGACAGTAGCTTTAAAGTAACGATGATCTTGTTTTTCATGGATAGAAAGGTCGGTAAATATTATCTTTGACCTTCTTTTCTATCCAATATTGTTAAAACGAGTCAAGAACAAGCTTATACCATTTATCAAAAAAATGATTATAATAGTTGTATTCAATCCTCTGACTGAGGGCACACTTTTTGTAACTTTTTTCTGATTTCTTGAAGTGCTTTTGGTTCGTGATTCTTTTCTTTTACAAGCTTTTCAGCTATGTTTAGATACTTCCAGCTTTTAGGGTAATTCCTGCGTTGCAAGTGAATGGCAGATAGGTAGTAGTTTACTGTCGGGTCTTGGGGGTGAATCGCATGATAGCGCTCGAGGATAGGAAGGGCTTCTTTTTCCCTTCCCAATTGTAGATAGGTAATTGCAAGTGCAAGGAGTCCTTGACGAAATTTTGGGTACTTTTGGACGACGGCTTCAATTTTTTTTCGTTTATTCAGAATCGATGTTCTTGTTTCATTTACTTCAGAAAAAACTGTGCGTATGCTTTCTGCATCTGCTAAACCCGCTAAATAATCTTCAGAGACTGTATCCGTTGAGACTGCGTGTTCTGGGATGACGCCTTTCACTTTTTCTAAAAGAGCTTTACCTTCAGCTTCTTTTCCGACAAAAAGGTAATTAAATCCAAGAAACATATTCAACAGATAGTCATTGGGGAGAAAGGGCATGGCTTTTTGATAGAGCTCAATGGCTCTAAAGGGGTCTTCTCGATGCCAGCTCACAGCTGCTTGGTTCATAAAGGCAAGACCGATGACTTCTTTTGGATTTCTGGTTTGTAGCGATTTAGTTTCCACTCCGAGAAACACCTCCGATGGTAAATCAATTCCTCGAGCTGTTGTTTCGATGTTTGTAATTTCACCATCTGCACTGACATGTCGAACATAAATGTGACCCGGAGGCGTCACCGATTCGAGTTGAAGATCGAGTCTTTGGGCTAGGCATAGGTAGAGGATAGAGACTCCCAAGCAGACCCCTTTTCTACTATCGAGAACGGAGGGGAGAAAGGTATAGAGATCAATGTCTTTTGCATGCAGAGAGTGAGGAGGAAATCGGAAGCGCATTTCAGAAAAAATATAGTCGTTGATGGCTCGCACTTTCTGCAGTGGGGTTGCGTCTGGCGTGAGGCGGGCAAGTATCTGAAGGGCCATTAAATCAAGAGTTGCTTCATAACTCCGAATTTTCGATTTTTCTTGACTACCGATTTCAGCAACGAGTAATCCTCTGGCTATATCCATTTCATTGGGTTGGAGAGCCAGTATTTCTTCCTGATTCCAAAGATTAAAGCCCCGAAGATTTCGATTCCCAAGATTTTGTGAAAGTCGTTCAATCACTGCAAGCTGTTCATCGCTTAACAAGGGGGTTTGTTCTTCGCTTGTGCGATTGACAAGTGTAATCATTGGCTGAAGATCGATGGCAGGCAGAATCATTTCTGGATCGCCAGTCCCTTTTAACAATTCCCAAGCATGTCGAAGTGAGTTTCTGCCCTCTTTTGTTGTGGGATAGAGTTCATAAAAGGCGAAGTGCTGTGCAACAGAATTTGGATCAAGTGTTGAGTAAAGAGAAGATAAGTGTTCTGCTTGCAAAGATAGACACAACAAAAAAAGGCTAAGAAATTTCATCATCGAGTTCCTCGATTGAAAGAGTTCCCTGTGTTGATAGAATTCTACGCGGTTTTGCCCCGTCAGCTGGGCTAATGATCCCATTTTCTTCTAACTCATCCATTAGGCCGGCGGCTCTTGCATATCCTATTTTTAGTTTTCGTTGCAAATAGGTAGTAGAAGCATTTTTTGAGCTGACAACGATATTCAGAGCTTGTTCGTAAAGGCTGTCTTTTCCTTTTGGCTCACTCGATTCTGCGAGGTCTAGAGATTTAAAGGAATCAAAGGATGGAATTAAGTAATTCGGTTCAGCAGATTTAGTAATATGTTGAATGACTTTATTGATGTCTTCATCGCTAATGTAGGCTCCTTGTGCGCGCACAAGTTGAGATGATCCAGGTGGGAGGAAAAGTAGATCTCCGTTTCCAAGTAGACTTTCAGCACCTACATCATCGAGAATAATTTGGGAGTTAATTCGGCTGGCAACTTTAAAAGAAATTCTTGTGGGGATGTTTGCTTTAATAATCCCTGTAATGACTTCTCTAGATGGACGCTGTGTGGCTAAAATGAGATGGATTCCGACAGCTCTTGCCATTTGAGCAATTCTTGCAATGGGGGTTTCAATATCGGCGCTTGAAACCATCATCAAATCTGCAAACTCATCGACCATCGCAACAATAAACGGCATATGCTCTGGGACAGGAATCCCGAGAGAGCTTTCAAGTTCTTTGTTGATTGTGCGGCTATTGAATGAAGAAATATTACGAAGCCCTAATTGTTTTAATATTTCGTAGCGCACTTGCATTTCTTTCACAAGCCATTGCAAGGCTGCGTATGCCCCATGAGCTTCTGTAATGACAGGCGCAATCATATGCGGGAGTCGAGAGTACTGAGTGAGTTCCACTTTCTTCGGGTCAATCATCAAGAATTTCACCTCTTCAGGTCGCGCATTCATGAGAATCGACATGACAATTGTATTCACGCAAACAGATTTACCAGAACCTGTCGCCCCTGCAATGAGAAGGTGAGGCATTTTTGCCAGATCTGAAAACACCCAATCTCCATTGATTGCTTTCCCGAGTAAAATGGGGATCTGCATTTTTTTGCCTTTTTGCGTGTAGGCATTGAGCATCTCTTTGAAGTTGACCTCTTGCGGATGGATTGCAGGAACTTCCACGCCCACAGCAGCTTTACCTGGAATGGGTGCGACAATCCGGATGGACTTCGCCTGCATATTTAAGGCGATGTCGTTTTCTAAAGCCTTAATCTTCTGCACTTTAACGCCGACTGATGGATGGACTTCAAATGAAGTAATGGTCGGACCACTATTGATTTCTCCGACTTTTGCATCGATGCCGAAACTACGCAGAGTTTCTTCTAAAACCGCTGCTTGATGCATGAGGTCTTTTTTCAGCGTAGGCTGGTCTGTTTTTTGACTCCCCGAGGATAAAAGATTTGCATGGGGTGCCGAATAATTGCTGCTAGAAGGAAGGATGAGGCTCTTTGTCGGGACAGCAATGGGTTCTTTTTTAAGTATAGGTTGCGGTTTGGCCTCAATTATTTTCGGTTTGAATCTTTCTTCGGTAATGATTTCTTCCAGTTTTTTCTCAACAGGTAAATTGATCTTCACACTTTTTGTAGCCTTGGGGACGATTGGCTTCACTCTTTTCTTTTTGATCCATTGCAGAAATGTTCGAAACATGGAAGTAGAGGCTTGACCAATTGTTTGAAGAACAGTCCAAAGAGGAACTCGCGTTAAGAAAAGGAACGAAATCAGTGCAAGAGAGGAAAAAATCAATGTGCAGCCGGTAGGGTTCAAGATTCTTTGTAAAGGGATTACAGGCAGATCTGCATAGAGAAAGTAACAGGGAATCCCTCCTAAATTATGTCGAACAACAGTATGCAAGTAAAATGTCGCTTTTTCAGAAATAATTGAGCTGCTCCATCGTGAAGCTGCATCGGGGTAACTGTCTGCAAATACGGTCAGTAAGGCAGCACAGGATATCAATAGAATAAAAAAATGGATGTGGTCGTAGGCAGTGTAGGAATTCTTTTTCTTTGTGAGCAGTGTTGCACCGAGCCAAAACAAATAGGCAGGCAATAGATAAGAAGCCAATCCAAAAAGATATACACTTCCAAGGGCAGCAATGTAACCGATATAGCCTAACCAATTGACTGACGGATCCAGAAAGGTAAAGCTTGCAAGAGATATAAAAGATAGAAAGGCAGAAACCAAATAGATGATCGCCTTTGCGTCATTCGGAATCGGTTTTCTTTTTGCTTTTAATTTCTTAGCCATAATAGGGCAATCAATCCAACGGTTAAACAATACCAAGCAAAGGGCCGAATCAAGCCTCGCTCATAAATCCAGAATACCGTTCTACATGAGAAAAGTCCACTCCCGAAAGAAGCGAGGAAGCCAGCTGCGTAACTTGTCCAAGGGACAATCGACGCGGATGTGCTTTTCAAAAGCTGAATTGTTTCCAATAATTCTCCACCTAAAATTGTTGGAATTGCAAGCAAAAATGAAAAAAGAGCTCCTTCTTTTAAAGTCCAACCGCAGAAACGGGCGACAGCAATCGTTGACCCACTTCTAGAAATTCCTGGAATCAATGCAAGCGCTTGTGCCATGCCAATCCAAAGAGCATGAATTGTTTTTGGGGGATTTTTTTTCACTATGAAAGATGCCGAAAATAAAATCAGAGCGGTGACTAAAAGAAAATACCCGAGATACATCGGATCAGAAAGTGCGATTCTGACAGGCTTTAGAAGAAAATATGCAGGGACAAGAGGGAGAAGGGCAAGAAAAAATAGTCCGATTTTCCGCATGCTCGCAAGGACGAGGAACACCTCTTTTCTCAAATAAATAATGACAGCAAGCAGGGTGCCGGCATGGCAAAGGAGGTCGAAATAGAGTAGGTGCTCTCCATCGGGTATATGCATCAAGTTCTTAAAGAGGCGAAGATGAGCGGATGAGCTGATTGGAAAAAATTCAGTGATTCCCTGGACAATTCCAAGGATGAGAGCTTGAAAAAAAGTCATGAAATTTGAAAATGGGGCGATCGACGGGATTCGAACCCGCGACATTTGGAACCACAATCCAA